>DKYT01000036.1 GCA_002492465.1 Lachnospiraceae bacterium UBA7093 | reverse complement strand
CAGGCTTGACCCTGCCGACGCCTACCCGGGCGAATTATACCTTTGGGGGCTGGTATACGAACCAGAATTTCACAGGGACAAAGGTGACATCGATTTCAGCCGCGGAAACGGGGAATAAGACCTATTATGCCAAGTGGACGGCAAACAGCTATACGGTAACCTATAACAAAAACAGCGGAACCATAGCCAATGAAAGCAATTATACAAGCTATACCTACGGTACAGGATTAACTCTGCCGAAACCCACGAAAACAGGCTATACCTTTGGGGGCTGGTATACAAGCCAGAGTTTTACCGGAACAGCGGTAACGTCCATCTCCCCAGCAGAAACGGGGAATAAGGTTTATTATGCCAAGTGGACGGCAAATGGCTATGGTGTAACCTATCATAAAAATGACGGGATCATAACCAATGAAAGCAACTATACAAGCTATACTTATGGGACAGGATTAATCCTGCCGACGCCCATGAAAACAGGCTATACCTTTAGCGGCTGGTACACCAATTCAACCTGCACAGGAACTGTCGTAAAAGAAATCTCCCCAACAGAAACCGGAGAAAAGGAATTTTGGGCAAAATGGACGGACGATATTGCCCCTGTAATCGGAACGTTAAGCTATAATTACCAACCGAAAAACTTATGGAATTGGCTGATCGGCAAGGAGAGTCTGATTATAACTGTACCCGTGACAGAGGAAGGAAGCGGGGCGGATCAGATTGACTATACGGTAACGCCGGAAGGAGGAGAAGTTCAGAAAAAAACAGCAAAGCTGACCAGAGGCTCCGCTCAGATTACAGTTGATGCGGATTTCAAAGGGACGATTTTGATTATCTGTACCGACCATGCTGGAAACCCTTCCTCCAGTGTGACGGTGGGAGCAGGCTTAAATGGAGCCACGGGTGTTCTGATTGAAGATAATGCGCCTGAAATTGCATTTCAGGTAAACAACGGAGCTGTGTCAACTGATGCGTATGTGACGGCGCCTGAGATTAAAGTGGTAGTGACAGACGATAAGGATAGTGCTATTTCCGGAGGAATTGCTTCTGTGAGCTATCAGATCGGAAACCAGGAAGAAGTGAAGATAGAAGGAAATTATGCCGCAAGCATGAAAACGAGAGATAGTTTTTTGATTCCGGCAAGTGCTATTCCTATGGGTGAAACGATTCTTACCGTTCGTGTTACAGATCATGCGGGAAATACAGCGACGTCTACACAGAAGATTATTTTAATGACTGACCGGGAGAAGGTGGAACATGCAGAGGGGGCTGTGCAGAGCACGGTAGAAGAGGTGCTGGGTGAAAACAACAGAAACGACGTTGCCCAGGAAGACATCAGACGAGCTGTAGAGGAAGCATTAAACGGAGCTGATCTTGAGGGCGTAAGGGTGACGGTAGGAGACATTACCAAAACGGACGCTACCACAAGTAAAGATGGAAGCATCAGTGTAACCGTGACGATCCAGAGTGGAGAGGAAACGAAAACCGTAACCATTAACGAAGTCATACCGAAGCTGCCCAAGACAGACGAAGAAAAGGCGGATGAGACGAAAGGCATTGTACAGGGCACAGTAGAGGATATACTGAGTGAAAACAACAGAAATGACGCTGATCAGGAAGACATCAAACGCGCCGTGGAGGAGGCGTTGGGCAATGCGCTGGACGGAACTGATCTTGAGGATGTAACGGTAACAGTAGGAGATATTGTCAAGACAGATGCTACCACAAGCAAAGATGGAAGTATCAGTGTAACCGTGACCATTCAGAGCGGAGAGGAGACAAGAACCGTAACCATTAGCGAGACCATACCGAAGCTGCCCAAGACAGACGAAGAAAAGGCGGATGAGACGAAAGGCATTGTACAAAGCACAGTAGAAGATATACTGAGTGAAAATAACCGAAATGACGCTGATCAGGACGATATCAGGCGCGCCGTGGAAGAAGCGCTGGGCAATGCGCTGGACGGAACTGATCTTGAGGATGTAACGGTAACAGTGGGAGATATTGTAAAAACAGATGCCACTACGAGTAAAGATGGAAGCGTCAGTGTAACTGTGACCATTCAGAGCGGAGATGAGACAAGGACTTTAACCATTAGCGAGGTCATACCGAAGCTGCCCAAGACAGACGAAGAAAAGGTGGATGGTGCAAAGAGCATTGTACAGGGCACAGTAGAGGATATACTGAGTGAAAACAACAGAAATGACGCTGATCAGGATAGTATCAAACGCGCAGTAGAGGAAGCGTTGGGCAATGCGCTGGATGGAACTGGTCTTGAGGGCGTAAGAGTGACGGTAGGAGACATTGTCAAAACGGATGCCACTACAAGTAAAGATGGAAGTATCAGCGTAACCGTGACCATTCAAAGCGGAGAGGAAACGAAAACCGTAACGATTAACGAGTCCATACCGAAACTGCCCAAGACAGACAAGGAAAAGGTGGATGAGGCGGAGGATATTATACAGAACACCGTACAGGATGTGCTGGATGGAAATACTTCAGGAAACGACACCAATACGGAGAATGTGAAAGATGCAATAAATGAAGCTTTAAGCGGCGTAGACATTACAGACGCTAACGTAACGGTGGAGGATATTACCAAAACGGACGCCACTGCAAATGAAGATGGAAGCATCCGTGTGAGCATAACCATTCAAAGCGGAAACGAAAAAAAGACCGTAACAATCAGCCTGACCATTCCGGCGATCGGCGGCGGAAATCAGCCGGATGATGAAAAACAGCCGGGGAATGGAAATAATGCAGAGAGCGGCAGCAAGCCGGGCGGCGGAAGTCAGCCGGACGATGGAAATCAGCCCGGAGCCGGCAGCGGGACGGATGGGAAAAATCAGCCGGGTAAAAAGACGGGAAAGATTGAAAAGGAGGTAGAAACAGACGGAAGAACGTTTGAAACCCAAATTTCCACACCGGTGGGGGAACTTGCCGACATCGTTCTCACGGAGGCAGAAAAAGGGCAGGTGGAAAAAGGAACCGACATTAAGATCGTCCTGGATGTGAAGGAGGCGTCAGTTAATGTCAACAGGGAAGATAGAACCCTTGTGGAAGCAGCGCTGACGGACAATACGGAAGTACAGGGATTTGCTCTTGGACAGTATCTTGACATCAGCCTGTATAAACTCATTGGTGAAAACCGCATTGATATACCGGAAACTGCAAAGAAGATTACAGTCACGATTATGGTACCGGATGATCTGGTAAACACGGATGCTTCAAAGACAAGGATCTTTGCAGTGGTGCGTGTGCATGAAGGCGTAACGGAAATTTTAAATGATCTGGATGACAGCGACGAAACGATTACCATAGAGACAGACCGATTCTCAACTTATGCGATCGTTTACAAGGATGGAAATGGGGGAGCCGGAAGCGGGCAATTGAATGAAGGGAAGGAAAACGACGGCGCAAAGGCAAATTCCGGAAAGGACAATGAGCCTAAAACGGGAGACGTTACGCCCCTTGAATTGTACGCAACCCTTACGATGATCGCAGGATTTACCTATCTGCTTCTGTATTTTGCAGACCGCAGGCGAGGCATGACGGAGGAAACAAAGAGAGAGCTTGTTTCCCGGCTTGTAGAGTGGGCAAAGCGGGGCGGAAAAGTGAGAAAGCTTTTTGCCCTGACGGCAATCTTCCTTTTGTTGGTATACTATCATAGCATTGGCAAAAAAGCCTATGTGGACTGGAAAGAGGTATATGGGGAATAAAAAATAAGATAGAATATACTATGCTATAAGTAACTGCCCTGCTGGATAAGATGCTTTTGAAAGCGTCATATCCGGCGGGGCAGTTTTAGCTAACAGTAATTGCATTACGATACCATATCAGGGAAAATGAAAGAAACCAATTTGTATATTTTTCACAAAGATTTTGCTAATCGGGGAAAAAACGTCAAAAAATATCCTTTATGCACAAAAAATATCGGTACAAACTTGTAAAAATAATGCAAAAAACTGGGAAAGCGTTTACTTAAAAATCAATTGTTGTAAAGGGGGCATAATGTTAAACTTTCTTTGTAAACAGGAGCTAAGAAAAGGAGGATTCTTATGAAAAAGAGATTAAACAAATGGATGATGGTTTTATTTGCGTTTATAATGATGTTTGTACTTTGGATGCCCATAGGGGCAAGGGCGGAGGAGGAAAGGAGTATTATTTATGTGAATCCTCCGGAGGATTGGATGGATCCTTTCCTTTGGGCATGGGATGAAGAGGGGAATAATGCTTTTACCGCATGGCCGGGAGGAGAAATGGAAGCAGACCCTGCCAATGAAGGCTGGTATTATATATGGGTGCCTTCCTGGGCAAATCATATGATCGTAAGCGCCGGTGAGGAAATTCAGACAGGAGAATTGATATCGGAAGGCGGAAATGTGTGGATTACAATAAAAGATATGGAAGATGTGGAAATTTCCTACGATCCATTGACAGAAGGAGAAATTCCTGCATATGTGGAAAAATTTAAAATTCATGTGAGCCTGCCGGACAGCTGGCAGACGCCAGCTTTTACACTGGATGGCACAGGTGATGAAGGAACTGTGGGTGAAGCGCTGAAGGCGGGCGATGATGAATGGCATACGGGAAGAGTACCTGTAAAGCAGGCGGCTTTTGTTATCAGTGGTGGCGAAGAGGGGCAAAAGACAGAAGTAATCTCCACTGATCCGGCGGAAGTATGGATTACCGTTGCAGAGGACGGCAGTTTTGATTTCACCTATGACGATCCCAATGCAGTTCAGGTGCCAGATATCAATGTGTCAGTAAAGGTGCCTGGAGATTGGGCAGTTCCCTGTCTGTGGGCATGGTCCGCGCCGGACGGAACGAATGCCTTTACCTCATGGCCGGGAGAAGCTTTTGTGGAAGGCGAAGAGGGATGGCTTACATTGCAGGCGCCGGGATGGATTAACTCAATTATCGTAAGCGCCAGCGAGGGAGAAGTGCAGACCAGCGATATTTCTGTGGAAACGGCTAAGGACGTGTGGATCGTAATTTCCGGACCGGAAGAGTATGAGGTCGCATATGAAGCGATCCTGACAGAAGCGCCCCAGGAAAGCAAAGAAGAAACGACGGAGGAAAATGAAACGGTATCTTCTGAAGAAGAAACAGCGCAGGAAGAACCGGATCAGTCGGTAGAAAGCGTAGAAAAAGGATCAAATGCAGGCATGATAGCAGGTATCGTTGTGATCTGTGCTGCGGTTGCGGCATTGGCAGTTCTCTTTGTAAAGAAGAAAAAGAAATAATAGGAAGGAAAGGCTGGGGTAAAATGAAGAGGATAATCGCATCGTTATTGTCAATTGTAATGCTTATGGGATTATTATGCAGCTGCGGCGGAAAAAGCCAGGGACTGACAGAAGAAGAAAGGAACATCATTGTAATCTGGCATGATAAAGAGGAGGCGGTGGCGGAAGCGCTGCTGACGGAACTGCAAAACTCCCTGCCGGAGGTTGACATACGGCTGGAATATAAGAGCAATCTTACGGAAGCGCTTAAGATGGTAGGAAATGACCCCAAAGCGGCGCCCGATCTGTACTTTTTTGCCCATGATAAGATCGGAGTTTATGCAGAAATGGGCATACTGGAACCTATTACGGAGCTGATAGCGAAGGAGAAACTGGAAAATGCCTGTGTAGGAATTACTTTAGATGCGGCGTCTTACAAAGGAGAAATTTATCAGTTACCGATTTATTTCGAAACTTTGCTTTTTATGTATAATCGTTTGTATATGGCGGATGAGAAAGTACCTGAAACCACGGAAGAATTATATGCCTATATGGAGGAAAAAACCCATGGAGGGCATTATGGGTTTGTGGAACAGCACAGTACAGCTTATTACAGCGCCGGATGGATCCATGGATTTGGTGGATATATCATGAACGGGGAAGGAAAACCGGGGCTGAATATGCCGGAAACCATGGCGGCAATGGAGTATCATAAAAAGTTCGTAGAGCTGATGCCCGGCGAAAGCGAATATGCTACGGTGAATACTTTATTCCAGGAAGGAAAGGCACATTCCACAATTGGAGGTCCATGGCTGGTATCCGCATCAAGGGCGGCAGGGATGGATCTTGGCATTGCCCCTATGCCTGTGATCGACGAAAGCGGAATTCCTGTTTCTCCTTATATGGGGGTACAGGGAGTGCAGGTTCTGAAATATGCGGCTGAAAATAAAACGGATACTGTAAAGAAGGTTTTGGATGCGCTGATGCAGCCGGAAGTAGGAATTGTATTGGCAAAGGTCAGCGGCTGTGCGCCGGCAGTGAAGGCATGCTATGAGGCTGAAGAAGTGATTTCGGACGATGTGGTTATGGCTATGCGGGAAACTGCTGAAAATACGATTCCCATGCCAAACTGCCCGGAAATGGATATTATGTGGACGGTGGCGGCGGATATGCTTGTGAATATTAATATGAGCGGACAGGATGTGAAGGAAAGTTGCGAGGCGGCACAGAAAAAGGCGGAAGAACTGATCGATAAAATGCAGTGATACAGGAGTTTGTGCGGGAAAGGAATTATAATGAAGCCGTTAAAGACAAAAAAGAAAAATACCATATTGTTTTCCTACTTGTGGTCGATGCCTTCGTTGCTGCTGATCTGCCTGATCGTGATATTTCCGATTATTTACACAGGGTATATCTCCCTGACCAATATGAATGTTTATCACTGGTTCACCTATGATCTGATCGGATTGAAAAATTACCGGGAAGCGCTGCTGGTGTTTGACAGTGGTTTTATCCCGGCGCTGCTTTTGACGATTTTATGGACAGTGGTAAATATGGTATTACAGCTGGTCATAGCTTATGTGCTGGCAAGTCTTTTAAATACCAAGGGATTAAGACTGAGGAATCTTTATCGGACGCTGTTGGTCTTTCCCTGGGCAATGCCCGGCTATGTGTCTATTTTGCTGTGGAAAACAGGAATGTTCAATTCTCAGTTTGGGCTTCTCAATCAATGGATGGAAAAACTGGGATTTTCGCCGATAAAGTGGCTGGCAGGGGACGGAATTGCCTTTATCTGCTGTACCGTCGTAAACTTATGGCTTGCGCTTCCCTTCATGATTACTATTATTGACGGCGCGCTCCAAAGTGTGGATCAGAGCTTTTATGAAAGCGCGCTGCTGGATGGGGCGGGGTGGATAGAAAGGACGGTATATATCACTATTCCCTCTATCAGACCGATCATCGCGCCCTCGGTGATCATCACGATCTTTACCACCTTTAAGCAGTTCGATGTGATTTATCTGATGACCCAGCAGGCAGGAGCCAAAACAGGGGCGCACATTCATACGATTCTGACTTATGCATATGAAAATGCTTTTATCA
Source organism: Lachnospiraceae bacterium UBA7093 (assembly GCA_002492465.1). Taxonomy (GTDB): domain Bacteria; phylum Bacillota; class Clostridia; order Lachnospirales; family Lachnospiraceae; genus Suilimivivens. Next base: position 34,096 of record DKYT01000036.1, on the reverse strand, counting down.
CAAATAATTACGGCTACAGCTCCGCTGTGTCCATAGTGATCTTTGTGATATTGATTATCTTTTCTTATGTGATCAACCGGAAGCCGAAGGAGGAAGTCTGATGAAAGGGAAAGAGTGGAAGGAAAAGGGAAAATTACTACTGATAAATCTTTTGCTGATAGTAGTATGCTTTGCAACGCTGGTACCGATTTTATACGCATTTTCGGTGTCGCTTAATGAACAGAATAGTCTGCTGGGTTCCGATTTTTCCTTTATACCTCAAAGGATAACGCTGGAAAACTATCGAAAAGTATTTGTGGAGGAGCCGGTGCTTTTGTGGCTGAAAAACAGCTTGCTCCTGGCTGGGGTTACGGTGACAGTTTCTCTGTGTACAGGCATTCCGGCAGCGTATATTTTTTCAAGAAAGAGATTTCCGGGGAGAAGCGGGATTCTGCAAACTCTTATTCTGCTATATGCTTTTCCCTCTCTACTTTCCATGACGGCGCTTTATAAGCTGCTTAGCCCCATGGGGCTGATCAATACAAGAATGGGATTGATCATTGTGTATACGGGAACCATGGCAGTGTTTGCGCTGTGGAATATGAAAGGGTATTTTGACACCATTCCCGTTGAGATCGAGGAAGCTTCCATGATAGACGGCGCAAGTCCTATTCAGATTGTTATGAAGATCGTACTGCCTTTGGCAAAGCCTGCCATTGCTGTAACTGCCATGATGGTATTGATCTATGTCTGGAATGAGTACATTTTTGCAATTAATTTTATGACAGGAGAGGACGCTTACACGCTGGCAGCAGGCTTATATTCCCTGCAGGCGAACGAGACGAGCGGAAGCTGGCCGGTATTTTCAGCGGCAGCCCTTGTAGTGTCTCTTCCCATTTTGGTTATATTTTTTGCCCTGCAAAAGAATATGGCGTCAGGGCTTACATCCGGAGGTGTAAAGGGTTAAGGAAAGGACAGGGTTAAATGAACAGAAGCGCGGTATTACATATTCCCATGTCGGAATATGCCTATGGAGCGGATGAAGAGCATGTGACCTTCAGACTCCGCTGTGGAAGAGAAGACCTGAAACAATGTTATTTATATTTTGGAGACAGAGCATGCCGCCAGACTCCGGTTATCTTTTCAAAACGGGAAATGACAGTGGCGGCATCTGATGAGTACTTTGATTATTATGAAATTACGCTGGAGCATCCCTACAAAAGAATCAACTATTATTTTGAGCTGATAGGGGAAGATGAAAGAGTGTTGTATTACGGGGATTGCTTTATGAATGCCTGTGTCGACGACAGATCGGAGTATTACCAGTTTCCTTTTCATCACAGGGCTGATCTTGTAAAGCCCCCTGAGTGGGCAAAGGATGCGGTTATTTATAATATCTTTCCGGACAGCTTTGCAACAGGCAGGGAATTTATTTCTTTAGAGCCGGTAGAAAAAGAGATACAAGGTGATTTTTTTCACGGGAAACTGGGAGGAACCATAAGGGGCATTTTGGAAAATGTAGATTATCTGAAAGATCTGGGAGTCAATGCTATCTATATCAATCCAGTGTTTGCGGCGGGGGAGTATCACAAGTATGATTTGATAGACTATTTTCACATTGATCCCTGCTTTGGCACCAATGAAGAATTTAAAGAGATGGTAAAGGTTTATCATGAGAATGGGATAAAGGTTATTGTGGACGGCGTATTTAATCACTGTGGCTGGAAATTTTTTGCTTTCAATGATGTGGTGGAAAAAGGGAAGGCTTCCCGCTATAAGGACTGGTTCTATCATCTGGACTTTCCGGTGATAAGGCCGGAGGACAGCAACGAATATCCGAAATATGAATGCTTTGGGTATGAGAGGATGATGCCCAAGCTCAATGGTCAAAATCCGGAGGTGATTCAATATTTCTATCAGGTGTGCCAATACTGGCTAAGGGAATATGAGATCGACGGGTGGAGGCTGGATGTGGCAAGTGAAGTGAATGATGAATTCTGGAACTGCTTTTACCGGGCGGCGAAGGAGGTAAACAGGGATGCCATTTTGATCGGGGAAGTATGGGAAACGGCGCGCCACTGGCTGGATGGAAAAAAGTTTGATTCTACAATGAATTATGATTTCAGAAAGCATTGCAGGCGTTTCTTTGCGGAGGAAAGTATCGATGCCTTTGAATTTGACGGCAGAGTGACCAATATGCGGATGCGGTACAGAGAACAGACGGTTTACGCACAGTTGAATTTGCTGGACAGTCATGATGTGAGCAGGTTTTTATCCCTGTGTGGCAATGATGAGAAGCGGTACAAGCTGGCGGTGTTATTTCAGATGACGTTCCCGGGAATTCCCTCGATATTTTATGGAGATGAAAGAGGAATTGGCGGAATATTGGAGAAAGAATACAGAGCAGCAATGCCGTGGGGAAAAGAAAAAGACGGGTTATTTGCTTTTTACAAAAAAGCAATTGGGTTTAGAAGAGAATGTGAAGCATTGAGAAAGGGTAAGTACAGAACCATAAAAGCGGATAAGGGGGATCGGCTTTATATCTATGCAAGGGAGACTGTTTCTGATAAACTTGTGATAGCGATTAATGGAAACCACCACAGGAGCAGACTGCCACAGGCGTTTATGAATGCGCAGATTCTCTGGCAGGAGGGGGTTGAAGGAGAAAATGCCAAAGAAAAAAGTCTCCTGCCTATGGGGTTTGTACTGGCGAGAGTATAAGGAGAAAATAAGTTGGCGGCTACGATCAGGGATGTTGCAAATCTGGCAGGCACTTCCATAGCGACGGTGTCCAAGGTGATAAACGGTTCTTATTCTATTTCTCAAAAGACCATCGATAAGGTGCATTGGGCGATGGAAGAACTGAACTATCACCCAAACCTCCGCGCCAGGAATTTTGCAAGACAGAGCACAAGGCAGGTATTGTTTCTCACGACTTTGGGGGAAAACGCGGGATTTTCCAATCCCCATATGTTCGAGATCATGGCGGGACTGGAGCGGGCATTGGGCAATAAAGGGTATCTTCTGGGAGTCAAAAGCATTTTGCCCGAAGAAGCGCCGGACTTTGTGAAGGAAGTGTTTGAAAGTAAAATGGCGGACGGCGTGGTGATTCACGCTTCCATTATTTCCAGAAAACTGGATGAAATGATACGGTATAAGGAAATTCCCCATATCGTTCTGGGGCTTCCTGACTTTGCAAGCCATTTCTGCTGGCTGGATATTGACAATAAACTGGCTGGCGAGATGGCGGCAAATTATCTTCTCCAATGCGGCTATCAATCTCTTGCCTTTGTAGGAGGGACCGATGAGGATAAAATATCCGCGCACAGGCTGGAAGGGGTTCTGTCGGTATTAAAGGAATATGATGTGATCGTGCCCCGTTACCATCTGAAGTATGGCGAGTCTGACTGCGACAGTGGATTTCAGATGACGGAGCAGATTCTGGAAAGCCATAATCTCCCTGATGCGATTATCTGTGCAAACAACTATATTGCCTACGGATGTGTGAATGCATTGAAGGAGCATGGGATAAGAATACCGGAAGACATGGGAGTGCTGACCTTTGACGATTATCCTTTTTCCCGGATACTGAAACCTAAACTGACAGTAATCAATATCGACGTGTATGATATGGGCATACAGGCAGGGAAACTGATTCTCAATAAGATGAAAAAACCAAACCTGCAAATACAGTTTTACTGTACGCTTCCTCTGGTGACAGAAAGAGAGTCGACCAGGAAGCAAAACGGGGGACACTGAAAATGGATTCTGTTTTCAGTGTCTTCTTTTTATGAACGATATCGTTCCGACAGTCCGCTGCGCTGAAAGGCGGATTCAAAATACCGCTCCCGGTATTTCTTAGGCGTCATGCCATAGGTTTTCTGAAAAACCTGGATAAAGTGGCTCTGGGAGTTGAAGGCGAGAATGGAAGCAATCTCAGCCTGGGGAGTATCGGAATACAGGAGCATATTTTTAGCCGCCTGTGGATGCCTTAAGCCCCTGCAGCTTTATTCTCTTCTGGCTGTCTCCAGATCCCAGGATGGGTATATGATTCATTTTTGTGCATAAAGCATTTCTTTTTTATCTCAAAACCGCCAAATTAAGGAAAAAACATACAAAAGTTACTAATGATTTTGCGAAAAAGAACGAAAAATATACGGTTTACACAAAAAGAAAGAAGGATTTTTAAGGAAGAGAGAAGAATTTTATATGTTGTTTTGAAAATCTGACTGATATAATGCATTTTGTAACAAAGAAAGATACCAAATAACAAGGGAGGATTTTCAAACATGAAAAAGAAAATTATTGGTGTAATTCTTGCAACAGCCATGGTTGCTACCCTGTTTACAGGATGCGGCAGCAAAACTGAGGAAGCAGCAGCTCCTGCAGATACAGCACAGGAAGAAGCGGCTCCGGAAGCAGAGGATGCAGCTCCTGCAGAAGCAGCAGATGCAGCTGACGCTACAGCAGAAGCAGCAGGCGGCGATCTTGCCAGCAAAAAAGTAGGCGTATGTATTTATCAGTTCTCTGATAACTTCATGACACTGTTCCGTACAGAACTTGAAAATTACCTGATTGCTCAGGGATTCTCAAAAGACAATATCACAATCGTTGACGGTCAGAACGACCAGGCTACGCAGACAGGACAGATCGATAACTTTATCAATGATAAGGTAGACGTTCTGATTATCAACCCTGTTAACTCATCTTCAGCAGAAACCATCACAGATAAGGTTGTTGAAGCAGGTATTCCTCTTGTATACATCAACCGTGAGCCCAGTAAAGATGAAGAGCAGAGATGGGCAGACAATGGCTGGAACGTAACATACGTTGGATGCGACGCCCGTCAGTCAGGTACCATGCAGGGCGAAATGATCGTTGACCTTGGTCTTGAAGCAGTTGACTTAAACGGCGACGGCAAGATCCAGTACATCATGGTAGAAGGCGATCCTGAAAACGTTGACGCTCAGTATCGTACAGAGTTCTCCGTAAAGGCTCTTACAGACGCAGGTCTGGAAGTAGAGTGCCTTTCCGATCAGGTTGGTAACTGGCAGCAGGCTGAAGCACAGCAGATCGTTGCAAACGCTTTAGGACAGTATACCACAGACGTAGAAGTTGTTTTCTGTAACAACGACGCAATGGCACTTGGCGCTCTGCAGGCAATTGATGCAGCAGGACGTAAGGTGGGAACAGACATTTACCTTGTAGGCGTTGACGCATTGTCAGAAGCATTAGAGAACGTTCTTGCAGGAACCATGACAGGTACTGTATTTAACGATCACTTCTCACAGTCTCACAGTGCAGCAGATGCAGCTATCCGCTTCATCAACGGCGAAGGCAATGACAACTACATTGGTTGTGATTATGTAAAAGTAACCCAGGACAATGCACAGGAAATTCTTGACATGGTTAAATAATAATAACCGGTTGACAGAATGAGGTATTAAAAAGGTGCGGGTGCCAGCACAGCACCCGCACCAATTTTTTCTTATGGGTTTACAGAAATAAGACAGAAGGAGGAGCAAAATGGCTGAGTATAAACTGGAGCTGAAGGGGATATGTAAATCGTTCCCCGGCGTTAGGGCGCTTGACAACGTACAGTTATCGCTTCGTCCAGGAACAGTCCATGCACTGATGGGAGAAAACGGTGCAGGAAAATCAACTCTGATGAAATGCCTCTTTGGTATCTATAAAATGGATGCGGGGGAGATCTACCTGGATGGTGAGAAAATTGAAGTAAACAATCCGGATGAGGCAATGAAACACGGAATTGCAATGGTACATCAGGAATTACAGCCGGTACCTGCAAGAAGCGTTGGGGAAAACCTGTTTCTTGGGAGATTCCCCATCAAAAAATTTGGACCTTTAAAATTGATCGATCATAAAACCATGTACGCTGAAACAGAGAGGTGGTTAAAGGAAGTAAAGATGGATTTTGATCCCAAGGCACAGCTGGGGAGTCTGTCCATCGGGCAAATGCAGTCTGTGGAAATAGCCAAGGCGGTTTCCCAGCAGGCAAAGGTGGTAATCTTTGACGAGCCTACCTCTTCCCTTTCGGATAACGAAGTGGAGGCGCTTTTCCGCATTATGAACGATTTGCGCGAAAAGGGCGTTACCATGGTTTATATTTCACATAAAATGGATGAAATCAAGCGCATTGCCGACGATATAACGGTTATGCGTGACGGTACATATGTAGGAACCTGGCCGGCGGCGGAAATGACAACGGATCAGATCATCACCAAGATGGTGGGACGTGAGCTGACCAACGTATATCCTCCAAAGGAGAGTACGCCGGGCGAGGTGATTATGGAGGTGAAAAATCTTTCCTCCATTCACAGTAAATCTTTCCAGAATGTAAGTTTTACCCTGAGGAAGGGAGAGATTCTGGGGTTTGGCGGTCTGGTAGGGGCACAGAGAACCGAGTTAATGGAAGGGATTTTTGGAATACGTAATGTTGCCTCCGGCGAAATATATATGAATGGTAAGAAGTTGAAGATCAAGCATCCTATCGATGCCATGAATGCCGGAATTGGACTGATTACAGAGGACCGTCGAGGAAATGGTATTTTCGGATGCCTTTCCATTAAGGATAATGTAGGCATATCGGTGTACAACAAATTTCTGAAGGCAGGATTTGTGTTAAACCATAAGGATATTAACAAGATTGTGGATGACAATATCAAAAAGTTGAGTATTAAGACGCCCAGCATGAAGGAACATATTGCAAACTTGTCAGGCGGTAACCAGCAGAAGGTTATCGTATCCAGATGGCTTGCGAACGATCCGGATGTGCTGATCATGGATGAACCTACCCGTGGTATCGACGTAGGCGCCAAGCATGAGATCTATGAGATCATGAATGATCTGGCAAAGCAGGGGAAAGCGATTATCATGATTTCTTCGGAAATGGCGGAGCTTCTTGGTATGGCGGACAGGGTTTGCGTTATGTGTAACGGTAAACTTACCGGCGAGATCGATAAACCCGAGGACATGACACAGGCGAAAGTTATGAGCTATGCAACACAATTCTGATTCGGGAGGAGAAAAAAATGACTAAAACAAAGCAACAGAAATTAAAAGATTTTATCATTAACAATGGCGTAATCATTGTTATGTTTATTCTGGTTATTTATACAGGTCTTACATCCAGCAACTTTTTTACCACAGGAAATCTGATGAATATTCTGATGAATATGAGTTCCCGTCTGGTAATCGCCCTTGGTATTGCAGGATGCGTTATCACCGGCGGCTGCGATCTGTCAGCCGGACGTATGATCGGTTTTGGCGCATGTATTGCCGGTACCCTTTTACAACGTATGGATTACTCCGGTAAGTTTTTCCCGGATATGGAGCCTATGAATGTATTTCTGGTAGCGCTGATCGTTATGCTGATCTGCTCGGTTTTTGGCGCAATCACAGGATTTTTCATTGCATATTTGAGTGTACCGCCTTTTATTTCAACCCTTGCCATGATGGAGATCGTTTATGGTATCAACATGATCTACACCAACGCAACGCCTCTTGGAGGATACGTTAAGGAGTACACCAATGTGGCCGGCGGAAAATTCCTGGGAATCAACTATCTGATCTGGATCGCTCTGATTGTTGCGGCAATTACATGGTTTATTTTTAACATGACCCGTCATGGAAAATATATGTATGCCATCGGCGGCAATGCCCAGGCAGCGGAAGTTGCAGGCGTACCGGTAAAGAAAAATCTGATACTGGTTTACATGAAAGCGGCAGCTATGTACGGGCTTGCGGGCTTTATGCTTGGCGCTAAAGCAGGCGGCGTGTCCGTTCAGACCGGATATGGTTATGAGATGGAAGCGATCGCGGCATGTACCATCGGCGGCGTATCCGTTACCGGCGGACGTGGTAAGGTATCATCGGCATTTATCGGCGTTGCGGTATTTGAGCTGCTGAAGGTGGCGCTGCAGTACCTGGGCGTGGATGCAAATGCACAGTTCATTGCAATAGGCGTTGTAATTTATGTTGCTATTTCACTTGATATTAGAAAGTATGTAGCAAAGAAATAATAAATCGTCTATAATAATAGCGGTTGGAATGTTATGTCCAACCGCTATTTTACTCAATGGCAGGAAATTGCAGAAGGAGACAGTGGGAAAATGACACCGGAAATTATTTTAAATCAGGCGGGGATACCGCTGCTTTTGTTCGCTATATGTATGGTTTATGGTATTTATCTGCTGGTCGTTCAGAAAGCGGACGGAATCAGGGGCAAAAACAAGGGACCCCTTAAGGATGAAAAAAGGTATGCCAGAGCAGGGGGGCTCTTAATCCTTTTTTTCGGGATAGGGACGCTGGTCATGACGGTTTTGTTTTTTATCAATGTTTACGCGGCGGTGGCTGAGATCATCAGCTGTACGCTGATTATGGGGGTGCTCTGGAAGAAGGTGAGCGACAAGTACGGAGCATAAAAAGCATGTGCTGGGAAAGGGTTGGAAAGCAAGATGAGCCTGTATTCGGTATTATTGGTGGATGATGAGGAAGAAGTTTTCCAGGTGATTATGAAAAAGCTGGATTGGGAAAGTATGGGCTTTCGGATCGCAGGGTATGCCCGGAACGGAGTGGAGGCATTGGAAATGGCGGAGGAGCTGCAGGTAGACGTTGTGATGACGGATATCAAAATGCCCTACATGGACGGACTGACATTTTGCAAAAAGCTGAAGGAGCTTTATCAGAAAACCAAGGTGATTATCTTTTCCGGATTCGATGAGTTTGATTATGCCAGAGAAGCGATTAAAGTGGAAGCGGAGGAGTATATCTTAAAGCCGATTAATGCCAACGAGCTTCGGGAAGTATTTGAAAGGCTTAAGATCAATCTGGACAGGGAGCTGGACGAGAAAAGAAATATAGACAAGCTGCGGGAATATTATTTGGAAAGCCTGCCGGTACTCCAGGAAAACTTTTTTATCTCTTTGATGGACGGGAGGATCTCTGAGGATCAGATTGAGAAGTATGCAGCCAATTATCAGATCAATTTGAAAGGACCCTATTATGTAGCAACCATTCTTCACATCAGTTCTACTCCGGCAGGGGAAGCATCGTCTATCGATCCCCTGTTACAGACCCTTTCTGTGAGAAAGCTGGTGGAAGAACAGCTGGAACGGGTGTGGGACAGCAGGGTTCTGATTTACCTTGGGGATATTCTGGTGGTTACCCAGCTGCCGGATGAGGAGTCCTGCGCCGCTTTTACAGATACAATGGATAAAATCTGCCGCATGGCAAAGCGTATTTGCAACGCAAGGGTGACGGCGGGAATCGGGCATATCTGTGGGCTGCCCGGAGAGTTGCAGCAGTCTTATCAGGGCGCGCAGAATGCGGTTTCCTATCGGGTGCTGTACGGTAATACAAGGGCGATTAATATTGCGGAGATCGATCCCCAGGAGAATGTGGACATGCCCTGGGAAGAGCCGTATATCCAAAGGATTCTGAAGGAAATTAAAATGGGAGAGGAGCAGAAGCTGAAGGAAGGGATCGGCGAACTGACAGCGCGGATCGAAGGATCAAAGATGTCTTTGCAGAAATACAGGCTTTTGCTTATGGAACTGGTAACGGAGTTGTTCCGTTTTTGTGCAAACAATCAGATCAATCCCGATGAGATCTTTGGGGGCGAGGAAGATGCATACCATCAGGTATTGCAGCTGGAGTCTACCCAGGCGCTGCAGGAATGGTTAGAGAAAATCTGTATTGGAATGCGGAGCCAGGTGCTTCATGAACGGCAGGATACCACAAAGTCCTTTGTGACCAGAGCAATTGAATATGTGGAGGAGCATTACGGCGATCAGGAGTTGAGTATAGAGGTGATCTGCAGCTATCTGAGCGTCAGCGCAGCATACTTTTCCACGGTATTTAAGAAGGAAACAGGGAAAACTTTTATCAATTTCCTCACAGACTACCGGATGAACCGGGCGGTGGAACTTTTGCTGGAAAAGGGAGAAAAAACGTATATTATTGCGGAAAAGGTAGGCTATTCGGATCCCAATTATTTCAGCTATGCCTTTAAAAAACGGTTTGGAATGTCTCCCTCAAAATATAAGGCGGATAAGCTGGAACAAAAATGAAGAAAATGAAAGAGCTTTATATACGGTTAATTTCATATTTGAAAATCCATACCCGCGCCAGATCCATTCAGATGACGATCGTGGTGTCTTTTACGATCATTTCCGTGTGCAGCATGGGACTTTTGACGGTGACCTTATACAATCGTTTTGTGAATCAAATGCAGGAGATGATGGTGGAAAATGCGGAGTCTCTCTTAAACCAGACCTCCATTAAGCTGGAAACCTATTTAAGGGGTATGCGCCGTATTTCCGACGCCATGTATTACAGTGTAATTAAAAACACGGATCTTGCCCAGGAGACCATGGATGCGGAGATGAATCTGTTATATGAGGCAAACAAGGACAATCTGATCAGCATTGCCTGTTACACCAATGACGGCAGGCTGGTGGCTGCGGCGCCTGTTGCCACAGAAAAGGGAAATTCAGACATCACCAATCAGGAATGGTTTGTGAACGCCATGGAGCAGATGGAAAATATTCATTTTTCAACGCCTCATGTGCAGAATCTTTTTGACAACACCAGCTATCGTTATTATTGGGTGGTTTCGTTGAGCAGGGCGGTGGAACTGACAAACAATGGAAATTCCACCCTGGGAATGTTGCTGGTGGATATGAATTACAGTAGTATCGAGCAGATTTTTACCAAGGCAAACACAGATAATTCATCGGAATATGTGTATTTGATGGACAGCAACGGGGAAATTATCTATCACCCCAAGCAAAAGCTGATCTATACCAGCCTTTTTGAGGAGAATAATCTGGAAGCGGCAGATTATCTGGACGGGAGCCATGAGGAGGTTTTCCAGGGGGAAAAGCGGTTGATTACAGTGAAAACCGTCAGCTATACCGGGTGGAAAATTGTCAGCGTGATTCCGGTAAGCTCCATCAACATGGGATTGTATGGAACCAGAATGTTTGTCATTATGCTGGCGGCGCTTTTGATTCTCGCCACCATTATTTTGAATCAGCTGGTGTCGGCAAATATCGTTAAGCCCTTACAGAAGTTGAACGATTCTGTGAAGGAGTGGGAATCGGGAAATATGAATCCCAATATTTATGTGGGCGGCACCATGGAGGTTGAGCATCTTGGCAAAACCCTGCGTTCTACGGTGGAACAGCTGAAACAATTGATGCAGGATATTGTGGTGGAGCAGGAGGAGAAGCGAAAAAGCGAGCTGGACGCCCTTCAGTCCCAGATCAATCCCCATTTCCTGTATAATACCCTGGATTCTATTGTCTGGATGATCGAAGGAGAGCGCTATGAGGACGCTGTTTTTATGATCACCCAGCTGGCAAGTCTGTTCAGAATCAGTTTAAGTAAGGGGAAAACGATTATCAGCATTGGGGATGAGATCAAACATGCCAGAAATTATATGAATATTCAGAAGATTCGTTATAAAAATATTTTTACCGTGGACTTTAAAGTAGATGAGGATATTCTTTCTTATTGTACGGTAAAACTGGTGATACAGCCCCTTTTGGAAAATGCCATTTACTATGGCGTGGAATATATGGACGGGGACGGCGAGATCCTTGTACAGGGTTATCGGAAAGGGGAGGACATTTATATTGAGGTTCAGGATAATGGACTGGGTATGACCAGGGAAACGGTGGATCAGCTTTTGACGGAAAATAACAGGGTGCGCAGCCATGGCTCAGGCGTGGGCTTGATTAACGTTCACAACCGGATCAGGCTCCGGTTTGGGGAAGCCTATGGATTGGAGATCGAGAGCTGCCCGGACGAGGGAACCACGGTAAGGATTCATCTGCCAGGCATTCCCTATCTGCCCGAAACGGTGGAACAGCTGGAGGGCAGCAGAGAAAGGCAGCCGAAAGGAGATCAGGCGGATGAACAGGAATAAATTATATTTTGGACTGCTGATGCTGGTATTGGTGATTGTGATTGTGGGAACTGCCTATGAGATGCTGGGCACCGGGAAACAGGAGAAGACGTATACGGTTTCCGTGATTGTGGACGACAGCAATAACGACCGTTGGATTGCCATGCGGGAAGGACTGGAACAGGCGGCACGGGATAATAATATCACAATGAATTATGTATTTTCCGGCAAATTTGCCAGTGAGAGAGAAGAATTGGAGTTGATTGAACGGGAAATTCAAAACGGCACCGATGGGCTTATTCTGCAGATGATTTCCGATAGTGTAGGATTGGACAATTTAAATCAGGACTCTCAGCAGATTGCGGTAATGCTGTTGGAAACGGATGTGGAGCCTCAGGGGGTTTATGCAGTTACGGGACCGGATAATAAGGACATCGGTATTACATTGGGCGAAACGGCAGCTGCCAAATCAGAGATTGAAATAAAGGAAAAAAGAATCGGTATTTTAGGAGGCAATCAGGCGCAGATTGCCATGCAGCAGCGGCTCGAAGGGGTAAAAAATGCGCTGGAAAAGGAAAGTGCAGAGCCTTTATGGACGCTCCAGGGAAATTCGGAGGAGATCAGAGAGTTGCTGCCGAAGAAGGCACAGACAGACCCGGTGGACATTTTGATTGCCCTTGGCAACGAGGAAACAGAACTGGCGGTGGATTTTCTCCTGACAAAGGGGGAGGAGGAAAAAGGAAGCTGCCTGCTCTACGGCGTAGGGTATTCGGAAAAGGCAGTGTATTATCTGGATAAGGGCTGGATACAGTCCCTTGTGGTACCTAATGAGTTTAATATGGGATATTTGAGTATGGAGCAGATTGCAAAACAGATTCAATATCGTCTTTCGGAGGTGCAGGGCAGGGAGATCGATTATCTGGTGATAGATCAGGAAAATCTGTACGAGGAGGAAAATCAAAAGGTTCTTTTCCCCATCGTTCAGTAGGAGAGCGGTTAAGATATGAGAAAAAGAGGCAGGACGAGCGTTATATTTTTTTTATGCATGGCAGCTTTGCTTACAGGCTGCGGTCAGAAATCGGCAAAAGAAGAGATTAACAGCATTAAGATCGGCGTTACGGTGTACGATCAGTATGATACCTTTGTGTCCCAGCTGATGGAGCATTTTAAGGTTTATGCAAGAGAAAAATCGGAAGAAACGGGAATTGCCATCAACATAGAGGTTTATAATGCCTCTGCATCCCAGTCCGCCCAGAACAGCCAGGTGGAGGAAATGCTGGGGGACGGATGCAATGTAATCTGTGTGAATCTGGTGGACAGGACGGAGCCTACCACCATTATTGACATGGCGGAAAATCAAAATGTGCCGGTTATCTTTTTTAACAGGGAATTGGTTGCGGAAGACTTGGAGCGATGGAACCAGCTTTACTATGTAGGCGCGAAGGCATTCGAATCCGGCATTATGGAGGGGGAGATTGCAGCGGATGCTTTTCGTAAGGATCCGGAAGCAGACAAAAACGGCGACGGCGTTTTCCAGTATGTTATGCTGGAGGGGGAAGCGGGACATCAGGATGCCATTGTGCGCACTGAGTATGCTGTCAGCACGATAGTGGACAGAGGCATCGAGGTGGAGAAGCTGACCTATGCCATTGCAAACTGGAACAGGGCGCAGGCACAGACGAAAACGGCGCAGATCATAAATGAATATGGGAATCAGATTGAATTAATCTTATCCAACAACGACGATATGGCGCTGGGAGCCATAGACGCTTTGAAAGCGGCGGAAATAGATCGGGAGGATTGGCCTGTCATTGTAGGAATCGACGGTACGGACGTGGGGCTGGAAGCTGTGAAAAGCGGAGAGCTTGCCGGAACCGTTTATAACGACGGGGAAGGACAGGCGCTGGGTATGCTGAACCTTGCCTATGCCCTTTCTATGGGAGAAGATATTTCTACGCTGGAGATGGAGGAGGGAAAGTATATCCGTCTGCCCTATCAAAAGGTAATGCAGACGGATGTGGATGAGTTCCTGAAATAAGGGAAGGCGTCTATTCCGACCAATAAAGGTCTGCGTCGTCCACCAGCTGATAGTAAGCGTCCATAAACATCCTGCGAAGAGGAATAAAGTCCTGTGCCGCGTCAAACATGTCGGGATAAAAGCGGGTTACCAGATCAATCTCATCTGCAAGCTTCCTGGCGATTGTCTCATATTGCAAAGGTATGATACCGAAAAAAGTGGAAGAATAGTTTTTGCTCTTGATGCAGGAAAGAATGTAACGTCTGGCAAAATCCGTCCATTCCTCTTCCAGAACCTGCTTCATGGCGGGGGAAGCGGAGACGAAGCTGCGCAGGCACAGGTCTTCTACATATTTGTCTAATTCCCGCTTCTGTTTTTTGATGAGAAGGTTGTCTTCGGCAAGGGCGGCGGATTTGATCATAATCCAGGCGAACATAAAGGAGTCGCCGGAATCTTTTTTCCCTTTCATTCCAAAACGTTTTTTTAGTAATTCCATACGGCAAAGATCATGGTCGGGATCCAGATTGGAGGCGATCGCCTGTTCAAGATATTCCTTTCTAAGAGAAGGCGTGGGAATATCGTAATAATGGGTAGGCCAGTCTTCAAGATAGTTTATTTTGGACATTGTTTTTTTCCTGGAAAGCATATAGGTACCTCACTGTAGTTTGTTGCTTTATTATAGCCCGGATAGGCGGAGATTTGCAAGAGGCTCCTTATCTGGACATACTCTTCTTTTTTCAGTATAATGTGAAATGAAATAATTTCCGGAAATTACATTTGAGGAAAGGTGTGGATAGTAAGATGGAAGTGGTATTGCAGAATTTGACAAAAAAGTTCCCCAGCCGTGACAGAAAAAGCCGCCATGAGGTGATTGCCGTCAACGACTTTACGTTTCAAATTCCCGACGGAAAGCTGATTGGCTTGCTGGGACCCTCCGGATGCGGGAAAAGCACTACGCTGAATCTAATCAGCGGTCTGGAAAAGCCTACCCATGGCAGAATCTTTTTTGGAGGGGATGACGTTACGGATCTGCCTCCGGAAAACAGGGGGATTGGTCTGGTATTTCAGAATTATGCTCTTTATCCTCACCTTACTGTGAAACAGAATATATTATTTCCTCTGCAAAATTTAAAGGGAAAGGATAAGCTTTCCAAGGAGGCGATGCTGGAAAAGGCAATGGAAGCGGCAAAAATGGTGCAAATTGACGAGCTTATGGATCGCAAGCCCAGCCAGCTTTCCGGCGGTCAGCAGCAACGTGTGGCGATTGCCCGTGCCCTGGTAAAAATGCCCCGGGTGCTTTTACTGGACGAGCCTCTTTCCAATCTGGATGCCCGCCTGCGCCTTCAAACCAGGGAGGAGATCAGAAGGATTCAGAGAGAAACCGGAATTACCACTATTTTTGTAACCCATGATCAGGAAGAGGCGATGAGCATTTCCGATTTGATCGTAGTGATGAGGGAAGGGGTGGCGTTGCAGATCGGGAAGCCCCAGGAGGTTTACGACAGCCCTGCAAATCTTTTTGTGGCAAAATTTCTGGGTACGCCGCCCATTAACCTTTTTAACGGACGGGTAAAGGAAGGCAGGATTTATATAGGAGAGGATCCTGTTTTGGAGATAAAAGGTGAGGAGGACGGAGAGGTCTATGTGGGCGTAAGACCGGAAGGCTTTGTGCCCGACCGGAAGGGCGCTCTTTGCTGCAAGCTGAAGGGAATAGAGGTTATGGGGCGTGATATCAGTATTGTGTCGGAGAATCCTTCCTCCTTGAATCCTACGGTGCGCGCAATTATTGGAACTGAGAATAAATTGAATCTGGAGCAGGAGGCTTGGGGGGAGGAAAATGAGGTGAGATTTTCTCTTATCCCTCATAAGGTCTTTCTTTTTGACAGGGAGACAGAGGAAAGAATCCAATTTGAGGAGAGGGGCTTATGAGCAGAAAAAAATTCAGGGATGGCAGTTTAAAGGGCTGGTTATATCTCCTGCCTGCACTTTTGTTTTTAGGCGCGTTTATGGTGTACCCTTTGATCGACGTTTTCATTTATTCCTTTGAGGAGGGGTATAATTCCGCTTCTCAAACCTATTTTGGCATAGGCTCTTACAATTACGCTTATGTGCTTCATGATCCTTATTTTTTGCAGGCGGTGAAAAATACTTTTTTGCTGGTGATTATAACGGTGCCTTTGTCTACAGGAATTGCTCTTTTGATCTCCGTGGGCTTAAATTCCATAAAACCCTTGCGGAATCTGTTTCAGACCGTTTACTTTCTGCCTTATGTGACCAATACCCTGGCGGTAGGGCTGGTATTTATGATTTTATTTAAAAAAACGGCGTATTCCGACGGCTTCATCAACCTGATCCTGCACTGGTTTGGACAGGGACCGATAGATTTTATTGACGGACCTTACTGGGCGAAAATGTTTGTACTGTGCTTTTATACCATATGGGTGGTCATGCCGTTCAAGATTTTGATCCTGACCAGCGCCCTTGCCTCGGTGAATCAGGAATATTACCGTGCGGCGCGGGTGGACGGTACGTCGGGCTTCCGGATTTTTATGAGAATCACCCTCCCTATGATCTCACCTATGATTTTTTATCTGATTATCACAGGCTTTATCGGAGCTTTTAAGGCATACAGTGATGTGGTGGCGCTGTTTGGAACGGATCTGAATGGGGCACAGATGAATACCATTGTGGGATATATATATGATATGCTTTACGGGGACAGCGGCGGCTATCCTTCCTATGCGTCTGCGGCGGCAATTCTGCTGTTTGCCATTGTGCTTACGATCACCTGCATCAACCTGCTGATCAGTAAAAAAAGTGTAAATGATTAGGAGGGCGGAGAGATATGGAAAGAAAAACGGATTATGATCAAATAGAAAAGCGGGCAAAGGGGCGGAGAATGGCGGTTCGCACTGTGACCTATGTGCTTTTGACCATCTGGGCGGTTATGGTGCTGTTTCCCTTTTACTGGATGCTGCTCACATCGGTAAAAAGTTATGGAGCGTACAATTCGGAATACATCCCTAAGTTTTTTACCCTTTCTCCTACGATGGAGAACTATGTGGACGCTTTTACCACCGTATCCTTAGGAAAATATCTGGCAAATACCCTTATTTTTACGGTGATAACCACCGGGATTATGCTGTTTGTGGTAATCCTTGCGGCGTTTGCCTTTGCCAGACTGGAGTTTAAGGGGAAAAATATTGTGTTTTTGATTTTCCTTTCGCTGATGATGATACCCAATGAGCTGGTGATCATTACCAATTTTGTAACCGTCACCAATCTGGATATGCGCAATACCTTTCAGGGGCTGATTTTGCCTTCCGTTATGTCGGTGTTTTATATTTATCTGCTGAAAGAAAATTTTGAGCAGATACCCGATGGGCTGTATCGGGCGGCAAAGGTGGACGGCACCTCTGATCTGAAATATCTGCTAAAGGTTATGATTCCCATTTCCCGACCTACGCTGATCACCATTACCATACTGAAGGTGATTGAGTGCTGGAATTCCTATGTATGGCCAAGATTGATCACCGATGATCCCGATTACTACCTTGTCTCAAATGGTATTCAGGAGATCAGGGAGAACGGCTTTGGGCGTGAAAATATTCCGGCGATGATGGCGGCGGTAGTGGTGATCTCAGTTCCACTGATCCTTTTGTTTCTTGTGTTCCGCAAAAAGGTGATGGAAGGGGTAGCGAGAGGAGGAACCAAGGGATGAGCAGGAAAAGCAAAACAGGTAATATACGTAAAGCGCTCTTTGGAGCAAGAACCGTGGGGACGCGGGTTTTGGCGGCTGCGGTTGTTTTGGGAAGCCTGTTGGGGCTGACAGGCTGCCATGGTGCAAAAGGACTGGATGCTTTTGTGATGCCCGGGGAGTTTGACCTTTCCAGGGAATATGAGATTACCTTTTGGGCAAAGAACGATACCAACAAGACCCAGACGGCGATCTATGAGAAGGCGATTGGGGATTTTGAAAAGTTATATCCTAATATTAAAGTGAATCTGCGTCTGTACACAGATTATGGCAAGATCTACAATGACGTGATTACCAATATTGCAACAGGTACCACGCCCAACGTGTGTATTACTTATCCCGATCATATTGCCACTTACCTTACGGGAACCAATCTGGTGGTGCCGCTGGAGGAGATTTTCGGAGATGAAAACTATGGTTTGGGAGGCAGGGAAGTAAAATTTGACGCTCCCTTGGAGGAGGAGATTGTTCCTCAGTTTTTGGAGGAGTGTTCTTTTGGGGGTCACTGCTATGCCGTTCCCTATATGCGTTCCACGGAAGCATGCTACATCAACAAAACCTATGTGGAAAAGCTGGGGTATCAGCTTCCCGACGTGCTCACATGGGATTTTATATGGGAGGTTTCCGAGGCGGCTATGGCAAAGGATGAGGAGGGAAATTTTCTGGTGAATGGGCAGAAGGTTATGATTCCCTTTATCTATAAATCTACCGATAACATGATGATCCAGATGCTGAAGCAGAAAGGGGCGGAGTATTCCAGCGAAAAGGGCGAAGCCCTGCTGTTTCATGACACGACAAAGGAGCTGCTTTTGGAGATCGGAAGCCATGGGGCGAGCGGCGCTTTTTCCACCTTTAAAATTTCAAGTTATCCGGCAAACTTTTTAAATGCCGGTCAGTGTATTTTTGCTATAGATTCCACGGCAGGCGCTACATGGATGGGAACGGAGGCGCCTTTGTCCGATATCAGCAAGGACAAGGTGGTGGCGTTTGAAACGGCAGTTATGATGATTCCCCAATTTGACAGGGAAGATCCCAAGATGATCTCCCAGGGGCCTTCGGTTTGTATTTTCAATAAAAAAGATCCCCAGGAGGTGCTTGCTTCCTGGCTGTTTACCCAGTATCTTCTGACCAATGAAGTGCAGATTGCCTATGCGGAAACGGAGGGGTATGTGCCGGTAACGCTGAAGGCGCAGGAATCGGAGGCGTATCAGGACTATCTTTCCCGGTGCGGGGAGGATAACGGAGCACACTATAAGGTCAAGATTCAGGCGGCGGAGCTGTTGATGGACAATGTGTCCCATACCTTTGTGACTCCCGTATTTGTGGGATCGGCGTCCCTCCGGGATGGAGCCGGGCAGTTGATTGAAAATACGGTGAAGTCGGTGCGGCGGGGACAGAAAATTGACGATGCCTATATAGAAGAACTGTATGCGGATGTGATTTCCCGGTATCGGTTGGACCATCTGGGAGGGCAGATGGGTTCGGGAGAGACGGATCTGGGAAAGCTGCCGGGGACGGCGGCGGCGCTGCTCTGGGGTCTGGCGGCAGCCTGGGCGTTGATTCTGCTGTATGTAGTGATGGAGAGGATCAGAAGAAGGAAAAACGGATATAAGAAGTAAAGACTATTGATTTCCTGTGAATTTCGTGTATAATGAGTTCCATGTTGATTCACATCACAGCTTACATATTAAGAGGGATGAAAGAGGAGAGAAAAATGAAAAAACTGACAATGTTACTGTTGACTTTGACGCTTGCATTTGCATGTGCAGGATGCGGTTCCAAGGGCGGAGATGAGGACAAGAAGTCCGAGGGCGTTATGACTTACGAGGAATATGTTGCTGCAGAACTGGAGAGCCAGGTGGTAGTTGAGACTTATGTACAGGCTAAGCAGTCCTGGTGGGAGGACAAGGCTACCGTTTATACACAGGACAAGGACGGCGCTTACTTCGTATACAATATGGCATGCTCTGAAGAGGACTACGCGAAGCTGAACGCAGGAACCAAGATTAAGGTTACCGGATATAAGTCTGAATGGTCCGGCGAGGTGGAGATCATCGATGCAACCTTTGAAATTGAGGATGGAAATTATGTTGCAGAGGCTGAGGACGTTACAAAGCTTCTTGGCACAGACGACCTGATCAATCATCAGAATAAGTTTGTTTCCTTTAAGGGAATGACGGTTGAAGCGGCAGGTCAGGATGAAAGCGGCAACGATGTGGCATTTTTATACAACTGGGACGGTTCGGGGCAGGACGGCGACGATCTGTACTTTAATGTTTCCCTTGACGGATCTACCTACACATTCACCGTTGAATCTTATCTGTGCGATAACTCAACTGACGTTTACAATGCAGTGAAAGCTTTGAACATTGGCGATAAGATCGATATGGAAGGTTTCCTTTACTGGTATGAGGGCGTAAATCCCCACATTACTTCCGTAACGGCGGCAAACTAAACAGAATAGACGTTTTCTAATAACAACCTCCTGGTTGTCAGATGTTCTGGCAATCAGGAGGTTGGTTTTCTTAATGGACAGTCCGACATGCTGATCTTATCCTTTAAAACGTTCAAACCGCAGTCCGCAAGATAATCCTGCAGGATGGGCAGTGACTGGGAGGAGGTAGGACCGATGATAATTTCTCCTACCAGGTCGGAGAGGTGCATATTCAGCTTGCCGCACATACGGTTCAGATCAAGGGGATAATACTTTTTGATCCGATCCATAGATACGTGATATTTTGGCTCTACTGTAAACTCGTTTGAGACAAAGGGGGAAACCACCAGCCGGAATTCCCGCTCGCTTGCAAAGGAGGGGTGCTTAAACGCCGCCGACTGAACCCATGCCTCGTTCATAAGAGCCTGTAATTGAGGCAGGTGGTTTGAAAATTTCTTTGCATTTTTAATGGCCTGGTAAAAATCTGTTACCAGACGGTGCTCCCGCATATCTTCCTGATAATATACCTCCCTGAGGGAGGCAATTCCAGCAACCATTTTCTGCATAAGCCTCTCGTGGAAAGCAATACATACGCCCTGCCCGAAATGTCCATACCGCTCCCACTGTGCGGCATCGTCTCTGTACCGTGAAAAACAGGCGGCGTAGGAAGAGTAATGAAATTCTGAAGCAAGTTCCTTGTGGAAGAAGCTTTCTGCGCTGCGAACCTTGTCGTCTTCTCCCTCCTGGGCAAGCCGCTCGATTACCGCTGTGCAGATGCCATTCATAAACAGCCGCATTTCAGAGGCATCGTTCATATTCAAGATGTTGTTGAGCCGAAGCTCCGCGCAGCGGATGATGCCGTCGAAGGCGGCAAAGTCGGTATAGTGGTAAAGCATAGGAACCTCCTTAGATAATACTGCGATAACGAACGCCGCTACGCTTTGCGAGCCGGCTTATCTAACCAAAAAGCCAAAGCAAGAGCTTTGGCTTAAAAGCGGAGTCGGAGGGATTCGAACCCTCGTGCCCCGGAGGGCTAACGCATTTCGAGTGCGCCCCGTTATGACCGCTTCGATACGACTCCATAAAAGTGCTTCCATCAGGAATAATTGATGACTTTCCTATTATACTGGTTTCAAAAATTTTAGTCAATCATTTCATTACGGATAATGGAGAATTGGTGTAATTTTTCTTAATCATTTTCAGGGCTGTTCCGATAAATTATATGGAAATAGAAAGGGGGGATATTATGGTAATCGGAAATATGCAAGAGTTCAGGGAACAGCAGATGGGAAAGGTAAAGAAGCGAGAAGAGGAGGAAAAACGGATCAAAAAAGGCATTTACCAGATGCATGTAATGATCGACGCCCAGAGCCAGGAAACCTTCGATAAGGAACGCAAAAAAACAGAAAAGCAAAATCCCGGACTGAAAGAGGAAAGAGAGAAAAGCGATCTCAGACGAAGAGAGGCAAAGAAGACGGATGCACAGACGGAGATGGAGAAAATGCTGTCAGTGGGAAGAAAATTTCTCAGTATGAACAGCCAGACCGTATAATCATTCTGAGGGAGCCTGGAGAAATCCAGGCTCCCCCTTATTGTATTATGACTTATGGTAGTTTCAATGCGGTTGCGGGGCGATTGGCGTCAAAGACCTCATTTTTGCGAAGTGTTCATGTATACTGTCGTACAGAGAATTGATATTGAAAGATTTTCAAACAAAATGACATGTGCGAATGGAGGAAAAAGCATGAAAAAGAAATTAGTATCAGTTGTATTGACAGTGTTAATGGCGGGATCTTTGATAACGGCATGCGGAGGTCAGCCAGAGACAGCAACAGCTTCCGTACCGGCTGAGGAAACAAAAGCGGAGGCGGAAGCAGAACCTGAGACAGAAACGGAACCTGAGGCGGAGGCAGTGCCGGAGGTAGAAACCGAAAGCGAAGCTGAACCTGCTGAGGATGACGGATCGGAGGATTTTACCCTTCTTGACGTTAGCAATGAAATGATTCAGGCGGGGGTTTACGCTGTCAGCGAGGATGGAACAGAGCTGGTGTTTTCAATGTTTACCGAGCCTTCTGGAACGCCTATGGCTTCCCTGTTTATCTTTCCTGCTGCGGAAGATTTAGAAAGCGATGTGATCTGCGGCACATACACAGCTGACAGCGAGACGGATGAGGATGGGATTACATGGACCCTGTTGACCGTTACGGATGCGTACACAGGCGGGGAATTTGAGATTGGTTTCGGCGAGTCAGAGGAGGAGGTTTATATCTTTGACACAGAGGGGACAGCTTATGAAGGTCAGTATCTCTCGGCAGACGATACAATCGATTATATGAGCGCGGCGGCATATCTGCTGGCGGAATAGCAGATTCAATTTGATCGTGGCCGCAGTTTCAGCGACACTTCACACTAATAAACAAAAAGCTACATTAAGCGCTGACAGGGTATTCCATATGATGTATAATTGATTTGCGCAGGGGAGAAAGGATAGGATCATTTTATGATAAAGGTGGCATTTTGTGATGATGATATGTTGGTATTGGGAGAGCTTAAAGATCTGGTCGACCGGTACTGTACAAGGCATAATCAGGAGATCAAGTACGCCGCTTTTTACAGTTCCCTGGAATTGCTGGCTGAAATCGAGAAGGGGGCGCGTTATGATATCTTATTTCTGGATGTGCTCCTGCCCAATGAAAATGGAATTCATATAGCAAGAGAAGTCCGACAATATGACGGCGCTGTCAAAATTATTTTTCTTACATCTTCTTCTGAGTTTGCAGTACAATCTTATACAGTGGACGCTTTTTTTTATCAGATGAAGCCGATTCAGGAAGAATGTTTTTTTAAGCTGATGGATTCCGCTATCTCCGAACGCCAAAAGGAACAGCAGCATAGTTTGATCCTGCATTGTAAAAGCGGGATTACACGGGTCGATCTGGAGAGGCTGGAATACTGTGAGGTGCTGGGACGCACCTTGCTGTTCCATATGGAAAACGGCAAGATCCTGGAGGGCACAGGGAGTATGGATAAGTTGTATGAACAGCTGTCCCAATACGAAAATTTTGTGCGTCCCCACCGCTCCTTTTTGATTAATATGGAGTATATCCGGAAAATCTCCTACAGGGCAATTACAATGGAGAATTTGGCGGAGATTCCCATTCCACACGGAAAGTGTTCCGAGATTAAAAATTTGTATCTTGCATATGCATTTAAAAGAAAACAGGTGTTTCTATCATGATCAGTGTTCAGTTGATTAACCTCATCTCAGTGGGTATTTTTGGCATAATTTTATCCGCGGTGTTCTGTGATATTCATTGGACGGGGAAAAAGAGGCTTACGATGCTGAGCGGCATTGCTGCAATTTTACTGCTGCAGGGTGTTGTTTATTTTAGAATCAATCCGGATATTGTGGAGGAGCTTTACCCGCTGATTACGCATATTCCACTGATTGTGCTGCTTTGTATTTTGAACCGGAAGTGTCTTTGGCCTACGATTTCGGTTTTGACCGCTTATCTTTGCTGTCAGCTCCGGCGATGGCTTGCATTGCTGATAGTGGCTGTGTTTTCGGGCGGTTCTCACATGCTGGATATCGCAGAGCTGGCTATGACGCTTCCGATCTTGCTGTTTTTAATAAAGTTTATTGCGCCCACGGTGCGCTCTGTTTCCCATTATCAAATTTCTTTGCAGATTCAGTTTGGTCTGGTACCGGCATTATATTACGGCTTCGATTATCTGACGCGTATCTATACGAATCTGCTTTTGGATGGGGTTCTGGTTGCCGTGGAATTTATGCCTTTTGTGTGCAGTTTGGCATATTTGTTTTTTGTAATTTATATTTCGAAGGAACAGCAGATCCGCGGTCGGCTGGAACAGACGCAGGCGGTTCTGAATCTGCAAATGCAGCAGGCGGTACGTGAAATTGTCGCTCTGCGGGAGTCTCAGGAAAAAACCACCGCTTACCGCCACGATATTCGTCATCATATGCAGTATCTTTCTTCCTCCATCGAAAACGGGCAATATGGTCAGGCACAGGAATATATTCAGAAAATCTACTCCGAAATCGAGACAAATAAGGTAACAGTATTCTGCGAAAATGAAGTTGCAAACCTGATTTTCTCTTCCTTTGCAAAGCGTGCCAAAGACAGTGGCGTCCGGATGCAGGTGAGGGCGGAAATTTCCCGATGTATCCCCGTGGCGGAAACCGATCTGTGCGTGCTGCTGTCCAATGCGCTGGAGAATGCCCTGCATGCCTGCATAGAACAGGGGAAAAAGGGGCGGGCAGGGGTGATTGAAGTTACGATATACGAAAAAAGTGAAAAGCTTTTTTTGCAGATTATAAATTCTTGTGGGGAGGACGTTGTCTTCGACGATGAAATTCCTGTCACAAACAGATCCGGACATGGGATCGGTGTGCGGAGTATTTGCGCTATTGTGGAAAAGTATGATGGCATGTATACTTTTCTGGTGAGAGATGGAGAGTTTATTTTACGCATCTCTCTATGAACACTGTTTGGTAATAAAATGCAAAAGAGGAATCATATAAATTTCAAAGGAGATAAGGAGGAGGTATCATGGCGGTAATACAAGAGTATAAATGTCCATGCTGCGGCGGCGCCATTGCATTTGACAGCACCATACAGAAAATGAAATGTCCTTTCTGTAACACGGAATTTGAAATGGAAACGCTGGCAAACTATGACAGTGAGCTGAAAAGCGATCAGGCGGATGATATGAGCTGGCAGCTGGCTTCGGGAGAAGAGTGGCAGGAGGATGAGCTGGGAGGGCTGAAGACTTATGTCTGTAACTCCTGCGGCGGTGAGATTGCCTGTGATGAGAATACGGCTGCCACCGCCTGTCCCTTCTGTGGAAATCCGGTAGTCATGATGGGACAGTTTTCAGGCGCGCTGCGGCCGGATTTTGTAATTCCCTTTAAAGTGGATAAAAATGCCGCAAAGGCAGCGCTTAAAAGTCATTACGAAGGGAAACGTTTGCTCCCCAAAGTGTTTAAAGATCAGAATCACATTGATGAAGTGAAGGGGGTATATGTTCCCTACTGGCTGTTTGACACCAGTGCGCATGTGAATATGCGCTATAAGGCAACGAAAGTCCGTACATGGAACGACAGTGAATATGATTACACGGAGACGAAGTATTATGCAGTAAGCCGGGGCGGGAAAATTGGATTTGAAAGTGTTCCTGTGGACGGCTCTTCCAAGATGCCTGATGATCTGATGGAATCGATTGAACCCTTTCATTTTTCGGAGGCAGTGGATTTTCAGACTGCCTATCTGGCAGGTTATCTGGCAGATAAATATGATGTGGGCGCAGAACAAAGTGCAGAGCGTGCCAATGAGCGGATCAGGAAAAGTGCGGAGGATGCCTTTTACCAGACGGTTGAGGGTTATACCACGGTTACCAAGGAAACAGGAAGCATCCGGCTGGAGAATGGCAAAGTAACATACGCTCTTTTCCCGGTATGGCTTTTGAGTACTACCTGGAAAGGGCAGAGCTATCTTTTTGCCATGAATGGTCAGACGGGCAAGATGGTAGGAAATCTGCCGCTGGATAAAGCTGCATATAAAAAATGGCTGTTTGGACTGACAGGGATGATAGGCGTGGTATTATTTGCCATTTCCTACCTGCTCTGGCTGCTGTAAGGGGGTGCAAATGATGGGAATATTGAATAAGAGACTGGGCGGTACAGTTTTAGCGTTGGTGTCAGCCTTGTTTGCCGCATTTGCAATTCCGTCGTTCCCCGCCTCTGCGGCGGATGAACTACCCAGGCTTGTGGATATGGCTGATCTGCTCTCAGACAGCGAGGAATCAAGTTTATCCGCCATACTGGATGAGATCAGTGAACGGCAGCAGGTGGACATTGTGGTGGTTACGGTGGATTCCATGGACGGGGAGACCGCTGAGGTATATGCGGATGATTTTTATGATTATAATGGATATGGATTTGGAGAGGATCGGGACGGAATCCTTCTGCTGGTCAGCATGGAGGAAAGAGACTGGTACATATCTACAACCGGCTACGGCATAACGGCGCTCACTGACGCCGGACGGGAATATATCTTTGGAATATTTGCAGATGATTTAAGCGCAGGCAATTACGGGGCAGCGTTCACAAGCTTTGCAGAGCTGTGTGATGATTTCATAACACAGGCGGATACCGGAGAGCCGTACGATGTGGATAATCTTCCCAAAGAACCCTTTGGATTTTTGATCAATCTTCTGGTAGCTTTTGGGATAGCGTTTATCATATCGCTGATTGTGACGGGAATCATGAGAGGACAGCTGAAAACGGTACACAGCCAGTCCGCAGCGGATGATTACATGAAAAAGGACAGTATGCAGCTGACCAAAAAGAACGATTTGTTTCTTTACAGGCATGTTGACCGCAGAAAACGGGAGGAAAATCACGGATCGGACAGTTCGGGCGGTTCTCAGACGCATACATCCTCTTCCGGCACAGAACATGGCGGAGGCGGAGGAAAATTCTAACTGACTGTAGGAGATAAGGATAGCTTCAAAGAGCGGGTACGGTTAAATCGGGTACTTGCCCTTTGGAGCTGTTTTGGTTTCCGGATACTGATATATTAAAAGAATAGCAAAAAGGTTGTTAAGAAGTTCCAAATTATGTATAATAATAAATGCATGAACTATCAATATGTTTGGGTTAAGACAAGGAGGATGGGTTAAGTGAAGAGAATTGGTTTGTTAACAAGTGGCGGCGACTGCCAGGCTTTGAACGCGGCAATGAGAGGTGTAGTAAAGTGTCTTGTAAACAGCAAGGAACCGGTTGAGATTTATGGCTTCATCGACGGCTATAAGGGTCTTATTTACGGAAACTTCCGTATGCTGGAGGGACGTGATTTCTCCGGTATTCTCACAAAGGGCGGTACGATTTTAGGTAGTTCCCGTACGCCTTTTAAAACCATCAAGGATCCTGATGAAAACGGTTTGGATAAGGTAGATGCCATGAAGCAGAATTATTATAAGCTGCGTCTGGACTGTCTGGTCATTCTGGGAGGTAACGGCACCCATAAGACGGCAAACCTGCTTAGGAATGAGGGTTTAAATATCATCACCCTTCCCAAAACAATTGACAACGATCTTTGGGGAACGGATATGACCTTTGGCTTCCAAAGCGCAGTGAATATTGCGGTAGACGCCATTGACTGTATCCATACCACGGCTGCATCCCATGGAAGAGTATTTATTGTGGAGGTAATGGGACATAAGGTTGGCTGGCTTACCCTGAACGCAGGTATGGCGGGAGGCGCGGATATTATTCTGATTCCTGAAATCCCTTACGATATCAAAAAGATCGTTTCCAAAATTCAGGAACGTCATGACAGCGGAAGCAGATTTACGATCCTTGCCGTAGCGGAAGGCGCTATTTCCAAGGAAGACGCGAAGCTGTCCAAGAAAGAATACAAAGAAAAAATGAAAAATTATAAATTCCCCTCTGTATCCTATGAACTGGCACAGCAGATTCAGGATATGACAGGCAATGAAGTAAGAGTTACAGTGCCTGGGCATACCCAAAGAGGCGGAAGTCCCTGCCCTTACGACCGGGTTTTTGCCAGCCGTTTGGGAGCGGAGGCAGGCAAGCTGATCCTGAAGGGCGAGTATGGCTTTATGGTAGGCTACAAAAACCGGGAGGTCGTTAAGGTTCCTTTGGAGGAGGTTGCCGGAAAGCTTAAGATGGTTTCTCCCGACGCTTCCATCGTGAAGGAGGCAAAGCTGCTTGGAATCAGCTTCGGCGATTAACAGAATGCCTGAGGATAATGCCCGCGGCATAGTGGAAGGAAAGAAAAGGTATGTCATACACAGCCCTTTACAGAAAGTTCCGTCCTGCGACATTTGAAGATGTAAAGGGACAGGATCATATTGTCACTACCTTAAAAAACCAGATCAAAGCGGAGCGCACCTCCCATGCGTATTTATTCTGCGGTACCCGGGGAACGGGCAAGACCACCATTGCCAAAATTTTTGCCAGGGCGGTCAACTGTGAGAACCCGGTAGATGGAAGCCCTTGCGGAGAGTGCGCTATCTGCAAAGCCATTGGAGCGGGAGCCAGCATGAATGTCATTGAGATTGATGCGGCTTCCAACAATGGTGTGGACAGTATCCGCCAGATTGTGGACGAGGTAACCTACTCTCCGGCGGAAGGAAAATACAAGGTTTATATTATCGACGAGGTTCATATGCTTTCCATAGGAGCCTTTAATGCTCTTCTAAAGACCCTGGAGGAGCCGCCTTCCTATGTGATTTTTATTCTGGCGACCACCGAGGTTCACAAGATACCTATCACGATTATGTCCAGGTGTCAGAGGTATGATTTCAAGCGGATCACAATTGACACCATCGGAGATCGGCTGAAGGAGCTTATGGAAAAGGAACAGGTTCAGGTAGAAGATAAGGCTATTCGCTATATTGCCAAAACAGCGGACGGCTCTATGCGTGATGCCCTGAGCTTGCTGGATCAGTGCATTGCTTTCCACTTTGGACAGGAATTGACCTTTGATAAGGTTTTGGATGTGTTGGGGGCGGTGGACACAGAGGTGTTCAGCCGGCTTTTGCGGATCGTGCTGGAAGGTGACGTGACAGGAGTCATTTCTCTTCTGGAGGAAATCCTTGTTCAGGGAAGAGAGCTGACGCAGTTTATTTTGGATTTCACCTGGTATTTAAGAAATCTGCTGCTTGTAAAGACGGCGGACGGCATTGAAGATGTGATAGACGTTTCCAGCGAAAATCTGGCGCGGCTTAAGGAAGAAGCGCAGATGGCGGAAAACGACGTGATTATGCGTTACATTCGCGTGCTTTCAGAGCTTTCGGGACAGCTTCGGTTTGCGGTTCAAAAAAGAATATTGGTGGAAATGACCATGATTAAGCTGTGCCGCCCCGGTATGGAAACGGACACCCAGTCTCTGGTAGACCGTATCAGACAGCTGGAGGATAAGATCGAAAATGGAATTCCGATGGGAACGGCGGCGAGAGAAACCTCCGGAAAGAAAGAAATGGCAGAGAATCAGGAAATGCGTGCCCCGTTGCCCAAGGCAGTTCCCGAGGATGTGAAGCTGGTGGTGGGAAAATGGCCGGCAATCCTGGGAGAAGCCGCCATGCCAATGAAAGCCTATTTGAAACAGGCATACCCCAGTCTTGCCGCCGATGGGAGTCTGCTGGTAGTGGTACAGGAGGGGATGCCCTCAGATTACTTCAGGGAAGCGCAGCATAAAGAGGAGTTTGAACAGCTGGTTTCGGATTTTGTGGGAAAAGAAATAAAGATAACCATACAGAACGCGGAACAAGGCAGGGATCCGGAAGCACTTTTCCCCGATTTATCCAGAGTTGTGAGCGAGGCGATCAATATGGAAGTGGAAGAACTGGAGGAAGAGCCGGAAGATTTGTATTGATAAAAGCAGAGAAATAAGTTTAAGAGAAAGGACAATCATTTATGGCAAAACGTGGAGGATTTCCGGGAGGTATGCCCGGCAACATGAACAATCTTATGAAGCAGGCGCAGAGAATGCAGCGGCAGATGGAGGAAAATCAAAAGGAACTGGAGACGAAGGAATTTACGGCAAAAGCGGGCGGCGGCGCCGTTGAGGTAACGGTTACCGGTAAAAAGGAAGTTACAAAGGTAAAGCTGTCGGAAGAAGTGGTGGATCCCGAGGATATTGAAATGCTGGAGGATCTTGTGATGGCGGCAACCAATGAAGCGCTGCGCATGGCGGAGGACGCCAATGCCGAGGTCATGAATAAAATGACGGGAGGGCTTGGTCTTGGAGGAGGACTTCCCTTCTAATGGAACTATACAGCGGACACATTAACAAACTAATAGAGGAATTGTCCGGTTTGCCGGGGATTGGTTCAAAGTCAGCACAAAGGCTGGCTTTTCACTTGATCAATATGCCGAAAAACAAGGTTGAACGTCTGGCAAAAACAATTCTTGACGCAAAGGAAAATGTCCGTTATTGTAAAGAATGTTTTACTTTAACGGACAATGAGATTTGTCCGGTGTGCGCAAATCCAAAGAGAGATCACAGTACCATTATGGTGGTGGAAAATGCGAGGGATTTAGCGGCATACGAAAAAACCGGGAAGTACGAAGGCGTTTATCATGTGCTTCATGGCGCTATTTCGCCTATGCTGGGAATCGGTCCTAACGATATCCGTCTGAAAGAACTGATCACCCGCCTGGAGGGCAACGTTTCAGAGGTGATCATAGCCACCAATTCCAGTCTGGAGGGAGAGACGACGGCGATGTATATCAGTAAGTTGATCAAGCCCACAGGGATCCGGGTGACCAGAATTGCCAGCGGCGTGCCGGTAGGCGGAGATCTTGAGTATATTGACGAAGTGACCCTTCTGCGGGCACTTGAGGGAAGAACGGAGATATAAAATGAGTCTAAAAAAGGAGCTTTTTGGAAAAACCAAATCAGGGGAAGCTATTTATAAGTATTGGCTGGAAAATGCCGGAGGGATGCGCGCGGGCATTATAAATTACGGCGCAATTCTGGTAAATCTCTTTGTACCGGACAAAGAAGGGAATACGGCGGATGTTGTTCTGGGCTTTGACAACCTGGCGTCTTATTTTGGAAACGGCTCGTTTTTCGGATCCGTCGTCGGACCTAACGCAAACCGGATCGGCGGGGCATCCTTTGTTCTGGAAGGACGGAAATATCAGCTGAAGGCAAACGACGGGGAAAATAATCTCCACAGCGATCATGATCTGGGTTATCACAAGAGAGTGTGGGAGGTATCGGAAGGAGAGAATGGAATCCTTCTGTCTCTTTCGGATGAGGACGGGTCTATGGGATTTCCGGGAAATAAGAAGGTTCAGGTAAGCTATACCCTTACGGAGAGCAATGAGTTGAAAATTCATTATGAAGTCCAGAGCGATAAGAATACCATTATCAATATGACCAACCATTCTTATTTCAACCTTGCCGGGCATGATCAGGGAAGCATTTGTAACCACGTTCTCACGTTGAAAGCTTCCGGTTACACGCCGGTTCTGCCGGGTGCTATCCCCACCGGAGAGATTGCGGCTGTTGCGGGAACGCCCTTCGATTTCAGAGAGGCGAAGAGAATTGGTGAGGAGATCGAAGCGGATCACGAGCAGATCAGGCTGGGAAGCGGTTACGATCATAACTGGGTTCTTGACGGAGAGACGGGAACACTGAGAGAGTTTGCCGTGGTAACAGATCCTGTATCCGGACGTACCATGCATGCCTATACGGATTTACCCGGCGTACAGTTTTACACAGGGAATTTTGTCGATCAGAAGCAGGGGAAGGGAAATGCTGTATATGGAAAAAGAAGCGGATTTTGTCTGGAAACGCAGTTTTTCCCGGATGCGGCAAATAAACCGGCATTTCCCTCGGCAGTATTTGGACCGGACCGTCAATATCAGTCTACTACGGTTTATAAATTCTGCGTATAAACGATGAATTCCACGATGGATGCCTTTTCTTGACGATCCATTACAAGCCTTTTCCTCCTTTTGATGTGTTACACTTAAGGTGCATCAAGAGATTGTAAAAAGAAAAAGGGGGAATCGGAATGGAGCTTCCAACGACGGTCAGGCAGATCGGAAATGTAGGCGGCAACGGGCGTGTGTACATTGAGGATTATGTTTATACATATTTAAACGAGCTTAAAACCCAAAAGTGCAATTTTCCGCTGCGCGCGGCTCTTTTTGGACATGTTTATCACAAGGGAAGCCAAACCTTTTATCTGGTGTACGGCGCGGCGAATGTAGTGGACGAGCTTGCCGGAGGACGAAATGAAGAGCAGGTGAGAAAGGAATTTTTTGCGTTATATGATTTGATCGGCTATGTTAATATATATGGCAATAAGCAGGAGCTGCCTGGCAAAAAGGATGGATATTACATTTTCTACGATAAAAACGAGTCCATGCAGAACTATCTGCTTTTTTGTTATGAACAGAAAAAAAGAAAGCGTGACAGGAAGGACAGACAGACATCGGTTTCTATAAAGGATATTATTAAAAGATTGATTTATGGAAGCTGTATTATTATACTGACAATAGCGGTAACTTCCATCAACGACTATGATAAAATGTATGGTTTTGTGAAGGAGGCAGGCAAGGCGGTGGCATATGTCGGCGCCGGGCGATAGCCGATTGCATTCGATACGAAAGATTTGGGGACAGGCAGATGGCGAATGTGCGTGATTATTTTAAGGAAAGAGAAAAGCGTCAGGGCGCGGCAGGAAATGTAAATTATAAAGAAAAAATCCGCAGCCATAAGTTGACGATATTTTACCGTGTTGCGCTTATGCTGCTGTTAACGGTAGTGATCGTAGTGTTTTTGGTAATCCAATGGCAAAATAAAGTGTTTACGGACAGCGCGGTTACAGAAACGGCTCCTCTTACAGTGGTACAGGGAGCGGCGGTGAAGAATCTGGGCGGAAATATTCTGCTGTACAGTAAGGATGGCGCAAGCTGTATCGATTCAAAGGGAAATACCATATGGAACCGCACTTATGAGATGCAGACGCCCCGTCTTTCCATTAACGGTCAGGTAATGGCAATCGGCGATTACAACGGGCGTACGATTTATGTTATGGATAAAAGCGGAGAGCGGGGAACAATCAATACCAACCTTCCTATCAGAGATTTTTGCGTTTCGGCTAACGGCGTGGTGGCAGCAGTACTGGATGATGCGGATGTGACCAGAATTTATGTATATAACGGGAATGAAAATACAGAGACGCCTATTATATCCGGCAAGGCGACCATGGACAAAAGTGGATACCCCTTCAGCATTTCGCTGTCTCCTAACGGCCAGCTGATGATGGTTTCATATTTATATGTAGACAGTGGAAATATGAAATCTTCCGTGGCGTTTTATAATTTCGGTGAAGTGGGAAAGAATGAAAGCGATAATTATGTAAGCGGTTATGATTACCTGGATACGATCGTTGCGGAGGCGCGGTTTATGGATAATGATTCCGCATTTGCTGTTTCCGATGACAGAATCGTTTTTTTCTCCGGCGGGGAAAGACCGGTCAGCGTTGTATCAAAGCTGTTGGAGGAGGAAGTGCAGGCAGTTTACTCCAATGAAAATTATGTGGGTCTTGTATTTATTAATACAAGCGGAGAGTCTGCGTACAGGCTGGATGTATACAACGAATCCGGAGACAGGGTGCACTCGCAGTTTTTTGACATAGAATATACGGATATTGTTTTTAATAAGGATCAGATCATTATTTACAATGACCTTGACTGCCAGATTTGTAATATAAAAGGGGTGGATAAATTTACAGGCAGCTTCGATAAGACCACATCGCTTGTAATCCCCACTTCTTCCATTTATAAATATGTGACGGTCACATCTGATTCTGTTGATACAATTGAGCTGAAATGACAGGAAGGTACAAATGTATTATATCTCATTGGTTATAATTGCAATTATTTTTATCTGGAGGATAGCGGCAGGCTTTCGGAAAGGAATGGTGCAGGAATTAATTTCCCTGATTGCAATGGCGGTGGCAGGGGTCTGCGTTGTTCTTATTATGGGAGCCATAGGAAGCTACATGGATCAGGAGATTGGAAGAGTGATTCAGATAGTGGCGGTTCTTTTGGTGGTTTGTCTTGTGTATAGATTGGTGCATGTCCTGTTTACTTCCCTTGAACTGATTTCAAAGCTGCCAATTATCAAGGGAGTGGATAAGCTCTTGGGAATTGTAGTGGGATTTGCAGAAGCGGTTGTGATTGTGGGCGGAGTGGTATATTTTCTGAAAAGTTGGGGATTGTCTATTCTTGCGTAGGGAATTTGTAACGAAAAACTTAAAAATTGCCTAAAAATTTTCCAAAAACAGGTTGACAATGACTATTGCATCTGATATTATATGAAAGTCGCACGTTGAAAGAAATCGGAGCGATGAAAACAGCCGAAAGGCAGCTTTAAAACAAGCGAACCTTGACAAATGAACAGCAAT
>DKYT01000060.1 GCA_002492465.1 Lachnospiraceae bacterium UBA7093 | reverse complement strand
ATAGAGCTTAACTTAATGACATTAACACGGATGGCGGAATCAGGAGTCAGCGGCACGGATGCCGCCGGACTCCGACCCGCACAGTTTTAGATAAACTTCCCCATTCCGTTAGTGAAATCCAATTTCGAGCATGACCTGAAACCCTATGTGTCCATGGACGTCCCGCCTTCTGCCTGGGGTAATGCCGTTGCTGTTCTAAAAATCAACCGCATATTTTCCAGGTCTTGTCCATATACTATAGTAATTACAGTTTTCAGGAGGTAAATAATGGCAAGAGGACAGAGAAAAACGGTGGAAGAGAAGATTGCGGAAAAAGAAGAACTGATACAGGCTCTTCGAATCAGGTTAAAATCTGAGCAAAACGAGCTGGACATTCTCTATAAGGAGAAGCGGGAGAAAGAGCTGGATGAGCTAAACCAGATGCTTACAGCCTCCGGTATTGATCTTGAGCAGGCTTCCGATATTCTGCAGGAATACATTTTAAACCACACGGAAGAAGAGCAATCAGCCTGATGACAGAGGCGGTCGACTGCTGGGGCGCTCATAAGGCGGTATTAGGAATGTTTTTTCGGAAAACGGCGTAACTTGCGGGCTATGCCGTTTCTTCTTTGTGCAGGCGTTACAGTAAAGACTCATTGAGACAGTAATTTATGCAAAAATTTACAAATCACATATGGAAATCCGCAGTGAATATGTGTATAATAGATAATAGCGTAAGTTGTTAAAAACAATATGAACATGAAGGAGAAAGCTATGCTTGTAACATTGATACCGCTCTTTGATGACAAAATGAGCGTACGCGCGTATTCATTATTTTCACAGAAGAATAATTATCTCTTAAATCCCAGCCTGCAGGGAACCGGACAGAATGACGGTGCAGTGGATATACCGGGATTTGAGGTCATTCAGTTCGTAGGACTTGACGCGCTTGCATCGGGAAAAGAAGTGTTTGTTACCGCAAATAATATTTCCATATTTTCGGATTTTGAATTCCAGTGCCAGGCGCCCCATGACCGTATCGTGATTTTGATCGATAATACGATTCCGCCGGAGGAAATGTACATAAACCGGCTTCGTGAACTGAGGGAAAAGGGATATAAGCTGGCGATGCGCAAGCTGCCTGTACAAAGTTTTGAACCTTACCGTGAAGTCCTGCTTCTGATGGATTATATTTTCCTGGATCACAAGAAAGTCGATGTCAGCAAAGCGAAAATCTACTTTGGCAAGGTATATCCCAACATCGGTATATGCGTAGTGAATATTCAGACCCAGGAGATTTATGAGCAGCTCACCAAAGAGGGCGGCTATGAGATTTTTGAGGGTGAGTTTTATCGTGTGCCGGTTACCAAGGGAGAAACAGAGGTAACCCCTTTAAAGGTCAACTACATAGAACTGCTTAATATGGTAAATGCCCCTGACTTTGACCTGACCAAAGCTGCGGACGTAATCGGAAGGGATACGGCGCTTGTTATTTCCCTTCTTAAGATGGTAAACAGGATGGCGGTAAATTCTGAGATTACCTCCATACGCCATGCGGCGGCAATGCTTGGACAGCGGGAACTTAAGAAATGGATTAACGCCGCAGTGGCAAACAACCTGTATGCGGACAAACCCAATGAAGTTACAAGATTGTCCCTGCTGCGCGCTAAATTTGCAGAGAACCTTGCACCTATGTTTGGCATAAGCAAGATGCAGACTTCCGAGCTGTTCCTGATGGGATTGTTCTCCGTATTGGATTTGATTCTCAACAAGTCTATGGAAGAGGCTTTGGAGATGGTGAAGGTGTCCAAGGAAATCAAGGATGCACTGGTAGACCGCAAAGGCGTTCTTGCTCCGGTTCTTGAATTTATACTGGAATACGAAAAAGCCGACTGGCAGGAAGTGTCCAGATTGATGATTCTGCAGAACATTGAAATGAATGATCTTTACAATGCCTACATAGAATCCTTGAGATGGTATTGCGACTTGTTTGCAGATGCCTAGAAGGTTTATATCGGAATCATAGGAAAGGGGCTGTCATTCGACAGCCCCTTTATTGCAGGTCCTAACCGGAATTCCGTTTACCTCCACATGATCGTTGATTTCAATTACCAGACACCGTTTTCCATCAAGGGTCATGGTGTTTACCAGGTCGGCGCGTTCAGGATTCACCTTTACGATTACGTCGGGAGTTTTCACCTCGAAGGTTCTGGTATTTGCCACATTGTCCGCCAAAAGGGAGGTATGTTCTCCGGCAGCGGCATCGTAAAGCTGATCAAAGTCTGCAAGCCGTTCTTCTTCCACACCGCTTTTTTCAAAAAGATTTTTAACCTGATGCTTGTCCAGCGTCAGGGGTTCAGGTATTTCTTTATGCTCTTCAATCATTTCCGTAAGCTGTTCATGGATATTCTTAACCACCTCATAATCCGCCTCATCCCCTAAGGTTTCTTCAATCAGAGAATGGAAGGTTTCCTTTTGGCTTCCGGCGGTAAGGGGAAGAAGGGCGCCTAAAATACCGTCCACAAACTCGGAGTGGGGCTCCTCGGGATTTTTGGAATAGTAGAGGGTGCTGTGAAGATCGGCGCACCTGTCGTTGAATGCCGGGAAAAGAAAACCTGTTTCCGGCAATTCCACGATCCAATCCCGCACTCTGTTATGAAAAGCGTTGGTCTCGCTGTTGTAGCTTAAGCCCGGTTTGGAAAGATTTACAGGGCAGATACAGCAAAGAAGATATTCATAAACGGTATCGGATGCGTCCTCCATGGCAAGCCCGTCGGTGGTTTTGCCGGGAACGTCATAGGCGTCATGAATCAGCAGAATCAGGTAATTTCCCACGTATTCGTAAGAACCGATCACCTTGTCATAAAATGCCTCCAGCAGGGAATCGTCCTTTAGCTTGCTGTTGCGCAGACCCAGAAGAAACGCCTGGCTGCCCCCTTCCTCCTCGCTGGAAAGAGGAAATTCCAGATTCAGCAGATTTTTGCCCAAGGAACCGGAAAGGGTTTTGCGGAGCAGTTCAAAGTACTTGAAAATTTCCTCTTCGGGAAGAGAGAGAAATGCCTCCTTAAATTCTGTTTTTTTATTTTTTTCACCGTCTACATAGCAGCCGCAGATCCGCGTGATGGAGCAGTTGCTGGGGGTGTACAGTCTTTTCAGTTCATTGATTTCCTGTTTGATCATTTTTATCTCCTGAGTTGTCTAAATAGTTGGTTTATGCGGTTTCCTGGGCGCTTTCTTCCTCCTGGGCGACCGCTTTTTGTGCCTTCAGATTTTTATGGGCGGTGGAGAGCATAAGCTTAATCCGGTTGAGCTGGTTGACTTCGCTGGCGCCGGGGTCATAGTCGATGGCGACGATATTGCTTAAAGGATACTGCTTGCGCAGCTCTTTGATTACGCCTTTTCCCACCACGTGGTTGGGCAGGCAGGCAAAGGGCTGGGTGCAGACAATATTATTTACGCCGCTGTGAATTAATTCCACCATTTCGCCGGTTAAAAACCAGCCTTCTCCTGTCTGATTACCGATAGAGACAATGGGCTTTGCATATTCCACCGTCTGATAAATGCTGGTGGGGGGCGTAAAGTTTTTACTTTTTGCCAGTGCCCTGGAAGCACTGCCCCGCAAAAATTCCAGGGCGTCGATGCCCAGTCTTGAGATGAACGCCGCTTTTTTGCTGGTGCCCAGTTGATCAGCTTTATAAATCTGGTTGTAGAAGCAGTAGAGCATAAAGTCCAGAAGGTCGGGAACTACCGCTTCGGCGCCTTCCGCTTCCAGCAGCTCCACCAGGTGGTTGTTTGCGGCAGGGGCAAATTTTACGAGAATTTCGCCTACAATGCCAACCCGGGGCTTTGCCTCTCCGGTAACAGGGATGGCGTCAAAATCCGCTACCATCTGCCGGCACATTTTTTGGAAGGTAAAGAAATTCATATGCTTTGCGGAAACAAATGCCTGGCATTTTTTCAACCATTTCTGGTGAACTGCTTCCACGCTGCCTTTTTCCTTCTCATAGGGGCGCATACGGTAAATACACCGCATGAAAATATCGCCGAACACGGCGCCGTAGGCGGCGCGCATAAGCATGTTAAGATTCAAATGGAAGCCGGGATTGGTTTCAATGCCTGCCATGTTCAGGGAAATAACAGGTACTTGAGGCATTCCTGCCTTTTCCAGCGCTCTCCGTATGAAGCCCACATAGTTAGTGGCACGGCAGCCGCCGCCGGTTTGGGTCATGATAACGGCTACTCTGTTTAAATCGTATTTCCCGGAAAGCAATGCGTCCATGATCTGTCCCACTACCATAAGAGAAGGGTAGCAGGCGTCATTGTTCACATATTTAAGCCCTACGTCTACGGCATGCCGGTTGTCATTTGACAATACTTCAAAATGATAGCCACAGGCGTTAAAGGCAGGTTCCAGGATATCAAAATGGATAGGAGACATTTGGGGACATAAAATCGTATACTCCTTCCGCATTTCCTCTGTAAACGCCACCTTGTGAATGGCGGAGGAGGCGAGAGTGCGCTGTTTGTTCATTTTTTCTCTGACCCGGATAGCGGAGAGCAGAGAGCGAATCCGGATTCTGGCGGCGCCCAGATTATTTACCTCATCGATCTTCAGACAGGTGTAGATTTTGCCGGAGCCTGTTAAAATATCGCTTACCTGGTCCGTGGTCACGGCGTCCAGACCGCAGCCGAAGGAATTCAGCTGAATCAGATCGAGATTTTCCACTGTTTTGACATAGCTTGCCGCTGCATACAGTCTGGAATGATACATCCATTGATCGGAAACAATTAAGGGGCGTTCCGGGGCGGCAAGGTGAGAGACGGAATCCTCTGTGAGCACCGCTATATCATAGGAAGTAATCAGTTCGGGGATGCCGTGGTTGATTTCAGGATCAATGTGGTAAGGGCGTCCGGCAAGCACAATACCCCGTTTCCCGTTTTCCTTCAGATAGGCAAGTACTTCCTCCCCTTTCCTCTGCATATCCGTTCTTGCCTTTGCCAGTTCCTCCCAGCCAAGGCGTGCCGCTTCCATGACTTCTTCTGTGGGAAGTTCATGGAATTCCTTTGCAAGAGCTTCAGATACGGTTTTCAAATCCCGGAAAGACATAAAAGGATTGCGGAGAATCGCTTTTCCCTGTCCGATTTCCTCCACGTTGTTTTTGATGTTTTCCGAGTAGGAGGTTACAATAGGACAGTTGTAATGATTGTTTGCCTCTTCAAATTCATTGCGCTCATAGAAGAGAGCGGGATAGAAAATAAAATCTACCTTCTGGTTGATCAGCCAGCTCACATGCCCGTGGGCAAGCTTGGCGGGATAGCATTCGGATTCGCTGGGGATGGATTCGATGCCCAACTCGTAGATCTTTCGATTGGAAAGAGGGGATAACACTACCCGGTAACCCAGCTTATGGAAAAAGGTAAACCAGAAGGGGTAATTTTCGTACATATTAAGGACTCTGGGGATACCTACGGTGCCTCGTTTTGCTTCATCGGCGGAGAGAGGCTCGTAGTCAAAAATCCTTTTTAATTTGTAGTCAAATAAATTAGGCACGCCGTTTTCGTTTTTTTGCTTTCCCAGCCCCCGCTCACAGCGGTTCCCGGAAATATACTGGCGCCCGCCGGTAAACTTGTTGATGGTAAGCCGGCAGTTGTTGGTACAGCCTTTACACTTTGCCATACTGGTTTCAAATTGCAGGGCGTTGATTTTTTCAAAAGAAAGCATCGTGGTTTCATAGCCCTCGTTGTAACGCTCCCTTGCAATCAAAGCGGCGCCGAAAGCGCCCATAATGCCCGCAATATCCGGACGGATCGCCTGACAGCCTGCAATTTTTTCAAAACTTCTCAAGACGGCATCGTTGTAGAAGGTTCCGCCCTGAACCACAATATTTTTGCCCAGCGCCGAGGCGTCGGAGACTTTGATTACCTTAAATAATGCGTTTTTGATGACAGAATAAGCAAGACCTGCCGAAATATCCGGAACGGAGGCGCCTTCTTTCTGCGCCTGTTTTACCTTGGAATTCATAAATACGGTACATCTGGTTCCCAGATCTATGGGATGCTCTGCAAAAAGAGCGGCATGGGCAAAGTCCTCTACCGTGTAGTTTAAGGACTTTGCAAAGGTTTCTATGAAGGAACCGCAGCCGGAAGAGCATGCCTCGTTGAGCTGCACGCTGTCCACCGTCTGATTTTTGATTTTGATACATTTCATATCCTGCCCGCCGATATCGAGAATGCAGTCCACTTCCGGATTGAAAAAGGCGGCGGCGTAATAATGGGCAACCGTCTCCACCTCTCCGTCATCCAAAAGAAAAGCGGCTTTCATCAGCGCTTCGCCGTATCCGGTGGAGCAGGAGCGGACGATGCTTACATCCTCGGGAAGAAGGGAATAAATTTCTTTGATGGAACGGATTGCCGTTTTTAAGGGACTTCCGTCGTTGCTGCTGTAGAAGGAATAGAGCAGGGAACCGTCTTCCCCTACAAGCGCCACTTTGGTGGTGGTGCTGCCGGCGTCGATGCCCAGGTAACAGTTGCCGTGATAGGAGGCAAGCTCATCGGTGCCCACACAGTGTCTGGCATGACGTGCCTTAAACCCTTCATATTCTTCGGGAGAAGAAAATAAGGGTTCCATACGCTCCACTTCAAATTCCATTTTAATGTCAGAGGAAAGTTTTGCGGTCATTTCCTCCATGGTAAAAGAGACCTCTTCCTTTGCGTTCATTGCCGAACCGATTGCCGCAAAAAGATGAGAATGCGCCGTTTCGATGGTGTGGGCTTCATCCAGCTTCAGGGTCCGGACAAACGCTGTTTTTAATTCGGAAAGAAAATGCAGGGGACCGCCCAGAAAGGCAACATGTCCTCTGATGGGTTTCCCGCAGGCGAGTCCGCTGATGGTCTGGTTGACCACAGCCTGAAAAATGGAAGCGGAAAGATCTTCCTTGGTGGCGCCGTCATTGATCAGCGGCTGAATATCGGATTTGGCAAATACGCCGCATCTTGCGGCGATGGTATAAAGAGAACGATAGTTTTTAGCGTATTCGTTTAAGCCTGCAGCGTCGGTCTGTAAAAGGGAAGCCATCTGATCGATAAAGGATCCCGTACCGCCGGCGCAGATGCCGTTCATTCGCTGCTCTACATTGCCTCCCTCGAAATAAATAATTTTGGCATCCTCGCCTCCCAGTTCAATGGCAACGTCCGTTTGGGGGGCAAGTTCCTTTAAAGCTGTTGCCACGGAAATCACTTCCTGAACGAAGGGAACCTTTAAATGGTTGGCAAGGGTCAGCCCGCCGGAACCGGTAATCATTGGATGCAGCCGGATGTTTCCCAGCTGCTGATATGCTTCCCCAAGAAGATCGGAGAGGGTTTCCCTGATATTGGCAAAGTGTCTTTTATAATCGGAAAACAGGATGTGATGTTCATTATCTAAAATGGCGATCTTGACAGTGGTGGAGCCAATGTCAATGCCTAAGGTATTGTATTGATTGTCCATAATGTACCGCCTTTCAACATAAATTGACATGCGTAGTAATTATACGACACGATAATTTAAAATGCAACGCAGGAAAGTAAACATTTTGTAAAGAAAAAATTGTAAATTTCTAAAAAAGCAACGGCTTTATTTACAATTGGTTTGGGGGGTGTTAGAATATATGACAAACCTTTAAAGGAGTAGAACTTATATGAAATTCACAAGTAATTTCGAAAGAAAATTCGGTAAATATGCAATTCATAATTTGTCTCTGGGACTGATCATATGCTATGGCATCGGCTATTTGATCCAGTTTATTTACCCCGGTTTACTTGATTATTTATTTTTAAATCCCTATCAGATTATTTTCCATGGGCAGATCTGGAGGCTTTTTACCTGGGTGCTGGTGCCGCCTTCAAGCTTTGGTTTTTTTACCCTGCTGATGCTTTATTTTTATTATTCTCTGGGAACCACCTTGGAGAGAACCTGGGGAACCTACCGGTACAACGTTTACATTTTTTCCGGCTTTCTGTTCACCATTTTAGGTGCCTTTTTGTTGTTTGGATTTACGGTGCTGACAAGAGGTCCTTTGGGGTGGATGGAAGTAGAATATTGGTGGACTGTTGAGGATCTTTCCAGGATGTTCAGTACCTACTATGTAAACATGTCGATTTTCCTTGCTTTTGCAGCCACCTATCCCAATATGCAGATTCTGGTGTTCTTTTTGATTCCGGTTAAGATCAAGGTTATGGGCATTATATACGGCGCGCTGCTGGTGTATGAATTTTTTATGGGTTCTATTGCCGGAAAGTTTGTGATTGCCGCCTCGTTAATGAATTTTATTGTATTTTTTATTACGGGGAGAGGAAAGGTGTATATGACGCCTAAGCAGGTAAAACGCAGGCAGGAATTTAAGCGGGAAGTGAAAAAGAGCGCTAAGATCACCCGCCACAAATGCGCTATCTGCGGAAGAACAGAGGAGACGAATCCGGAGCTGGAATTTCGGTTCTGTTCCAAGTGCGACGGGAATTATGAATATTGCCAGGATCACATTTTTACCCATACCCATGTGAAAATGAAATAGGAGCAGAAGAAAATGGAAGAAAGTCGTGAGATTCTTTTTGCCAAAACTCTGGAAACGGTCAGAAAACAGGCAAAGGAGCAGCAGAATTGTATTTCCCAAAAGCAGGTGGAAGATGCTTTTAGAGAATTGGAGCTGACAGAAGAACAGCTGGCGCTGGTATTTGATTATCTGAAAAAGCATAAGATCGGCATTGACCAGCCGGCGGATCCGGATACCTATTTGACAGAGGAAGAAATAGACTATCTGGCGGAATATCGAAAGGAAATTGCAATTCCGGAGCCTTTAGGAGACGGAGAAAAGGAGGCGGTGTTCCTCTCGGCAATGGCGGGAGAGAGCGGGGCAAGGGAGAAGCTGATCCGTCTGTATCTGCCTCAGGTAGTGGAGATTTCCAAGCTTTATACCGGTCAGGGAGTTCTTCTTGAGGATCTCATCGGGGAAGGAAATGTAGCGCTTTCTCTGGGTGTAACCATGCTGGGCTGTGCTGAGCATGCGGCGGAAGCGGAAGGCATGCTTGTGAAAATGATTATGGACGCAATGGAAGAGAGCATTGGGGAAAACCTGCAGGAAGCGGAAAAGGACAAAAAAGTGGCTCGCCATGTCAATCAGGTGGCGGATAAGGCAAGGGAATTTGCAGAAGAACTGCATAGAAAGGTTACGGTGGAGGAGCTTGCAGAGGAGACGGGAATGTCCCAAAAGCGCATACGGGATGCCATGCGGATGAGCGGCTTTGCTATAGAAGATTTGGAAGGATAATGGATAAACGGCGGGATGAACATAAAAGGAAGCATGATCCGGTATGAGGATTTCAAATATGTAATGCAGGATGTAAGTAATTTGTATCTGGGAGCGAAATTTACCTATGAAGAGCTGATGGAGCATGAGAGAGTTCCTTTTAAATTGAAGGCAATTCTTACCAACTATATTTTAAAGGAAGCTGCTCCCGATACTACCCTTGAGAGCCAGTTTTATTACCTGGAGGAAAATACTTTTCTCTATGAGGTTTTCAAGCAGCTGAAAATACGGGTGAAGGTTCAGATGCAGATAGAGAAAAAGTCTCTTTTCGGAGGCAGAAAGACAGGCTATCAGGAAAAGATTTTCCCTTTGCAGGAATTTGTCTCCATGAATTTGGCGAAGAAGAAGGGCACCGGGGTTTTGATTAGTGAAATTATCATATCCAAACTGGGAATGATGGCGTTTACGATTTGAAATTTGACAATTTCCGACAAGTTCTCCTTGCAAAACAGGAAAGATTATGTTATACTTTGAAATGTGCCAAGAAATACTTGGCAGTTAATTTTGGTAAAATTCCCCTTTTACACTGAGCGGGTTGGAAACTTTGTTTCCGCCCGCTCTTTTATTTCCGCAAAAGATAGGGTATACTATATTAGGAAAATATTACCGTTGCCCATATAAAACGGTTCAGAGAAAGGACGATGTATTGATGAATCAGCAGATAGAAGCCATGACGGCGTATCAGGTCATAGAAAAAAGGAAAATAAGCGATCTCGCCTCGGAAGGCTATATATTAAAACATAAAAAAACAGGAGCTGCCGTTACCCTTCTGTTAAACGATGATGAAAATAAGGTGTTTTACATTGGCTTTAGGACACCGCCTAAGGACAGTACGGGGGTTGCGCATATTTTAGAGCATTCGGTGCTGTGCGGCTCTAAGCACTTTCCGGTAAAGGATCCCTTTATTGAGCTGGCAAAAGGCTCCCTGAACACCTTCTTAAACGCCATGACTTATCCGGATAAGACGGTCTATCCGGTGGCAAGCTGCAATGATAAGGACTTTAAGAATCTGGTGCATGTTTATCTGGATGCAGTTTTTTATCCCAATATTTATAAGGAAGAAAAAATTTTCAGGCAGGAGGGATGGCACTATGAGATGGAAAGTGTAGAGGATGAGCTGTCCATCAACGGTGTGGTATACAA
This sequence comes from Lachnospiraceae bacterium UBA7093, assembly GCA_002492465.1. GTDB lineage: Bacteria > Bacillota > Clostridia > Lachnospirales > Lachnospiraceae > Suilimivivens. The sequence continues at coordinate 35,733 of DKYT01000060.1, read as the reverse complement.
TGAGATGAAGGGAGCCTTTTCCTCGCCTGATGACGTTGTGGAGAGAGAGATTATGAATTCCCTTTATCCGGATGTGACCTACGGTCTGGAGTCCGGCGGCGATCCGGAGGTGATTCCCGAGCTTACCTATGAAGAGTTTCTTGCTTTCCACAAAAAATATTATCATCCTTCCAACAGCTATATTTATCTGTATGGAAATTTGAATGCGGAGGAGTATCTGACCTTCCTGGATGAAACGTATCTTTCTGCATTTGATATGCTTCAGGTGGATTCCCAGGTGGGACAGCAAAAGCCCTTTGACGCGCCTAAGGCGTTTGAAAGAGAGTATCCTGTTATGGAGGATGAGTCCCTTCAGGGAAATACGTATCTGACCTACAATGTATCCATAGGAACCAGTCTGGACCGTAAGTTGTATGCGGCGCTGGATGTGCTGGACTATGTCCTCTGCTCAGCGCCGGGGGCGCTGCTGAAACAGGCGCTGATCGATAAAGGAATCGGAAAAGACGTATACAGCACCATGGAAAATGGCATTTATCAGCCTTATTTTTCTGTGATTGCCAAAAATGCGGAGGAGGATCAAAAGGAAGAATTTACGGCGACCATTGAGGAAGTTTTGGCAAAGGCGGTAAGCGAGGGGCTTGATGTAAACGCCCTTGCCGCTGCAATCAATTATTTTGAATTCAAGTATCGGGAGGCTGATTTCGGTTCTTATCCCAAGGGGTTGATGCTGGGACTGAAGGCGCTTGACAGCTGGCTGTATTGCCAGGAGGCTCCTTTTATGCACATTGAGGCGAACCAGACCTTTGCAGAGCTGAAGGAATCTATCCATACCGGTTACTTTGAGGAGTTGATTCAAAAATACATTTTGGGAAATCCCCACAAGACCATCATGACAGTGAAGCCGGTGCAGGGGCTTACCACCAGGAAGGACAATGCGCTGCGCAATAAGCTGCAGGCATATAAAAATACCCTGTCTCTTCAGGAAAAACAGGAAATTGTGGATAAAACCCTGGCGCTGAGAGCCTATCAGGAGGAGGAAAGCCCTAAGGAAGCTCTGGAGACCATTCCCCTGCTAACCAGAGAGGATCTGAAAAAGGAGGCGGCTCCTTATGTAAATGAAGTCCGCGGCGGGGAGGGGACGAAAATCCTTTTCCATGATATTTTTACCAACGGAATCGGATATCTCAATTTGATCTTCGACCTGAAGGATGTGCCTGGGGAACTGTTCCCTTATGTGGGAATTTTAAAGTCGGTGCTGTTGATGGTGGATACGGAACATTTCGGCTACAGGGAGCTGTTCAATGAGATCAATATACACACAGGCGGCATTAAGGCGGCGGTGAATACTTACACAGACGCCGGGGACATGAAGAAATATAAGGTGACCTTTGAAATCCGTTCTAAGGCGCTGTACGAAAAACGGGATAAGGCAATCGAACTGATGAGAGAGGTTCTTTTAACTTCCCGTTTTGACGATACAAGGCGGCTGTATGAAATTATTGCAGAGGCGAAATCCAGAATGCAGGCGGTAATGAGCGAGGCGGGGCATTCCCTTGCCCTGATCCGGGCGCTTTCCTATTTTTCACCTACTGCCGCCGTGTCCGAGCAGATCGGAGGAATTCCCCAGTACAGGCTGCTGGAGGATCTGGAGAAGAACTTTGAGGATAAGAAGGATGAGTTGGCGGATATTTTGAAGAAACTCACCGGATATATTTTCAGACAGGAAAATCTGCTGGTGGATTATACGGCGACAGAGGAGGGTTACAAAGGACTGGAAGCGTCCGTAAGCCGCTTTGCAGCGGAGCTGCCGGCAGGCAGGATGGAGAGCCATCCTTTTATACCTGTTCTCCAAAAAAAGAACGAGGCATTTATGACGGCGGGACAGGTGCAGTATGTATGCCGGGCGGGAAATTTTATTGACAAGGGTCTGCCTTACACAGGCGCCCTTAAAGTGCTTAAGGTGATGATGGGCTATGACTATTTGTGGAATCAGGTGAGGGTAAAGGGAGGCGCCTATGGCTGTATGTGCAGCTTCTACAAAAACGGAGACGGCTATTTTGTGTCTTACAGAGATCCCAACCTGGAGAAAACCCTCCGCGTCTACGAGGAAGCGGCGGATTATATCAAAAATGTAAAGCTGGATGAGCGCACTGTGACACAGTTTGTAATCGGCGCCGTCAGCGAACTGGATACCCCGATGACGCCTGCGACAAAGGGACTTTATTCCCTGGGAGGTTATCTCACCGGCTTATCCATGGAAAGAGTGCAGAAGGAGAGAGATGAACTGCTTGCTGTGACGGCGGAAGAGTTAAGGGACCTGTATCGGTATGTGCAGGCATTTATGGAAAACGATTGTCTGTGCGTAGTAGGCAACGGAGAGAAAATAAAGGAAAACAGTGGAGTGTTTATGAATGTGGATCAATTGTTTCATTGAGGTGCCATAAATTTCCGGAGGAGAATCGTATCTATGGTATCAAAGGATACAGGGAGGAATGTTATGAGAAATAAGAATCTCAGGAAAGTATTGGAAATTGCGGTAATTACCGGATTGCTTCTTTCCGGCTGCGGGGCATCCGGAAAGGGAACCTATGCAGAAACGGCGGCGGATACAGCTGCCTATGACAACGGAGCGGGCTATGCGGGCGACGACATTTACAGTACCGAGGCAGCCTCGGAGGAAAAAATAGAGGAAGCGGGCAGCACCGGCGTGGAAGTCCGGGATACCCAGCGCAAGCTCATTAAAAATGTCAATATGGATGTGGAGACGGAAACCTTTGAAGAGCTGCTTACCACCGTTCGGAGCAAGACAGATCGGCTGGGGGGATACATAGAGGAGAGTTACACCTACAATGGCAGCAGTTATTATGGCAATGCAAACAGAAACGCCAGTTTAACGATCCGCATACCCGCCGAAAAGCTGGACGAATTTTTATCGGAGGTATCGGAGGTCTCCAATGTGATCAGCCGCAATGAAAGCGTATCGGATGTCACCCTGCAGTATGTGGATCTGGAGAGCCACAAAAAGGCGCTGCTGGCGGAGCAGGAAAGGCTGCTTGAACTTTTGGAACAGGCGGAAACCATAGAGGATATTATAAGCCTGGAAAGCCGTCTGTCGGAGGTGCGGTATCAGATCGAGAGCATGGAATCTCAGCTTCGCACCATGGACAATCAGGTTTCCTACAGTACCGTTTATCTGACCATTAAAGAAGTGACCAATCTGACACCGGTAAAGGAACAGACCGTTTGGGAAAAGATTTCCACCGGATTTTCGGGAAGTCTGCATAGTCTGGGAAGCGGAATCGTTAATTTCCTGATCGCGTTGATTATCAGTCTGCCTTATTTAATTTTCTTTGGAATTATTGTACTGGCGATTGTAGGGGTGATCTGGCTGATCATAAGAGCCAGTCGGAAAAAGGAACAGAAAAAACAAGGAAAGATAACACAGGAAAAGCAGAGGGAAAATCAACATGACGAACCAGTATAAATCCGGATTTGCAGCCTTGATCGGCAGACCAAACGTAGGGAAATCCACCCTGATGAATTGTCTGATCGGACAGAAAATCGCAATTACATCCAATAAGCCCCAGACCACCAGAAACCGTATTCAAACAGTATACACCTCCAGGGAAGGACAGATTGTATTCGTGGACACGCCCGGGATTCATAAGGCAAAGAACCGCCTGGGGGATTATATGGTAAATGTGGCACAGAGGAGCCTGAAGGAAGTAGATGTGATTTTGTGGCTGGTGGAGCCGTCCAACTTTATCGGCGCGGGAGAACGTCACATTATAGAACAACTGCAAAAGATTCAGCTGCCCATTATTCTGGTGATCAACAAGATCGACACCGTAAAAAAGGAGGAGCTTCTGGGGTTTATCGATACTTACCGCAGGGAAATGGAGTTTGCGGAGATCGTTCCGGTCTCCGCCCTGAAAGGGGATAACACCGGGGAACTTCTGAAATGTATTATGCAGTACCTGCCCTATGGACCGGCGTTTTATGATGAGGATACGGTGACAGACCAGCCCCAGCGCCAGATCGTGGCGGAACTGATCCGGGAGAAGGCACTCAGGTGCCTGGAAGAGGAAATTCCCCACGGTATAGCGGTTACCATAGAAAAAATGAAATGGCGGGGGAAGATCGTGGATATCGAGGCGACCATTATCTGCGAGCGGGAATCCCATAAGGGCATTATCATCGGGAAACAGGGAAGTATGCTGAAAAAAATCGGTACAAACGCCAGAAAAGATATTGAGAAGCTGCTGGAAGATAAGGTTAATCTTCAACTTTGGGTGAAGGTGAAAAAGGACTGGAGAGACAGCGAGTTTCTTCTCAAAAATTTTGGTTATAATCAAAAGGACTGCGAATAGAAAAACGAAAACAGTAAACCCTAATATCATGCTTCTTCGAAGCCTGTGCTTCGGAGTATACTTTTTGGATATCAGGGGGCATAAGATGCGTGTGATAAATTACTGGGATCAATTTTTAAGTACCGGAAAGATTGCTGACTATCTTGCCTACCGAGAGGAAGAGGGGTCGGCGGTAAAAGAGGACAAGGGAGCCGAGCAGGGTGCAGGAACAGATCAGTGTTACAGGGATGATTTTAAAAGCGGAGCCTGTAGGGGAGTATGACAGGCGGGTAGTGATACTTACAAGGGAGAGGGGAAAAATCGCAGCCTTTGCAAGAGGCGCAAGAAAGCAGGGAAGCAGGCTGCTGGCTGCCACTAATCCCTTTTGTTTCGGACAATTCAGGCTATACGAGGGAAGAAACGCTTACAGTGTGGGAGAAGCCCTGGTAAGCAATTATTTTGAAGGCTTTCGGGAGGATCTTGAGGGCGCCTGTTACGGCATGTATTTCCTGGAGGTAATGGACTATTATACCAGGGAAAACGCGGACGAAAAAGAGATGCTGAAGCTGATCTACCAGTCCCTGCGGGCGCTTTTGCATAAGGGGCTTTTAAACGATCTGGTGAGATACATATTTGAAATAAAGGCGTTGGCGCTGAACGGAGAATATCCGGGACCGCCCAGGCGGGAAAACCCCTATCTTGCTTCTACCCTTTATGCACTGAATTACATTGTAAGCGCTCCGGTGGAAAAGCTGTATACCTTTACGGTAACAGGACAGGTGCTGGGGGAGCTTGCAGGGATTGCGGACAGTTTTAGAAAACGATTTGTGGACAGAGAGATGAAAAGTCTGGAGATTTTGTGCGAAATGAAATTCCAGGTTGAAAAAGAGGGGTAAGTCATATATAATGTATGAGGTAAATTGAAGAAAACAGGGGCATGAAATGAAAAGCAGCTATACAAAAATTCAGAAATTGACCATAGGCGCGTTGCTTTTGATCGGAATTATGGGAATTGTTTCCTGCGGGAAAGAAGGAGAAGAGGGCAATCCCTCCACCCTTACCATGGAAAAGGACGGTTCTCTTCGCGCTGAGATCGTGGAGAATTTTGAAAAAGAGTATTATGATGCAGGAGAATTGCAGCAGAGCGTTTTGGAGCAGGCAGCTTCCTACAACCGCAACGCCGGCAGCGGGAATGTAACCGTGGAAAAGGTGGAGATGGATGAAGGAAGGATCACCGTGAAGATGACCTATGCCGGTATTCAGGATTATGCTGCATTTAATCATGCCGTTTTTTTTGTGGGAACACCCAAGGAGGCGGAGGAAGCGGGGTACAATCTGAACGTGGTATTGAGCAATGTGAAGGACTCTCAGGAAACCGTGGGGAAATCGGACATTTTTGCGATAGATGGGGGAAAGCTTCTGATCACCAATGTAAAAGAAGGAATTGCGATAAACGGAAAAGCACTTTATGTCAGCGAATCTGTTACGGCGTCGTCAAATGCCAGGAAGATCTGGTATACCGGCGATGAAAAAGGACTGGCATATGTTGTTTATAAATAAAGAATGGCGAAAGGTATGGACGTTATGGAAAAAACAATGGAAAAAATCGTTGCACTGGCAAAGGCAAGAGGATTTGTTTATCCCGGCTCCGAGATCTACGGAGGTCTTGCCAATACCTGGGATTACGGTAACCTGGGTGTGGAATTAAAGAACAACGTAAAGAAGGCGTGGTGGCAGAAGTTCATTATGGAAAACCCCTACAATGTAGGCGTCGACTGCGCGATTTTGATGAATCCTCAGACATGGGTGGCATCCGGGCATCTGGGCAGCTTTTCCGATCCTCTGATGGATTGTAAGGAGTGTCATGAGCGTTTCCGGGCGGATAAGATCATTGAAGATTTTGCCCAGGAAAACCATGTGGAGCTGGACGGTTCTGTGGACGGGTGGAATCAGGAAAAAATGAAGAACTTTATAGAAGAGAACCATATTCCCTGTCCTTCCTGCGGCAAACATAATTTTACAGACATTCGTCAGTTCAATTTGATGTTTAAAACCTTTCAGGGAGTGACTGAGGACGCCAAAAACACCGTATACTTAAGACCGGAAACAGCGCAGGGAATCTTCGTTAATTTCAAGAATGTACAGAGAACCTCAAGAAAGAAAATTCCCTTCGGAATCGGACAGGTAGGTAAATCCTTCCGAAACGAGATCACGCCCGGTAACTTTACATTCCGTACCAGAGAATTTGAGCAGATGGAACTGGAATTTTTCTGTGAGCCGGATACGGATTTGGAGTGGTTTGCATACTGGAAGCAGTTTTGCATCGACTGGCTGAAGAGCCTGGGAATGAAAGAGGAGGAGATGCGCGTCCGCGACCATGACAAGGAGGAATTATCCTTCTATTCAAAGGCAACTACGGATATTGAATTTCTGTTCCCCTTTGGCTGGGGAGAACTGTGGGGGATTGCAGACAGAACGGACTATGACCTGACCCAGCATCAGAATACCTCGGGGGAAGATTTGTCTTATTTTGACGATCAGAAGAACTGGAGGTATGTGCCCTATGTAATCGAGCCTTCGCTGGGGGCGGATCGCGTGGTGCTTGCATTTTTGTGCGCGGCATATGACGAGGAGGAGATCGGAGAGGGAGATGTGCGTACCGTACTGCATTTCCATCCGGCGCTGGCGCCTGTGAAGATTGGCGTACTTCCCCTGTCCAAAAAGCTGAATGAAGGGGCAGAAAAGATTTTTACACAATTGTCCAAAAAATATAACTGTGAGTTTGACGACAGGGGGAATATTGGAAAGAGATACCGCCGCCAGGATGAGATCGGCACCCCTTTCTGCGTTACCTATGACTTTGATTCTGAGACGGACGGATGCGTAACCGTAAGATTCAGGGATTCCATGGAGCAGGAACGGGTTAAGATAGAGGAGCTGGATGCTTATTTTGCAGATAAAATGAGTTTCTAAAAAACACTTATGGAGGAGGAAATTAAATGGGAAGATATTCAGAAAAACTTGCGGGGAATCGCGCGTTACTGCAATGCTATTCGGGGATAGAAGCGGTACTTTTACTTGCCTATATTGTGGAATTCATCAAAGGGAACAGGACGATTCCGTACATTTTGCTGTTTTCAGCAATCCTGTTGATTCCGTTGGTGGCTTGCATTTGTCTTTATTTCAGGAATAAAGAGGATGGAAGAATCCAGTACATATCCGGTATAGGGTATTGTATTCTGTATATATTTGCAATGTTTACTACCACCTCTAAGATGACCTATAACTATATTCTGCCAATGATTATTGTAATATGTGTTTATGCGAATTTTAAACTGAGCCTGATCGTAGGCGCGGTTGCCATTGTAAGCAATATCGCAAGCATTGCAATGAACATACTGACCACCCAGGTGACAAAGCAGGATATTACGGATTTTGAAATTCAGATGGCGGTTATTATTATGGCTGCGCTGTATTCATTCGTATCGACCAGAGTCATTGTCAAGATCAATGAGCAGAAACTGAGAGAGCTGGATTCTGAGAAAGAAAAAACGGAAAAAATGCTTTTCAGTATGAAGGATGTATCCCAAAGCCTGAATGAAAGCGTTCTGCAGGTTACGGAAAAGATGAACTCCCTGGGAAAATCCGTTGAGACCATCAGGGATTCCATGCAGGAGGTTTCTACCGGCTCCACCGATACGGCGGAAGCCGTACAGGTGCAGCTGTTAAAGACGGAAGAAATTCAAAATTATATTGAAAAAGTAGAAAAGGCTTCCGGAAATATTTCAGACGACCTGCATATTACGGAAGAGATTATTGATGCCGGAAAAGGCAAAATCGATCAGCTGATCCGCCAGGCGGAGGTTTCGGAACAGGCAACCAACACCGTTTCGGAGCAGCTTGTGGCGCTTAGCGAAAATACGGAAAAGATGCAGTCCATTATTGAACTGATCGAGAGTATTACCACCCGCACCAGTATGCTTGCTTTAAATGCCAGCATCGAGGCGGCGCGCGCCGGGGAAGCGGGGAAGGGCTTTGCCGTCGTGGCAACGGAAATTTCCAATCTTGCCCATCAGACCAGCGAGGCAACGGTTAATATTACCAAGCTCATAGGCGATATATCCGACGCTTTAAACCATGTGGTGGAAACCGTTAATCAGGTAATCCACATCAGCCAGGCGGAGAATTCCTATGCGGCGGAAACGGCAAAAAGTTTTGAACAGATTCAGAATACGTCGGCAAATATTTTTACATCGGCAGACTCCCTTGTGGAGATTATTAAGGAGCTTGCCGATTCTAATGCAGGGATTGTGGACAGCGTTCAGAACATTTCCGCAATTACGGAGGAGGTATCGGCACATGCTGCAGAGACCTATTCCAGCAGCGAGGAAAACAGCGAGATTGTACAGGAAGTAGCTTCTCTGATGAAGGCGTTAAATGAGAAAGCAGAGCAGCTTAAATTGTAATAGCGATTGCATTCATATGAGTAATAGAAACAGGTTGGAGGAAAAAACGTGAAAGCATACGGTGTAAACGAACTTAGAAAGATGTTTCTTGAGTTTTTTGAGAGCAAGGGACATCTGGCGATGAAGAGCTTTTCCCTGGTGCCCCATAATGATAATTCCCTGTTGTTGATCAATTCGGGAATGGCGCCTTTAAAGCCTTACTTTACAGGGCAGGAAATTCCGCCCAGAAGGAGAGTAACTACCTGCCAGAAGTGTATCCGTACAGGGGATATTGAAAACATCGGGAAGACGGCGCGTCATGGTACCTTTTTTGAAATGCTGGGAAATTTTTCCTTTGGCGACTATTTTAAGCACGAGGCGATTGCCTGGACCTGGGAATTCCTCACGGAAGTGGTAGGGCTTGATCCTGAAAGACTGTACCCCTCCGTCTATCTGGAAGATGACGAAGCCTTTGAGATCTGGAATAAGGAAGTAGGTATTCCGGCGGAAAGGATTTTCCGTTTCGGCAAGGAGGACAACTTCTGGGAGCACGGTTCAGGACCCTGCGGTCCCTGCTCGGAGGTCTACTATGACAGGGGAGAAAAATACGGCTGCGGTAAACCGGGCTGTACCGTGGGCTGCGACTGTGACAGATATATAGAAGTTTGGAACAATGTGTTTACCCAGTTTGATAATGACGGAAAAGGTCATTATTCAGAACTGGAACAGAAAAACATCGATACCGGCATGGGGCTGGAAAGGCTTGCGGCAGTGGTACAGGACGTGGATTCCATTTTTGATGTGGATACTATTTGCGCCCTGCGCAACAAGGTGTGTGAGATTTCCGGTAAAGAATACCAGAAAGAATATAAATGGGACGTTTCCATCCGAATTGTTACAGATCATATTCGGTCTGCAACTTTTATGATTTCCGATGGGATTATGCCCTCCAACGAGGGCAGGGGCTATGTGCTTCGCCGGATTATCCGCCGTGCGGCGCGCCATGGACGTCTTTTGGGCATTGAGGGAACCTTCCTTGCCGAGCTTGGCAAAACGGTGATTGAAGGAAGCAGGGACGGTTATCCGGAACTGGAAGAAAAGAAAGAGTTTATTTTCAATGTGCTGACCCAGGAGGAAAATAAATTTAACAAGACCATCGACCAGGGCTTGAGCATTCTTGCAGATATGGAAGAAGAGATGGTAAGAAGCGGCGCAAAAAGCCTGAATGGCAGGGATGCCTTTAAGCTTTATGACACCTATGGATTTCCCCTTGATCTGACCAAGGAAATTCTGGAGGAAAAGGGCTTTGCGGTGGAGGAAGAGAGCTTCCAGGCGGCTATGAAGGAACAAAAGGACAAGGCAAGGGCAGCGCGTAAGGTTACCAATTATATGGGCGCAGACGTGACGGTATACGAATCCATAGACCCTTCTATTACCACTGTTTTTGTGGGCTATGATAAGCTGGTACACGAATCTGAAATCACGGTGCTGACGTCCGAAACCGAGATTGTGGAGGCGCTTACCGACGGGGAAACGGGAACCGTTATTGTGGAGGAAACTCCTTTTTACGCTACCATGGGCGGACAATGTGCAGATACCGGCGTGATTGTCTGTGGCGACGGAGAATTCCAGGTAGAGGATACAGTGAAGCTTTTGGGCGGTAAGGTAGGACATATCGGCAGGGTGGTAAGAGGCATGCTGAAAACCGGCGATGCTGTGACCCTGAAAGTGGATGAGGAGAACAGGGCGGATACCTGTAAAAACCACAGTGCAACTCACCTGCTTCAGAAGGCATTGCGTACCGTTTTGGGAACCCATGTGGAGCAGAAAGGTTCCTTTGTAAACGGCGACAGACTCCGGTTTGATTTCAGCCACTTTTCAGCTATGACAGCGGAGGAGCTGAAGCAGGTAGAGAAAATCGTCAATGAAAAGATCATGGAAGGAATTCCTGTTGAAACGAAGGTCATGGGGCTTGAGGAGGCAAAAAAGATCGGCGCCATGGCGTTGTTCGGCGAAAAGTATGGGGAAAGCGTCAGGGTGGTGCAGATGGGAGATTTTTCCACAGAGCTTTGCGGCGGTACCCATGTGTCAAATACCGGATCCATTATGCTTTTTAAAATTTTGTCCGAAAGCGGGGTTGCGGCAGGGGTGCGCAGGATTGAGGCGCTTACCGGAAAGGGCGTTCTGCATTATTATGCCGATATGGAGCGTATTCTTCATGAAGCGGCAGGCAGGGTAAAGGCATCGCCCGCGGAACTGGTACAAAAGCTGGATCACATGCTGGCTGAAATGAAAAGCCTTCAAAGTGAAAATGAGTCCTTGAAGAGCAGGGCGGCAAAGGAAGCCTTGGGGGACGTGATGAATCAGGTTGTGGAAGTAAAAGGCGTAAAGTTGCTTGCGGCAAAGGTATCCGGTGTGGATATGAACGGACTGCGGGATCTGGGTGACCAGCTGAAAGCAAAGTTGGGAGAGGGCGTTATTGTACTGATTTCTGACTACGAGGGTAAGGTCAATATGGTGGCAATGGCGACGGAAGGAGCGATGGAAAAGGGCGCCCATGCAGGAAACCTGATCAAAGGAATCGCACCCCTTGTAGGGGGCGGCGGCGGCGGACGTCCGGGTATGGCACAGGCAGGCGGAAAGAAGCCGGAGGGCATTGATCAGGCGCTTTCGGAGGCTCCCGGGGTGCTGGAAGCACAGCTTGGTTAAAATTGATTAAAAATTTTCAAATTAGTAATTGACGCATGGAAAATTTGTGGTATAATCATACATGTGTACATGAGTGTATGTGCGCTTAAATAAAAACCCAATCAGTCAGCGTTGCTAGGAAGGGACTGAAGGGAGGTCAGGGTGTAAGATGTCAAACGTAATCGTAAAAGAAAACGAGACTTTAGATAGCGCTTTACGTCGTTTCAAAAGAAGCTGCGCAAAAGCTGGTATCCAGCAGGAGATTCGTAAGAGAGAGCATTACGAGAAGCCGAGCGTAAGACGCAAAAAGAAATCTGAAGCAGCAAGAAAACGCAAATACAACTAATAATCTGACGGCCTGTAGCGAGACAAAGGGCAGTTAGAATGCAACGAAAGCCCTTGTTTCATGAATCAAGGGCTTTCTTGTTGCATGGGAATCAATTGTAATGAGGGAAGAGGTATGTGGACAAAAGAGATTTTTGGAACAGATGTTTATCATTTGATTTCGGCGTTTATTATTTACAGTATTGCCGGATGGCTGGTTGAATCTATTTATATGTCGCTGTGCAACCGGAAACTGACAAACCGGGGCTTTGGAAGAGGACCTTTTTGCCCTATTTACGGTTTTGGCGGGGTGGTGGGATATTTGATCCTGCATCCCCTAAGCAGCAATCTGGTGGCGCTTTATCTTGCAGGGGCGCTTCTTGCCACGGCGTTTGAGTATCTGGTGGGAAGGCTGATGCTGAAATTTTTAGGCGATGTGTGGTGGGATTACCACGAGAAGCCCTGCAATTATCAGGGAATTATTTGTCTGGAAAGCACCATTGCATGGGGATTTTATGCAATCATCATCATTACTTTTTTGCATGGGAGAATTTTGGGGCTTGTGGATCGGGTTGATATGGTCTGGGGAATCAGGGCGTGCAGGCTTATTCTGGCGCTTGTGACCATCGATTATATTTTGAAGCTGATGAATATTTTCCATATCAGCCTGAAGGAACAGAAGGATAAACTGATGGATGTATATGAATCCATCAGGGCAAGATGGTATTAAAATTTGTACTTGCATTTTACAATCAAATAAAACATATCCATAGTAATAGAATACATAAGGGGAGAGAAACTACGTGAATAAATGTTTGAAAGCAGCCCTATGCTATGTGATGTGTTTTATTTTTTTACTGATGATTCCGGCACATGCCTTTGCGGCGCCGGCAATAGAAGCGCCTTCCTATATCCTGATGGAGGCGTCAACGGGACAGATTATATGTGAACAGAATGCAGAAGAACGGCGCAGTCCGGCAAGCATTACCAAGATCATGACGCTGCTGGTGATTTTTGACCATATTGGCACGGGAAGGGTGCGCCTTGACAGCGAGGTTATGACCAGCGCCTATGCCAAATCCATGGGAGGCTCCCAGGTTTTTCTGGAGGAAGGGGAGATACAGACGCTTGAGACCATTATCAAGTGCATTGCGGTGGCGTCGGGAAATGATGCCAGCGTTGCCGCCGCCGAATTCATTGCCGGCAGTGAAGAGGAGTTTGTAAACCTGATGAACAAAAGGGCGGAGGATATGGGACTTACCAATACTCATTTTGTAGACTGCTGCGGTCTGAGCGATTCGGATGAGCATTACACCTCGGCAAAGGACGTGGCAATTATGTCCCGGGAGCTGATTACAAAGTACCCTCAGGTGTTTGATTATACCAAAATATGGATGGAGGATATCGTTCATACCACACCCCAGGGAACCAGTAATTTCACCTTATCCAGTACCAATAAATTGCTGAAGATGTACGAATGGACCACAGGGCTTAAAACCGGCTCTACCAGCAAAGCGCTGTACTGCCTGTCCGCTACGGCAAGTAAGGACAATATTGATATGATTGCAGTGATCATGGGATCTCCCAGTAATAAAACCCGCTTTCAGGACGCCATGGCGCTTTTGAATTATGGATACAGCGTCAGCGCCTTGTATGAAGATCCCAATGAAGAAACCCTGCCTTCGATTCCCGTCAAGGGGGGCGTGCAGGAAAAGGCGGCCCTTGTTTTCAAAGAACCCTTCCGTTATCTGGATATAACAGGCAGCGATTTAAGCAGCATTGAGAAGACCATTTCTCTGCCTCCTGAGATCCAGGCGCCTGTAAACAGAGGAGACGCGGTAGGGGAAGCGGTTTATAAGCTGGGAGGACAAAGAATCGGAAGCGTTTCGATCTTATCCGATGTGACAATAGAAAAGGCGGGATATAAGGATTACCTGATCCGGGTATGGAAATTATTCTGCAGCTTGTAAAAAGAAAGATAAGAGGCAAAAAAGTGTTTTGGATAATTTGCGCGGCAGCGGTTTTGGCAGTATTCTTTTTGATTGTGATGGCGGTGGACTGTAACCGGTTCGTGATTCGAAAATACAGTTGTACCGGAAAAGGATTGAAGAAGGATGTGAGAGTCGTCCTTTTGTCAGATCTGCATAACAAAACCTTCGGAGAAAAAAACAAAAAGCTGCTTGAGGCGGTGGAGGGCACGGAACCGGATTTGATTCTGATTGCGGGGGATATGTATACCTGTGCCAGAGGGGGAGAGGTGCAGAGCGCCAGGGAACTGGTCTGCGCCCTTGCCGGAAAATATCCGGTGTATTACGCCAACGGAAACCACGAGCATAAGACCAGACTTTATCCGGAGGAATACGGCGGTATGTATTCTGCGTTTTTCCATGCTGTGGAAAAGGCGGGGGTAAGCCATCTGGTGAACGAGAAGGTATACCTGCCGGCAATCAACATGGATATTTACGGTCTCGAAATCGGACGGGAATATTTCAGAAAATGGAAGCCCCTGAAGATGGATCCGGATTATCTGGAAAAGCTGATGGGAAAGCCGGACCCTGCCCGCTTTTCCCTGCTGCTTGCCCACAATCCGGATTATTTTGAGACCTATGGAAAATGGGGGGCGGATCTGGTGGTATCCGGTCATGTGCACGGCGGGCTCATGAAGCTTCCCTTTCTGGGCGGCGTGATTTCGCCTACCCTGAGGCTTTTTCCCAAGTATGACGGAGGGAAATACCAAAAGGACAAGACCCTTATGATTCTCAGCAGGGGCTTGGGAACCCATACCCTGCCTATTCGGATTTTTAACCCGGGGGAGCTGGTAGTAATAGACATAAAGCGGAAATAACGACTCTTCCAAGTTGACGGTTTATTTTCTTCATGTTAATATGGTTGAGGCGAAAAAACAGCGGTAATGAGCAGATAAGGAGCCGTACAATGGCAATATCGGTAAAACTGCAGGTGTTTGAAGGTCCCCTGGATCTTCTGCTGCATTTAATAGAAAAGAATAAAGTTGATATTTATGATATCCCCATTGTGGAAATTACGGCGCAATATCTTGCATACATTCAATCCATGGAAACAGAAGATATGAATGTTATGAGCGAGTTTTTGGTGATGGCGGCGACCCTTTTGGATATCAAATGCAAGATGCTTCTTCCCAAGGAAGTGAATGAGGAAGGGGAAGAAGAAGATCCCAGGGCGGAGCTGGTGCAGAAGCTGTTGGAATATAAAATGTACAAATATATGTCCTATGAGTTGAAGGACAGGCAGGTGGACGCGGCGCGCACGCTTTTTAAGGACAGGACCCTGCCTAAGGAAATTGAAGACTATAAGCCGCCCATAGATATGGCGGAATTGTTGGGGGATGCCAATCTAAGCAAGCTTCAGGAGCTGTTCAAAACGGTAATGAAAAGGCAGGAGGATAAGATCGATCCTGTGAGAAGCACCTTTGGACAGATCGAGAAGGATGAAGTGGATATGGATCAGAAGACGGCATATATTGAAGAATATATCCGTACCCACAAGACCTTCAGTTTCAGGGAGCTGTTGGAGAAACAAAAAAGTAAAATGGAAATCATAGTCACCTTTCTGGTAATGCTGGAGCTGATGAAGCTGGGAAGGATTTCCATCGTGCAGGAAGATACGTTTGACGATATCAGGATTACGTCTAACCAGGGGTAGGAGGTAGCAAAATTTGGACAGGCAGAAGGAAAAAGCGGTTCTGGAGGCAATTCTTTTTACAATGGGCGAGTCGGTGGAGGTAGAAAGACTTGCGGCGGTGATTGAGGAGGATCAGCAGACCACCAGAGCGCTGCTTGAGGAGCTGAAAGCGGAATATGAGGGGAAGGAATGCGGCATAACGCTGATGGAACTGGAGGATTCTTTTCAGATGTGTACCAAGGCGGAGATGTATGAGTACCTGATCAAGATTGCCAAGACGCCCAGAAAGTATGTACTCACGGATACGCTTCTGGAAACCCTTTCTATTATTGCCTATAAGCAGCCCATTACCAGAGCCGAGATCGAGAAGATCAGAGGCGTCAGCTGCGATCATGCCGTTAACCGGCTGGTGGAGTTTGGGCTGATCGTGGAAGTGGGAAGGATGGATGCGCCGGGACGTCCTCTTTTGTTTGGGACCACAGAAGAGTTTTTGAGAAGCTTTGGCGTGAAATCCTTAGAGGAGCTGCCGGAGCTGTCGGCGGTTCAGATGGAGGAGTTTAAGCAGCAGGCTGAGCAGGAAGCAAGCGTTCAGCTGGATATATAAACAGGGCGGCGTATGCCGCCCTGTCGGTTTAAAGGCAGTACCGGTTAAGAATTTGATGAAGACACCAGGATAAATCGATGGCGGGAATGTCCTCTGTGGTCACCACATATTCTATTTTGTATACCTCGCCGCCGATCAGATATTGAATTTCACCTACCTGGGCGCCAGCGGCTACGGGGGCAGTAAGGGTATCGGAGATCTTGCTCTGCACCTGGATCTGTTCTCCTTTTTTTAAAAGGAGCCCTTCTTCCTCTTTAGAAGGAGGAGGGGTGGGGCGGTCTATCTTCAAATGGACATAGGCGGTTTGATTGAGTCCTTCCGTCTGCCCCTGCATGACCCTTATGGGAGACAGGGAGCTTTCATCATAGGCGGCTTCCGACAGGGTATGATACTCAAAGTTCTCCAGCCCGTAGTTCATAAGCTCTCTGGTATCGCTCCATTTGTAGGTTCTGTTGTTAGGCCAGCCGCAGGCAAGGAGCGCAACCACGTAGGTCCGCTGATCTCTCCTGAGGGCGCCTACATAGCAGTAACCGGCATTTCCGGTGAAGCCTGTTTTGCCCGAGAGTGCTCCCTCCATCATGGAGAGAAAGGCGTTGTGGTTATGACACTGGAAGGTGCGTCCGCTGGGGAGAAAGGAGCCCTCCTTTTCCTGATAGCTGCCAAAGGAATAAGAGGGTGTGCGGGTGATTTTCAGAAACTCCTCTTTTTTAGGGGAATCCATAATACAGTAGGACATGATGCGCGCCAGGTCGGCGGCGGTGGTGGAGTGTGTCTTTAAAGAGCCGTCCTCCCCGGTGAGGGTGGCATCCAGCCCGTTAGGCGTAATAAAGAAGGTGTCAAAGCAGCCGATATCCCGCGCTTTTTGGTTCATCATATCTGCGAAGCTTTCCGTACTGCCGGCAATGTGTTCCGCAATGACTACGGCGGCATCGTTATGAGATTCCAGCATCAGGGAATAGAGCAGGTCTTCCAGCTTGTAATATTCACCTGGGCTTACGTTTAATTTTACCTTGGGCATGCTTGCAGCATAAGAGGAGGCGGCGGCGTAATCCGTCATATTGCCATATTCCAGGGCAAGGATGCAGGTCATGATTTTGGTGGTGCTCGCCATGGGAAGTGCCTTTTGGGCGTTTTTTTCATATAGAATGCGCCCTGAGGAAGCGTCCATAAGGACAGCCGCCTGGGCGTACAGCTTTAAGGTTTCGGGCGCTTTTTCTTCGGCATGGGAGAGGGAAAGGGGCAGAGAGGACAAAAAAATAAGCGCAGACATAAAAAGCAGGGTAATTGCTTTGCGATAGGATCGTCTTACAAGTTTCATATAATATTCATCCGCACAGGTATTGTTCTTTTATTTATATGTTGGCAGAAGAGAAAAATATGCTATTGCGTTAAGGGAAGAGAGGGCTTTTCAATGAAAAAAATACTGGTGATTTTAACGGGAGGAACCATAGGAAGCAGGGTGGAAGGAGAAGAAATGGATGTAACTGCCGATTCTCCATACAAACTGCTGGCGCAGTATCAGGACAGGTACGGCAGAGATCACGAATTTGAAGTGATACAGCCCTTTACGATTTTAAGTGAAAATATGACACTGTCATTCTGGAACCGTCTTTGCAGCTGCCTGTGGGATATTCCTTATGAAGCCTATGATGGAATTATATTAACCCACGGCTCGGATACCCTTTCTTATACGGCGGCGCTTTTAGGATTGGTGTTTTGTCATATACCGGTTCCCCTTATTCTGATTGCCTCCAATTACCCTCTGGGGGAAAAGGGGAGCAACGGTCTTGCCAATTTCAGAAGCGCAGTGGAATTGATCGATGCCCATATGGTGAAGGGGGTGTTCTGCGTGTATCAAAATAACAAGGGGGAAAACAATGTATACCTTGCCACAAGAATGACGGAGGCGGATCCCTATCTGGATCAGTTCGGCAGCTTTGGAGGGGTTCCCCTGGGAACCATGGAAGAAGGAACATTTCGTTATCTGGCGCATCCGGTGAACCCTTCTCTTCGGCAGATCAGGGAGGAACGCAGGGCGGTTACGGCAGCCTGCCCTGTTTTCCGCAGACCGGTTCTGATGCTCAGGGCCTATCCGGGGCTTGACTATGGATCGGTAGATTTGAGGGTGAAGCCGGCAGCTGTGCTTCACTATCTCTATCACTCGGCGACGGCATGCATCCAGGGGGAGGGGACGGCGCTGCCGGGGTTTATAAGCCGCTGCCGGGAAATGGGAATTCCCGTTTATGCAGCTTCGGCAAAGTCCCTGTCCGGACGGCAATATGTGACGGCAAAGGAAATTCGGGAGCAGGGAGCGGTTTTGCTTCAAAATATTTCTCCCGAGGCGGCATATGCCAAGACGCTGCTCTTTTCTCAGCCGGATTTGGCAGATCAGGGGAAGGGGATGGAGGCGGTTTATTATTTTGAAAATCTTCCTTTTCCGGCGGAAAACTTATAAAATACCAAAAAATGTCGATTTCTGCTCTGAATATTGGAAGGAAGTAAAAATTGCGTAAAAATTTTGTGAAAATTGAAAACTTTTCTCTAGGCGTTTTGTAACATTTGTGGTATACTGCTATAGAAAAAATAATGGGGACACTTGTGTTCCTGTGAATAAAGTTATATTTTTTTAATATAAAATGGAGGGCTGAAAAATGAGTACTACTTCACAGGCGAGTCAAAGAATAGCGGCTTTACTCGATGAAAACAGTTTCGTTGAAATTGGTGCGAAGGTAACGGCAAGAAGCACTGATTTTAATCTGAAACAGACCCAAACTCCTTCTGACGGTGTGATTACCGGCTACGGGGTAATAGGCGGCAGCCTTGTGTATGTATACAGCCAGGATGCATCTGTGTTAAACGGAAGCGTTGGTGAAATGCATGCAAAGAAAATTGCAAACCTCTATGATCTGGCGCTGAAAATGGGTGCGCCCGTAATCGGCTTGATTGAATCAGCAGGGCTAAGATTGCAGGAAGCAACCGACGCATTAAACGGATTTGGGGAGATCTATAAAAAGCAGGCGTTATGTTCAGGGGTAATTCCCCAGATTACAGCTATTTTTGGTTCCTGCGGCGGCGGACTTGCGCTGATCCCCACTTTAACGGATTTTACTTTTATGGAAGAAAAGAAGGCAAAATTATTCGTAAATGCCCCTAACGCACTGGACGGAAATGAAATCAGCAGGTGTGATACCTCTGCTGCTGCATTCCAGAGTGAGGAAGCGGGCATTGTTGACGTGGTTGCAGACGAGGCATCCATTCTTGCCAAAATCAGAGAACTGGTTGAGATGCTTCCGGCAAACAATGATGATGACAAGATGGAGAACTGCACGGACGATCTGAATCGTTCCTGTGCTGAGATTGCCGGCTGCGTAGGAGACACTTCTATTGCGTTGTCCCAGCTTGCCGACGACGGCGCTGTATTTGAAGTGAAGGCGGCTTACGCAAAGGAGATGGTAACGGCGCTGATCAGATTGAACGGCGTAACAGTAGGCGCTGTTGCAAACCGCAGCGAGGTTTACGGGGAAGAGGGAACCGTAACGGATAAATTTGACGCGGTTCTGACACCCGCAGGCTGTGAAAAGGCGGCGGATTTTATCAATTTCTGCGATGCCTTTAACATTCCGGTTCTATCTCTTACCAATGTAAAGGGATTCAAGGCGGATAAGGACTCCGAGAAGAAGATTGCAAGGGCGGCTGCAAAGCTTACATACGCATTTGCAAACGCTACCGTTCCCAAAGTAAATGTGGTGATCGGACAGGCATTTGGAAGCGCATATGTGGCAATGAACTCCAAGGCGATCGGCGCAGATATTACCATGGCATGGCCGGATGCCCAGATCGGTACCATGGATGCAAAGCTTGCCGCAAAGATCATCTGCGACGGACAGGGAGCAGAGGCGATTGAAAACTGCGCTAAGGAATACGAAGCACTGCAGACAAGCGCAGAAGGGGCAGCAAGAAGAGGCTATGTGGATCAGATCATTGCGCCTGAGGATACAAGAAAATATGTGATCGGCGCTTTTGAGATGCTGCTTTCAAAAAGGGAAGACCGTCCAGCAAAGAAACATGGTACTGTCTAGAAAGGATGTTACTTAATATGAAAAAATGGTTATTAATATTAGGTATAATTACCTGTACGCTTGGCTTAACGGCATGCGGCAAAGAGGATGATGTTACCCCCTTTATGACGGAAAGCGCGGCTGAAACATATGTCAAAGAGAACATCACCAATATGAATATGCACGCCCAGTCAGGCACCCAGGATCAGGTAACCGATCCGATGTGGGTTGCCGCTGTTGAAAGCTGGAAACAAGCCATAGAGGAAATCGGAAGCTATGAAGAGATCGTAGAAATTAAGAATAAGCTTGGTGAAGAGGACGGTGTAATCGACGTTCGGGTCAAAGGAAAATGGCGGGATGCAACCGTGGAATTTGTATTCGAGGACAGCGAAGTTGTCAATGTAACTACAAACGTAGAGTATTCCTTTGGCGAGAAGATGGAAAAAGCGGCATTGAATACCCTGCTTGGAATGGGCACAGTGTTCGTGGTATTGATTCTGATCAGCCTGATCATCGGCTGCTTTGGGTTTATACCTAAATTACAGGCTAAATTCTCTAAAAAGTCTAAAAAGAAGGAGCAGGCGGCGCCGGTGGATCACACCATTGCGCAGATCATTGAGAAGGAAGAACTTTCAGATGACCTGGAGCTGGTTGCCGTTATTGCGGCTGCAATTGCGGCGAGCGAAGGCGCTTCTTCCACAGACGGGTTTGTAGTAAGAAGTATCAGACGCGCCGGAACGAAGCGGCAGCGTGCATAAATAAGAATCAAGGATGAATGGAGATCACAGGAGGATTTAAAAATGAAAAACTATACAATTACCGTAAATGGCAACGTATATGACGTAGTAGTAGAAGAGGGCGCATCCACGGGAGCGGCAGCTCCGGCAGCACCCAAAGCAGCGCCTAAGGCAGCACCGAAAGCAGCCCCCGCAGCACCCAAAGCAGCTGGCGGCGCAGGCAGCGTTAAGGTAGAGGCAGGTGCAGCAGGTAAGGTATTTAAGGTGGAGGCAAGCGTGGGACAAACCCTTAAGGCTGGCGATACCGTGATTATTCTGGAGGCAATGAAGATGGAAATCCCTGTTGTAGCGCCCCAGGGCGGTACGGTGGCAAGCATTGACGTGTCTGTTGGGGATGCAGTGGAAGCAGGCGCTTTACTGGCAACCTTGAATTAATGCTTTTGCCAAAAAACAACAGGAGGTAAAAAAATGGATTACATTGTAACTACACTGTCAAATCTGATTCATCAGACCGCATTTTTCAATTTGGAATTCGGAAATTATGTGATGATCTTTTTTGCATGTGTATTTCTTTATCTTGCGATTGCCAAAGGCTTTGAGCCATTACTTTTGACGCCCATTGCATTTGGTATGCTGCTGGTGAATATCTATCCTGATATTATGATGAGTATTGAGGATTCGGCGAATGGCACCGGCGGTTTACTGTATTATTTTTATCTTTTAGATGAATGGGCAATCCTGCCGTCCCTGATCTTTATGGGCGTTGGCGCCATGACAGATTTTGGACCCCTGATTGCAAATCCTAAGAGCTTCTTACTTGGCGCAGCCGCCCAGTTTGGTATTTTTGCGGCATACTTCGGCGCCATTGCATTAGGGTTTAACGACAAAGCGGCTGCAGCGATCTCTATTATCGGCGGCGCAGACGGACCTACTTCCATTTTCCTTGCGGGAAAACTGGGGCAGACCGCGCTCCTTGGACCGATTGCGGTGGCGGCATATTCCTACATGTCGCTGGTACCCATTATTCAGCCGCCTATTATGAAGCTGCTGACCACTGAAAAGGAAAGAAAAATCAAGATGGGACAGCTCCGTCCGGTATCCAAGCTGGAAAGAATTCTTTTCCCCATTGTGGTAACGGTTGTGGTATGTCTGATCCTTCCCACCACAGCGCCCCTTGTCGGTATGCTGATGCTGGGTAACCTGTTCAGAGAATCCGGTGTGGTAAGACAGCTGACAGACACCGCTTCCAATGCATTGATGTATATCGTAGTTATCCTGTTGGGTACATCTGTAGGCGCAACCACCAGTGCACAGGCATTTTTGAACTGGGATACCATCAAAATCGTTATACTTGGTTTGATTGCATTTGCATTTGGTACGGCGGCAGGCGTGCTGTTTGGAAAGCTTATGTGTATTTTCACCAAAGGAAAAGTCAATCCGCTGATCGGCTCCGCAGGCGTGTCGGCAGTGCCTATGGCGGCGCGTGTGTCTCAGAAGGTAGGGGCGGAGGCTGATCCTACCAACTTCCTTCTGATGCATGCAATGGGACCTAACGTTGCCGGCGTAATCGGTACGGCAGTAGCGGCAGGTACCTTTATGGCAGTATTTGGTGTGTTCTAAAAAGAAAAATCGGAGAAAAATAAGGAGGATATAGATATGGCAGAACAGGTTAAAAAACCGGTTGGAATTATGGAAACAGTTCTTCGTGATGCACATCAGTCTCTGATTGCCACAAGAATGCCTACCGAGATGATGCTTCCAATCGTGGATAAGATGGATAAAGTTGGTTATCATGCAGTAGAGTGCTGGGGCGGCGCAACCTTTGACGCATCCCTGCGTTTCTTAAAGGAAGATCCCTGGGAGAGACTTAGAAAGTTAAGAGACGGCTTTAAGAATACCAAGCTGCAGATGCTCTTCAGAGGACAGAACATTTTAGGTTACAGACCCTATGCAGACGACGTAGTAGACAGTTTCGTTGAAAAGTCCATTGCAAACGGTATTGATATTATTCGTATTTTTGACTGCTTAAATGATCTGAGAAACCTTCAGGAAGCGGTAAACGCTACCAACAAGGTAAAGGTGCAGGAGGGCAGAGGACACGCCCAGGTGGCGCTTTCCTATACATTAGGCGACGCTTACACCATGGAATACTGGATGGATATGGCGAAGAAGATCGAGGAAATGGGCGCAGATTCCATTTGTATTAAGGATATGGCAGGGCTTTTGGTTCCTTACAAGGCATCTGAGATGATTGCCGCAATGAAGTCTGTGACAAAGCTTCCCATTCAGCTTCATACCCATTATACTTCCGGCGTTGCAAGCATGACCTACATGAAAGCGGTAGAGGCTGGCGTAGATGTGATCGACTGTGCAATTTCACCTTTTGCAATGGGTACTTCACAGCCTGCAACCGAGGTTATGGTTGAGACCTTTAAGGGAACACCTTATGATACGGGCTATGATCAGAGCATTTTGTCTGAAATTGCTGATTATTTCAGACCTTACAGAGACAAATGCCTTGCAGACGGACTGCTCAATCCCAAGGTTATGGGCGTGGATATCAAGACGCTGCTGTATCAGGTACCCGGCGGTATGCTTTCCAACATGGTAAGCCAGCTGAAGGAACAGAATGCAGAGGATAAATATTACGATGTGCTGAAAGAGATCCCTCAGGTTAGAAAGGATCTTGGCGAGCCGCCTCTTGTAACCCCTTCTTCACAGATCGTAGGCACACAGGCAGTATTCAATGTGCTTATGGGTGAAAGATATAAGATGGCGACCAAGGAGACAAAGGCTGTTCTCCGCGGCGAATACGGTCAGACGGTTAAGCCTATGAATCAGGAGATCATCGATAAGGTTATTCCCGGTGAGAAGAGAATTACCTGCCGTCCCGCTGATCTGATTGAAAATGAAATGGATAAGCTGGAAGCAGAGATGAAAGAATGGAAACAGCAGGACGAGGATGTATTGTCCTATGCTTTGTTCCCTCAGGTAGCGACAGACTTCTTCAAATATCGTCAGGCACAGCAGGAAAAGGTTGATATGACCCAGGCTGATACAAAAAATGCAGCATATCCTGTTTAATATCTGAAAAAAGCGACAGTTTATTTTGCCCCCGTACAAGAAAAATTGTACGGGGGTTTTTTCTGTGCTATAATAGAGGAAGTAATTGGAAACGGAATTTGAGAAACGGAATGGAGATTAGAATGGAAAACAAGCGGTTTGCATTGCTGATAGATGCAGATAATATTTCAGCAAGGTATATAGGGGATATTTTGGAAGAGCTGTCTACCTATGGAATTACTACCTATAAAAGAATTTATGGCGACTGGACCAGCACCCAGGCAACGAAATGGAAGGGAGAGCTTTTGGAAAATTCTGTGATTCCGGTACAGCAGTTCAGTAATACGGTGGGGAAGAATGCAACGGATTCAACGTTAATTATCGACGCAATGGATATTCTTTACACAGGCAATGTGGAGGGGTTTTGCATTGTTTCCAGCGACAGCGATTTTACCCGTCTGGCAAGCAGGCTGAGAGAGTCGGGGATGGAAGTAATTGGAATGGGCGAGGAAAAAACGCCCCGTTCTTTCAGGGTAGCGTGTACCAGATTTGTGAATCTGGAGAATCTGGGCAACCGGGATGAGGATACAGAGAATAAGAACGGACAGGATAATACCATCAGCAGAGAGGTGGTATTCAGCGCCATTACCAATATTATCAACGAAAATGAAAATAAGGGGAAAAGTGTGGAACTTGCCTCTGTGGGGAACCGTTTGGTGAATATGTATCCGGATTTCGATGTGAGAAATTACGGCTACAGCCTATTGTCAAAGTTTGTGGAGGATGCAGGTTTATTTTTGCTTGAAAAGAAGCAGAATGTTATTACCATTTCCCTGAAGGACAACCAGCAGTCCCAGGAGGAAATCAGAAGCTATGTGAAGCAGATGATTCATAAAGCGGGCGGCAAAGGAATCGGTATCAGCGAGCTGAGTAATCTTGTATACAGTAAGTACGATAATTTTAATGTGAAGGATTTTGGCTACAGCCAGTTTTCCAAGTTTGTACAGGGGATTGAAAAGGTAGAACTGTACCAGGATAAGAATGACAGAAAGCGGGCGCGAGAAAAAAAGTAGCCGTTTTTTGCGGAGGTTAAGAAAAAATTTATTTAAAATTAAAAAAATATAAGGTTGTTTTTGCTATACTCCAAATATGTGGTATGTATTTTTTTACAAAGGATGAGGCGGGATGGGACTGGAATTTATTGATATATCCAGGGACGAGGAAGTTTATCGCAGACCTCGGACGCAGGGTACATCTAATAGACGAAGGACTGCAGGAACTGAAAGGCAAACTAGAGCAGTAACCGAAAGAAGAAGACAACCGGAGATAGAGGTACCGGATTTCAGGAGAGTGAAAAGATATCCAAGGGAAGTAGATCCCAGGATTGAACAGGAAAGAATCCGAAGAAGAAAACGCAGAAAGCGAAAAACAATGATGGTGAGAATAACCTCCCTTGTGTTTTTGCTTTCTTTAGTTGTATTTTTATTTTTTGTATTGGTAAAGCTTGTCGCAGGGGTATTGGATCGGGAAGAACAGATAATTCCGGCAGTTCAAACGGAATTTCAGGAGCCGGAGGATGTCTCAAGCAGTGATGCTTACAAGCCTATCATAACGGAGGACTTTATTCCCATCAACGAATTTTCAAGACCCGGCGAGGCAATAGAGGGTGTCAACAATATTTTTGTCCATTATACGGCAAACCCGGGAACCAGCGCAGCGCAAAACAGGAGTTATTTTGAAAATCTTGGCACCACAGGAGAGACCTCGGCAAGCGCCCATTTTGTCATTGGTTATGACGGAGAGATCATACAGTGCGTTCCTTTGGATGAGATTGCCTATGCAGTGGCAGGAAGAAATTATGACTCTATTTCAATCGAATGCTGTTACCTGTCTGAGGACGGCGCCTTTACGGACACCACCTATCAATCCCTGATCAGACTGTCCGCGTGGCTGTTGAAGAAATACAACCTGACGCCGGAGGATATGCGGCGGCATTTCGATGAGGGCGGTAAGAAATGCCCCCTGTATTTTGTAGAACACGAAGATGCCTGGGAACAGTTTCTGACAGACTTAAGGGAATACATTATAATGAAGGAACAGGCGTAATATAATTTATAAGTATTTATTTCTTACAAACTGCTGTAAGTGAGAGGCTGTTATTTATAAGCCCTTATTTATGGCAGTTGTTGTTTTTATGAGAAATGGGAAGCGTAAACCGGCGATTAACTTGTTGACATAACTAGGAAATCAGTGTATGATAAAAATGTATGTAATAACATATGTTATAGTAAGAAAGGGATGAGCGGTATGGCAAGAAAAGAGACTATTACCAAGGAGGATATCGTCCAGGCTGCATTTGCAATTTTGCAGGAGGACGGCATAGAGCAGGTGACTGCGAGAAAGCTGGCGGCAAAAGCAAATTGTTCTACCCAGCCGATTTTTCGGATCTATAAAAATATGGAAGAACTGACAGAGGAGCTGTTTGGAAAGGCATGCGATTTCTTTCACGATTTCTATGGGCACTTTCCCAGGCAGTCGGTGACTCCCTTTGTAAATCTTGGGCAGGCGTACATAAAATTTGCAAGCGAGCACAAAAAAATTTTTGAATTCGTTTTCCTGTCCTCCGAGAGGTTTGGAAGAAGCATGTACGATTTGGTAAACGGTAACGAGGGTTATGTCAGCAGGGAGATTCATGCCGCCGCTTCTCAGGGGTGCAGCAATGCCAGCGGACTGTTTATGAAAATGTGGATCTTTATACACGGCGCGGCATGTATGTGCCTTACGGGAGATTACGATCTGTCGGAGGATGAAACCATGCAAATGTTGAAAGAGGTTTATTACTCATTTCGATAATTTGAAAGATACATAACAGATGAAATATTTACAGGGGAAGGAAACGGGGATGGAACAACAGGAACATGATATCATTACCAGAATGAATGACAGATATATGAAGATGAGCAAGGGACATAAGGCGATTGCCGCTTACATATCCGATCATTATGAGCAGGCCGTGTTTATGACGGCGGCAAAGCTTGGAGAAACGGTTGGCGTCAGCGAATCTACAGTGGTTCGATTCGCATCGGGCTTAGGCTATGAGGGATATCCGGAATTCCAGAGCGCTTTGGTGGACTGGGTGAAAAATAAGCTGAATTCGGTGCAGAAGATGGATGTTAAGTATGGGAAAAGCACCCAGACAGAGATTCTCCATTCTGTTTTAAATTCGGATGTGGAGAGGATACAGGATACCCTTGTGAACTTAGATGCGGCGGCATTTGAAGCGGCGGTCAATATTATTCTGGAGGCAAGGACGATTTATCTGGTGGGGGTAAGAAGCTGCGAGCCTTTGGCTGATTTTCTCCACTTTTATCTGAATATGATTCGTGGGAACATTGTTCTTCTTAAAACAACGAGTGTTACGGAGATGTTTGAACAGATGATCAGGATCGATGAGAGGGATGCGATTGTGGGAATCAGTTTTCCCAGGTATTCTATGCGTACCTTAAAGGCGATGGAATTTGCCAATGACAGAAATGCCAAGGTGATTACCATCACAGACAGCATTCATTCTCCTATGAATCTGTATTCTTCCTGTAACCTGCTTGCCAAAAGCGATATGGTTTCCATAGTTGATTCCCTGGTGGCGCCCTTGAGTGTGATCAATGCCCTGGTGGTTGCCCTATGCCTGAAAAGACCGGAGGAAGTGAAGCGGAATCTGGAAATGCTGGAGGAGGTTTGGAATAATTATCAGGTTTACTTAAATGATGAGATTAATTTTATTGACGAGGAACCTATGCTGAATTATCCCTTGATGAAAATTGATAAGGAAGAACCGTCAGAGGAGTAAAGGTATGAGACGGGTGATTGTTGTGGGAGGCGGCGCCGCGGGAATGATGGCGGCGATCAGCGCGGCAAAGGCAGGCGCAGAGGTTACGCTTCTGGAAAAGAATGAAAAAACAGGAAAGAAAATTTATATTACCGGGAAGGGCAGATGCAATCTGACCAATGCCTGTGATCCGGAGAACTTTTTTGAAAATGTAATCAGCAACGGTAAATTTTTATATTCCGCCTTTTATCAAATGAACAACCGTGCCGTGATGGATTTTTTTGAACAGTCCGGGTGCAGGCTGAAGGAGGAAAGAGGAGAGAGGGTTTTTCCCGTATCGGATCACGCTTCAGATGTGATCGCCGCTTTAAACAGGCAGATGGAGCGGGAAGGGGTAAAGGTGATGCTGAATGCTGCTGTGAATGAGATTCTGACAGCAGAAAATATTGACCGTAACGGCTGTTATACCAAAGATCAGCAGAAGGAAATTGCAGGCGTAAGACTTGTTGGCGGAAAGGTTTTAGAGGGGAACAGAGTGATTCTGGCAACGGGAGGAAAATCCTATGCCGCTACAGGTTCCACCGGAGACGGTTACGAGTTTGCCAGGGAGTTGGGACATACGGTCAGGGAAATAAAACCGGCTCTGGTTCCCTTCACGGTGCAGGAGAGCTGGTGCATGGAGCTGCAGGGGCTTTCGCTGAAGAATGTTGAGGTTCGGCTTATGGACCAGAGGAAAAAGATCTACCAGGGCTTTGGAGAAATGCTTTTTACCCATTTTGGCGTAAGCGGTCCCTTGATTTTAAGCGCCAGCAGTTATTATGCGAAAAAATGCTACGGCAGACAGGTAAAGCTGGTAATCGATTTAAAGCCGGCATTATCGAAGGAACAGCTGGATAAAAGGCTGCTCAGGGATTTTGAGGAAAATAAGAACAGACAATTTAAAAATGCGCTGGATAGTCTGCTCCCCTCCAGGCTGATTCCGGTTATGGTTGGCTTGTCCGGTATCAACCCGGAGAAGCGGGTAAACGAGATCACCAGAGAGGAAAGAAATAATCTGATTACCTGTCTGAAAGAGCTCACCCTGACGGTAACGGGGACGAGAGGGTTTCAGGAAGCCATTGTAACCCAAGGAGGCGTGCATGTGAAGGAGGTGAACCCCTCCACAATGGAATCCAAGCTGGTAAGGGGGCTTTACTTTGCAGGCGAGTTGCTGGATCTGGATGGAATAACAGGCGGTTTTAATCTTCAGATTGCCTGGTGTACCGGTTATCTTGCGGGACGCAGCGCGGCGCAGGAGGATTTTTTAAGGAATGAAGCCTACGAAGGAATTGATTAATCAGATTAAAAACAGGAAAGAGGGGGATATGGAGTTCCTGGAGGGGCAGGATTTTAAATGTCCCAAGATACAATATTATTTGTCAGATTTGCTCAGGGAGGGCGGAATTTCCGGCAGGGAATTTATCCGGGAGATGAATCTGGAGCGAAGCTATGGCTATCAGATCTTAAACGGAAACAGGAGACCCTCCAGGGAACTGTTGGTACGGACGGCTTTGCTGCTGAGACTTAATCTTGAGGAGACCCAGCGGCTTTTAAAAATCGGGAAAAGAGAAATTCTTTATCCAAGAGTGAGAAAAGATGCTCTTGCAATTTATGCCATTGAAAAGAAGCTTTCATTACAGGAGTATCTGGAGCTGCTGGAGGAACATGGAAATGACAGACAGAGAGTTTGAAAACCTGTATACAGAGGAACTCAAAAAGAGCGCAGACCTGCCGGGGGACTGGTCGGAACGCTATCAGCTTTTTGCCTGCCTGAAGGATTCTCCTGAGAAAAAGACATATCTGGTCAAAGGTCTTAAGAAGGAAGAAAAGTATATTTTGAAGTGGGCGGCGGGGAAGGAAGCCTCGCACCTTTTAGCGGAGGGGGAGATTTGCCAAAAACTTCAGAAAACGGAGACCTATGATATTGATATAAAAGAAATGATACAGGATGAAAACAGCGTATGGCTTTTGAGAAATTATGTGGAGGGAAATTCCCTTGCCGAAATTGGGGAAGCCCGCAGTTTTTCAGAGGATGAGATTTGCCATATGGGCATTTTAATCTGTAAAAGCGTAGAAAATCTTCATCGAAGAAAGCCTCCGGTCATTCACAGGGACATTAAGCCGGAAAATATCATTGTAAAAGGGGACGGCAGTATTGCGCTGATCGATCTGGAAACGGCAAGATCTTATAAAGAAGGAAAGAGCGAGGACACTTATTTTGCAGGGACAAGAGAAACTGCAGCGCCGGAGCAGTACGGTTTTGGACAGTCGGATGAGAGAACGGATATTTACGGCATCGGTAAAACCTTACTGTATATGCAGACCGGAGATTACGTTCTTGAGGGTTTGGAGAAGGGAGCGGGGGGCAGACGGCTGAAAAGGATCATCCGTAAATGCTGCGCTTTTGATCCTAAAAGACGGTTTGCTACGGCAAAAGAAGTGTCTCTTGCATTACAAAAATGCCTGCCGGAGGAAGGGAAAGAAGGCAGAAGAGTGAAAGGGCTTACGGGACTTGTGGCGCTGCTTACGGTGCTTGTGCTTGCTCTTTCTGTACAGGTTTTACTGCTGAAACAGGAGGTGGGAGACGTCCTCATCAAAGCGAAACCGGTAAAAAATCAGGCAAATGGGAGCCCGGAAGCTTCGGAGTCTGGGAGTGAACCTGGCGGGACGGATCAGGTGATCATAAGAGGCTGGAATATGACTGATTATGAAGCGCTCTTAGATCAGATTCTAAACAGCATCGACGAAAAGGATTATCAGCTGATGGCGGAACAATGCAGACAACTGATTTCTGCGTTATATGAGGATCCATTCCTGCAGGCGGTGGAGGCGGAGGATACTTATTATTATGAAGAAAATGATGTAAGATGGGAAGGTTATAATATCGTAAGGGCAGGCTATGAGCATGTGGCGGATAACCTTGCCTATCATGACAGAATGCTGGAACAGGAGCTGGCAAGTTTTGATCAGTATAAATATCATATCGCCGCGCTGATCAGAGGAAATATGGAGTACACCAGGATGGGAGGGGACGGCAATCTGATCCATGGCTCTTTGTATTATTATAAATATGAGAAAAACACAGAGGATTTGGATGGCAGCGTGGGCAGCCTGTTAGAGGCGATTATCGATGCAATTGAATTGTATCATCAAGAGAACAACATACAGTAAGTGTGCAGAAATGCACACCAAAGAAAAAAGGTTCTGTGCCATAGTAATGGCATAGGACCTTTTGGATTACGGAAATATTCTTCAGGACCTCAGGAGTCTTTGGAAGGAGGTGGGGCGTCTTTCAGGGATGCAAGCCCCCGCCTTATTAATTCACAGGTTGCCTGAGAACGAGTTGCATAGCGGTATTGGTAACGAAAATCCTCAATTTGCTGAAACAGCTCGTCGTCTACGGAAACAGTATATCTTGGTTTGCTGGTAGCCATGTGTTCACCTTCTTTCCTTATTTAATTATACACAAGTACAGTCGGTTTTCAAGTTGGAGTTGACAAGTGAACCAGTGAACCACTATAATGAGACATAGACAAGTGAATCAGTGAACCATTAGACCATGACAGAGGTGATTTGTTTGGAGAATACAAAAAAACGCATAACGGTAACGATTCCTCAGGAAAAAGAAAGGGAAATAAAAGCGTTAAAAAAGGAAAAGTTTGAGGATGCAAGCAATTCCGATGTGCTTCGGTTTTTGATTGAAAAAGGGCTTGAGGCTTCTGAAACCGGACATTAGCAGGGTATTGATGATTTCGCAGGGATAAAGGAAGATTCGGAAGACAAAGAGTCCGCCTGGAGTATGGTGAAATCAAAAATATAGAGTACAGAGTCAAGGAAAATGAAAGCGAGGAAAAAGAATGAAAAGAAAAAAGATTTTCCACAGAATACTGGCGGCAGTGGCAGCGTCGGCTATGCTTTTATCAAGTATGACGGCTTTTGCAGCGCCAGCCAAAAGCGATAATCCCACGTGGGAAGATGTGATTAGTGTGCGCGAGTTTATAGAGAGCGATGTGTACAGTCACTTTGACAGGGATGAACTGTGGACGGTAAATGAAGAGAATGAGACAATTGAGCTGGTTAAATTGACGGCTCCCGCAGGAAAGCTGCTGATAAGCGAGTCGGAATGGGAACATTTTGAAAATGGAACAGATGTGCCGTTCAAGTGGGAAAATATACCGGAGGACATAGAAGGAGAGGAAATGTCCGATGAACTGAAAGGTCTATACAGCGCATGGTATGATGAGATCATGGGCATTGTAGCTGGAATGGAGACGGCTACCGGAGAGTATTATGTGGATGAGGCTTTGTGGCAGCAGAACGCATATTTGTGGGATGAAAATATAACACCCATGTGGGACTGGCCTGAAAGCGGAAAGCTTGTTATTGTAGATTTTAATGAGGGTGAAACTGCGCCTGATGAGAGCCAGATGGAAAGCGGTACCTGGTGGGTAAGCGCGGATGTATGGAGATCTTATTGCGAGAGGATTGAAGCGGTCAATGCGGACAAGGACGAATGGTACCAATACAGTGAGGAAATATGGTTTCCTACAGAAGCGCAGCTGACAAGAGAAAATAATTTACTGCAGGGTGCACTTGAATTTTTGAGAACAAATTTCCACGGTAAATCAGAGCCGGAACCAGTACCGGAAGTAAAACCGGAAGCAGAAAAGAAATCTTCAGGAAAAGCCCAAAGCGCAGAGCCTGAAGAGGTGGAGGTTGTAATTGTGAACCAGGTGGTGGCTTCTGATGGAACAAAGAGTCTGCCGACCATCGAAGGCGTTTACGGCAAAACCTGTGTAGCAGGGGCGGTTTATAAGGATGATAAAAACAAAATCAAACAGTCTGCAGGGCTTACAGAGGAAGAAATTAAGAACGGCGTTATGATCAAATCCTATATATGCGAAAGCCTGAATAAGGACATGAATCAGAAGATGGCAGGAGCCGCATCGGATAAGGGATGGAAGCTTCTGGGCGTAATGAATAATGATCTGTATAAGATGGACAAAGGAAAGATCAGCCCTGTAAGAAAGGTAAGCGAGCCCCTTACGGTAGTACTGGGCGTACCTGAAAAGCTCAGAGACAGCAAATACGTGTTTGCGGTTTTATGCTATGATGAAAACGGAAATGTAGTGGAGCTGCAGGATACAGATGCGGATAAAGCGACCGTTACCGTTTCAGCTTCCAACTTTGGATATTGGGCAATTGTCTATAAAGAAGCGGCAAGCAATTAACGGGAATAGGGTTAAATGAATTAAGTTATAGTTTTAAGGCAGTCGAAGAAATCGGCTGCCTTTTTAAAATAGAGAGTTTATAATGCCGGGGGCAAAATTCCCCTTACTCAGGGCGGCTTGCCAATGAAAAAAGAATCTTGTACGAACGACTTTTGCACCATGGAGATGAGACTCTAACAATCATAGAAGCCTCTGCTTCTATGATTGTTGTTTTACGAGGCTCATCGGAATGTCTGGTGCAATGGAGCAAGTGCAAATTCTTTATTCATTGGCAAGCCGCCCTGAGTAAGGGGAATTTTGCTTCTATATCGTGACAGTGCGATGGAAGTTTGATAAAATGAAAATAATGGAAACATGTATTTATCATTTTCGGGGAAGGAAAGGAGCAGCTTATGAATTACAGAGTATTGGGAAGAACCGGTATAAAGGTCAGCGAAATTGGTCTGGGGAGCGAGGCGTTTGTGGGTAAAGATGACGCCTATGCCCAGGCGCTTTTTGAGACTGCGTTGAAAGCGGGGATTAATTATTTTGATCTGTACAACCCGGAGCCTTATATCAGAGACAGCTTTGGAAAAGCAATGGAAGGGCGCAGAGAGCAGTTTATTATTCAGGCGCATTT
Source organism: Lachnospiraceae bacterium UBA7093 (assembly GCA_002492465.1). Lineage (GTDB taxonomy): Bacteria > Bacillota > Clostridia > Lachnospirales > Lachnospiraceae > Suilimivivens. The sequence goes on along the minus strand of DKYT01000060.1, from coordinate 2,090 downwards.
GTGCTCCGCGTGGATAGAAGGTCAGTATCAGCGTACCAGAGACATGGAAACGGTGAAATCAGCTTACGACGATTTGTTCCGGCGTCTGAAAACGGAGTATGTGGATTTGGGAATGATCCACTATGTGGACGAACAAAAAGACTTTGACCGGGTTTTTCAAGGTCCTGTGATTGCCTATGCAAGGGAATTGAAAGCCGCCGGAAAAATCCGCCATATAGGTATGAGCACCCATAATCCCAGGATAGCTATTCAGGCTGCAAAAAGCGGCGAGATCGACGTGATTATGTTCAGTATAAATCCTGCTTATGATATCCTTCCTCCCAACGAGGATGTGAACACCTTGTTTGAAAAATCCACCTATCAGGGGGCGGATGTGCTCTCCTCCACAGATCCGGAGCGGCTTGCGCTTTACAGTCTGTGTGAGAGCGAAAAGATAGCACTGACGGTGATGAAACCCTATGGCGGTGGAGCGCTGCTCGACGCAGGGGAATCGCCCTTCGGCGTGGCAATGACGGCGGCGCAGTGTCTCCATTACTGTCTGACGCGCCCTGCCGTGGCATGCGTGCTTGCAGGGGCGCGGACGAAGGAGGAGTTGTTGGAAGCGGCGGCATATTCGGAGCTGCCTGATGAGAAAAAGGATTTTGCAGCCCTACTTTCCCAAACCCCTGCCCATCGATTCAAAGATAAATGCATGTACTGCGGACACTGCGCCCCCTGCACTGTAGGTATTGATATTGCAACGGTTAACAAGTTTGCCGACCTTTGCGCCGCCCAGCACATGGTACCGGAAACAGTGCGGGAACATTACAATGCCTTAAAAGTGAAAGCAGATGCCTGCATACAGTGCGGCGCCTGCGAAAAACGCTGTCCTTTTGACGTAAAGATCATAGAACACATGCAGAAAGCACGTGAAATCTTTAACGCCTAAAATAGCAATATTATTCCATCCATAGGTGAGGCAGTATGTGGAAACGGTATTAGAGGGGGAGGGTGCCTTTTGCCACGGCTGGCTGGTTAAAAAAGAATTTGCGGTCGCTCCGTTGCACCGGGCATTCCGATGAGCCTCGTAAAACAAAAATCACAGAAGCAAAGGCTTCTGCGATTTTTAGAGTCTCATCGAAATGGTGCAAAAGTCGTTCCCGCAAGCTTCTTTTTTAACCAGCCAGCCGTGGCAAAAGGCACCCTCCCCCTCTAATACCGTTTCCACATACTGCCGGAATAATACAAAGGCTTAACATATTATCCCTGCCCGCTTGGCAAAAGGGCAAGTTCATGATATGATAAAAACCGTATGAAAAACCGGGAAGGAGCTTCTACGGGTATAGATAGATTTCAGAATGGAGGAAGAAATGAGTTACCAGATTGCAATAGACGGACCTGCCGGCGCAGGCAAAAGCACCATTGCCAAAAAGCTTGCAAAGGCAAAACAATTCATTTATGTAGATACAGGCGCTATGTACCGCGCCATGGCTTACTATTTACTGCAAAACCATGTGGATCCCAGGGATGGGGAGGCGGTGGGGGAGAAAAGCCAAAGCGCGGATATTACCATCCAATATGAAAAGGGAGAGCAGGTAGTGGTTTTAAACGGAGAGAATGTAAACGCTTTTCTGCGTACCGAGGAAGTGGGGAATATGGCATCCATTACCAGCCAGAATCCCAGAGTGCGGGAGCGCCTTACGGTGCTGCAAAAGGAGTTGGCGGCAAAAAATAATGTGGTGATGGACGGAAGGGATATCGGCACCTGCGTACTGCCGGGGGCAGATGTGAAAATTTATCTGACCGCAAGCCCGGCGGTAAGGGCAAAAAGAAGATTTGACGAGCTTGTCGCAAAAGGAGAAACATGTGATCTTCAAAAAATTGAGGCGGATATTATAAAGCGGGATGAACAGGATATGAACCGGGAAATTGCTCCCTTAAAGCAGGCGGAGGACGCGGTTCTCATCGATTCCTCTTATATGTCCATAGACCAGGTGGTAGAAGAGATCATGGCGGTCTGCAGGAAATCTATGACGGAACTTGGAAGCTGACAGTGTGAAAAATCAGCTTGATAGCTGATTTTATCACACGGCTATTTGTGCCGGAGCGTC
>DKYT01000017.1:14424-14706 GCA_002492465.1 Lachnospiraceae bacterium UBA7093 | reverse complement strand
GTGTAAAATCTACGCGCCGGGGATTGACTGCGCCTTTACCCGCCAGCCTGTCCTGGAGCCGTCCTTTTTGTACGGCGGCTACCCTTGCAAGGAGCTGCGGCACAAATTTCTCATGGCCCAGGAGAGCGACGCCCAGGAACTGACGAAGGAATCCCTGCCAAAGGGCTTTGAGATCATCCCTCTGCCAGGGCATTTCTTCGATATGGTGGGCTTTCGGACGCCCGATGATGTGATCTATCTGGCAGATTGCCTGTCCAGCCGGGAGACACTGGACAAGTATCA
>DKYT01000017.1:13799-14139 GCA_002492465.1 Lachnospiraceae bacterium UBA7093 | reverse complement strand
GATTGCCTGTCCAGCCGGGAGACACTGGACAAGTATCAAATTGGCTTCCTTTACGATGTTGCCTCCTATCTGAAAACCCTGGAGATGGTCAAATCCCTGCAGGCAAACATGTTCATTCCTGCCCACGCTGCGGCCTCCGAAGATATAACCGGCCTTGCCCAGTACAACATCGACAAGGTATGGGAGATCGCGGACAAAATCACCGACACCTGCCGGGAGCCGCTTTGCTTTGAGTCCATCCTGCAAAGGCTCTTTGCGGACTATGGGCTGACCATGAACTTTGAGCAGTATGTTTTAGTCGGCAGCACTGTCCGCTCCTATCTGGCGTGGCTGAAAGACA
>DKYT01000017.1:0-13509 GCA_002492465.1 Lachnospiraceae bacterium UBA7093 | reverse complement strand
GTCCGCTCCTATCTGGCGTGGCTGAAAGACACGGGCAGATTGCATGCGGTATTTGAGAACAACCTGCTGCTCTGGCAGCGGGTATAGGGTCAACCAAACATTTATTAGGACGGCTCAGTACTCCTTCGTGATTTCTCCCTCTATTCCATACATAGCCCTGAAATTTTCAAGATCCGCCGGGCTTTTGATCAGCATGACCTCCTCTATCTTGCCCGTGCGGATGTCCTTAAAACCGGCAACCTGCTCACCGTTACAGATACTTGCCTTGATGACCGGCTTCTTGTTGTCCTTATCATAGGACTTCGCTATTGTTTTTTTCTTAAAGAATCCCATCCTGGCTCCCTTCCTTCGACCATGCTGGCAACACACAATGCTCCTCCGTTGCCACCTGGACGACACCGGCCTGCTTACCTGCGATTTGCCGGTGTTCGCACCTCTATCAGATTTCCTGTCGGATCATAAAATCTTACAAGCTTCTGACCGCCGTCAAGCTCCGTCAACTCCGTAAGAAACCGTACAGAGAACTCCCTGGAGACAAGCCTATCAACAAGACCTTCGATATCCCGGTCTTCAAAGTACAGCTCCGCCATATTGTGATAGGGTATTGCAGGCTCAGCAATCGTATCCTTCCACACTCCCGCGTCCTGCAGCACAAGCCCCTCCGACAGTATGACATTGCCCTCCTGCTTTAAAATAACCTGTAATCCGAACAGATCCCTGTAGAAGCGAATCGATTCCTCAAGATTATCCACTACGATTAAGATGTTTTTCAATCTCATAATTTTTCCTTTCCTGTTCTCTTGAAAACATATTTGCGAATTGTCTTTTCCTTTCCGTCAAATCCCGTCATCCGATCTCCCCTTCGGTAATATTCGCAATTTCTTTGTACGAATCATTCAATCTTTTGATCAGACAATTTATTTGAGGATCCGCAGACTTCTTCGTTGCTCTAACCACATTGGTTATGATTCCTGTTACCGCACGCGTATCCCGAAAATGGACAATATTTCCATTTTCATGGAACTCAACCTCGCTTTTCCAGTCGTCTTCATAGTAGCAGCCATCGTTTATGGATTCCCTTATCAATGCTTTTAATTTTTTCTTTGTGCTCTCATTATGCTCAATAGATTTTTCCAGTGCCGTTTGCACAAAAGAGCTGTTGTTCACAATCAGCATATCCAACAGTTGGGAAATGTAAGGAAACACAAATATATGCTTACGTTTACTGCCGTCTTTATACCGGATGCGATCTCGGACTTCAAACGGTTCTGTGAAATAATCCAGCACCTTATCATCGGATTTCGCAATATGGCTTACCATGTTTTTGTCATAATGAGCATCAAAATCAGGAGATGTACAGGACAAATAATGCGCGCTGTAATATAATTCGGGGATTTCCCTGGCCCGCAATTTTTTCAGCATAGACAGGTCATGATGATCCGCTGCAAAGGAAATGATACACATCCTCAACTGATCCTCTGTCTCAAGCTTATACTGCAAATCATCCATCCCAGGTTTACGTACAAATAGACCCTTGCATCGTTCTTCAAACTTAAGTCGTTGAATACTTGTCCCCGCGCCAAATGTCATCACATAATCATTATCTTTTCGACTATCAAACCATATATACTTTTTATCCACCAAAAATTTCAGAAAATCATAATTTCCAAACATAATTGCATAATCCAATATCGTTTTCCCATATTCATCCAAATTGAGGATCGGTTTGTCCTTCCCCTCGATATAGGCGATCCATTCGGCTTCGCTGTGTGATTGGGCAACCGTATAATTTGTCATTCTATCATTTTTAGGCTCGCCACATTTCCCGGCACTTACGATCTGTTCAAAAGAAACATGGAGCAATTCTGAAAAAATTGGCAAATCATAAATCTGAATTGCATTTGCCCCCTTTTTTATTTGGGACAACCGATTTGCCATATTTTGAATTTCTTCTCTGGTAGGTGCAATGATCCCATCCATTTGAAGATATGCTTTGCAAAACTGACGTGCAGACTCAAATTCTCGTTCAATCAATCCCGATACATAAACGCCTATTTCCCGATTATCAACTTGATAAGGCATATTATCACCCCTTCCAAGAAATAGTATAGCGCGTTTTCTAAACACAGTATATCATGTATTTGCATACATAAAAAGTGTACACAACCGATAATTCCCAAGCAATATATGTTTTTTCCATATATGCTTGGGATAGCGATTAGCGTTGTATTAGCTGCTTTTTTTCCATGACGGAAAGAGCTTTGGTACAACTACGCAAAATTTCCAGGAGCTAAAAGAATATTATCCTGGGGAAGATGATGTACGGTCATAAAATATAAAAATGACCCGCTTGATTATCCGGCGGGCTTTTTCTATTTCATACCCCTTGACATCTTCCGCAAGAATATGCACAATAAAGGTATCCAGACAGAACTCGAGGCCTGGCTTGCCTTTCTAAGCAGTGATGATCCGGCAGATATCATCGCCGTCATCACACGTTTTCCAGAATTCAAGCCCCTTTATGATGATATCTATACACTTTGCAGGAACACGGAGAAGGTGATGGGAATGTTCTCAAAAGAATTATTGGAGTTAGACCGCAATACCGTACAGTACATGATTGACGAAATGCAGGAAGAAATTGATCGGGCAAAGGAAGAGATGATCCAAAAAGACGAACAGCTATTCCAAAAGGAGAATCAATTAATTCAAAAAAATGAACAGTTAGAAGAATCAAACCGTTTATACCGGGATGCATTAAAACGCATCGAAGAATTGGAGAAAAAGCTATCATAAATGCATCCGGATTTAAACAGACAAAATGGGCTGTCCGAAAATGATACTTCCATACCACAGAATGTGATGAACCATAAATCATCCCACATAGGTTATGGAAATCCCTCATTTTCCTGACAGCCTTTTTGTCTGCCACCCTACTTCGCATTCTTCTTTTGAAAGGATTTCTGCGCCCCCTGCATAATCTTGTCCCCCGGCTTCACATTGCCAATCAGCAGCGGGGATTCCTTATCATGGTTTTTATAATTTTCCACCGCTTTCTGCGGGTTTTTATTTGCGTAGCAATATTTACAGCCATTCAGGCAGGTATCATACGCCCCTATGTCCCGGCTTTCGATGCGGCTGCACCCCTGCCTGGTGCCCTTATGCTTTAACTCCCTGAACGGGATCCCGTTGGCCTTTCCCAAAATATCGAGGGTCACGCAGCCGGAAGACTGGATATGATACCGTGAGAACTCCCCGTGGAACCCGCAGGTTTGAAGAACCATGCCCTTTCTTTCGGCAATCGCCCCGAAGCCCCGCGCCAGAGCCTCCCGTTTCTCTTCAGACAGGGGTAGCAGCTCCGGCAGATTGCTTTCCAGCTTTTTATGCTGCTCCACAAAGCCGAAAACGCAGCGGTCAATGTAAGGGGAGAGCACATTTGCCATCCACTCAAAGGTCTCCAGATGACGTTTTATGGTATACTCTTTTGTCAGGAGAACCGGCTCATACCTCCAGGCGATCCGCTGTTTTCCCACCAGTTCCGACAGTTCTATCAGTGTTTCCATGCTCTCCTCTATATCCGGGACGCCCGGCTCGACATCCTTTCCGTATGCGGTGATCGTATAGTGAAAATACGTAGGAAAACGGTCCGTGATCTCGTGCAGCCGCGGCAGGATCGGCTTGTAGTTCTTGGAGCAGAAAACAACGCAGTCCACCTTATCAGGGGTCAGTTCATAACGTGTCACCTTGTTTTGAAATAAAGGATTGCGCGACAGCACATAGCCTTTTGAAAAGCAGTTTAAGAGCCATTCTGAATAATATTGGACGATATCTGTCCGTCCTCCCGTGTGGATAATCATGTTTACCTCTGTTTTCCTGTTGCTTTTGATGATGTCGCTATAGGATATGGAGATATTCTTTTTTTATGCCGCCTGCTTTCCCTTCGCAAGCTTCCCTGTGTACTTTGCCATCCTGCCTGCCGCATAAACCGCGACGACAAGCTCCGTAAGCGGCATGGAAAACCATATGGCATCCCCGCCCGCCAGCCCAGGCAGGGCCAGGATCAGCGCCCCCTGATTACTGCTCCCCGGGCTACCGACACAATAAAAGATGTGACCGGCTTCATCAGCGCCTGAAAATAATAGGTGGAAAAGATGTTAAACGGCAGAAGCAAAAAGGAGATCCCAGGGCCGTCGCGAGGCCTGCTCCCATAATCCCGAAATTTAAGGCAAAAACAAAGAACCAGTCGCCAAATACATTAAAGATTCCGCCGAAGAGAACAGCCTTTGTGGCAAGCTGGGGATTTCCGTCATTGCGCAAAAGCGCCGCCATGAGCTGGGCAAACAAAAAACTTGGCACCGCGAACTTCACCGGGAAAAGATAGCTCTTTGCCAGTGGCAGCAGCGTCTCCTCCGCCCCGAAAAGCCGCAGCAGCTGATCGTCACAAAAGATCACGCCCAGCCATGTAAGCGCCGCCAAAATACTCACGCCGATCAGAGCTGCCGTAAAATATTCATTTGATTTTTTCTGCTCCGCTTTTCCCCGGAAAGTGGCAAACAGAACGGAGCCGCCGATTCCCATCAGCAAGCCCAGACTGTAAATAATGTTCCATACCGGGCTGACAACGGCCAGCGCCGCCGTGCCTTCCGGTCCCTGATACTGTCCCACCACCGCCATATCCACCACACCGTATATGGACGAGATCAGGGCGCTCCCAAAGGCCGCCTTCAGATATTTGAAGTACATCGGTTTCATCTTCTCTGTCAGAAAATCCATACATTTCATCCCCTTATCATCGTTTTCACTGTCGGAAGCAGCCAGGCGTCACCAAACCCCCAGTCGGTTCGTTTGGCTCACGGTTCACATTAGAATACAAAAAAAGAGCCGGATAAAGATCACAGGCATCTCAGCCTGTTGCCTTATCCAGCTCACCATTTCCAATGAATGATTTGCCCTCCGAGCAAGCACTTATGATTATATAGAAAGCACAAATAACTGTCAAGAAGAAACTTTCACTTTATACTGATGCCTTAACGACTGCAAAGCCCTATCATCGTATCTAACCAAGCCATCGTTTTGCAATCTTCCCAAAACTATTCCAGGATCTCGATCAATCAAATCCGCAAATTTCTGTATAGTTGTTAAAGTGAATACCTTTTCTTTAACAAATTTTTTATACGCTTCTGGATCAATCAAAGAATCGGCAGCAAACGCATCCGCAATTTCTTCCTTCCCTCCGGTCTCTTTTTCAAATGAAATTCCATAATCACCATGAAGAATATGGCCAATTTCATGGAATAACGTAAACCAAAATGTATCTGCATTTAACCGTCGATCATTTACCATGAGCATTACATTTTTTTCGAGCTTCTTTGTCGCCCCGTTAATCTTAGAACCTGGTAAATTCGGCAAGATAACAAAAATCACACCGGCTTCAAGAAATGCATTTTTAATCAATGGATAAAATTCTTCATGTTCTTTTGTCAACGATAATGCATAATCCGCAGCCTGTTTAAATTTCACTTTATTATATTTTGGAGCATCCATCGTCAGAGCTTTATTAATAGCAATTTGAACCATAGCATTTGCCTTGATAATATTTCCATTAGATATTTCATTTGATGCACTTCGAAAGCTTACAGCCATATCTCTTTTCTTAAAAACAGACAATGTGGCAACCTTAAGAAATTCTCTCACTGCGATGATCTGTTCATCTATTTTCCTTGGCAAATCAGGCAACCCAAAATTTTCTCGAAAATACTTATAATCCAATGATTTGAAAGTTTCTTTTTCCTGCTCAAGCTCTTTTTCCGATCTGAATTCGGCAATGAAAGCATCATATGCATTTTGAAGATTCAGCCAATACGAAACTGTTGTTCCAATCATCCGAGACAATTTCATTGCAATATCAATCGATAAGTTCTGTTCTCCTCTAATAAGAAGACTTAGATTCTTAGGCGTCGTATCCAGTCTTTTTGCGAAATCTTCCTGGGTCAGCCCGCTTTCCTCTACTATTTCTTTTACATAATAACCAGGGTGAAATGCAATTTTTCCATTATATTCAATATAATTACTCATAATGTTTGCTCACCTCCGAAATTTCTACTATTCTAACCTTACCTGCTATCAAATCTATATTGCATGGAATATACGGCATTTCATTTTCATCCAACGGCTGCAATATAATTCTCCATTGATCTCTCCTGGATTTAACATCAACTGCAAAATATCCTTCAAGATTTCTTCCACTTTTATTTTTAAGTTTATGGAAATGAAATGTCGGCTGAACTATAATATCTTTCAAAATCTCTGCCTGTTGAAGAGCATTAATTCTTGATAACAGGCTTACTGACAGTTGCGAATCTCCATGAAATAATTTCTTCGCGGCCTTTATATTTGTACATTGTGACTTAAGAGCCTCCGATACATAAATCAGTTCCAAGCCGTCCCTCCTGTTTGTCCAAATTACCTTTCAGGTAATCTGATTATAGCATTATATGATAAACTAGTCAACACCTCTGCTTTCAAATAACTTTAACATTCTTTCCAATCCATAGCCTCACCACCGCCCCGCCCTCTCTCTCATTACCGTATTGCAGGAATCCTCCCTGCTCTTCCACAAATCGTCTGGCGATCGCCAGTCCCAGTCCTTGGTGGGCGCGGTCATGGCGGCTGGCATCCCCGCTGTAAAACTCCCGGTCTGCCCATTCCAAATCCCTGGCCGTAAACCCAGACCCGAAATCGCGGACGGACGCCACCATATATTCCCGTCCTTCCTGCCGCTCTCCCCGGATCCGCACCGCGATCCCCCGCTCTTTCTCTGTAAATTCCACAGCATTGCTTAAAAGGTTGTTCCAGGCCCGAAGCATATGGGACGGGCTACAGCACACCTCCCCTTCAACCTCTTCTATCTGAAAGGAGACTGGCAGTTTCTTTGCCGCCGTAAGCTTCATGGCGGCTTCCCGGAACAGCTCTTCCAGCCAGGCGCAGGAGATCACTTCTTTAGTTCCTTCCAGACCGGCACCTGCTAACACCTGCCGCATATGCTCCAGATAGTGTTCCATATCCTTCACATTCGATAAAATGTCCTCCGTGCATTCCCTGTTTTCCGCAGACAATCTCCCCTCTGCCAGAAGCTCCGCATTTCCCCGGATGATCGTAAGGGGTGTTTTAATATCATGGGCAAGGGAAGACAGCTGTTCCTGTTTCTGCTGCTCCATATCCCACTGCCTGCCAAGAGAATCCTTCAGCGCCAATTTCAAATGCGAAAGAGATCTCATGACCTCATCAATCTCCTGGATATCCGAGGACTGCTCCGGAAAATCAAGATCATTCTCTGCGATCTTCTCCGTCATGCCCCGCAGTTCTTCCAGCTGGCGGTTCAGCTTCTTCGCAAAATGCCTGGAAAGGCAGATGGCATTCAGGATAAAAAGGACCGCATCCAACAGGAACGAGAGGACTTCCGGAGACGGAAGCGCCTGGTTCAGCGCTTCCCTGGCATATTTCATACGCAGATCATAGCGCACAATGCAGATATCTCCCGTATTCTGAGAAATAAAGCGGAAATAGTTTCCCCCGGAGTCGTAGATATTCTCCTTTTCATAATGGTTCCAGGCATTTCCCTGCTCCTGTTTTGAAAAGGTTCCTGCTTTCCATGTCCCTCCCGGCCCATATACGCCATATCTGCAGCCCATAGGAATCCATGCTTCCACCTCCTCCCCCGCCTCCCGTATTTCCTCTGCATATTGTGTCAGCTGCGCTTCCGCGAAATTAGCGGGAAGCACCCCGCCCAGATACGCAGCCCCCATCAGCAGCAAAAAAACGCCGGCCACACTCACCACTGTGAGCACACAAAACATCACCGCAAACCGCAAAAACATACCTGCCAGTGTTTTTTTCTTTTCTCTTACTTCCATCGATATCCTATCCCCCACACCGTTTCAATCGGATGGATTCCATATTTTTGGAGCTTTGCCCGAATATTTTTGACGTGTTCCGTGATCGCCGGGCTGCTGCTGTCCCCGTCAAAGCCAAACACATGCTCCAGAATCCGTTCCCGGGAAAACACCTGCCCCCGGTTTAGTGCCAGGTACTCGCAAATCTCATACTCCGCCTTCGTCAGAGAGACTTCCGTGTCCTCACAAAACAACCTCTTCTCCTGCAAGGAAAACTGCACATCGTCTATACAGATCCTGTGACGTTTCTCCCGCTGTTCCCTGCGAAGATGGGCCGCTACCCTTGCCCGCAGCTCCCCAATCCCAAAAGGCTTTGTGATATAATCGTCTCCTCCGACTCCTAAACCCTCCATCAGGTCTTTTTCCTCCGTCTTCGCAGTCAGAAATAAGATGGGGCAGTCTACCCGATCACGGATTTTCCGGCACAGGCGGAAGCCGTCTATTCCAGGCATCATCACATCCAGCAAGATCAGCTGGTAGTTGATCAGCTTCCCCTCATCCAATTTCAAAGGATCCTCCAAAACCGTCACAAGGTATCCTTCCCTTGTTAATGCTTTGCGGATCACTTCAAGAATTCCCCTGTCGTCATCAATCGCCAATATTTCAATCATTGCACTGCCTTCCTTCATAAAAATGAAACCATAATCCAATTATGGCACAGAAAAGCACAAAGAGCAACGGACAGATGACCCACCCTGTCTCCTTCAGGTCGAAGAAAAAACTATCTGTTTTATTTTGTGCGATCCTTCCACATAATAGCATGACGCCCCTTGCGCTCCAGGTACAGGGAAAGAATTTCCATCTCCCCTCTCCCAACCCGGTAAGAAACAGAGCAGACAGCAGGGATTGGGAGACACCGACACACTGGGATATCGTCCCGGAGAATTGAAGATTCCAAAAGAGATGCTCCAGGTACAGCGGCACGCTGCCCAGGAAGAGTACAAGGATCATCCACAGATACCAGCTTGCCGAAAGGCCTTCTTTTCCCAGGAGCACACGGTATCCCGTTCCAAAGAGGAACACTCCGCTGGAAATCGACGACAGGCATAGCCCTGCAAGGGCCAGTCCTTTGACTGCCAGTCCATTCCATTTATGCGGATAGCTTCCAAGAAAAAACTGAAAATGATTCTGTTCCTCCAGCCTGATATTGCCTGCGCAAAGGACACTGACCAGAAAAGGCAATGCCATCCCGGCCAATTCCATATATCCTGAAATCTGTGCCTGTTCGCTCCATCCCGCAAACCGGTAATACAGCAAAAACAGACCGCTTGCCAACAGCGGAATAGCGATCGAAAGGGGATATAAAAGGGTATGGCGCATTTTCAGAAATTCTGTCCGGATTCCCCGCAGTATGACTTTCATTCGGAAGCCACCTGCCTTTCAAACCATCTCCTGCTCACCAGCCAGAATAAAAAGAACCAAAACAGCACGGCCGGGATTCCGATCAGCAGATTCTCCATCCCTGCAAGCTCCGGCGAGTAGGTCATCTGTCCTGGCTGCAGGAGCAGGCCGTTTGGCAAGACGCCCAATAACGGGCATAGCAACCGTGAGGTGATGGCTCCCGGAACCAGCGCGAACCATGGCCTCAGGGAAACCGTGACAGAAAAGACCGCGTAACATCCCATATGAACCACAAGCATCAGAAAGGTTCCCATTTTCTGGATCAGGAACAGGCAAAAGGGGATCTGCCAAAGGGTCGTCACCCACATCACAATCCCTGCCAGGATTTGTCTGCCAAAGGATGGCGCCACAATATACGTTATATGGAATACTATCTCCATACCTTTGCCGATCAGCATCGTAAAGAGCACGACACAGACCACTGAAATCCCAGAGACAGCGACTCCCACCAGAATCTTGGCATCCCAGATCTTTCCCATATCGCAAGGCAGAGACCATATGGTGTAATTCTTCTTCCTCTTTTCCTTTTCGCCAATCATACTGCAAAGAATTCCGAGAAAACCTGGGTATAAAGCCATATACCACCAGTTATAGCTGTCTACCGCAAAAAAATTATGTGTCAGCCAGGCGGCCAGCAATACTGTGACAAGAGGCATCATAACCGTCATAATTTTCATAGGCGTGCGGCGGTATTTCAATCCTTCTGCTAAAATATACGGTTTCATTTCTCTTCCCTTCCTTTCCCGGCAACTTCCATAAACAAGGCCTCCAGGTCTTCCTGTTCCTCCATCCTCCCCTCAAAGCCCAGCCTTCCCTCTGAGATGATCCCGATGTAATCGGCCGTCTGTTCGACCTCGCTTAAAATATGGCTGGATAGCATAACGGTAATCCCCTGTTCAGGAAAACTCCGTATCAGCTTCCTCAATTCCTGTATTCCCAACGGATCCAGCCCGTTGATCGGCTCATCCAGCACCAACAATTTTGGGTGATTCAAAAGAGCCAGCGCGATCCCAAGCCTCTGCTTCATTCCAAGAGAAAATGCTCCTGCCTTCTTCCTTCCCGTATCCCCAAGGTCTGTCAACGCAAGCACCTCCCGCATACGCTCCTGGTCAATGCCTAAGAGCAGGGCGCGCACCTTCAGGTTTTCCCATGCGGTGAGGTTTTCGTAAATAGGCGGCGTCTCGATCAACGCGCCGATTTCCGACAGATGCTCCCTCGACCATTTGCGGCCTTGAAAAAAAATCTCCCCTGAAGTCGGTCTCAAAAGTCCCGTCATCATCTTCAAAAGAGTTGATTTTCCCGCGCCGTTCGGACCCAACAGCCCATAGACACAGTTTCTGGGTATTTTCATCGTAACCTCTTTTAATACTTTTTGCCCTTTAAATTCCTTGGAAAGATTCCTGACAACCATGATGTGATCTTCCATTTCCGTACCTCCTGCTTTTAAATTTCATCCTTAGTGTAAAGTACATTTCTAAGGAATTCATAAGGACGAAAAATTTTTAGCGGGAGCGCCTTTTCCCAAGACGCTCCCGCTCGTTCAAAAAACCATATACCTCTTCCGCTATTCTCTCACCCACTTCAAATAAGCCGCAATCTCCTTCTCATATCCATTTTCGCTTGGCTCATAGAATTTTGCGTCTCCCAGCTCCTCCGGCAGATAGCGCTGCCTGGAAAAATGCTTGGGGAAGTCGTGGGCATACTCGTAATCCAGGCCGTGCCCCAGCTTGGCGGCCCCTTTATAGTGGGAATCCTGCAAATGGGGAGGCACCGTGGCCTTCTTTTGCCTTACCGACTCCATAGCGCCGTAGATCGCGTTTGTGCAGGAATTGCTCTTCGGCGCGGAGGCCACATAGATCGCCGCCTGGGCCAGGATAAGCTGGGCCTCCGGCATCCCTACCCGCTCGGACGCCTGGGCCGCCGCCACTGCCACCTGGATGGCCTGGGGATCCGCGTTTCCCACGTCCTCGGAAGCACAGATCATAATACGCCTGGCCACAAACGTAACGCTCTCCCCCGCATAGAGCATCCTGGCTAAATAGTAGACTGCGGCGTCCGGATCCGACCCCCGCATGCTTTTGATAAAAGCGGAGATCGTGTCATAGTGGCTGTCGCCCGCTTTGTCGTACCTCACCGCCCGCTTCTGGATGCATTCTGCAACTACATCCAGCGTAATATGTATTTTCCCGTCTTCGCTGCGGCCCGTGGTCAGCACGCCAAGCTCAATGGCGTTTAAGGCCGCCCTGGCGTCGCCTCCTGCCATGTCCGCCAGAAACTCCGCCGCCTCCTCATCAATCACGGCGTCATAGGCGCCCATGCCTCTCTCCTTATCGAAAACCGCCCGCCGGATCAGCTCCCTGATATCCTGCTTCTCCAGGGGCTTCAGCTCAAAGATGACCGACCGGGAGAGCAGCGCCCCGTTGACCTCAAAATAAGGGTTCTCCGTAGTGGCTCCGATCAGGATCAATGTTCCGTCCTCCACGAAAGGAAGCAGGTAATCCTGCTGCCCCTTATTAAACCGGTGGATCTCGTCCACAAAGAGAATCGTGCGCTTACCGTACATCCCCAGGCAGTCCTTCGCCTTCTTCACCACCTCTTCCATATCCTTTTTCCCCGCCACCGTAGCGTTGATCTGCGTAAACTCGGCGCTGGTGGTATTGGCGATCACCTTGGCAAGCGTCGTCTTTCCCGTTCCCGGAGGCCCGTAAAAGATAACCGAACTGATCTTGTCCGCCTGGATCGCCCGGTAGAGCAGCTTGTCCTTCCCGATGATATGCTGCTGCCCCACCACCTCGTCCAAAGTTCTCGGCCGAAGCCGGGACGCCAGAGGCGCCTCTGTCTCCATGGTATTCTTTCTCATATAATCAAATAAATCCATCGTATCCTCCTTACTCCAGGATCAACTCATCCACCGTCACGAATTCATACCCCTGTTTTTTCAAAAGATCCACAATACGGAGGGCGGCGTCCACAGAAGAGTCATAAAAATCATGGAGCAGGATGATGCTGTCCCCCTTCACCTGATCCATGACCCTCCTTACCACCTCATCCGCGTTTTTTGTCGTCCAATCCAGGGAATCCACAGACCACAGCACAGGAAACATCTCAAAGCCGCAGTCCAGCGTCTTATCCCATTCTCCAAAGGGCGGACGGATATATTCCGTTTTCTTTCCGGTGATCTCCTCCACGGCCTCGCTGGTCCTTGTGATTTGCTCGCAGGCTTTAGGTGCTTCCATGCCTGTGATCTTCACATGGTCATACGTATGGTTTCCGATCAGGTGCCCCTCCTCGTCCATACGGCGTATGATATCCTCGCGGCCCTCAATATTTTTCCCCACCACAAAAAACGTGGCCTTTACCTCTCTTTCTTTCAGCCCTTCCAGAAGCCTCGGCGTACAGAGAGGGTGGGGCCCGTCGTCAAAGGTCAGGGCCACCCTGGGCTTTACTTCCTCCGTCTGCGCGCCGTATGCCCGGCCATATGTAAAAAACAAGCTTCCAAGCAGCACTGCTGCCAAAAATACCAGACTTTTTCCCTGTCTCACCAAACTCAACCGCCTGCGATACGAATTACACTATCTATATGCCGCCCGCGAAATTCCTATTCCCCGCTCTGCCCGCTTCCATTATAAAACTGTTCCCTGGCCTTGCGGCTGATATTCAGGCAAAATACATAGATGACCGCCCCGATGGCCGCCGACTCATTGGATTTGCCGATATGATAGATAAAATAAAGCAGGGCGCAGTAGCCTGCCAGGTCTGTGAGAGTAAACTTCAGATATTGCTTTTTCTTTTCCGCCGTCATTCCCTGAAACTCCCCTAAAGCCGCAGGTTCCGCCACATCCAGCAGTATCCAGTAAAAGACGAGAAATACGGTCAGCACCACAAAGATACTCCCCTCTCCCATCAGCCCTCTGTTTTTCGCGCCAAAACACAGCAGCACAGCCACAGCCAGCACCCCTAGGGCAAGGAGGCTGATCCTGTTACGCAGCGCCTGCTTTTTCTCCTGATCCATCTTGTTTCCTCCCGGATATTTCTTTTCGTTTCCTAGTCATTATACAGGAAGCCCCCGGGGGATTCAACCGCAAATGCGCAATTGGGGGGTGGCACAACGATACCGAAAATGCTATACTGGCCTTATACATATGAAAGGAGACAA
>DKYT01000011.1:83491-126368 GCA_002492465.1 Lachnospiraceae bacterium UBA7093 | reverse complement strand
GCCTATCCCCTGAAATCCCACTCCCCTCCCCCTTCATTTCTTTTTAGAATTTTTTAATAATTAATTTGTGCTATTTGTGTTGACAATAAATATGGTAAGTGCTATTTTAGGTTAAGAAGATGTTAGCACTCCAATGAGACGAGTGCTAACAAACAAAAATAAAGACGGTTGTCAGATAGAAAGAGGTGATGGAATTGCAGTTAAGCGAAAGAAAGATCAAAATATTGCAGGCCATCATCCGCAATTATCTGGAGACAGGGGAACCGGTAGGCAGCAGAACCATTTCCAAGTATACGGATTTGAATTTAAGCTCCGCAACCATCCGCAATGAGATGTCGGATCTGGAAGAGATGGGCTACATCTTACAGCCCCATACTTCCGCCGGAAGAATTCCCTCCGATCAGGGCTATCGTCTTTACGTGGATACCATGATGGAGGAGAAGGACAGAGAGCTGGAAGAGCTGAAAGAGATGATGCTGGAAAAGGAAGATAAGATGGATCATCTTTTAAAGCAGGTGGCAAAGCTTTTAGCGGTTAACACCAATTACGCTTCCATGATCTCGGCACCTATGATCCACACCAATAAGATTAAGTTTATACAGCTTTCCAGGGTAGATGTAAATCAGCTTCTGGCGGTGGTAGTGGTAGAAGGAAATGTGATTAAGAACAACATTATTCAGACGTTGGAGACGTTGGATGATGAGACGCTTCTGAAGTTAAATATTCTTCTGAACACTCATTTAAACGGGCTTGCATTGGAAGAAATTAATCTGGGCATGATTTCCGCTATGAAGCAGCAGGCAGGTATCCACAGCGCTATTGTGGGAGATGTGATCGACGCCATTGCAGAGTCTATCAAGGCGGAGGAGGATCTGGAGATCTATACAAGCGGAGCAAACAACATTTTCAAATACCCTGAACTTGCCGATCAGCAAAAGGCAAGCGAGATCATCAACACTTTTGAAGAAAAGCAATTACTGACAGAACTGGTACAGGATACTCTCGCAGACGAGAAGAACACAGGAATCCAGGTTTATATTGGAAATGAGACGCCGATTCAGGCAATGAAGGACTGCAGTGTGGTGACGGCAACCTACGAGCTGGGGGAAGGTATGCGGGGAACCATCGGAATCATCGGTCCTAAGCGTATGGACTATGATAAAGTGATAGGAACACTTAAGACAATTACCCATCAGTTGGATGAATTATATAAGAATAAAACATAGAGACGGAAAGGGATGAAAAGGATGAGCGATGAAATGAACAAGGACCTGGAAGAGAACCTGGAGGAGCAGGAAACAGCACAGGAAATGAAAGATACAGAGGATGCTCAGGACACCGTGGCAAAGGAAGAACCGGAGGAATCCCCGGAACCCATTGCAGGCGGGGAGGAAACTGAAACCAAGGAAGACAAAAAGGCGGCTAAGAAAAAGCTGAAAGCCGATAAAAAACAGGATGCCCTGAAAGAAAAAATCGAGGAGCTGGAAGACCGGGTGAAACGTCAGATGGCGGAATTTGATAATTTCAGGAAGCGCACCGAAAAAGAAAAAACGGCAATGTTTGAAACCGGCGCCAAAAGCGTAATCGAAAAGATTCTGCCGGTGGTGGACAATTTTGAAAGAGGTCTTGCCTCTGTTCCGGAGGAGGAAAAGGACACTCCCTTTGCAGAGGGAATGGAGATGATCTACAAGCAGCTGATTTCTGAGCTTGAAAAAATGGAAGTAAAACCCATCCCGGCAATAGGCGAGGAATTCAATCCTGATTTTCACAATGCGGTGATGCAGGTGGAAAGTGAAGAGTATGAATCCGGCGTGATCGCCCAGGAGCTGCAAAAGGGCTATACTTATAGAGACAGCGTGGTAAGGCACAGTATGGTGGCAGTTGTCAGTTGACAATTTACCACATGAAAAGAAACCATTCATATTTACAGTATCATAATCAAATAATAAGATTCAGGAGGAGAACATTATGAGCAAAATAATTGGTATTGACTTAGGTACAACAAATAGCTGCGTGGCAGTTATGGAAGGCGGAAAGCCCACCGTTATCGCTAACGCAGAAGGAGCAAGAACGACTCCCTCGGTAGTTGCCTTTACAAAGACCGGCGAGAGGCTGATCGGCGAGCCTGCAAAGCGTCAGGCGGTAACCAATGCGGAAAAGACCATTGCATCCATTAAGAGGGATATGGGTACGGACAGAGGACGTACCATTGACGACAAGAAATATTCCCCGCAGCAGATTTCCGCTATGATCCTTCAGAAGCTGAAAGCAGACGCTGAAAGCTATCTGGGCGAAAAGGTATCCGAAGCGGTTATCACTGTTCCCGCATACTTTAACGACGCACAGCGTCAGGCAACCAAGGATGCAGGTAAGATTGCCGGACTGGATGTAAAGCGTATCATCAACGAGCCTACGGCAGCAGCGCTTGCTTATGGACTTGACAATGAAAAAGAACAGAAGATCATGGTATACGACCTGGGCGGCGGTACCTTTGATGTTTCCATTATTGAAATCGGCGACGGCGTTATCGAGGTTCTTGCCACCAACGGCGATACCCATCTGGGCGGCGATGACTTTGACAATAAGCTGACCCAGTGGATGATCGATGAGTTTAAAAAGGCGGAGGGCGTTGACTTATCCAACGATAAGATGGCGCTGCAGAGATTAAAGGAAGCGGCTGAAAAGGCAAAGAAAGAGCTTTCCTCCGCAACCACCACCAACATCAACCTTCCTTTCATTACAGCTACGGCGGAAGGCCCCAAGCATTTTGATATGAACCTTACAAGAGCAAAATTTGACGAGCTTACCCATGATTTGGTTGAAAAGACGGCTGTTCCTGTTCAGAATGCAATGAAGGATGCCGGGCTTACAAATGCCGATCTGGGTCAGGTATTGCTGGTAGGCGGTTCCACACGTATTCCTGCCGTACAGGATAAGGTAAAACAGCTGACAGGGCATGAACCCAGCAAGACTTTAAATCCCGACGAATGCGTTGCGCTGGGCGCTTCCATTCAGGGCGGCAAGCTTGCGGGGGATGCAGGCGCAGGGGAAATCCTTCTTCTGGACGTTACGCCTTTGTCACTTTCCATTGAGACCATGGGCGGTATTGCAACAAGACTGATTGAAAGAAATACTACGATCCCTACCAAGAAGAGTCAGATCTTCTCTACTGCGGCAGACAATCAGACGGCGGTGGATATCAATGTGCTCCAGGGAGAGAGACAGTTTGCAAGAGACAATAAGTCCCTTGGACAGTTCAGACTGGACGGTATTCCTCCGGCAATGCGCGGGGTACCTCAGATTGAAGTAACCTTTGACATTGATGCCAACGGTATCGTGAATGTTTCCGCAAAGGATCTGGGAACCGGCAAGGAGCAGCATATTACCATCACGGCAAGCTCC
Organism: Lachnospiraceae bacterium UBA7093; assembly: GCA_002492465.1. Lineage (GTDB taxonomy): Bacteria > Bacillota > Clostridia > Lachnospirales > Lachnospiraceae > Suilimivivens. Next base: position 122,966 of record DKYT01000011.1, on the reverse strand, counting down.
AATATGTCTGACGATGAGATCGATAAGGCTGTAAAAGAAGCCGCTGAATTTGAAGCGCAGGATAAGAAGAGAAAAGAAGCCATTGACACAAGAAACGAAGCGGATTCCTTTGTATTCCAGACAGAAAAAGCCTTGAATGAAGTAGGCGACAAGATCGATGCTTCCGAAAAGGCAACGGTGGAAGCCGATATGCAGGCTGTAAAGGATATTCTGGAGAGAACCAAAGACCAGGAGATGTCAGATTCCGATCTGGACGCCTTAAAAGCAGCAAAGGAAAAACTTACCACAAGCGCCCAGGCTCTGTTTACCAAGATGTATGAAAATATGCAGCAGGCAGGCGGAGCGGCAGGTCCCGATATGGGAGCCGGCGCAGGTCCTGACATGGGAGCGGATGCAGGTCCTGCTGACGATGTGGTTGACGGAGATTACAGAGAGGTTTAAGTCATTTCAAGAAGAATGACTCTTTAGAGTCATTCTTCTTGTGCTTTGGCTCATTTTATTATATACTATAACTAATTCTGTGCCGCCTTAGGCGGCATGTTGTGCGCTGAAGGCATGGGAGGAATCAGAAATGGCAGAACAGAAACGTGATTATTATGAGGTCCTTGGAATTGATAAGAACGCAGATGACGCTGCAATCAAAAAAGCATACAGGGCGCTTGCCAAAAAGTATCATCCTGACATGAACCCCGGGGATGCGGAGGCGGAAAAGAAATTTAAGGAAGCCTCGGAGGCGTATGCCATCTTAAGCGATCCTGAAAAGAAAAGGCAGTACGATCAGTTTGGTCATGCAGCTTTTGAGGGAGGAGCCGGGGGCTTTGGCGGTTTTGACTTTAACAGCGCTGATTTCAGCGATATTTTCGGAGATATCTTTGGAGATTTCTTTGGAGGAGGACGCAAGGGCAGAGGCAGCAACGGACCTATGAAGGGCGCCAACATCAGAACCAGCGTACGGATCACCTTTGAAGAAGCCGTGTTTGGCGTTGACAAGGAAATTGAACTGACCCTTAAGGACGATTGCAAGACCTGCCACGGTACGGGCGCAAAGCCGGGAACCAGCCCGGAAACCTGCCAGAAGTGCGGCGGGAAAGGGCAGGTAGTGTTTACCCAGCAGTCCTTCTTTGGTACGGTCAGGAACGTACAGACCTGCCCCGAGTGTAACGGTACGGGAAAGGTCATTAAAGAGAAATGTGTAGACTGCCACGGCTCAGGCTATATTGCCAGCCGTAAGAAAATACAGGTATCTATTCCGGCAGGTATTGACAACGGGCAGAGCGTCCGTATTCGGGATAAGGGCGAGCCGGGGCTGAACGGTGGACCCAGAGGAGATTTACTGGTGGAAGTGATTGTGGGGCGTCATCCCATCTTCCAGAGACAGGATTATAATATTTATTCTACAGTGCCTGTTTCCTTTGCAGTGGCGGCGCTTGGCGGCGATGTTATTGTAGATACGGTGGACGGCAAGGTTCTTTATGAGGTGAAGCCGGGTACCCAGACGGATACAAAGGTTCGCTTAAAGGGAAAAGGAGTTCCTACATTGAGAAACAAGGATGTTCGTGGGGATCATTATGTGACCCTGGTGGTGCAGACCCCTGAGAGACTGCCTCACGAGGCAAAGGAACTGTTGAAGCAGTTTGATGCCCTGACAGGGGACAGTTTGAATGCATCCAAGAATGTGCAGGCAGAAAAAAACGAAACAAAGGATTCCAGGAAAAAGAAATTCTGGAAATAAAAACAACGGATGGCACGCTTAGGGCGGGTCGTCCGTTGCTTTTTGTAAAAGAGGGTCATATAACTCCCAAGGAAAGCATAGAATGGTATCAGCCACGGTTATTTTAAAAATTCTTCCAGCATGGAAACAATATGACCGGAAAGGCTGGTATTCAGTTCCCGCGCAACGGGAATCAATGCCTGGATTTTTTCAGGTTGATTGTTCTGCCGATAGATGGTGGCAAGCAGTTTGTAGGTACCGCTGATATCTGTGCGGGTCTCAACGGCAAATTCCAGGGTCTTTTGCGCCTCCTCCACATACCCTTTTTCATATAAGGCATTTCCAAGACGCTGAAGGGTGAGGGCAAGGGTGGTGTAGCTTTGATCGTAGCGGGACAAAAGGTCGATGTTAGGCGCGCCGTACATAAGCTTTAGGTCTGTGTTGCTGATGCCGGTAAAATTTACAATAGGAGCTTCAGAGAGGGTTCTGAGGGTTTCCTGATATTCGCTGATCAGGGGGTCGTCTCTTAAAAGCTCCATGGGCAGCCGGTCGAAGGGGATCTGAATGTAGTCCAGGTCGTCAAGAGGCTTACGGCGGGTGCTGTTGGCAGCAGATTCCTTTTCCCAGAAGGAACGGTAAGCCTTTTCTTCTATGCTGCGATGTTTTTTGATTTCATAGGTGAGCCAGATGCAGAATACGATAAAACTTGCAAAAATAGGGAACTTCATATATAATATCCTTTCAAAGATGAATAAACCGGAGGAATACCATGTTCAATTTTTATAATAAAAAAAGTAAAAAGGTCGTATCATCCATTATTATTATATTGCTTGTGCTTGCTATGATCATTCCAACTATAGCATCTTTTTTGTCATAAAGCAAATTCTGAACAGGAAGCAAAGACAGGAATGGAGATTAGAATGCCATATTCCAGATTAGATCCGGGATATGGGGGGAGTATCAGGTTATGAAAAAATGGATTAAAGGAGCAGCGGTTTTCGGGCTGATTTTTTTCACGGCTGTTTTACCGGTAAGGCAGGTAAACGCCCAGGAGGAAAACAGAATACTGGCAGGTATTTACGCGGAGGACATGTCTTTAGAAGGCAAAACTGCCGGTGAAGCGCGGAAAATGATAGAAGATTATATAGAGAGTATTTCCGATCATGTTATTACGCTGGTCATTCTGGACGGAAACGAAGTGCAGGTTACACCTGCTCAGGTTGGGTTTTCCTGGAAAAATCCTGAGATTGTAGAGGAAGCGGCTCAAATAGGGCAGACCGGCAATGTGGTTCAGCGTTATAAGGCGGCGAAGGATCTGGAACACGAAAACAAGATTTATGAATTAGAATTTGATGTGGACAGGGAATTGGTAAAGACTATCCTGTCGGAGCAGTGTTCCGTGTTTAACCAGGAGGCAAGGGATGCGGAGCTTTCCATAGAAAATGAGCGGTTTGTAGTCCATCCGGGGCAGACGGGGATGGTAGTGGATGAAGAGGCGTCCCTGGAGCTTATTTGCAGCTTTTTCCATGACGGCTGGAACGGAGAAGATGAACGGCTGGAACTTGCGGTTACGGTAGATGAGCCCAGAGGAACAGAAGAAGAGTTGTCCAAGGTAAAGGATGTTCTGGGAACCTTTACGACCAGCTTTAGCACCTCCGGTTCATCAAGAAGCGCCAATGTGCGCAACGGCGCTGCGCTGATCAACGGTACCACACTGTATCCGGGAGATGAGTTTTCCGCTTATGAGGCGGTAGCGCCTTTTACGGCGGCGAACGGATATTATATGGCAGGATCCTATTTGAACGGACAAGTGGTAGACAGCCTTGGGGGCGGTATCTGTCAGGTTTCCACGACCCTTTATAACGCTGTTCTCCTGGCTGAACTGGAGGTAACGGAGAGGCATAATCATTCTATGATTGTAACCTATGTGGATCCTTCGGCAGATGCGGCTATTGCGGAATCTTCCGGAAAGGATTTTAAGTTTATCAATAACACGGAGGCGCCTATTTACATAGAAGGAAGCACTACCGATGATAAGCATATCAGCTTTACCATATACGGGATGGAAACCAGAGACAGCTCCCGTCAGGTAAGATATGAAAGCGAAGTAGTCAGTACAACTTATCCGGATACAGAGGTGATCTATGTGAATGAGTCTCTGCCGGTAGGTTCTATTTCCGTGCAGTCTGCGCATATAGGCTATAAGGCAAATCTCTGGAAGGTGGTTACGGAGAACGGGGTGGAAGTGAGCCGGGAGAAAATCAATTCCAGCAACTACCAGGTAACCCCCAGAACGGCAACCGTAGGTGTGGCGACGGCAGATCCCAACGCCTATAATGAGATTATGGCAGCCATTGCAACCAACAACATCGATCATGTGAAAAATGTGGCAGCAGCCCTTGCCGCCGCGGCAGCGCCGCCTGCGGAAGGCGCGCCCCAGCAGCCTGACGGAACGCCCGTCCAGACGCCTGCACAGCCCGCCCCGGCGCCACAGCCGGAGGTTGTACAAGTAGAGGAGCCGGCACAATAAAGGGACAGCAATGAGGACAGGAAAAATATCGGAAAGCGTTTTAAAGCGTTCCGTATTAAGAGAGATTCAAAGCAATCGAACAGAAGTGATAAAAGGTGCGGGAGTAGGAGAGGACGGCGCCTTTTTGAGGTGGAATTCTCCGGAAAAGGTCGGAGAAAAGGAAAGCGTGCTGGTGTCGGCGATAGAAACGGTTACGCTTCCTGTAAAAAATGCGGCATATCTTGCTGTAATTGCCGCCGCCAATAACCTGGCGGCAGCGGGAGCGGTTCCGGCAGCGGTGATGCTGTCTCTGACCTTTCCGCCGGGAACAGAGGAGGGGTTTCTAAAGGAAACCATGAGACAAGCGGAAAGAGGCTGCAGAGAACTTCACATACAGATCGCAGGGGGACACACAGAGGTGAGCGATGGCGTTTCCTCACCGGTAGTGACAGCAGCGATGATTGGAAAAGAATCGGCGGAATCCGGAATCAGGGGGAAGGGAAGACCGGAGGAAACATTAGACGTGGTTGTAACGAAGTGGATCGGTTTGGAGGGAACCGCCATCATAGCCAAAGAAAAAGAGCAGGAGCTTTCGGAGCGGTATCCTGTTGGACTGATTTTGAAGGCACAGGAACAGGAGCAATACCTGTCGGTAGCGTCGGAGGCGGCAACCGCCCTTAAGTCCGGCGTTTATGCAATGCATGATGTAAGAAGCGGAGGGATTTTCGGTGCATTGTGGGAGTTATCCCAAAAGATAGGCGTTGGACTTTGTATTGACCTGAAAAAAATTCCGGTAAAGCAGGAAACCATAGAAATCTGTGAGTTTTATCATTTGAATCCTTATGCGCTTTTGTCGGGGGGGATGCTGCTTATGGCGTCGCCGGACGGAGCGGGGCTTGTAAAAGCGCTGGAAGCGGAAGGAATCTGCGCGGCGGTAATTGGAAGTACCAACCATAGCAACGATAAGCTCATTGTGAATCGGGAAGAAACCAGATGCCTGGAACCTGCATCACCGGATGAAATTTTAAAAATCACATTCCATTAGGAGGGACATTTTTATGAGAGAACAGATTTTAGCGATTATAGAAAAGAACAGCCGTATTAATATCAAGGAGCTTGCCATTATTTTAGGTGCAGAGGAGATCGACATTGCAAATGAGCTGAAGGCAATGGAGGAAGAGGGCGTGATCTGCGGATATCACACCATGATCGACTGGGAAAAAACGTCCATTGAGAAGGTAACGGCGCTGATCGAGGTAAGGATTACCCCTCAGAGGGGACAGGGATATGACAATATAGCAGAAAGAATTTACAAGTATCCTGAGGTAAACAGCGTGTATTTGATTTCCGGCGGCTATGACCTGTTGGTAACCCTGGACGGCAAATCCTTAAAGGCAGTGTCCAGCTTTGTGTCCGACAAGCTTTCCACCCTGGAGGGAGTACTGAGCACAGCAACTCACTTTATTTTGAAGAAATATAAAGATCACGGAACCATTCTTACCAGGAAATATGAAGATACAAGAGAGAAGGTGACACCATGAGAAATCCTTTGTCTGAGACCATTGTCACCATTAAACCTTCGGGCATTCGCAAATTTTTTGACCTTGTAAGCGAGATGGAGGATGCCATTTCCCTGGGGGTAGGGGAGCCTGATTTTGATACGCCCTGGCACATCAGGGATGAGGGAATTTATTCTCTTGAAAAAGGGCGTACCTTTTACACATCAAATGCGGGATTGAAGGAGCTAAAGATAGAAATTGTCAAATACATAGAAAGATTTCAGGGAGTTTCCTACGACGCAGATCATGAAGTGATCGTTACCGTGGGAGGTTCTGAGGCGATCGATATTGCCCTGCGCGCCATGGTGGATCCCGGGGACGAGGTGCTGATTCCCCAGCCCAGCTATGTTTCCTATGAGCCCTGTGCCGTACTTGCAGGGGCAAAGCCGGTGATCATTGAACTGAAAGAGGAAAATGAATTCAGGCTTACGGCAAAAGAACTGCGGGAGGCAATTACGGATAAGACGAAAATACTGATACTTCCTTTTCCCAATAACCCTACAGGCGCAATCATGGAGAGGAAGGATCTGGAGGCAATTGCCGAGATTATCCGGGAAAAGGATCTTTTCGTCATATCGGATGAGATCTATGCAGAGCTGACCTACAAGGATAAACATGTTTCCATCGTAAGCCTGCCAGGCATGCAGGAGAGAACCGTGCTGATTAACGGATTTTCCAAGGCTTACGCTATGACGGGATGGCGTTTGGGATATGCCTGTGCGCCCAGAGAAATTATGGAACAGATGCTGAAAATCCATCAGTTTGCCATTATGTGTGCGCCAACTACCAGCCAGTATGCGGCGGTGGAAGCGCTTCGCAATGGGGACGGGGATGTGGCGATGATGCGTGAATCCTATAACCAGAGAAGAAGATTTTTGATGCATGCCTTTAAGGAGATGGGGCTTACGTGCTTTGAACCCTATGGCGCATTCTATGTGTTCCCCTGTATCAAGGAATTTGGAATGACCAGCGATGAGTTCGCTAACCGGCTTCTTCAGGAAGAGAAGGTGGCTGTGGTACCGGGAACGGCATTTGGCGACTGCGGGGAAGGGTTCCTTAGAATTTCTTATGCGTATTCTATTGATAATTTGAAGATTGCGCTGGAGAAGATCAATGCATTTATCACAAGGCTGCGAAAAGAACAAAAATAGAAAGATTAGATCGGGGGCTGTCAGAAAATGACAGCCTCCGATCTTGTTATAAGAGGCTATTTGTAATATATGGATGTTGAAATAGAACATAAGTTCTATTATAATATATGTATAGCAATCGTAAGCGCTCATGGAGGTATCCAAAGATGGCATCAAAAAATCCTGTTTATATTGCAATCGATCTGAAATCCTTTTACGCCTCCGTAGAATGTGTGGAAAGAGGGTTGAACCCCCTTACCACCAACCTTGCTGTGGCGGACAGCAGCCGTACGGAAAAGACCATCTGTCTTGCCGTTTCTCCCTCCCTGAAAGCGTATGGGATTCCAGGGCGGGCAAGACTTTTTGAGGTGGTGCAGAAGATGCGGGAGGTAAACGCCCTGCGCAGGCTGAAGGCGCCGGGACAGGCTTTCACAGGAGAGTCCTATGACGACAGAGAATTAAAGGCATCCCCGGCGTTGGCGGCAGCTTACCTTGCCGCGCCGCCCAGAATGGCGCTTTACATGGAATACAGCACACGGATTTATGATATTTATCTGAAGTATATAGCGCCAGAGGATATCCATGTTTATTCTATAGACGAAGTGTTTATTGATGCTTCCGATTACCTGGAAACCTATCGCCTTACGCCGCGGGAGCTGGCAAAGAAAATGATACAGGAGGTCTTGAAGGTCACCGGCATTACGGCGGCAGCAGGAATCGGCACAAATCTTTATCTGTGCAAGGTGGCAATGGATATTGTGGCAAAGCATGTTGCGGCGGATGAGGACGGCGTAAGGATTGCAGAGCTGGACGAAAGAAGCTATCGGGAGCTTCTATGGGATCATAAACCTATCACCGATTTTTGGCGGGTGGGTAAAGGCTATGCCAAAAAGCTGGCTGAGACAGGGCTTTTTACCATGGGAGATATTGCAAGATGCTCTATAGGGAAGCCTGCAGATTACTACAATGAAGAACTTTTGTACAGGATCTTTGGCGTAAATGCAGAGCTTTTGATCGATCACGCCTGGGGCTGGGAGCCGTGCAGGATTTCCGACATAAAGGCGTACAAGCCTGAAAACAGTAGCATAGGATCGGGGCAGGTGCTTCATTGCCCTTACAGCTTTGAGAAATGCCGGCTGATCGTTCGGGAAATGGCAGACCTGCTGGCGCTTGATTTGGTGGAAAAAGGGCTTGTGACAGATCAAATGGTGCTTACCGTAGGTTATGATGTGGAAAACCTTGCCAATCCCCAGATTCGAAAAGCTTATAAGGGACCTGTCACCAGGGATCATTATGGAAGAAGCGTTCCCAAGCACGCCCATGGAACAGTAAATTTGAAGCGAAAGACCTCCTCCGCCAGACTGATCACAGATGCCGTGATGGAGTTGTATGAGCAGATAGTGGATCAGAGGCTGTTGATCAGAAGGGTGTATTTAACGGCAAATCATGTGGAGGAGGAATCGGCGGAAAGGACGGCGGAGGCTTATGAGCAGCTAACACTTTTTACCGATTATGAGGCATTGCAAAAACAAAGGGACGAGGAAGAAGCGGAGCTGGAGCGGGAAAAAAGGATGCAGAAGGCAATGTTGGACATCAAAAGAAAATTTGGCAAAAATGCGATCCTGAAAGGTATGAACCTTGAGGAGGGAGGTACCACGGTGGAGCGAAACGGTCAGATCGGAGGACACAAAGCATGAATGCAAAGGAAACCCATCAGTACGATGACATAATCCGCCTTCCCCATCATGTTTCCATGGTTCACCCGCCTATGACCATGGCGGAGCGGGCGGCACAGTTTTCACCTTTTGCGGCATTGACCGGTTATGATGCCGCTCTTAAGGAAACAGGAAGACTGACCCGGGAGAGAACGGAACTGGATGAGGATGAAAAGGAGCGTTTGGACGAAAGGCTGCAGGAACTGAGGGAAAGAATAGGGGAGCATCCCCTTGCTGCCATCACATACTTTTGCCCGGATCAGCGCAAAGATGGCGGCGCTTATCTTACTGTGTCGGGACATGTAAAGAAAATAGATGAGTACGCAAAGGCTGTGGTTATGGAGGACGGCGGTGAGATACCCGCCGCGGAAATTACGGAAATGATCCTTTTAGAGTAAACGCGAAAGGAACAATGACGGTTTTAGAAGAAATCCAGAATATAAAAAATAAATTCGGTCATAATCGATCATAATAATTCAAAATTGTGCAAATCCGATAAAAAGGTTAAAGGATTTTTGTGAATTAGTATGATTGATTTTGACCGAATTTGATTGTATAATACAATTACAAAATCAAACAAGGAGGAAATGAGATGATTTATACGGTTACATTTAACCCGTCACTGGATTATATCGTTTCGGTAGAAGACTTCAGGCTGGGCATGACCAACCGCACCAGTTCGGAGCTGATGCTTCCTGGAGGTAAGGGACTCAATGTTTCAATGGTACTTGGAAATCTGGGAATCGAGAATACGGCGTTGGGATTTACAGCGGGTTTTACAGGACAGGAGATTGTGCGGCGTATAGAAGAAATGGGCGTAAAATCCGATTTGATCCCCATTCACAATGGAACTTCAAGGATCAACCTGAAATTGAAATCCATTGACGGAACCGAAATCAACGGCTGCGGACCGGAAATCAGCGAGGAAAATGTAGAGAAGCTGATGGAAAAGCTGGACGTTTTGGAACCGGGGGATACGCTGGTGCTTGCGGGAAGCATTCCAGGCTCCATGCCGGACGATATTTACAAAAGGATCATGGAAAGGCTGCAAGGAAGGGAAATCATGATTGTGGTGGATGCCACAAGAGAGCTGCTGGTCAATGTGCTTGCTTATCATCCGTTCCTGATTAAGCCCAATAACCATGAGCTGGGCGAGATCTTCCACAAGGAGCTGAGAACCAGAGAGGAAGTGATCCCCTATGCCAGAAAGCTGCAGGAGATGGGGGCAGTCAACGTACTGGTTTCCATGGCAGGGGAAGGAGCGGTGCTGGCGGCGGCGGACGGAAAGGTCAGGACTGCGGCGGCGCCTAAAGGAAAGCTGATAAACGGCGTGGGAGCCGGGGATTCCATGGTGGCAGGCTTTGTGGCAGGCTGGATGGAAAAGAAGGATTATGAACATGCATTTTGTATGGGGGTGGCGGCAGGCAGCGCAAGCGCATTTTCGGAGCTGCTGGCAACCAGGAAGGAAATTGAAGCGGTATATCAACAGGTGATAGATAGAGTAGAGGAGGACATGAGATGAGAATCACGGATTTGCTGGACAAACGGAGCATTTCACTGACCGGAGCCCCCAAAAGCAAAAGCGAGGCGCTGGATCAGGTAGTGGAACTTATGGTGAAAAGCGGTAAGATCAACGACCAGGAGGCATACCGGAAACAGGTATATGCAAGGGAAGAGGAAAGTACCACTGGAATCGGAGAAGGGATCGCCATTCCCCACGGCAAGTGCGATGCGGTAAGCAAACCGGGGCTTGCGGCGATGGTGGTAAAGGACGGGGTGGACTTTGACGCTTTGGACGGAGAGCCGGTTACTTTGATTTTTCTCATTGCGGCTCCTAATACAGAGGACAATGTACATCTTGACGTGCTGAGCAAATTGTCGGTGCTGATGATGGATGAAGCGTTTTCCGATCATCTTCGCAAGGCGGAAACGGTGGAAGAATTTCTTGCTATTATCGATCAGGCGGATGAGGAGAAGGAGAGCATAGACGAACGCCTTTCGGACACAGGAGAGGCATCCGCCGGTCAGATCAAAATTCTGGCAGTTACCGGTTGCCCTACAGGAATTGCGCATACCTATATGGCGGCGGAGGGAATCGAAAAGGCGGCAAAAGAGAAAAACTGCTTTGTAAAGATCGAGACCAGAGGTTCCGGCGGTGCTAAAAATGTGCTTACGGCACAGGAGATTGCAGAAGCGGACTGTATTATTGTGGCGGCGGATACCCAGGTTCCCATGGATCGGTTTGACGGCAAGAAGGTGATAGAATGCCAGGTTTCCGACGGCATCAGTAAGGCAGGAGAACTGATAGACCGCGCTATTGCAGGAAACGTACCTGTTTATCATGGGACGGGAAGAGGAGCGGCAGCTTCCCAAGCAGCGGGAAAATCCGGCGGTGTGGGACATCAGATTTACACCCAGCTTATGAACGGCGTGTCTCATATGCTTCCTTTTGTGGTAGGAGGCGGCATCCTGATTGCAATTGCTTTTCTAATCGATGGAATCTGTGTGGATATGAATGCGCTGGATGTGGCGGAGAGAGCCAACTTTGGTACCATTACCCCTGTTGCGGCATGGTTTAAGAATTTGGGAGGGGTTGCCTTTGGGTTTATGCTTCCTGTACTTGCGGGCTTTATTGCAATGGCAATTGGCGACCGTCCGGCGCTGGCGCTGGGCTTTGTAGGCGGTATGATTGCGGCAAGCGGGAAGTCCGGTTTCCTGGGCGCTTTGGCAGCAGGTTTTGCAGCGGGATATATCATCGTTCTGCTCCGGAAGATCTGCGACAAACTTCCGGAATTTCTGGAGAAGATCGCTCCCGTGCTGATTTATCCGCTGGTGGGAATTCTGCTTATGGGATTGCTGATGTCCTTTATTGTGGAGCCGGTTATGGGAGGCATCAACACGGCGCTGAACAATGGGCTGACCAGTATGGGCGGAACCAGCAAGGTGATTTTGGGATTGATTTTAGGCGGTATGATGGCGATCGATATGGGAGGTCCCTTTAACAAGGCGGCATACGTTTTTGGAACGGCTGCGATTGCAGCGGGAAATTATGACATTATGGCAGCAGTTATGATCGGCGGCATGACGCCTCCCTGTGCCATTGCCCTTGCAACTCTTTTCTTCAAGAAAAAATTTACCAAAGAAGAGAGGGAATCCGGTCCTACTAACTTCATTATGGGGCTTGCCTTTATTACAGAGGGAGCAATTCCCTTTGCGGCATCGGATCCTCTTCATGTGCTTCCGGCATGCGTCATCGGCTCGGGAGCGGCGGGCGCCTTATCTATGCTGTTTAACTGCACACTGATGGCGCCTCATGGGGGAATCTTCGTATTCCCGGTAGTGGGAAATCCTTTGATGTACGTGGTGGCGCTGGCAGCAGGAACGCTGATCTCCACTGTATTGCTGGGTGTGTTAAAGAAAAACATTGAATCTTAAAAAGGAAAAGCATAAAATAAAAAGAAAAGGAGAACGAACATGAAAGAATTTAAGTATGTGATCACAGATCCGCAGGGGATCCACGCCCGTCCGGCGGGAGAAATTGTAAAGGCGGCAAAGGAATTTGCCTGTGCCATTACCCTGACAAAGGACGGCAAGTCCGGCGACTGTAAGAAGATTTTCGGCATTATGGGTCTTGGCGTGAAAAAAGGGAACGAGGTTGTTCTTACCTTTGACGGTGAAGATGAGGATAAGGCATATGAAGCCATCAGCAAGATGATGGAGGAGAATTTATAAAGTATTTTTTATATGGGATTCAAATGGGAGGAAGGCATGTTATCAGAGCAAAGGCACGAGATGATTTTGAAGCTTCTGGAGGAAAAGCGCAGCGTAACGGTGACGGAGCTGACAGAGCTTTTGAATATTTCGGAATCCACTGCAAGAAGAGATATTGTTCTGCTGGATAAAGCGGGCAGGCTGGTGAAGGTATTCGGCGGAGCGGTACTGGCGGATCCTACTTATCAGTCGGTGGAGCCTACGGTGACCCAGCGTGCGGAGGTGAACAGGGAAGAGAAAAAGAGAATCGCCAGATATGCCGCCTCCCTTATAGAACCCCGGGACTTTGTATATCTGGATGCGGGAACCACTACCGGCTACATGCTGGATTTTATTCAGGAGACAGATGTAACTTTTGTAACCAATGCCGTTGCCCATGCCCAGAGACTTGCGGCAAAGGGAGCGCGGGTACAGCTGGTAGGCGGTACTCTGAAAAGTTCCACAGAGGCGGTGGTGGGAGCCATGGCGGCGCTGACGCTGAAGGATTACCATTTTACAAAGGGATTTTTCGGAACCAATGGGGTCAGCAGGACGGCAGGCTTTACCACTCCTGACGGGGACGAAGCGCTGGTGAAACGGACTGCGGTAGAGCAATGCCGGAAAGCGTATATTCTTTGTGACAACAGTAAGTTTCATGTGGTCAGCGCAGTGACCTTTGCAGCTTTTTCCGCCGGTACGGTTTTAACTGACGCCAGGCAGGAAGAGTTTGAGGGTATAGCGGATATGCAAATTTGCTGACGCCCAGAGCAGGGACATAAGAAGAGAGAAAGAGGAAGAAATAGACGGAATAGGAGACCGCTCCTTTGGGGAGAAGGTCTCTTTTTCTAGTGCGCCTTGCGGCGCACATTGCATCCATTTATGATGTGAAATTGATTTCAGTATTTTACACAAAAAAGTAATGAATTAATTGTGTAAAATACCAATTTACAAATAACTGTGGTCAGTATAATATAATATTAAAGTGAAATCGATATCATACAACAGAAGGAGCAGAAAAAGGAATATGTTCTGACATGGAGGATGGAATGAACAGGAAAATTATTTTTTTGGATATTGACGGTACCCTGACGGAACCGGGAAAAAACGAACCGCCGGAATCTGCTCTCTGGGCGATCCGCCAGGCAAGGGAGGCTGGGCATTATGTATTTTTGTGCACAGGCAGAAATTATAAAATGCTTTTACCGCTTCTGAAGTACGATTTTGACGGAGTCGTTGCCAGCGCAGGAGGCTACATTGAATTTCAAAAAAAGGCGATTTATGACTGCCCCATGACCGAAAGGCAGAAACAGACGGCAATGGAGGCGCTGGAGAAAAGCGGCATTTTCAGGACAGTGGAATGTATGGATGCCACCTATACTGACGAGAGCTTTAAGGCGTTTTTGCGGGAACACGCCCATGAGAAGGGAAACAGTGAACTGCTGCGGTGGCGGGAGCAGATCGAAAAATCTTTAAATATTCTTCCCATGGAAGCCTATGAAGGACAGCCGGTTTATAAGATCGTGATTATGAGCCCAACCAGGGAACAGCTTGCAGAACCCATGGAAGCGCTTGCGGAGGATTTTGTCTTTTGTCTGCAGGAAGAGGGAAAAAACGGATTTATAAACGGAGAAATAATAAACAGGAAGTTTGATAAGGGAAGAGCAATTAAGCGGGTCTGCGCGTATCTGCATATTCCAGTGGCGGACTCCGTGGCGTTTGGAGACAGCATGAACGATAAGGAGATGCTGGAAACCGCAGGATTGGGAATCTGCATGGAAAACGGAAACGAAAAGCTTAAAAAACTGGCGGATGAGATTTGTCCGGGGGTTTTGGAAAACGGAATACGGGAAGCCTTTGTAAAGCATCATTTGATTCAGGAAAGGTAGCACAGCAATCATAGCAGCGAAAAGGGAAAGAAGAAAGGGAAGGGAATGACGATGGATTACACAAAATGTGCAAGGGAAATCTATGAAACTCTGGGCGGAAGAAGCAATCTGGTAAGCGCGGCACATTGTGCCACCAGACTTCGGCTGGTCACGGTAGACAACAGTAAAATCGACATGAAGAAGCTGGAAAATGTGGACGGCGTAAAGGGCGTTTTCAGCAACAACGGACAGCTTCAGCTGATTATCGGAACAGGTACGGTAAACAAGGTGTATGAGGAATTCCTGAAGGTAAGCGGGATGACTGCTGCAACCAAGGAGGAGGTAAAGGCGGCAGCGGCGGCAGGGCAGCCTGTTTTTAAGAGAATGATCAAGGCTTTGGGAGATGTGTTCGTTCCCATTCTTCCGGCGATCGTGGCTTCAGGTTTGATGATGGGACTGGTGGAGGCACTGGGAAAAGCGTTTCCGTCTTTTGCGGGAAGCGACTGGTACGGCATTCTGGATTTGCTGGCAAACACGGCGTTTACCTTCCTGCCGGTATTGATTGCTATATCCTCGGCACGGGTGTTTGGAGGAAACATTTTCCTTGGGGCGGTAATCGGCATGATTATGATACATCCCAACTTGATCAATGCGTGGACGGTAGGCTCCATGGAAGCGGCGGATATTCCGGTGTGGCACTTGTTTGGATTCCCCATTCGCCAAGTGGGATACCAGGGACATGTGATTCCGGTGGTAATTGCAGTATGGCTGATGTGCAAAATTGAAAAATGGCTGCATAAGCATGTGCCGGAAATGATAGATTTGTTTGTCACACCGCTGTGTACCGTACTTTTAACTGCTTTCGTTACACTGGGACTTATCGGACCCGTCTTTTCCATGGCTGAAAATTATGTTTTGGATTTTGCGGGGTGGATCATTACGGTGGGAAATGGCGTAGGGGCAATGCTGATGGGCGCCCTGTATCCTTTTACAGTTGTATGCGGTATTCATCATATGTATAATGTAATTGAAGCGGGAATGCTTTCCGCGGCGGAGGGGTTGAATATCTGGATGCCCATTGCTTCTGCGGCGAATTTTGCACAGGGAGCGGCGTGCCTTGCGGTAGGGCTTAAGGCGAAAAATTTAAAGACAAAATCAGTGGCGATTCCCTCCTCCTTATCCGCCGCGTTGGGTATCACGGAACCGGCAATTTTCGGCGTAAACTTAAGATATATGAAACCCCTGATCTGCGGAGCAGCAGGAGGCGCGGCAGGGGCGCTCCTGGGAGCAATGTTCCATATTGGAGCTACCTCCTATGGCGTGACAGGGATACCGGGATTCTTAATTACGCTGGATTATACGGTACAGTATGCCATTGTTCTCGCAGTAGCTTTTGCAGTGGCATTCGGGCTTACCTGGTTTGTATGGAAGGAAGAAGTGGAGGAAAGAGACACAAATGCAGGTACGGAGACGGAAAAGGGAGAAGAGAAGACCGCATCTGGGGAAAAAGCCTTATTTGCACCTGTCAAAGGAAATGTGATCAGCAGAGAGGAAATTCCTGACGAGACTTTTGCTTCCGGCGTGCTTGGAGACGGCGTGGGAATAGAGCCCGAGGCAGGAGAGGTGGTAGCCCCTTTTGACGGTGTGATCTCCACTGTCACGGATACCCGCCACGCGCTTGGAATTACCGGACCCGGCGGCATGGAAGTTTTGATCCATGTGGGAGTGGATACTGTGAACATGAAAGGCGAGGGCTTTGAGCTGTTTGTTTCAGAGGGAGAGGAAGTAAAAGCAGGGCAAAAGCTGATTGCTTTTGATATACAGAAAATCAAAGAGGCGGGCTACAGCACCACAACGGCTGTGCTTCTGACCAATCGTGACGACTATCCTGACTTTAAGATTTTAAAGAAAGGGAAAACCGATACAATGGAGAAATTATTTGAAATTTAAAGCAGATTGATTAACAGGCGGAGTAGAAAGGGTGGAAGGATGAGAAAGAAGACAGAGCAGGATTCAACTTTTGAACAGAGGCTAAAGCGGCATCATGACGAGCTTCGCTGGCTTTATATGGAGCTATATGACAATTCTTCTATGTTTGCGGAGCTGTGCGATCAGCTGAGAGCATTTTATCTGGAGAGGAAGGAAGCGCTGAAAAAGCTGGATTCTCACAGAGAAGCATTTCCGGATTGGTATAAGCAAAACGATATGCTGGGTATGATGTTTTATATTGACAATTTTGCAGGAAACATGAAAGGCGTGGAAAGCAGGCTGGATTATATCGAAAAATGCAATGTTAATTATATTCATTTGATGCCCTTTCTGGATACGCCGGAGGGACGATCCGACGGGGGATATGCAGTCTCAGATTTCAGAAAGGTGCAGGAGAAGCTGGGCTCCATGAAGGATCTGGAAAGTTTGACGGCGGCATGCCATAAAAAAGGAATCAATATTTGTATGGATTTTGTAATGAACCATACGTCGGAGGAGCATCAGTGGGCAAAACGCGCCAGAATGGGCGAGGGAGAATACATGAGCCGGTACTTTTTCTTTGACCGGTGGGAGGATGCGGCAAAGTATGAGGAAACAGTGCCTCAGGTGTTCCCCACAACAGCGCCCGGAAATTTTACATGGCTTCCCGATGCGGGACATTTTGTGATGACTTCCTTTTATCCCTACCAGTGGGATTTGAATTATAAAAATCCCAGAGTCTTTAATGAGATGATGTACAATTTTCTTTATCTGGCAAATAGAGGAATCGATATTATCCGTATCGACGCGGTGCCTTACATCTGGAAGGAACTGGGCACACAATGCAGGAATCTTCCCCAGGTACACACCATTGTGCGCATGATGCGCATGATCAGCGAGATCGTCTGCCCCGGCGTTCTGCTTTTAGGGGAGGTGGTGATGGAGCCGGAGAAGGTGGTTCCCTACTTTGGAACGGTGGAGAAACCGGAATGCCATATGCTCTATAATGTTACCACCATGGCGACCACGTGGCATACGGTGGCAACAAGGGATACGAAGCTTTTGAAAAAACAGCTTGATATTGTAAACGCATTGCCGAAAGACTATGTTTTCCTGAATTATCTGCGCTGTCACGATGATATCGGCTGGGGACTTGACTATGGCACTTTGCTCACAGAAGGAATGGAAGAACGTTCCCACAAGAAATATTTGAACGATTATTTTCAGGGGTATGCGGGGGGAAGCAACAGCCGGGGAGAATTGTACAATGCAGATCCGGTTACGGGAGACGCCAGGTTCTGCGGCACCACGGCGTCCATGTGCGGCGTAGAAAAGGCGGGCTTTGAAAAGGACGATCAGGCAATGGAAAAGGCGGTCCGCCTGGATATAACCCTGCACGCTTATATGTTTATGCTTTCCGGTATTCCGGTGCTGTACAGCGGAGATGAGATCGGTCAGGTCAACGATTACAGCTATAAGAAGAATCCCAATAAGGCGGAGGATTCCCGCTATATTCACAGGGGCGCGATGAACTGGGAGCTGGCGGAGAAGCGGGAGGATACCAAAACCGTGGAGGGAAGGATTTTTCAGGGACTGAACCAGCTGGAAAAGATTCGGAAGAGGGAAAAGGTATTTGTGTCTTATGGGGATACCCGGACAATGGAAACAGGCGATCTGTCCGTGCTGTGCATTGTAAGGACTTTCCAGGGTGAAAAGCTGATGGGGCTGTTTAACTTCAGCGAGTTTGATAAGACGGTGCAAATGCAGGAAGAGGATTATGTGGATCTGATTTCAGGAAAGAAAAAGAAAGCGGCAAAGATCCAGATACCAGCATACGGGTTTTACTACTTAAAAAGGGAGCATTGTAAATGAATATAGCGCAGATTGCGGAATTGGCAGGGGTATCTAAGGCAGCTGTATCCCGGTATTTTAACAATGGATATATTTCCCGGGAAAAACGGGAAGCAATTCAAAGGGTGGTGGAAGAAACTGGCTACAGACCTTCCCTGCAGGCACAGACGCTGCGAACGAAGAAGACAAAATTGATCGGGGTGATTGTGCCCAAGATTGCCTCCGCTTCCATTGGAAAAATCGTGGAGGGGATCCTTTCGGTAATCAACGAAAAAGGCTATCAAATGCTTTTGGCAGTAACGCAGAATGATCCGGAAAAAGAGCTGGAATATCTGACGGCGTTTGATGAGAAACAGGTGGACGGCGTGATTTTGGCGGCAACCGTATTGGGCACCGCCCATAAGCAGATTCTGAAGAAGCTTTCGGTGCCGGTGGTGATCGTAGGGCAGCAGCTGTCAGGATACAACTGTGTGTACCATGATGACTATCACGCCTCCTACGACCTGACCAAAAGAATGATAGAGACAGGAAGAAGCAGTCTTGGATATATAGGAGCGACGCAGCAGGACAAAGCGGTGGGAGAGGAAAGGTACAGGGGTTTCTGCGACGGGATGCGCCATATGGGATATGGAGATCAGGCTGAACGGATGGTGACCGCCTCCTTTACGGTTGCCTCCGGATATGAAAAGGCGAAAGAATTGTTGGAGTGTTATAAGGACTTAAACGGAATCATCTGCGCCACCGATTCCATTGCTGCCGGCGCCGCCCAATATCTTCATGAGCATGGGGGAGGGCTTTCAAGTCAGGTGATTGTGGCGGGACAGGGAGATTCGGATATGTCCAGAGTGACAAATCCTCCCTTTATGACCGTCCACTATTTTTATGAGGAAAGCGGCGAGACGGCAGTCCGGATTTTAATGGAAATCCTGGAGGAAAAGAAGGAAGCGCTGCAGGAAGTGAAGCTGGGATATTATATTGTGGAACCGTAACAGCGTGCGTTAAGAGTTAAGAAATTCATAATGATTTGCCGCTTTGCAAATACATGGGGGGATGCTATACTTGACAAAGAGGTATAGGGAAATGAAAAAAAGGGCGATTCATTATGGTTTGATTTTGGCGTTGGCAGCAGCATTGATCGGATGCGGCGGCTCGGGGCGGCAGGAAGCCTGGTCCCGGGAGAAGGAAAATACCGCGGAGGATGTAGAAATACAAAAGCATCAGGAAAAAATTTCAGAGATAGATCCTATGGAGGAATTACGGGAAGATCTTTACGGAGATTACCAGGAAAAGGGAGGAGAAATTGCCTTTGTGTCGGACGGCACAGTTATGGATCAGGGCTATAATGAGGCGATTTACGAAGGAATAGAGACCTATGCTTTGGCGGCAGGCGTTTCTTTCTCCTATTATGTGGCGGAGGAGGATACCCTTGAAGGACACATGAAGGCGGTGAAGGATGCGGTCCGGAACCACGCGGGCATGGTGGTTTGCGCAGGGTATGATTTTCAGAAAACGGTGGGAGAGCTGCAGGAGGATTATCCGGACATCTCTTTTCTGATGATCGATGGAGAGCCCTGTGACGAAGAAGGAGAACCTGTGGAGATAGGAAATAATGTACACTGCGTTTTCTTTCAGGAGGAAGAGTCAGGCTATCTGGCAGGCTATATGACCGTTTTGGAGGGCTACCGCAGTCTGGGATTTATAGGCGGCAAGGAGGAGCCTTCCGTTATCCGTTACGGTTACGGCTATCTGCAGGGGATTGAGGATGCGGCAAAAGAGCTGGAGTTGGAGGATGTAACTGTCAACTATTGGTATGCGGGAACCTTTCAGCCCACCCAGGAGGTTTACGAGAAAGCGGTAAAGTGGTATTCGGAGGGAACCCAGGTGATTTTTGCCTGCGGAGGATTCCTCTATGATTCAGTGCTGGAAGCGGCAAATCAGGAAAAAGGAATGCTGATCGGCGTGGATGTGGATCAAAATCCTCTTTCCCAGCGCTTTTTGACCAGCGCAATAAAGGATCTGGCAAATGCAGTGGTCATTTCTCTGGATGACTATTATGCTGAGGGAGGAAAATGGTCCGAAGAATTTGCAGGACAGAAGGTGCGGTACGGCGTGGAGGATAACTGCGCAGGCATTCCGGTGCTGGAAACCGAGTGGAGATTCCAGAATGTTACCATGAAGGAATTTTACGAATTATATAAGCAGGTTAAACAGGGAGAAAGATCTGTATCCGATGAGATTCACAGAAAGCCCCGGACATCTGTTAAGGTAAACGGTATTTAAAAACGGGAGGATGACTGGTGGGTAAGAATTTCAAGGGAGAGAAGATTTTTCTCCAGATAGCGGGGCTGCTTTTGGCAGCCGGTCTTCTCCAGGGGTGCGGAAAGGAAGCGCCCGTAGCGGCGGAGGCGGTTGAAAGTAAAAAAAACCAGGGGGCAGACAGGGAAGTAAAGGAAGAAGCGCAGGAAGAGGATCTGGAAGAAAGGAATTTGAAAAAACTGACCCAGGGGGACGTGCAGATACCGGTGCAGGAACTGACAGATTATGCCACAGGCAGAGCGTTGATTAACGAAGAGGAACCGGAAGAGGTGGCATATTCCTTAACCATGCCCCAGATTCCGGAAAGCGACGACCCTTACCTGTATCTTTTTACCAGGGAGTGCTATGAGGACGGGCAGGTATTGACCGGGGAGCCGGTTGCTATATGGTCGAAGGGGAGGAATTCTCAGGTTACTTTTTCTTATGCAGGAGAGTATCTGTTTCAACAGTTTGTTCCGGCGCTTCTTGTGAAAGGAAAGTATGTGCCCATAGGAGAGGGCGTTTATCTTTCTAACCCGGAGCTGCTTGCCGAAAATCAGGAAGCATATCCGGATATGGGTTCGAAGAAGGGGGTTCTGCTGGATCCTACTATGCTGGGGACGAAAGAACTGACGGATTTGGAAGTAAAGCATACCATCTATAATATGCCTTTGTCCATTTTTATGGGAGAGACAACGGATGAAGATTATCCTACTATCATATATACATATGAGGGGAAAGATTATCGATTCAATGGAAAAGTGGTAAGCGATTATGACGGGCTGTTTTCTTATCTGTCGAATTTGGGTATGTGTTCTACGGCGGTAGTGTTGAACGACTGGAACGAGAATCATTTGGAAATGATTCATCCCAAGGCAAGGAATAAAGACAGCGACGCTTATTATTATATGTTTAACACCCAGGAGGAGGAAGGGGTTAAAGAGCTGGAAGCTGTGGCAAGCTTTCTCACGCAACGTTATTCCGATGGGGAGCATGGAATGGTGCATAACTGGGTGATCGCTAACGAGATCAATCAGTTTAAAACATGGAATTATATGAAGACAAAAGATCCGGTGTACTATGCCCGGGAATTTGAAAAGGCATTTCGTATTTTTTATCAGGCGGCAAAAAGCAGTTATGCCAATGCCCGGGTTTATTTCAGCATAGATCATGACTGGAACAGCAACCACGGCAGCAACCGAGATTATTTTAATGCCAGAGATTTGATCAATGCCTTTAATCAGGCGGCGCTTTCCCATGGAAATTACGACTGGGGGGTTGCCATACATCCCTATCCCGAGCCTCTTACCCGGGTGAATTACTGGTCTCAGGAGGCGGACAAGAGCGCTAAAGCGGAAATACTTACCATTATGAACCTAAGCGTATTGACGGATTTCCTGAAACAGAAAAGCTATCTGGATACAAAAGGAGAGGTGAGAAGTATCACCATTACGGAACTTGGGTTTTCTTCAAAATCAGGGGAAAAGCTGCAGGCGGCGGCTTTTGCCTATTGCTATATGATTGTGGACGCCAATCCTTATATCGACTCGTTTATTTTGAACAGACAGACAGATGCGCCGGAGGAGATGGTGAACGGGCTTGCCTTTGGGCTTTATGAGTACGATCATTCGGAAAAATATCTGAAGGAGGTTTTCCGCTACATCGATACGGACAGGGCGCAGGAGTATACGGATTTTATGCTGAACATATTGGGCGCCGAGAGCCTGGACGAGGCGCTTGCGTGGGCGGAGTAGGCACTTGGCTGGAGGTTGTAGTCATGGTATAATTTGGTTAATTGCCAATGTGCAATAAAAGTGGAAAGAAAGGAAAAGGGTTATGGGTAAAAGCGAAGAAATCAGAAAGTTGTGTGAGGAAAAGGGTATCCGGATGATCGATTTTAAGATGACGGATATCGACGGCCGCTGGCGGCACATTACAATTCCGGTGGAACGGTTTGGGGAGAGTACGTTTACTTACGGGATCGGTTTTGACGGTTCCAATTACGGCTATGCGCCTATTGAAAAAAGCGATATGGTGTTTTTGCCGGATCCGGATACGGCATATGTGGATCCCTTTGCAGAGGTGCCTACACTGACCATGTGCGGTAATGTGTGCACCATCGGAAAAGGGGAAAATAAGCCCTTTGATCAGTACCCTAAAAATGTGAGCCTGCGTGCGGTAGAATACATGAAGGAGAGCGGCGTTGCGGACCGCATGGTGATCGGACCGGAATTTGAATTCTACCTTTTCGATCAGGCGCGTTATGAGGTATCGCCCCAGCAGTGCGGTTATCGGATCGACACCAGACAGGCGGACTGGAACTGCAGCCTGGATGTACCCGGAAACAACGGCTATGAGGTGCCGTATAAGGGAGGGTACCATGTGGCGGCGCCTCAGGATGTAGGATACGATCTGCGCAGCAGAATGTGTATGATGATGGAGGATTGGGGAATTAAAGTAAAATATCATCATCATGAGGTTGGCGGACCGGGTCAGATGGAGATCGAGGTGGAGCTTGCGGACATGCCTGAAATGGCGGACAACACCATGATCATTAAATATATTATTAAAAATATGGCGGCAAAGGAAGGGAAAACGGCAACTTTCCTGCCCAAACCTATTTATCAGGAAGCAGGCAGCGGCATGCATGTTCATATGCTGCTTTTCAAGGATGGACAACCCTTATTCTATGATGAAAACGGGTATTCGGGACTGAGCCGTACAGCGCATTATTTTATGGGCGGCCTGCTGAAGCATATTGCTTCTCTGTGCGCCTTTACCAATCCGTCTACCAATTCCTTTAAGCGGTTGGTGCCAGGTTATGAAGCGCCCGTAACCATCGGCTATGCAACCTCCAACCGGAGTGCGGTAATCCGTATTCCTGCCTATGCAAAGTCTCCGGAAACCAAGCGGTTTGAGCTGCGCAATCCGGATGCAACGGCGAATCCCTATTATGCATATGCGGCAATATTAATGGCGGGGCTGGACGGAATTGAGAATCAGATTGATCCTGCCGAAAATGGCTGGGGACCTTATGACTTTAATCTTTATACCCTGTCTGAGGAAGAACAAAAGAAGATCAAAGGATTGCCTAAATCCTTAGGAGAAGCTTTAGACGCCCTGGAAGCGGATCATGATTATCTTACAAAGGGCGGCGTCTTCCCCCAGAGACTGATCGATGTGTGGGTAGCGCGTAAACGCCAGGAACTGAAGAAGCTGGAACAGATTCCCTCTCCGGCGGAATTTAAAATGTATTATGATCTTTAAGAATTTTCTTTAAATTTCAGGATCATTTCTCTGGTAAGGCTGATATGATCGTCCTCCAGAGAAATCTCATCCCTGCAAAACCAGCCGGCTTCCGACAATTCGCCTGTATCCAGGGTGATTTGATCGGAGCCGTCCAGGTCGCAGAAAAAACCCATCAACAGACTTCCGGAAAAAGCCCAAGGCTGACTTTTGTAATAACGGATGTTTTTAACCTTCAGCCCCACCTCTTCCATCACTTCTCTTGCCACGGTCTGCTCCGCATTTTCCCCGATCTCGTTAAAACCGGCAATTAAAGCATAGTTGGTATAAGCGCGTCCGGCATACTTGCTCATAAGGATTTTATCTCCGTTTATAACGCCTACAATGACGGCGGGAGAGATTCTGGGATAAACCGTGTTGCGGCAGCGGGGGCAAAAGAGCATACGTTCCCTGTGGTCAGGGTTCAGCCTGTGCCCGCAGCGTCCGCAAAATTGATTGTCCCGGTACCATGCGTAAAGATGGTGCGCCGTAATCCCTGCAAAAGCAGTGTGTCTGGACAGGGCGGTCCGAAAAATACGCACATTTTCATAGCTATAGCCGGGAAGACTCCCTTCCGGCAGCCATGGAGTGTCCGTATCTATGCTTTCCAAAGGATCGCCATCAGGAAGCGCCAAAAAATAGGGATAGCAGTCGATTGAAAACAGATAGTGATAAGTACAGGGATGCCCTTCCATTTCTTTCAGGGTGGGAAAGCGCAGCTTCCCTTCCGGAAGTTGAAAACGAACCAGGGCTGTGTTGCCGTGGAACACAAGAATAAAATCATTTTCCCTGGGGCTGGCATCCTTATATGCATTATGGTAGATTTTGGGGTAGATATCCTGTATCATATGTAGGGAACTCTCTTTCATGAAGCCTTTTGTTTTTAGCAAGAATGTAATTGAAATATATTATACATAAACGGTAAAAAAATAGCAATTTTTTTGAAGTGGTGGAATTGCCAGGTGTTTGATGTTAAAATAATTTTAATTATCTCATAAAGAGGAAGAAAGGAATTTTTTTATGAAATGGATTAAATTTAAAATAAAGACCATTACAGATGCGGAGGATATCATTATCAGTACTCTGTATGATCTGGGGCTGGAGGGAGCGCAGATTGAGGATAAAATCCCTCTCTCCCCGCTGGAAAAGGAGCAGATGTTCGTGGATATTCTTCCCGAAGGACCTGAGGACGATGGAATTGCCTATCTCAGCTTTTTTGTGGAGGAAAGCGACGGCGAACTTATTTTGAACGGGAAGAAGATTGCCAGGGAAGAACTCCTTGCACAGATCAGGGAGCAGTTGGAGGAACTTCGCCGCTTCATGGAAATCGGAGAGGGAAAGATTACCCTGGAGGAGACGGAGGACGTTGACTGGATTAACAACTGGAAGCAGTATTTCCATCAGTTCACCATAGACGATGTGCTGGTAATTCCTTCCTGGGAGAAAGCGGCGCCGGAGGATCAGGGCAAACTGACCCTGCATATCGATCCGGGTACGGCATTTGGGACAGGGATGCATGAAACCACACAGCTTTGCATTCGCGCGCTGCGCAAATACATTACGCCGGAAACCAGGCTGCTTGATGTGGGAACGGGAAGCGGTATTCTGGCAATCCTCTCCATTATGTTTGGCGCTGAAAGCGCGGTGGGAACGGATCTGGATCCCTGCGCAGTAGAAGCGGTGAGGGAAAACAAGGAGGCAAACGGCATTGCGGACGAGGCGTTTCAGCTGCTGATCGGCAATATCATTACGGAAAAGGAAATTCAGGATGCGGTAGGGTATGAATGCTATGACATAGTAGCGGCTAATATATTAGCGGAGGTGCTGGTGCCCCTTACCCCTGTGATTATCCATCAGCTAAAAAAGGGAGGTATTTATATTACCTCCGGAATCATCGACGACAAAGAGCAGACTGTTCTTGAAGCAGTAAAGGCGGCAGGACTGGAGGTTTTAGAGGTCAATCATCAGGGGGAATGGGTAGGAATCGTTGCGAGGAAGAATCCTTAAGGCGGATAAACCGAATTCGATAGAAAGGCATGGTAACAGGCATGTACCAGTTTTTTGTGGCGCCGGAACAGATTCAGGGAAACCGGATTGTAATCACAGGCAAGGATGTAAATCATATTAAAAATGTTCTCCGTATGAAGCCGGGAGAGGAAATTTCCGTCAGCAACGGTTTGGACGGGAGGGACTATCGCTGTGGGATTGAAGAACTGAAGGAGGAAGAAATTCTCTGTACCCTCCGTTTCATAAAGGAGGAAGGGGTGGAGCTGCCTTCTAAGGTATATCTGTTTCAGGGACTTCCCAAGGCGGACAAGATGGAAATGATTATTCAGAAAGCAGTAGAGCTTGGGGTATACGAGATCATACCTGTTGCCTGCAAACGCTCTGTGGTGAAACTGGATGAGAAGAAGGCAAAAAGTAAAATCCTCAGATGGCAGGGAATTGCCGAAGCGGCGGCGAAACAAAGCAGGCGCGCTATCATTCCCAGGATTCAGGATGTGATGTCCTTTCAGAAGGCGGCGGCATACAGTGAAAATGCACAGGTAAGGATGATACCCTATGAGCTGGCGGAAGGCATGGAGAACACCAGAGAACTGATCGGCGGCTTAAGACCCGGGCAGGATGTTGCCGTTTTTATCGGACCTGAGGGCGGATTTGCCCAGGAAGAGATCGACTGTGCCGGGGAGAGGGGGATTGTTCCCATTACCCTGGGGCGG
This sequence comes from Lachnospiraceae bacterium UBA7093, assembly GCA_002492465.1. Taxonomy (GTDB): domain Bacteria; phylum Bacillota; class Clostridia; order Lachnospirales; family Lachnospiraceae; genus Suilimivivens. The sequence continues at coordinate 96,608 of DKYT01000011.1, read as the reverse complement.
CGCATTCTGCGCACAGAGACGGCGGGCATGACCGTGCTCTCCATTATAATGTACCATTTGGAGCAATAATCATATAGTAATAGTAGGATAAGAACGAATACTCTGTTCAGAAAGGCCAGTGATATTATGGAGGTATATTTAGATAATTCGGCAACCACCAGATGTTTTGACGAGGTAGCTGCGCTGATGACCCAGATTATGTGTGAAGACTACGGAAACCCCTCAAGTCTCCATAGAAAGGGCGTTCAGGCAGAGAAATATATCCGTTATGCAAAGGATGTAATTGCCAGAAATTTAAAAGTAAATGAAAAGGAAATTTATTTTACATCAGGAGGAACGGAATCAGATAATCTTGCCCTGCGAGGATGCGCTTATGCAAACTGTCGCAGCGGAAGGCATCTGATCACCACACAGATCGAGCATCCGGCAGTGCTTCAGACTATGAGGCACTTGGAGGAGGAAGGGTTTCGGGTAACCTATTTGCCGGTGGACGAGAAAGGATGTATCCGGTTGGAGGATCTCCAGCGCGCCATTACAGGAGAAACCATATTGGTTTCTATTATGCATACCAACAATGAGGTAGGTTCTCTGCAGCCTGTTGCAGAGGCGGGCGCTTTGATTAAGAGAATGAATCCCCATATTCTGTTCCATGTGGATGCAGTGCAGGGATATGGGAAGTTCAGAATATATCCCAAGAAAATGAAGATAGACCTTTTGTCCGTAAGCGGGCATAAGATCCACGGTCCCAAGGGAAGCGGCTTTTTGTATGTAGATGAAAAGGTAAAAATAAAACCGATTCTCTTTGGAGGAGGTCAGCAGGGGGGCGTTCGCTCCGGCACCGAAAATGTTCCGGCAATTGCCGGTCTGGGGAAAGCAGTTGAACTGGTTTACAGCAATCTGGATCAGGATATGGCACAGATGTATCGATTGAAAAAAGCTTTCGTAGAAGGGGTGAGGAAGATTCCTGATGCGGTTTTGAACGGACATCCCGATGAAACGGGAGCGCCCCACGTGGTAAGCGTTTCCGTTAAAGGAGTGCGCAGTGAAGTGCTTCTCCATGCCCTGGAGGATAAGGAAATCTATGTCTCGGCAGGAAGCGCCTGCTCCGCACGTAAGCCTCAGCCTTCTGCAACCCTTCGCGCTATGGGGATCGATCAGGAGCTTTTGGGCTCTACCATTCGTTTCAGTTTTTCGGTTTTTACCACCATGGAGGAAATAAACTATACTTTGCAGACAATGTATGATATAATTCCCATGCTTAGAAAATATAAGTAAGAGAAAAGGTTTTGCTTGGGCGATATAATGGATTGCCCGGGCAAAACCGCAGCTTTGGGAGAAGAAAAGAGGAAATATGTTTCGCGCATTTTTGATCAAGTACGCTGAAATTGGCGTAAAAGGAAAAAATAAATATCTTTTCGAGGAGGCGCTGGCACAGCAGATTAAGTATGCCTTGAAAAGGTGCGAGGGAGAATTTAAGATTACCCGGACGGACGGAAGAATTTACGTTCACGCCTTGTCGGAGTTTGACTATGACGAGACGGTGGACAACCTGAAAACAGTTTTCGGGATTTCAGGCATCTGTCCGGTGGTCTACATAGAAGATGAGGGTTACGAGAAGCTTGCCGCAGCGTTGGTGGCGTATGTGGACAAGGTCTATGAGGATAAGAACATAACCTTTAAGGTACATGCCAGAAGAGCCAGAAAAAATTATCCCATGAATTCCATGGAGCTTAATAGGGAACTTGGGGGCGCAATATTGGACGCCTTTCCCCAGATGCGGGTGGATGTGCACCATCCGGAGGTGATGCTCCATGTGGAGATTCGGGAAAAGATTTATCTTTATTCTATGGAAATACCGGGACCGGGAGGTATGCCTGTAGGAAGCAACGGAAAGGCAATGCTGCTTTTGTCAGGGGGAATCGACTCTCCTGTGGCGGGATATATGATTGCAAAACGGGGCGTAAAGATCGATGCGGTTTATTTCCATGCGCCCCCCTACACAAGCGACAGGGCAAAGCAGAAGGTAGTGGATCTGGCAAAGCTGGTGTCCCGCTATGCAGGACCTGTGTATCTTCATGTTATTAATTTTACGGATATTCAGCTTTATATTTATGAGAAATGCCCTCATGAGGAGTTTACCATCATTATGCGCAGATATATGATGAAGATTGCGGAGCTGATAGCAAAGCAAAACGATTGTCTTGGGCTGATTACAGGGGAGAGTATTGGACAGGTGGCTTCCCAGACAGTGCAGTCCCTTGCCGTTACCAATGAGGTATGCAGCCTGCCGGTTTTCCGCCCGCTGATTGGGTTTGATAAAATGGAGATCGTGGAGGTTTCGGAAAAGATCGGAACCTATGAAACCTCTATTCTGCCCTATGAAGACTGCTGTACCATATTTGTGGCAAAGCATCCGGTGACGAAGCCGAATTTGAATGTGATAAAGCGGCATGAACAGAATCTGGAGGAAAAGATAGAGGAACTGGTGCAGAAAGCCCTGGATACGGATGAATTGATTGTTGCAAAATGGACATAAACGAACGCCGTCATGCTCACGAGCCGGCTTATCGTAATAAAATGAGCTGGCATTTTGCCAGCTCACAGGGTTCCTTAAATCAGGTAAGGTTTAATAATTTCAAGAACTTCATCCACATTATCTTCCGCGTGGATGTTCAAATTGATGGGCTTGGACAGATCCAAACTGAAAATACCCATAATGGATTTTGCGTCGATTACGTATCTTCCGGATACTAAGTCAAAGTCATAATCAAATTTTGTAATATCATTCACGAAAGACTTTACCTTATCGATTGAGTTTAATGAAATCTGAACTGTTTTCATTGGAATTACCTCCTTAAATTTTCATACCCTCTGTTAATATAGTAAAGGGTCAGGCAGTAAAAGTCAATGATAAAAGGACACAAAAAAACGATGGAGAATATGAGAAGAGTAGCGTTTCATAACCTGGGATGTAAGGTAAACGGCTATGAAATGGACTTTATGCAACAAAGCATGAAGGAAAAAGGATATGAGGTTGTACCATTTGATGAAAAAGCCGATATTTATATTATCAATACCTGCACGGTAACCAATATAGCGGACAGAAAGAGCAGGCAGATGCTTCACCGTGCCAAAAAGCTGAACCCGGATTCGGTGGTGGTGGCGGTAGGCTGTTATGTGCAGACCGGAAGCGAGGAAGCGCTGAAGGATATGAGCATCGACCTTGCCATCGGAAATAACAGAAAGAAAGACCTGGTTTCCATACTGGAGGAATATCTGGCGGACCGTGAAAGGGGAAAGAACCGGGAATTTGCTTCCGGGGAAAATGCCTTTGAGGATAAGACGCTGCAGGGAAGGACGATCATTGATATTGGAAATACCAAGGAATATGAGAAAATGAAGCTGACCTCCACGGCGGAGCACACCAGATCCTTTATCAAGGTCCAGGACGGCTGTAACCAGTTCTGTTCCTATTGTATCATCCCCTATGCCAGAGGCAGAATCAGAAGCCGCAGCCGGGAAGAGGTGGCGGAAGAGGTCGGAGAGCTGGCGCGGAAAGGGTACCGGGAAATCGTGCTTACCGGCATTCATTTAAGTTCCTATGGTATGACAGAGGGAAATGACTTTTCCCAAAGCGGTCTTCTTGGTTTGATACAGTTAATGGAGGAAATTCCGGGGATAGAGCGGGTTCGATTAGGATCTCTGGAACCAAGGATTATTACGGAGGAGTTTGCGGAGGGGCTTTCCCGGTGTGAAAGGCTCTGCCCCCATTTTCATCTTTCTCTTCAAAGCGGTTCGGACACTGTGCTGAAAAGAATGAATAGAAAATATTCTTCTGCGGAATACTATGAGAAGGTATGTATTTTGAGAAGGTATTTTGGGGAACCGGCAATTACCACCGATGTGATCGTAGGATTTCCCGGGGAGACGCAGGAGGAATTTGAACAGACAAAGACGTTTCTTGAGAAGATCGGTTTTTATGAAATGCACATATTTAAGTATTCCCGGAGAGAGGGAACGCCTGCAGCCCGAATGGAGGGGCAGATCCCCGAAAAGGTGAAAAGCGCCCGCAGCAGCCAGCTTCTGGAGCTGGAAAAGGAAATGTCCTGCGCTTACAGGAAAAAGTTTTTACATAAGAGCGCAGAGGTACTTTTTGAGGAAGAAAAGCTGATTGGCGGAAAAAGCTATCAGGTGGGATATACCAGAGAATATATCCGCGCGGCTTTTGAAACCGAAGAAAAACTTTCCGGGCATATGCGCCGGGGAGAATTGAAAGGCTTTTTGGAACCGGATATTTTGCTGTTTCAACCCTAAATCCATTGAATTTTATGGTAAAAAGGAGTAAGATAAAAACGAACAAATGTTGTAATAAGAGGTGTCATATATGCAGGATTTAGGAAATACACAGTTTTTCAAGGTAGAGACAGACAGCACGAGCGTAAAGGAAATACTTGCAGATGTTTATGCGGCACTGACAGAAAAGGGATATAACCCTGTGAATCAGATTGTAGGTTATATTATGTCCGGCGACCCTACGTACATTACCAGCTATAAAAACGCCAGAAGCCTGATTATGAAAATAGACAGGGATGAGCTGGTAGAGGAGATGCTGACAGAATATATTAAGAACAATCACTGGAAATAAGAAAGGGCAGGAAGCAGGAAAAGATGCAGGCAAATCCTGAATTACGAATTATGGGGCTGGACTTCGGTTCTAAAACGGTAGGGGTGGCGGTCAGCGATCCTCTGCTGATTACGGCGCAGGGAATAGAAACCATTGAAAGAAAAGAAGAGAACAAGCTGCGCAGAACCCTTGCCAGGATCGAGGAATTGATAGAAGCGTACCATGTGGAGGAAATCGTTTTGGGACTTCCCCTGAATATGAACGGTACCCAGGGTCCCAGGGCGGAGGCAACCCTTGCATTTAAGGATAAGCTGGAGCGGCGCACCGGGCGGAGCGTACATACCTGGGATGAAAGGCTTACCACCGTTGCCGCTGAAAAGGCGATGATGGAAACCGGTATACGAAGAGAAAACCGCAAGGAATATTCGGACGAGATGGCGGCGGTGCTTATTTTACAGGGATTTTTGGATCACAGAAGAATGCGGCAGGGAGAAGTGTAATTTGGAAAAGATTAAGTTTACACTGGACACACAGGAGAGTGTAGAATTTTATGTTTTAGAGCAGACGAAACTTGGCGGAAACCAGTATATTTTAGTGACGGATGTACCGGAGGGGGACGGAGAGGCTTTGATCCTGAAGGAAATTTCGGCACAGGGATCCAAGGAAAGCGTTTATGAGATCGTGGAGAACGACACGGAAATGTCCGCCGTGGCGGCGGTCTTCGAAAACCTTCTGGACGACGTTGAACTTTCGTGACGCTTTTAAGGCATGTAAAAAATAAAAGACAATCGGAGGTAAATTGATTGAAAAAAATGGAACCAAAAAGCAGCCAAGGGCTGAAGATCATCCCACTTGGGGGTCTTGAGCAGATTGGCATGAATATTACTGCCTTTGAATACGAAGACAGTATTATTGTGGTAGACTGCGGTCTTTCTTTCCCGGAGGATGATATGCTGGGAATCGACCTGGTTATACCGGATGTAACTTATCTGAAAAATAACATCGAGAAGGTCAAGGGGTTCATAATTACCCATGGACATGAAGATCATATCGGAGCCCTTCCCTATGTATTGAGGGAGATTAACGTTCCCATATATGCAACCAAGCTGACTATGGGAATTATTGAAAATAAGCTGAAGGAGCATAATCTGACAAACAACACTAAGCGGAAGGTGGTAAAGTTTGGTCAGTCCATTAATTTAGGTCAGTTCAGAATTGAATTTATTAAGACCAATCATAGTATTGTAGATGCGGCAGCACTGGCAATCTATTCTCCCGCAGGTATCGTAGTGCATACAGGAGATTTCAAGGTGGACTATACGCCGGTATTTGGCGATGCCATCGATCTTCAGCGCTTTGCAGAGATCGGCAAAAAGGGTGTTCTTGCCCTTATGTGTGATTCCACCAATGCGGAGAGACCGGGGTTTACCCCCTCAGAGCGGACAGTGGGGAGAACTTTTGATATTCTGTTTGAAGAGCACAAGAACACCCGGATTATCATTGCAACCTTTGCGTCCAACGTAGACCGGGTGCAGCAGATCATCAATTCCGCGTACAAATTCGGGCGTAAGGTAGTGGTGGAAGGTCGCAGCATGGTCAATATTATTGAGACGGCAACCAATCTGGGCTATTTGAGCATTCCTGACAATACATTGATCGACATTGAACAGCTGAAAAATTATCCCGATGAAAAGACGGTTATTATCACAACCGGAAGCCAGGGAGAAAGTATGGCGGCTTTAAGCCGTATGGCGGAGGACAATCACAGGAAAATTTCCATTGGTCCTACCGATACTATTATTTTCTCTTCTCATCCCATTCCGGGCAATGAAAAGGCGGTTACCAATGTGATCAACGAACTGCTGCTGAAAGGCGCCGATGTGATTTTCCAGGATGTACATGTGTCGGGACATGCCTGCCAGGAGGAGATCAAGCTGCTCTATACGCTGGTGCGTCCCAAATATGCCATTCCCGTACACGGGGAATTCAAGCATTTGAAGGCGCAGGCAAAGATCGCCAGGGAGCTGGGCTTTGCTAAAGAAAATATTTTTATCCTTCAATCCGGCGATGTGCTGGAATTGACGGAAGAAAAGGCGCAGGTCACGGGCAAGGTACCGGTGGGAGATATTCTGGTAGACGGTCTGGGAGTTGGCGATGTGGGAAATATTGTGCTCAGAGACAGGCAGCACCTGGCGGAGGACGGTATTATGATCGTTGTACTGGGGCTGGACGGAGCAGATCAGTTGGTCAGCGGTCCGGATATTGTGTCCAGAGGGTTCGTATATGTGAGAGAGTCTGATGAACTGATGGATGAGGCGAGGGTTGTAGTCAATGAGGCAATTGAAGGATGCCTTGGCAGAGGAATTTCCGATTGGGGCAAGCTGAAAGGCTCCATAAAGGATTCCCTGAGCGAATACGTGTGGAGGAAAACAAAACGCCGTCCCATGATTTTACCGATCATAATGGAAATATAAGGAGATGATGAAGCATGCTGGAGCATCGTATGCAGGCGGCAACTGAAAGATTTGTAAAAGAGGTTAAAGATACGGATATATACAAAACTTACCGTTATCAGTTGGATAAGCTAAAGAAAAACCCTGAACTTTTTGAAAAAGTGAATGAATTTCGCCATCATAATTATGAAATACAGAATACCACCCAGGTGGACGAGCTGTTTGATAAAATGGATGCCTTTGAGAAAGAATATGAAAGGTTCCGTGAGAATCCTATAGTGGATGACTTTTTGCGTGCAGAGCTTGCTTTTTGCAGAATGATGCAGGAGATAAACGCAGAGATCACGGAGAGGCTGGATTTTGAGTAGGCGGAAAGGAATATTTTATGAGCGCAAAAAGCTTAATACTCACGGTATTGGAAATCATAATTAAGGTTGTAGTGGTAGCGGTGGTTATTCTCTTTGCTTTCCGTACGGCTACCGCGGCGTATGATTTTGGCTACCGCGTATTTGCAGATCAGCCCGTATCCGTTTCCGGCGGAAGAACCATATCTGTCAGCGTGGCGGAGGGCGCGTCTGTGAAAGAAGTTGCCGATATGCTGGAGGAAAAGGGATTAATAGAGGATGCAAAGCTGTTTGTAGTACAGGAGCTGCTCTCGGCATACCGGGGGGAAATGACACCCGGCATTTACGATTTGAGCACAGACATGACGGCGCAGCAGATGCTGGAGATTATGTCCGGATCCGATGAGGAAGAAGAAGGAGGGGAGTAATCCTCTTAAAATTAAAATGTGAAGGATGAGCGATGGTGATTACGGAAGAGAGAGTCAGCACTTTTATCAATTCCTTAGACCCGGGAAACACTCCCTTTTTAAGGGAGTTGGAGCAGTTGGCATTGAAAACCAATGTACCTGTTATCAGACCTCAGATGCAGAGCTTTTTAAAGCTCCTTCTTGCCATGAAGGAGCCTAAGAAGATTTTGGAGGTGGGAACAGCCATTGGTTTTTCTGCGTTGCTGATGAGCGAGTACGGACCTGAAGATTGTCATATTACCACCATAGAAAAGTATGAAAAGCGAATTCCCCTGGCAAAAGAAAATTTCCAAAAAGCCGGGAAGGAAGATAAAATCACCCTGTTAGAGGGAGACGCGGCAGAGATTTTAAAGGAATTAAAGGGTCCCTATGATTTTATCTTTATGGATGCGGCGAAGGGGCAGTATATTCATTTCCTGCCGGACATTCTGAGATTGATGCCGGAGGGAGGACTGCTGGTTTCCGACAATGTGCTCCAGGATGGAGACGTAATAGAGTCCCGGTTTGCAGTGACCAGAAGGGACCGGACCATCCACAGCAGGATGCGGGAATATCTTTATGAGCTGAAGCACCATGAGCAGCTTTTGACGGATATTCTTCCTATAGGAGACGGTGTGACGGTAAGCGTAAAGCGAAAAACGGAGGGAATATGAAAAAACCTGAATTATTAATACCGGCAAGCTCGCTGGAGGTTTTAAAGACGGCCGTGCGTTTTGGCGCAGACGCGGTGTATATTGGCGGAGAGGCTTTTGGACTCAGGGCAAAGGCAAAGAACTTTTCCGGCGAGGAGATGAGGGAAGGGATTGCCTTTGCTCATGCCCACAATGTAAAGGTTCACGTGACGGCAAATATACTGGCGCATAACGACGATCTTTCCGGTGCTGAAACCTATTTCCATGAGTTAAAAGAGATGAAGCCCGATGCCCTGATTATTGCGGATCCGGGGATGTTTATGCTGGCAAAGGAGATCTGTCCGGAAATCGATCTTCACATATCCACCCAGGCAAACAACACCAATTACAGAACTTACTTGTTCTGGCATCAGCTGGGGGCAAAAAGAGTGGTCTCCGCAAGGGAGCTTTCTTTAAAAGAGATAAAGGAAATTCGCAGCCGGATACCCGAGGATATGGAAATCGAAAGCTTTATTCATGGAGCAATGTGCATTTCCTATTCCGGAAGGTGCCTTTTGAGCAGCTACTTTACGGGACGAGACGCCAACCAGGGCGCATGTACCCATCCCTGCAGATGGAAATACGCGGTAGTGGAAGAAAAACGTCCGGGAGAGTACATTCCTGTTTACGAAAATGAAAGAGGCACCTATCTGTTTAATTCAAAGGATCTGTGCATGATAGAGCATATTCCGGAAATGATAGATGCCGGAATTGACAGTTTTAAAATTGAAGGAAGAATGAAAACAGCGCTTTATGTGGCGACTGTGGCGAGAACCTATCGAAGGGCAATCGACGATTATCTGGAATCGGAGGAGAAGTACCGTTCCAATATGGGCTGGTACCGGGAGGAAATCTCAAAATGTACCTACCGCAATTTTACTACGGGCTTTTATTTTGGCAAAGCCGATGAAAATACCCAGATCTATGACAACAATACTTATGTCAATGAATATATTTATCTTGGGATTGCAGAAGCGGTATCTGAGGAAGGGCTTGTGCGCATAGAGCAGAAGAATAAATTCTGTGTAGGGGACCGGATTGAGATTATGAAGCCGGACGGGCAGAATATAGAGGCGGAAGTTTTGTCTCTCACAACAGAGGAGGGGGAGAACGTTTTAAGCGCCCCGCATGCCAGGCAGATCCTGTGGGTAGGATTGAGCCGGCCGGCGGAGCAGTATGATCTGCTCAGAATACGGAATTGTACAATATGACCATGGGAATGGAAGGGCATAAAGGCTTTTTGTCAAATTATAATAAAAATAAAAAAAACTATTGCAATTTGACAGATTATAAGGTATCTTAAAGAAAACGAAGGGAAGAATCCTTCAAAATAAAATTCCGAACGAAGATGTTCCAAAAGTTTTTTGGAGCATTTTTTGTGTTTATAGGTATGAAAGGGAGAAAAATGATGAGTGAAATGATTAATGTGGAAGAACTTTTTGGCAGCAAGGTGTTTACCCGTACTGTCATGAAGGAGCGTTTACCAAAGAACGTGTACAAAGAGGTGATTAAGGTAATGGAGCAGGGGGGAGAATTATCCCTTGCGGCTGCGGATGTGGTTGCGAAGGCAATGAAGGACTGGGCGGTAGAGAACGGCGCCACCCATTACACCCATTGGTTCCAGCCGCTTACCGGAATTACCGCTGAAAAGCATGATTCCTTTGTTTCCCATCCTGATGAAAACGGAAAGATGATTATGGATTTTTCAGGCAAGGAATTGATCAAAGGAGAGCCGGACGCATCCTCTTTCCCTTCGGGAGGACTTCGGGCAACCTTTGAGGCAAGAGGCTATACGGCATGGGATATTACTTCGCCGGCATTTTTGAAGGAGGACGCTACGGGCGTAATTCTCTGTATTCCTACCGCGTTTTGCTCTTATAAGGGGGAAGCCCTTGATAAGAAGACGCCGCTGCTCCGTTCCATGGAGGCAATCAGTCAGCAGGCACTGCGGATCGTGAAGCTTTTCGGCAATACGGAAGCCACCAAGGTGGTTGCAAGCGTAGGTCCTGAGCAGGAATATTTCCTGGTGGACAGAGAAAAATATTTAAAGAGAACAGATCTGATCTTTACCGGACGGACTTTATTTGGCGCGCCTGCACCGAAAGGGCAGGAGATGGAGGATCATTATTTCGGAACCATCCGCGAGCGTATCGGCGCCTATATGAAAGATCTGAACATTGAACTGTGGAAATTGGGAGTTACGGCAAAAACCCAGCACAATGAGGTGGCACCTGCACAGCATGAGCTGGCGCCCATTTATGAGACGGCAAATATTGCGGTAGATCATAATCAGCTGGTGATGGAAACTATGAAAAAGGTGGCGGGACGCCACGGGCTTACCTGTCTGCTTCATGAGAAGCCCTTTGCAGGAGTGAACGGCTCCGGAAAGCATAACAACTGGTCTTTGACAACGGATAACGGCGTTAACCTGCTGGATCCGGGTGAGACGCCCAATGAAAATATTCAGTTCCTTCTGGTGCTTGCCTGCATTATCAAGGCGGTTGACAGACATGCGGATCTTCTCCGTCAGAGCGCATCGGATGTGGGAAACGATCACAGATTAGGCGCCAACGAAGCGCCTCCGGCAATTATTTCCGTGTTCCTTGGGGAGCAGCTTGAGGATGTGGTAAAACAGCTGGTGGAGACTGGCGAGGCGTCCAGATGTATAGAAGGGGGCAAGCTGGAAACCGGCGTTTCCACACTGCCTGATTTTACCAAAGATGCAACTGACAGAAACAGAACCTCACCCTTTGCCTTCACGGGAAATAAGTTTGAATTTCGTATGGTGGGTTCTGCGGATTCCATTGCAAGCCCTAATACGATCTTAAACGCTATTGTTGCCGAAGCTTTCTGCGAGGCGGCGGATGTTCTGGAAAAAGCGGAGGACTTTGAGCTTGCAGTTCATGATCTGATCAAGGAATACCTTACAAAGCATCAGAGAATTATTTTTAACGGCGACGGGTATTCCGAAGCATGGGTAGCGGAAGCAGAGAGAAGAGGACTTCCCAATATCAAATCCATGATCGAGGCGGTGGATACGCTGACAACGGAAAAATCTGTTCAGCTTTTTAAGAAATTTGGCATCTTTACCAAGGCGGAATTGGAATCCCGGGAAGAGGTTCTCTACGAGACTTATGCAAAGACTATTAACATTGAAGCGCTTACCATGATCGATATGGCGTCCAAGCAGATCATCCCTGCAGTAATCAGATATACAAAATCGCTTGCAGACACTGTGATTGCAGTGAAAGAAGCAGGTGCGGATGCATCGGCTCAGGCGGAACTGCTGAAGGCAGTTTCCGAAAAGCTTACTGCAATGAAGGCGGCGCTGGCAAAGCTGGAAGAAGTGGAGGCGAAGGCAAGCGCTATGGAGAATGCAAAGGAACAGGCATTTTATTATAAGGATGTGGTGAAAGCCGCGATGGATGCCCTCAGAGCCCCTGCGGACGAGGCTGAGATGTTGGTGGATAAGCAGGTATGGCCGGTGCCTACCTATGGCGATTTGATATTCGAGGTATAAAGACGTTTTTCCGCTGTTATCAAAATACAAGTTTCAACACATACAGAAAGCCCTCTTCCGTTATTGACCGAAGAGGGCTTTCGCTGATGTTAATCCACTTTTACTTCCAGATAGCCCAAAAGTTTGCCCATATCGTATTCTGCAATCACGCCCAGGTTAGAATCATAAAATTTTCCGTCATAGTGTACCAGGTAATGGCAGTAAAGCCCCATTTTTTCCATTAAGATGCAACACTTGGGGAGGGTAGCTTCGTGCCCTTCGGTGTACACAATTACATCGCTGTGGTCGATGCCATAATAGTTCAGTGCGGAAATCACCCGTCCCATGGTTGCCTGCCACTCTCGGCAGTCCATGACGCTGATTACTTCAGCGATGGTAACGCCGGCAAGCATCGCCACGCAGGTTTGTCCGCACAAGCCGTCCTCGGGCTGAATGATGACCTGGATGCCGTCAATTTTGCGGATGGGATTTTCAAAGCTGTAAGGACTGTTGCGGTCCATTTGAATCAGGCTCCCGTTGATATGGAGCAGAATTTTATGAACTTGGGTGATGTCAATGTGAGAAACATCCTGATCCAGCAGATGAATCTTGTAATTTCCCTTGCTTTCAGGGATCAATTCGCATTCTATGATCTTGTTGTCCAGGACAATATCGGCTTTGATAATGTCCCGCAGTTTGCATACCTCCCAAACGTTAAAGGGGATACGTATGGTATAAAGCGCATCCTCCTTCTGGATTTTACCGTCAAAAAAATACCTCATAAATAGAATCCTCCTGCATCATAATACATTATTTGCCTTCCCTCAATTTCACGATAACAGATTTTCAGACAATTGAAAACCGATTTTTCCCCGGAATATTGAAAGTATTTAAAAAAAAACAGCCTGTCAAAAATGTAACGAAAAAAATTTAATTTTCTACTTGCCAAACAGGTTATTATTGTGTATAATACCAAAAGTAATCAATATTGGGCTATCGCCAAACGGTAAGGCAACGGACTCTGACTCCGTCATTTCAAGGTTCGAATCCTTGTAGCCC
>DKYT01000011.1:1727-83224 GCA_002492465.1 Lachnospiraceae bacterium UBA7093 | reverse complement strand
GTTCGAATCCTTGTAGCCCAGCTGAAAAACCTCAATGATTTCAGTCATTGAGGTTTTTTATGCACACGGGCGGGCGAGTAGGTCAGATAAATCTTTCCTATTCGATTGACACAAGGATAAATAAATGTGATACAATTTATTCAGTTGAGTTTGAAGGAGCAAATACAGACATGTACCGTTTTCAAAGCAGGATCAGATACAGTGAACTGGACGAGACAGGATATTTAAGGCTGGAATCTCTGCTGGATTATTTCCAGGACTGTTCTACTTTCCAGTCGGAAGATATTGGGCTTGGCATTTATTATTTAAAGGAAAAGCATCTGGTATGGGTGATGTCTTCCTGGCAGATCGTGGTGGACGGTCTTCCCGGGCTTGGAGAAACGGTTACGGTGGGAACGTCGCCCTATGCGTTTAAAGGGTTTGTCGGATACAGAAATTTTCTGATGACGGACGAAAAGGGGAAATGGCTTGCCCATGCCAATTCCATCTGGAGTCTACTGAATACGGAAACGGGAAAGCCGGTGAGACCTGCTCAGGAGATTCTGGAAGGCTATGTCCTGGAGCCTAAGCTGGATATGGAATATGCGCCCAGGAAAATTGAACAGCCCGGGACATTGGAAGCGGGGGAAGAAATACAGATCAAAAGGCATCACCTGGATACAAACTACCATGTGAATAACGGTCAGTTTGTGAGAATCGCCATAGACAGTCTGGGAAAAGAGAACCGGGTTAAGCAGCTGAGAGCGGAATATAAAAAGCAGGTAATGCTGGGGGATATTCTGATTCCCCATATTGGAAAGACACAGGATGATAAATATGTGGTGGTGCTGAAGGATAAGGAAGACGGGATCTGCTGCATTGTGGAGCTGCAGATGGAAAGGGAACAGGAAAAGTGATAGAGCTTGGAAAAAGTCAGGAGCTGACAATTGTAAAAACAGTGGAATTTGGCGTGTATCTTAGCGATGCCGAAGAGGCGGCGGAGAGTCAGGAGCGTGTGCTTTTACCCAGAAAGGAGGTGCCTGAGGGGGCTCAGATTGGAGACCGGATTCAGGTATTCATTTACAGGGACTCAAAAGACCGTCTGATTGCAACCACCAGGCAGCCGGAGTTTTCGGTAGGGGAAACGGCGGTATTGAAGGTGAAGGAAACGGGCAGGATCGGCGCATTTCTTGGCTGGGCGCTGGAAAAGGATCTGCTTTTGCCCTTTAAGGAGCAGACCTGCAAGGTACAGGCAGGGGAGGAATGTCTTGTTGCGCTTTATATCGATAAGAGCGGACGGCTTTGCACCACCATGAAAGTATATCCTTATCTGCGGACGGACAGCCCCTATCAAAAAGACGCCAGAGTGACAGGCAGAGTGTATGAGATTGCGGAAAATTATGGCGTATTTGTGGCTGTAGACGACTGTTATTCCGGTATGATCCCTAAGAGGGAGCCTGCAATGGGGCTGAAGGTGGGGGATAAGGTTGAGGCAAGGGTCAGCCAGGTGCTTGAGGATGGAAAACTTACCCTGAGCCTTCGGGAAAAGGCGTATATTCAAATGGTCAGCGATGGGGACAAGCTGCTGGAGCTGCTGGAACGGGAGGGAGGAAGGCTTCCCTTCAATGACAAAGCTGATCCGGAACTGATCAGAGATGCTACAGGCATGAGTAAAAACGAGTTTAAAAGAGCGGTGGGAAATCTGTATAAGCAGAGATTGATTGTAATAGAAGCAGATGGAATCAGAAAGGTTTAAGGGAGAACATGAACAGTAAGAAAGCAAATTGGGCATTTTTGATAACGATAGCAGTTTATTTGGGAACCATTGTCTTTGTAGCGCTTTTCTTTCCGGCTTTGGCGGAGAGCCTTGTACTGAATAATCTGATCTGTGAGACAGTGCTTTTACTGCCGATTCTGATCTTTATATTGGTGTCGAAGGAAGAAATTGGAAATTTTTTCCCTTTTCATAAAATGAAATTCACGACTATTTTGATGATTGTTTTGTTTACATTTTTAAACGTTCCTTTTTTGACCCTGTTAAATTTATTCAGTCAGCTATGGGTAGATAACGAGGTGGCGCTGGCGATGGAAAATCTTCTGATAACAGAAATGCCCTTTGGGCTGGTATTCCTTTCAATGGCAGTGATTGCGCCTGTGTTTGAGGAGGTAATCTGCCGGGGAGCATACTACAGAGCTTACCGCAGATCAAGCGGCGCTTTTAAAGCGATGCTTGTTTCATCCCTGCTTTTTGCCCTTTTTCATATGAATATCAACCAGGCAAGCTATGCCTTTGCAATGGGGATTATGGCAGTGCTTTTAGTGGAGGCGACGGGAAGCCTGTGGTCTTCTGTTCTGTATCACGGCTTCATCAACGGCAGCAATGTCATACTCATGTATACCGTGATGAAGAATAACCCAAATCTGTACAGCGAACAGGCGGAATTGCTTACCACAGATATGATGCTTTATATGATAGGGGCATACTTGTTTATTGTAGCGGTAACACTGCCCCTTGCCTGGGCAGTGCTTGTGTGGATCAGTAAAAATGAAAAAAGGGAAGAGGCGTTGTCCGGTGTCTGGAGAAACAGGAAAGAAAAAAAGGATAAGATCATCACAGTACCTCTCGTACTGGGTCTTATCCTTTGCGCTGCCGGGATCTCGGGGATCTTCTATCAGCTTGTGCTAAATTTTTTGTGACATGCGTTTTCAGGTCTGATCAGACCAGCATGTCAATGTTTCCTCCAATGTGAGGATTGACGGAAAGTTCCATGGAACGGTCCATCATATTGATCAGGCTTTCACCTGTTGTCTGGGAGTTTTCAAGCGCCTTATCGAGCACGGCGATTCCCACCTTGCTGGCAAGCTGCGTGTTTGCCAAAGCGGTTGACAATTCCGGAATATTCATAGCATCATTCCTTTCTGAAAATCTAATCTTGCTTACAGTATAGCATAGATCGGTAAAATGTGGAATATTTGATTTTTCACATTTTACCGTTTTTTGTATAGGTTGCATAGCCAAAAGAATTGGAGAAAATTGTCAAAATGCATTAAAAATACACAAATAAATCACAAATGCCGGTAGATTTTTTTGTACATTTATATTAAAATAGAGAGGAAGTTGGTTTGGGAGAGGGTTCGGAAGTGCAGTTATGGACAGAAAATATTGTCTAATTTGCATAGTTTTTAAACTATAGGGCAGAAGGAGAGGGGTAAATGATTTCTAATCAGATATTGCAAAATACCATTGAGGGGCTTAAAACGATTTCAAGAGTGGATTTTTGTGTAATGGATACGGATGGCAAGGAGGCGGCATGTACGCTGGCAAGTATGTCAGAATGCGGTTCCGAGGCAGTGGAGTTTGCCAAATCGCCAGCGGACTCCCAGGAGATACAGGGATATCAATATTTCAAAATATATGATGAACAGCAGTTGGAATATATACTGATTGCGGCGGGAACCGGGGAAGATGTATACATGATTGGAAAAATGGCGGCGTTTCAGTTACAGAATCTGCTGGTGGCGTACAAGGAGAGGTTTGATAAGGATAATTTTATTAAAAATCTGCTGTTAGACAACCTGCTGCTCATCGATATTTACAGCCGTGCAAAAAAACTTCATATTCAAACCGATGTGAAGCGGGTGGCAATGATTATTGAAACGGACTGCGGAAGAGACAGCAACGTACTGGAATTAATGCGGACCTTTTTCGGAAGCAACAGCAAGGATTTTATTACTGCGGTAGATGAAAATAATGTGATTGTGGTGAAGGATCTCTCCGAGGGAGACAGCGCTAAGGATATGGAAAAAGCGGCTGTCTCCATAGAGACATTTCTTGCAAAGGAGGGAATGTCGGGTATTCATATTGCATACGGAACGGTGGTCAAGGAGATTAAGGAGGTCAGCCGATCTTATAAAGAAGCAAAGATGGCGCTGGATGTAGGAAAAATCTTCTTCGACGAGAGGAACATCATTGCCTACAGCGAACTGGGGATTGGACGTTTGATTTATCAGTTGCCGATTCCTCTCTGCAAAATGTTTATTAAGGAAATCTTTGGCGGCAAGAGTCCCGATGAATTTGACGAGGAGACCCTTACAACAATCAGTAAGTTCTTTGAAAACAGCCTGAATGTTTCCGAAACTTCCAGGCAATTGTTCATTCACAGAAATACCCTGGTGTACCGTCTGGATAAGCTCCAGAAAAGCACCGGGCTGGATCTCCGTGTGTTCGAAGATGCCATTACCTTCAGAATTGCGCTTATGGTAGTGAAGTATATGGATTACATGGAGAGTCTTGAATATTAATAAAAATAAAGAAGAAACAGAAGAGCACAGGTGGAGGATAGTTGTGACAAAGGGCGATGTAAAAAGCAGAAAGAGAAGAAGACAGGCATCCGGCAGCGATGAGATTATCACGCTGACGAATGTAAGCAAGGCATATGCCACAGGCGCTCCGGCTTTGAACGGAGTGGATTTACATATCAATAAGGGGGAGTTTGTATTTATCGTAGGAGACAGCGGATCAGGCAAATCCACGATGATTAAACTCCTTTTAAGGGAGCTGGTGCCCACCTCTGGAGATATTCAGGTAATGGGGTATGATCTGGTGCGGATCAGGCACAGAAAGATTCCCAAATTCAGAAGAAATCTGGGAATTGTGTTTCAGGATTTCCGGCTTCTTAAGGACAGAAACGTATATGAAAATGTTGCTTTTGCCCAGAGGATTATACAGGTGTCCAATAAGGAAATCAAACGAAATGTACCCAGCATTCTTGCCACTGTAGGGCTTGCAGGTAAATACAAGGCAAAGCCCAGACAGCTTTCCGGAGGGGAACAGCAGAGGGTGGCAATTGCCAGAGCATTGGTGAACCGCCCCACCATTTTGCTTGCAGACGAACCTACCGGTAATCTGGATCCCAAAAACTCATGGGAAATCATGAAGCTTTTGGAGCAGATCAATGAAAACGGAACCACAGTGCTGGTGGTTACCCACAATCGTGAGATCGTCAATGCCATGCAGAAGCGGGTAGTTACAATGAAGAAAGGCGTCATTGTCAGCGACGAAGAAAAGGGTGGTTATATCGATGAGGATTAGTACATTTTTTTATACCATCAAACAGGGAATTATCAACATTTTCAGAAATAAGTGGTTTTCGCTTGCTTCTATTGCAACGATCGGCGCCTGTCTGTTTTTGTTCGGCTTATTTTATGCGATCCTTACCAACTTTCAGCATATTGTGAAAACCGCTGAGGGCGGAGTTGCCGTTACGGTTTTCTTTGACGAGGGAATCAGCCAGGAAAGAATAGAAGAAATCGGAGCGCTGATCGACAAGCGTACGGAGGTGTCAAGCAAGACCTTTATTTCTGCGGATGAGGCATGGGAAAGCTTCAAGGAAGAATATTTGGGAGAATATGCAGACGGATTTCTGGAAAATCCTCTGGCAAATTCGGCAAACTTTCAAATTTACATGAATGACGTATCCATGCAGCCGGCGCTTGTAACCTATCTGGAAGGGCTGGAGGGCATCAGAGATGTATACCGTTCTGAAGTTACGGCTTCGGCATTGACGGGAATGAATGCCCTGGTTGCCTATGTATCTGTAGGAATTATTGCAATTCTGTTTGCGGTTTCCATTTTCCTGATCAGCAATACGGTGACCATCGGTATCTCTGTCCGAAAGGAGGAGATCACAATCATGAAATACATCGGAGCCACAGACTTTTTTGTACGTTCTCCCTTTGTGATAGAGGGTATGATGATCGGAGTGATCGGCTCCCTGCTTCCTATGGGAATTATATATGTTCTTTATAATCAGGTGATTGAATATATTATGCAGAGGTTCACCATGCTGACCAGCCTGCTGGCGTTTCTGCCGGTAGAAACGATTTTCAGCACGCTTTTCCCGGTATCTATCGCTATGGGCGTAGGCATTGGTTTCCTGGGCAGTATCACTACAGTAAGAAAGCACTTAAAGGTATAATTGAGGTAAAAATGAAAGGTTTGAAAAGAACTTTTTGCGTATTGCTTTGCCTTTTGCTGATTTTAGGTGTTGCCAATCAATATCAGACGCCTGTCTACGCCAGTGAGCTGACTAACGACAGCATCAAGGAAAAGGAAAAGGAGATAAGCAGGGCAAAGGAAGAAAAAAAGGCGCTGCAGAGCGGGCTGACGAATGTCAAAGAATTAAAAAAAGAATTGGAAAATTCCAAGGAAAACCTTGCCAATTATGTGACGGAGCTGGATGAAAATCTTTCAAATATACAGGCAAAAATCGATGAGCTGAAAAGGTTAATTGAGGATAAAGAGGCGGAGATCACACAGAAGACTGCAGAGCTGGAGGAAGCCCTTGCGGTGCAGCAGGCACAGTACGAGGCAATGAAAACCCGGATCCAGTTCATGTATGAAAAGGGCGACACGCTTTACCTTGAACTTGTTTTCCAGGCGGAAAGCTTTGGCGATATGTTGAATAAAGCGGAATATATTGAGATGCTTTCTTCCTATGACCGTAAAATGCTGGATGAATATGTGAGCTATGCAGAATACGTAGCGCTCTGCAAGGAAGGTCTGGAGGAAGAAAAAGGTGTTTTAGACGAAGCGAAAGCCAAGGTTGAAGAAGAGGAGGCGGCAGTCAGCGAGCTGCTTTTGGCAAAAGAGCAGGAAATGTACAAGATGACTTCCGACATTCAAAGCAAGGAAGCGGCGATCCGGGAATATGAAGCGGAGATTGCCTCTCAGAATGAAACCATTGCCGCGTTGGAAGCTGCCGTTGCAGAGGAAAGAAAGCGGCTTGCCGAGGAGCAGGGAAGAAGATATGACGGAGGTATGTTTGTCTGGCCGGCGCCCTCTTATACGAGAATTTCAGATGAATATGGAAACCGCACACACCCTATTTTAGGTATTCAGCAGTTTCACAACGGTCTGGATATGGCAGCGCCGGGAGGAAGCGCCATACTTGCGGCTTATGATGGGAAGGTAGTGGCGGCAACCTACAGCAACAGCATGGGAAATTATGTTATGATCGATCACGGCGACAGCCTTTATACGATCTATATGCATGCTTCGGCTCTTTATGTTTCCAAAGGAGCCGAGGTGTCTAAGGGCGATAAGATAGCTGCGGTGGGAAGTACGGGGCGTTCCACCGGAAATCATTTGCATTTCAGCGTCCGCCTGAATGGAAATTACGTAAACCCGTGGAACTATCTGAGAGGATAAGGGGAGAATCGGTGGTAAGTCAGATGGGAGAGATTTGAATGGATAGGCAAGAGGAAGCTGTAGACAATAAACTACAGCCTGAAGTGAAAACAGAGGAGGAAGGGGAAAGAAAAAGAAAATCCGGGGAATTTCGCAGCGGAATGCTCATCGGAGCGTTAATCGCTTCTATTTTATTGCTGGGTATTTATGCCGGAAGGATGGCATACAGATTTTACGGGGCACAGCGGGCGGTAAGCGCGAGTGCCGGCGAAAGCGTTTTGGACTCGGAGGTGCTTGAGAAAATCCAGTTTATTCAGAACCTGATACAGCAGGAATATTATTATGAGGAAGATGTGTCCCCGGAAGCTTTGCGCGAGGGAATATACAGGGGGATGGTCAAGGCATTGGGAGATCCCTATTCCGAATATTATTCTAAGGATGAGCTGGAAGAGGTGATGAACAGCAATCAGGGAGTTTCCTATGGAATCGGCGCCATGATTTCCATCAATGAAAAGATGGGGATTGCTATGATCAGCGGCGTTATGGAGGAATCGCCGGCATTGAAGGCAGGACTGGAGGAAGGTGACCTTATTTATGAGGTGGACGGCGAGTCCACCCAGGGTATGAGTTTGACCCAGGTAGTCAGCCGTGTAAAGGGCAAGGAAGGTACTACCGTACACCTGACCATATACCGGGAGGGGGAAGCGATAGAGCTGGATATTGAAAGAGGAAAGCTGCTGGAAACGGCAACGGTAGAGTACGGTATTCTGGAGGCAAACGAAGAGATCGGCTACCTGCGGATCAGGGAATTTGATGTGGTGACGGTAGATCAATATACGGAGGCTATGGCGGAACTCAGAGAATACGGTATGAAAGGGCTGGTTCTGGATCTCAGGGATAATCCAGGGGGAAATCTGAATGCAGTGGTTGAAATCGCACGAAAGATTTTACCGGCAGGCTTGATCGTATATACGGAGGATAAGCAGGGCAACCGCAAGGAATACACCTGCGACGGCAAGCGGGAGTTGGATATTCCCCTGGTGGTGCTGGTGAATGAATATTCCGCAAGCGCTTCGGAGATTCTTGCGGGAGCAATTCAGGATTATAACAAGGGAACCCTGGTGGGAGTGGTCACCTACGGTAAAGGAATCGTTCAGCAGATCCAGAAGATGCGTGACGGAACAGCCGTTAAGCTGACCATCAGCGCTTACTACACGCCTGCGGGAAGAAACATCCATAAAGTGGGAATAGAGCCGGACGTTGTTTTGGAATACGACCAGGAGGCAAGCGAAGAAAAAGGAATTGACAATCAGCTGGAAAAGGCGATAGAGATTCTGGAAGGAAAAATGGAATAGAAAGCAGAGAAGGAGTATTCCGGCGGGGAATACTCCTTTTTTTAGAGATTTCAGAAGCGCAGCGAAATACGGCATATATCAATACGTTTTTGCTTTGATATAAATTAACATTTCTCAAACGAAAATGAAACAATCCGTAAATAATGAAGAGGTATTCTTATATCATCAGATGAAATAAAAAATATTCAGATTGAAAGGGAAAAGGAGAATTATGGCAAAATCAAAACTAATAAAGGCAAATGAAAAAATTGCAGAAGGCGTAGTCCATGGCTATCAAAAAATAGAGGAAGGCGTGGTTGGCGGCTACAAGAAAATCGAGGAAGGAGCAGTTGGGGGATTTGACAAAATTGCAGATAAGTTTGTGGATCATTTTCTGACGAAAGAAGGGGAATCCGTAGAAGAAGCAAAGGTGCGGCTGGCAGCAGAGCAGGAAGAAAGAGAAGCAAGAAGAAAGGCAGGTCTAGAATAATGAAAAAGAGTACGTTTGTAGCAATGATTTTAGGAACGATTGGAGGAATTTTATTTGCCCTTGGCATGTGTATGACGTTGATTCCGGAATGGAATGCGTTTCAGCCGGGGGTTATTATGGGAGTGGTTGGTGCAGTTGTGCTGCTTATTATGGTACTTGTGTGGAGAAAGATGGAAAATAAAGAGCCGATCAAGCTGTCAGGAAAGACAATCGGTGCGACGCTGATTGGAATTGTTGGTGCGTTGCTGTTAGGTGTCGGTATGTGCCTGACAATGGTATGGAGTAATATGGTTGTCGGCATTATCGTTGGAATTATAGGAATTGTAGTTCTCTTGTGCCTGATTCCATTTATCAAGGGATTAAAGTAATTAAGGTTCGGGATGTGCGGTGGAAACAGTGCCTTCACCGCACATTTTCACAATTTAGACACAAATTGCAAACAAAACACAAACATTAGCCGTGTATCATGAAATATACTTATAAGTGTGCCAAATATGAAAAACGGGAGAAAAAAGAATGAATTTGCAACGGATGACAGATATTTTAAAAAAGATATTTAAACTGCCGCCAATTCCTACCATATTGATTTCAGTCCCGTCATTTGTATTGGTAATATATGTACTCGCAAATAACATGGAGAACAAAGCAATTTCATATGTGGCATATACGTTATCGGCATATGCTATGGTTATTACGATTACAGGCATGGCGGAGATGATACGCCTGATCAGGCACGGAATAGAAAATCATCCTTTTGTAAGGAAGGCGTTAAGCATTCCGATATTTGAAAAGTTTTTGAAAGAAGCAGAGTTTCGGACAGAAACATCTTTATATCGGGGATTTTTTATTAATCTGTTGTATGTGGCATTAAAATTTTTCTCCGGTATATATTACCGCTCCATTTGGTTTGGTTCCCTTGCTGTTTATTATCTATTATTGGCAGTCATGCGTTTTTCCCTGCTCCATTATGTGAGGAGCCGGAAGGACGATAGAGTTTCCCAGTGGAAAAGGTATCGCTTTTGCGGGATTGTTTTGCTTTTTATGAATCAGGCATTGGCGGCGATTGTGGTCATTGTGGTGAAACAGAATAAAGGATTTGAATATGCCGGAGCTTTGATTTATGCAATGGCGCTCTATGCCTTTTATGCAGTTATAATATCTGTCATAAATGTGATAAAGTTCAGAAAATATGGAAGCCCTGTGATGTCAGCCGCAAAAGTAATCAATTTGACGGCTGCATTGGTGTCCATGCTTTCCCTGGAAACAGCCATGTTAGCGCAGTTTGGCGGAGATGAGGTTATGTTCCGGCGGATTATGACGTCGGCGACTGGTACAGGTGTCTGTGTCATTGTGTTGGGGATGGCAGTTTTTATGATTGCAAAATCCACAAAAGTGATAAACAATATGAATCAGGATGAGATGGCAGGAGGTAATGCTTTATGATCAATATTCTTGTGGTAGAAGATGATGGAAAACTGAATCAGATTGTCTGCACATATTTAAATGACAGTGGATTTCGGGCGAAAGGATGCCTGTCCGCAAATGAGGCATATGAGGAAATGTATAACAACCTATATGATCTGATCATTTCAGATATTATGATGCCGGAAATTGACGGGTTTGAGTTTGCACGGACAGTCAGGGAGGTCAATAGAACAATCCCCATATTATTTATGTCAGCAAAAGACGATCTGCCGTCAAAACAGAAAGGATTTCAGTTGGGAATTGATGATTACATGGTAAAGCCTGTTGAGCTGGATGAATTATTGTTACGGGTTCGGGCATTGCTGCGCAGGGCGAATATTGAAATGGAACGGAAGATAACCGTTGGGAATCTGGTGCTGGATGCAGACGGTATGAGCGCGGAAATTGACGGAGAAGAAATAGGTCTTACCACAAGGGAATTTAATATCATTTATAAGCTGCTGTCGTACCCCAAAAAGACGTTTTCCAGGGCGCAGCTTATGGATGAGTTCTGGGGCGTGGACAGCGATACCAGTCTGCGGGCGGTGGATGTCTATGTGACAAAGCTTCGGGATAAATTATCGGATTGCGACGGCTTTAAAATCGTAACCGTAAGGGGATTGGGATATAAGGCGGTGCTGCAATGAAAAAAATAAACCACGATAAATATGGACGGATAAGTGAAAGCCGTTTTCCCCCATCGCTTTTTATTGTTTACTTAGGGACGCTCCTTTTGATGTCCGGCATTCATACTGGTTTGATCGTATTTATGAACCGGGTAGGCTGGAATGAAGTCATGCAGTCTGTTGTTCCTATCCTGTATTGGGGCGTGATTGCCGTTGGTCTTACTTTGTTTGCAAGAAGGGAAATACGCAGGACTTATGAGCAGCCAATGCATATGCTGGCAGAAGCCGCCGAGAGGGTGGCGGACGGTGATTTTTCCGTCTATGTTCCTACCCTTCATACTACAGATAAATTGGATTATCTGGATCTTATGATTTTGGATTTTAACAAGATGGTGGAGGAATTGGGAAGCATTGAAACCCTGAAAACAGATTTTGTTTCCAATGTGTCCCATGAGATGAAAACGCCCATTGCCATTATAAAAAATTATGCGGAAATGCTTCAGATGGAACATATATCGGAGGAACAGAGGAAGGAATATGCAAAGTCCGTGGAAAATGCCGCGGCAAGGCTTTCTGATCTGATCGGAAATATATTGAAACTGAATAAGCTGGAAAACCAGAGGCTTACGCCGGACATCGAAGTTTATGATGTGTGCAGGCAGTTGTGTGAATGTATTCTTCAGTTTGAAGAGTCATGGGATGAAAAAGAGATCGAGCTGGAAACAGAGATAGAGGATGTGGCGATGGTAAGAGCTGATGCCAGCCTTTTGGAACTGGTATGGAACAACCTGTTGTCCAATGCCATAAAGTTTACGGAACCGGGAGGACTGGTGAGAGTCAGCCAGACTTCGGATGAGAAGCAGGTGAGAATCGCTGTATCCGATACGGGATGCGGCATGAGCCGAGAGAGCATGGAACATATTTTTGATAAATTCTATCAAGGTGATACTTCCCACGCAAAGGAAGGAAACGGGCTTGGGCTTGCGTTGGTACAGCGTGTATTGGAACTTATGGACGGAGAGATTCAGGTTGTCAGTGAGGAAGGGAAGGGGAGTACTTTTACCGTAATATTGCCGGCGGCTGACTTTGAATACCGCAGTGAAGGAGGAGTGTAATGGAGGACACAGGCAGGCAAAGGAAAAATTTTGTGGGATATGAATATAAAGAAATCATTGCAGAAAGCAGCCGCATTTCTTTTCTATTGGATGGTTATGAGTGTTTTGGGTGGGAATTGGATGAAAAGGGGACAGAAAACCGAGAAAATAAAAATCCGTCTTATCCGAAAAAGGAAGTCCTTCATCTGAAACGGAACCGCAAGATCATCAATAAAATGGAACTTACAAGACTGCAAAGAAATTTTGAAGCGTGTATGAAAGAAATAGAAGCATTAGAAAAATCCAAAACTTCCGTTGCAACAATATATGCACTCGTGGTTGGTATCATAGGCACGGCATTTATGGCAGGTTCGGTATTTGCAGTGACGGCACAGCCGCCTTATATCATTTTATCAATTATTCTTGCAGTACCCGCATTTGTCGGCTGGATTATCCCCTATTTCCTTTATAGGAAGATAGTGAGAAAGCGGACGGGGAAGCTTACGCCGCTGATCGATCAAAAATATGATGAAATTTATGAGATATGTGAAAAGGGAAATAAGTTATTATATTAAGAGAAGAGCCATTCGATACAATTTAGATGTACCGGGTGGTTTTTTATTTGATGTAATTTAATTACAGAACAAAAGTTCGATTTTACTCTGTACTTTTTTAGCCCTATGTGTTATAATGAAAAACCAAATGACTGGACAATATAACGCAGTACAGAATATCAAAGATGATTAGAATTAAATATAAAACATAAAAAGGGGACAAGGATGTGGAAGCGATGGAAATGGTTTAAAATGTATGTCTGATTTGGGTTTACATATGAGGGTAAAGAATATGAATGAGAATTTAGATAATAGATGGGATCCAACGTGGTTTAGAAGTTTTTGTACAGGGGATGAAATAGTTAGGATAATTAATCCACAAAAATCAAGAGATTTCTTGTTACGTGAAAGAGCAGATATAGTTGCAGATAATATTCGCTATCAGAGAGTCTATATGAATAAAGCGAGAAAAAATAAAAGATGGACATTTGAAAGCTCTTTTGATGAATATCATTATAACAGTGTGTTAAGTAGATTGTCTAAAGATGATAAATTTGCATGTAAAAATTTTACTTACGGAGATATGTTTTCAAATGATGTAAACGGTTTTGCATGGAATGATGAAAAATGGGGACGATTCGTCAGCCTGAATGAAAGTCTGCAATTTTATATGAAGTTTTGTAATCTAGCTATACTGGAATTTAGAGAGGATGTTCCAAATTATGTTAGAATGAATGCATTGCGGATAGCTATCCGTGTAATGTTAAAACAGGAAGCAATGGATTTTTATATGGATCCAAGAGGAATTGTGCCATATAAAATCGGAAAGGAGATACATAGACCTATTAAACACGAATTGCAGTATATAGCCGGACATGAATTTGCACATCATTTATGTGGTCATTTGGATGATAAAAATTTAACTAAAAAAATGATGTTGAAAATTGAGGAAAAAGAATATTATAGACCTATTTACAATGTAAGCCAACTGCAAGAGTTGGAAGCTGATATTGCGTCATTGGTACGTCCTGAATATAGAGACAAAGAATACATTGAAATATTGCAGGCAGCATTAATCTGGTTCGTTTCATTAGGGCTGGCAGAACGGGCGCAAAATATTATTAATCCAGCATTAGCCTTCGATATAAAAACGCATCCATCCGCTGATGAAAGATATAATTATATTTTGGAAAATGTAAAGATACCAGATGAGTTTAATTTTAAATATATAGAGAAAGTAAAAGAGAATGCTAAAATTATGGGTGAATATTTGGAAAAGGATTTGTCAGATAATTACGATATATATGATTTTTATGGTTCTTATTACTTGGATGAACCAAATACTGAATGGCGTGGTAAGCAGTTAATTGACAGAGTAGATTATTATTAGATAAAGAGGATAAAATGAAAAATGAATTGATTTTGCCAGAAAATTATAAACAAACATATGATAATATTGTTAAACTGATTGAGGCAGCTAAACGTAAGGTATTTGAAACAGCTAATTTTCAAACAGTATATTTATTTTGGCATATAGGGCAGGAGCTTAAAGATAATGTTTTAAATAGACAGAAAGCGGAGTATGGAAAATCCATTGTAAAAAATTTGAGTAAAGAATTGGAATTTCGATATGGACATTCATATGAAAAAAGTTCTGTTTTTCGGATGATACAATTTTATGAGGAATTTCCCGATTTTGAAAAAGTTGCTACATTGTCGCAACAATTAACATGGTCGCATTTTAAGGAGTTACTGCCTGTTAATGATGAATTGAAAAGGGATTTTTATGCAGTTTTATGTAAAAATGAGGGGTGGAGTGTAAGGACATTAAGGGAACGAAAGAAATCAATGTTATATGAAAGAACAGCTATTTCCAAACGTCCTGAAAAAACTATTAGGAATGATATTCAGCTTTTGGAAGATAAAGATATTATGACTGTGGATATGTTTTATAGAGATCCATGTATATTAGATTTTTTGGGATTGCAGGATACTTATAGTGAAAAAGATCTGGAAAATGCAATTTTAGCGGAATTAGAAAAATTTATCTTAGAGATGGGTACGGATTTTGCTTTTATGGCAAGGCAGAAAAGGGTTACAATAGATGGAAAAGATTATAAAATAGACTTGTTATTTTTTCATAGGAAATTGAGAAGATTAGTCGTAGTTGAACTGAAAATTGGCGAGTTTGAGCCGGAATATAAGGCTCAGGTGGAGCTTTATTTACGTTGGCTCAATAAATATGAGAGAATGGAAAATGAAGAATCTCCAGTTGCTTTGATATTATGTGCCGAAAAGTCAGATGAAGTGATTGAACTGCTCGAATTGGATAAGGGAGATATAAGAGTATCTCAATATTTGACAGCTATGCCGCCCAAAGAAAAATTGGAAGAGAAATTACATTTGGCAATCGAGAGGGCGAAAATACAATTAGAGCAGCGAAAAGAGTAAAAGTTGCTACATGTAGCAATTTTTGTTTGAACGGAGTATTCTAAATGACATATGGTGCGAAAGGCATTTGAAGAATTAGCAGAAGGACTTATAAGGAGTGAATTACTTTCAAAAGGGAAATAGATCATGCGGACATGGAGGTTATTATGAATCATTTTGAATTAGTATCACAGTACCAGCCCACCGGCGACCAGCCCGCCGCCATAGAAGCCCTTGTGAAAGGCTTCAAAGAAGGCAACCAATTCCAGACTTTACTGGGGGTCACAGGCTCCGGAAAAACCTTTACAATGGCAAACGTTATCCAACAATTAAATAAACCTACCCTTGTCATAGCGCATAATAAAACACTTGCAGCCCAGTTATATGGAGAATTTAAGGAATTTTTTCCAAATAATGCCGTAGAATATTTTGTGTCCTACTATGACTATTACCAGCCGGAGGCATATGTGCCTTCTTCGGATACCTACATTGCCAAGGACTCGGCGGTCAACGATGAGATCGATAAGCTTCGCCTGTCGGCAACGGCGTCTCTGTCAGAGCGCAGGGATGTGATCGTGGTGGCAAGCGTTTCCTGCATTTACGGTTTGGGAAGCCCCGATGATTATCAGGAAATGATCGTGTCTCTCCGCCCGGGAATGTATAAGGACAGGGACCAGGTGATTCGGGAGCTGATCGATATACAATATGACAGAAACGATATGGACCTGGACAGAGGATGCTTCCGGGTGAGGGGAGATGTGGTGGAAATTTACCCGGCGCAGGGCGGCGATTATCTGATTCGGGTGGAGTTTTTTGGAGACGAGATTGACAGAATAGCGGAGACGGATCCCCTTACCGGCAAGGTGCATGCGGTTTTGGGACATATCGCTATTTTTCCCGCGTCTCATTATGTGGTGCCTCAGGAAAAAATCAACGCTGCATGTAAGAATATTGAGAAGGAACTGGAAGAGAGAGTGCGTTTTTTTAAAGGGGAGGACAAGCTTTTAGAGGCGCAGAGAATTTCAGAGAGAACCAATTTTGATATTGAAATGCTCAGAGAAACAGGATTCTGCTCCGGCATTGAAAATTATTCCAGACATCTTGCGGGGATGAGCCCCGGCGCTATGCCTCACACGCTGATGGATTACTTCGGGGACGATTATCTGATCATTGTGGATGAGTCCCATATCACCATTCCTCAGATCGGCGCCATGTATACAGGGGACAGATCCAGAAAGACAACTCTGGTGGAATATGGGTTCCGCCTTCCTTCAGCATTGGACAACAGACCTTTGTGCTTTGCAGAATTTGAGCAGCATATCGATCAGATGATGTTTGTGTCGGCAACGCCGTCTACCTACGAGCAGGATCATGAACTCCTTCGGACGGAACAGATCATCCGCCCTACGGGACTTCTGGATCCGGAAATTTCCGTGCGCCCTGTGGAGGGGCAGATTGACGATTTGATTGGGGAAATCAATCGTGAAACCCAAAAGCACAACAAGGTGCTGGTAACGACTTTGACCAAGCGAATGGCGGAGGATCTTACAAGCTACATGAATGATGTGGGAATCAGGGTGAAGTACCTGCATTCCGATATTGATACCCTTGAAAGAGCGGAAATTATCAGAGACATGCGCCTTGACGTGTTCGATGTTCTGGTAGGTATTAACCTGCTCAGGGAGGGACTGGATATTCCCGAGATTTCTCTGGTGGCAATTCTGGATGCGGACAAGGAAGGCTTTTTGCGCTCGGAAACTTCTCTGATTCAGACCGTTGGTCGCGCGGCGAGAAATGCGGAGGGACATGTGATCATGTATGCGGATCAAATGACCGATTCCATGGACGCCGCTATCAGGGAAACCAACAGAAGGCGGGCGATTCAACAAAAGTATAACGACGAGCACGGCATTACCCCTACCACCATTCAGAAAGCAGTGCGGGATCTGATCAGCATTTCTAAGGTCATTGCCAAGGAAGAGCTGCGGTTTGAAAAGGATCCTGAGTCCATGAACCGCAAGGAACTGGAAAAACTGATTCAGGATGTGGAAAAGCAAATGAAGAAAGCGGCTGCCGATCTGAACTTTGAAATGGCGGCGGAACTTCGGGATAAGATGGTAGAGCTTAAGATGAAGCTGAAAGAGCTGGAAGATGACGAAAGGTGAAATAGAAAAATGAAATTATCAGATCAACATAGAGAGATTCCTAAAATAAGACCCAGAGAATATATCAAAATACGCGGCGCAAACGAGCATAATCTGAAGAATCTAAATGTAGATATTCCACGGAACGAGCTGGTCGTATTGACGGGGCTTTCCGGATCAGGGAAATCTTCCCTTGCCTTTGACACCATCTACGCGGAAGGACAGAGGAGGTATATGGAATCCCTTTCCTCTTATGCAAGGCAGTTCCTTGGACAGATGGAAAAGCCCAATGTAGAAAAGATAGAGGGACTTTCCCCGGCGATTTCCATCGACCAGAAATCTACTAACAGAAATCCCAGGTCTACTGTGGGGACGGTAACGGAAATTTATGACTATTTCAGACTGTTGTATGCCCGGATTGGCATTCCCCATTGCCCTAATTGCGGGAAAGAAATCAAAAAGCAAAGCGTAGACCAGATGGCGGATCAGATCATGGAATTAGAGGAAGGAACCAGGATACAGCTTCTTGCGCCGGTGGTAAGAGGAAGGAAGGGAGAACACGCCAAGGTTCTTGACAGGGCAAGAAAAAGCGGTTATGTCCGGGTTCAGGTGGACGGAAATCTATATGAGCTGACGGAAGAGATTAAGCTGGATAAAAATGTTAAGCACAACATTGAGATCGTAGTGGACAGGCTGGTGATCAGGGAGGGAATCGAGAGAAGGCTGACCGATTCCATTGAAAGCGTGCTTGCCCTTGCGGAGGGGCTGCTTACGGTAGATGTGATAGATGGCGGGACGCTTCAGTTCAGCCAAAGCTTTGCCTGCCCGGACTGTGGGGTCAGCGTCAGCGAGATCGAGCCCAGAAGCTTTTCCTTTAATAACCCCTTCGGCGCCTGCCCGGTTTGCTTTGGACTGGGCTATAAAATGGAGTTTGATCCGGAACTGATGATTCCGGACAAATCGCTGAGTATCAGCCAGGGGGCGATCCAGGTGATGGGATGGCAGTCCAGCAGCGAGCCGGGAAGCTTTACCAATGCGGTTTTGCAGGCGCTTTCCAAGGAGTATGGATTCAGCCTTGACACGCCGGTTGAAGAGCTGCCTGAAAAGATTTTTCATATTTTGATTTACGGAACCGGGGGCAGAGAGGTTCAGGTTCATTATAAAGGGCAAAGGGGAGAAGGGATTTATCCGGTGGCATTTGAGGGACTGATCAAAAACATGGAACGGAAGTACAGAGAAACCGGATCGGATATCATTAAGCAGGAATATGAGACTTTTATGCGTATTACGCCCTGTAAGGAGTGCGGAGGCATGCGACTGAAAAAAGAATCCCTTGCCGTTACCGTGTGCGATAAAAATATTTATGAGATTACAGCGATGTCTATCCGGGATCTTCACCTTTTTCTGCAGGACATGTCCTTGTCCAGCCAACAGCAGCTGATCGGAAAGCAGGTTTTGAAGGAGATCAGGGCGAGAGTGGGATTTTTAATTGACGTAGGTTTGGATTACCTGTCTCTGGCAAGGGCAACGGGAACCCTTTCGGGAGGAGAGGCGCAGCGGATCCGGCTTGCCACACAGATTGGTTCCGGACTGGTGGGCGTTTGCTATATTCTGGACGAGCCCAGTATCGGGCTTCACCAGAAGGACAATGATAAGCTTTTGAATACCTTGAAGAATCTGCGGGATTTGGGAAATACTCTGATTGTGGTGGAGCACGATGAGGACACCATGCTGGAAGCGGATCACGTTGTGGACATCGGACCGGGAGCGGGTTCTCACGGCGGAGAGGTGGTGGCACAGGGAACCGCCGAAGAAATTATGGAGGTAGAGGAATCCGTTACAGGGCAGTATCTGAGCGGGAAGCTGCAGGTTCCCATACCGGAGGCGCGGCGTACGCCTAAGGGATGGCTGACAGTAACAGGGGCAAGAGAAAACAATCTGAAAAATATTTCCGTAAAGTTTCCTTTGGGCGTAATGACCTGCGTCACAGGGGTTTCCGGCTCGGGAAAAAGTTCCCTTGTGAATGAAATTTTATACAAAAGGCTTGCAAGGGATCTGAACCGCGCGAGGACCATTCCCGGAAAGCACAAAAGTATTTCCGGAATAGAAAAGCTGGACAAGGTAATCGCCATCGATCAGTCGCCCATCGGGAGAACGCCCCGATCCAACCCGGCAACCTATACCGGCGTTTTTGATATGATTCGGGATTTGTTTGCGGGAACACCGGACGCCCGGGCAAGGGGCTATAAGAAAGGAAGATTCAGTTTTAATGTAAAGGGCGGACGATGCGAGGCATGCGGCGGAGACGGTATTATAAAGATAGAGATGCATTTTCTGCCCGACGTCTATGTACCCTGCGAGGTATGCGGCGGAAAGCGTTATAACCGGGAAACCCTTGAGGTCAGATATAAAGGGAAGAACATTTACGACGTGCTGGATATGACGGTGGAGGAGGCGGTTCCTTTTTTTGAAAACGTTCCCTCTATCCGCAGAAAAATTGAGACTCTGAACGATGTTGGGCTTTCTTATGTAAAATTAGGGCAGCCCTCCACCACCCTTTCGGGAGGAGAGGCGCAGCGGATTAAGCTTGCTACGGAGCTGAGTAAGCGCAGTACCGGAAACACCATATACATTCTGGATGAGCCTACCACAGGTCTGCATTTTGCCGACGTGCATAAACTGGTTGAAATTCTTCACCGGCTTGCAGACGGGGGCAATACGGTAATTGTGATCGAGCATAATCTGGATGTGATTAAAACCGCCGACTACATGATCGATATGGGACCGGACGGGGGAGACAGAGGCGGTCAGGTGGTGACAGCGGGAACGCCGGAGGAGGTTGCGGAATGTAAAGATTCATACACAGGGCAGTATGTGAAAAAAATGTTGAAAAAGTATAAAGAAAACTTGGAGAAATACCGATAACTGTAATAAGGCATGGATGCGGCGTTGAAAACGGAGGGAACCGTTTTAGATGTTGCGTCCATTTTTATTAATTTTTTGTGAAATCCCTTTGAAAAAATATTTCTATGGGTTATAATAATGCTGTATGTGTCTGAAAATAGTTTATTATGATTCAAAATAGAAAGGGGTACACGTAATGCAGTACACAGATATCGGAATTGATTTGGGAACCGCCAGCATATTGGTTTACATCAGAGGAAGAGGCGTTGTTTTAAAGGAGCCTTCCGTGGTGGCATTTGACAGAGATACCAATCGGATCAGAGCCATCGGAGAGGATGCGAGACTGATGTTGGGAAGAACCCCCGGAAATATCGTGGCTGTGCGTCCCCTGCGACAGGGTGTTATTTCCGATTACAAAGTAACGGAACAGATGATGAAATATTTTATCCAGAAGGCAATGGGAAAGAAAACCTTCCGGAAGCCGAGAATAGCAGTCTGTGTACCCAGCGGCGTTACGGAAGTAGAAAAGAAAGCGGTTGAGGATGCAACCATGCAGGCGGGGGCAAGGGATGTTCATATTATAGAGGAGCCTATTGCCGCAGCAATCGGTGCGGGAATCGATATCTCCAAACCCTGCGGAAACATGATTGTAGATATAGGGGGAGGCACCTCGGACATTGCCGTTATCTCTCTGGGAGGTACGGTGGTCAGCGCCTCCATCAAAATTGCCGGAGATGACTTTGACGAAGCTCTGGTGAGATATATGAGAAAGAAACATAATCTGCTGATCGGCGAAAGAACGGCGGAGGACATTAAGATCAAGATCGGTTCTGCGTTTAAGCGTGCCGAAACGGATTATATGGATGTAAGAGGACGTAATCTGGTGACAGGTCTTCCCAAAACATTAAAGGTTTCTTCTGAAGAGACGGAGGAAGCGCTTAAGGAAGCAACGGCGCAGATTATAGAAACCATTCACAGCGTTCTTGAAAAAACGCCGCCGGAGCTTGCCGCAGATATTGCGGACAGAGGAATCGTGCTGACAGGAGGGGGAAGTCTGCTGAGAGGTCTTGAGGATCTGATTGCAGAAAAGACAGGCATTAACACTATGACGGCGGAAGATCCCATGACGGCGGTAGCTGTGGGAACAGGCAAGTATGTAGAATTTCTTGCGGGCTACAGAGAAGATTAAGACATGATTTCCATTTGAAGGAGAATTTACATGGTAAAGGGTTTGTATACTGCCTACACAGGCATGATCAACGAACAGCACAGAATGGATGTGCTTACCAACAATCTGGCAAATGCGGATACCAACGGTTTTAAAAAAGAAGGAGCCACCAGCCAGTCCTTTGACGCTATTTTAGCATATAAGATTAAGGATTCTTCTGAGGGAGCGCACCTTTCCAGGAGGCTGGGCGTCAATCACCCGGGTGTGAAGATCGGAGAGGGCTATACGGACTTTTCTCAGGGACCTATCAAGTCCACAGGCAATCCTTATGACCTTGCCCTTACGGATTCCGGTTTCTTTGCGGTAGAGTTTACAAATAAGGCGGGGGAAACCTCCGTAAAATACACCAGAGACGGTGATTTTACTCTGACCCAGGAGGGACGTTTGGTTACCAGAGACGGCGATCCTGTGTTGGATGAGAACGGTTCTTACATTGAGGTGGATCCACTCCTTACCACAGAGATCAACAGCAGCGGACAGATCATACAGGACGGAAGGGTTGTGGCAACCATCCAGGTGACGGATTTCGAAAATTATGATTATCTGGAGCGCTACGGAGAAAATTATTTTCAACCTATAGAGGGCGCTCAGGAAAC
The DNA here is from genome assembly GCA_002492465.1 of Lachnospiraceae bacterium UBA7093. GTDB lineage: Bacteria > Bacillota > Clostridia > Lachnospirales > Lachnospiraceae > Suilimivivens. The sequence continues at coordinate 61,192 of DKYT01000011.1, read as the reverse complement.
GGAGGCGCCTGCTGAGATACGTTCCGGTTTTCTGGAGACATCTAATATTTCAGTGGTGACAGAGATGGTGAATATGATTACTGTTTCCCGTGCATATGAGACAAATCAGAAGGTGATCACCACCTATGACGGTACATTGGATATTGCGGCAAATCAGCTTGGCAGAATTTAAGGAGGCACAGATTGAAAATTAGAAATTTTCAATCCGCAAGTTTGTGTCTGCGTGGCATCCACAAACTTGATATGCACAAAAAGCCGCGCAGAAATGAGGAGAAAGATGGTTAGGAGTTTATGGACTGCGGCAACGGGTATGAACGCCCAGCAGACAAATGTGGATACGATTGCAAATAATCTGGCAAACGTGAATACAGTAGGATATAAGTCCCAGGTGGCACAGTTTAAGTCATTGCTTTATCAGACCTTGCAGACAGCGACTACCACGGCAAACGGAGACCCCAAGCCTACCAGTTCCCAGGTGGGGCTGGGTGTAAGAAACTCATCCATTAATTCTATTTTTACACAGGGAAGCCTGCTTTCCTCCAACAGTCCTACTTCTTTTGCCATAGAGGGAGAAGGCTATTTTGCAATCCGCGGCGGAGATGGGGAGACCTATTATACCCGTAACGGCGATTTTACCTGGGCGACCAGCGGAAACGGCACCATGATGCTTACCAATCAGGACGGACTCCCGGTTTTGAATACCAGGGGCGGCACCATTACTTTACCGGCAAATTATGTGACCACCAGAATTACCATTACCAATGAGGGAACCCTTTGCTACCCTGATGCCAACGGAAATCCTCAGCCCATTCAGGGAGAGGCAACCATCGGCATGTATCAGTTTAACAACCGGGGAGGATTGATCAGAAAGGGCGATACCCTTTGGGCGGTTTCTCCTGCAAGCGGAGAGGCATTGAACGAAGCCACCAACAGAAATGTAGTAAGAAGCCGTATGGTTCAGAATTATCTGGAGGGCTCTAACGTGCAGGTGGCGGATGAAATGGTGAATCTGATCGTAGCGCAGCGTGCTTATGAAATGAATTCAAAAGCCATTACCACCACAGATGAAATGATGCAGACGGCAAATAATCTGAAGCGTTAAGGCTTGTAAGGAATAGAGAAAGGAAAAGAGCAGATGGATATAGGCGGAATTTCTACATATACAGATTATCTGAAGAACCAGAGCGCTGCGGAGACAAAACTGAAAGAAACTATAGATGGAACCAATTATGCCCAGGCGTCTGACGATGAACTGCTGGATGCCTGCAAACAGTTTGAGGCTTATTTCCTGGAGCAGGTATTCAAGGAAATGCAGAAGACGGTAGATGTTTTTAAGTCGGACAGCAAAGATCCAAATAACAATCTGGTGGACTATTTTCAGGATAATGCGATCCAGAAGCTTGCGGCAACCTCTACGGAGCTTCAGGGATTGGGGCTTGCCCAGACCCTTTATGAGCAGATGAAGCGCAACTATAATTTATAATCAAAAGAGAAAATAAAGGCTGCTGAAATAAGACGGGTAACCGTCTTATTTGGCAGCCTTTTTATCAATGGGAGGTTTTCTTGGAAACAGTCACAGGTTATGTAGATCATATTATTTACCAAAACAGGGAAAATGGCTATGGGGTACTGGCAATGGTGGTGGAGGGTGAAGAGCTGATCTGCGTCGGAACCTTCCGGTCGGTGGAAGCGGGGGAGACTTTGAAGCTGACAGGAAGCTATGTGGAGCACCCTGTATATGGACATCAACTGAAGGTCGAGAGCTGTCAGGTGACGGCGCCTGACGATGTGGTCAGTATGGAACGCTATCTTGGGTCAGGGGCAATCAAAGGCATTGGGGAAGCAATGGCGGCAAGGATTGTTAAGACCTTTGGAAGGGATACCTTCCGCATTGTCGAGGAGGAACCGGAGCGGCTTGCCGAGGTGAAGGGGATCAGCGAGCGGAAAGCGAGAGAGATTGCTCTTCAAATGAGGGAAAAAAGAGATATGCGGGAGGCTTTTGTTTTCCTGCAAAGATATGGAATATCCAATACCCTTGCCGTTAAGATTTACAATCAATACGGTATGGAATTATATGGAATTATGAAGGAAAATCCCTATAGGCTTGCGGAAGATATTGAAGGGGTAGGGTTTAAGATTGCGGATGAAATTGCTGGAAGAATCGGAATTCACACAGATTCGGATTACCGGATCCGAAGTGGTATTTTGTATGTATTGCTTCAGGCGTCAGCGGAAGGACACGTTTATCTTCCGGAGGAGGTCCTAAAGCAGCGTACGGCGGAACTGCTGGAACTGCCTGGGGAAGCGGTGGCGCCGCAGCTGGCAAACCTTTCCATGGACAGAAAAATTGTGATGAAAAAAAAGGATGAAGAGTTAAGAGTATATGCCGCCGCTTACTATTATGCGGAGCTGAACTGTGCAAGAATGCTGCACGATCTGAATGTGACTATGACAGATGAGCTGCTTCCGGCGGAGGAGGAAAAGGTCAGGCTTCTGTTTGAAGAAATGGAAGAAGAACATGGAATTCTTTTGGACGAACTGCAAAGGCATGCCGTGTTTCAAAGCGTAAGATCAGGAATTATGGTTTTGTCCGGAGGACCGGGAACGGGGAAGACCACTACCATCAATACGATTATACGGTATTTTGAGTCTCAGGGTATGGACATTCTGTTGGCGGCGCCTACGGGAAGAGCGGCGAAGCGGATGACAGAGGCAACAGGTTATGAGGCAAAGACGATACACCGGCTTCTGGAGGTCAGCGCCGGAGCGGCAGCGGAAGGGAAAAAGGATCAGTTTGAACGAAATGAGGAAAATCCCTTGGAAACGGATGTATTGATCATCGATGAAATGTCCATGGTGGATATTTATCTGTTTAAAGCGCTTTTGTGTGCAGTCAGCGTGGGAACACGGCTGATTATGGTGGGGGATGTGGATCAGCTGCCCAGCGTAGGTCCGGGGCAGGTTTTGCAGGATGTGATCGCAAGCGGCGCTTTTCCGGTGGTAAAACTGGAGAGAATCTTCAGGCAGGCAGGTGAAAGCGACATTGTGGTGAACGCCCATAAAATCAACAGGGGAGAAGATATTGAACTGAACAATAAAAGCAGAGATTTTTTCTTTTTGGAAAGAAACGATGTGAATGTAATCTATAAGCATATGATTCAGCTGATTCGGGAAAAGCTTCCTCCTTATGTAGAGGCGGAACCGTATGATATACAGGTGCTTACGCCTATGCGCAGAGGAAATCTGGGCGTAGAAGTTTTAAATCAGATTTTACAGAAATATTTAAATCCCCCCTCTCCCGCGAAGAAGGAATATGCATCTGGAGAGAGACTTTTCCGGGTAGGGGATAAGGTCATGCAGATCAAAAATAATTATCAGATTCAGTGGGAGATTGTGAGCAGATACGGAATACCCATTGATAAAGGAACGGGAGTATTTAACGGAGACACGGGGATTATCAGGGAGATCGACGAAACGGCACAGCTTCTCACGGTGGAATATGATGAACAGAAGAGGATCGAATATCCCTTTGCGGGGTTGGATGAAATAGAGCTTGCCTATGCGGTGACCATACATAAATCCCAGGGAAGCGAGTATCCGGCAGTGCTTCTCCCCATTTTGTCCGGACCCAAAATGCTTTTTAACCGGAATCTTTTGTATACGGCGGTAACCCGTGCCAGAAAGTGCGTTACCATTTTAGGAAGCAGACAGACGGTGTTCGATATGATCCGGAATGAGAAGCAGAACAAGCGATATACCAGTCTGCGGGACAGAATATGTGAAATTGAGGAATTGGAGGCAGAATGGCAGTAGGAAAGAGGCTATTGGATTTACTCTTTCCCAGACGATGTGTGGTGTGCGACCGGCTTACAGATCGTCCGGGAGAGCAGGTGTGCGGAAAATGCAGGGAAAAGATTTTATATATCAGGGAGCCTTGCTGCCTGAAATGCGGAAAACAGTTGAGGAAGGAAGAACAGGAATACTGTGGCGACTGTGAAAGGATTCCCCATCTGTTTCAGAGGGGAACAGCGCTGTATGATTATGGAAGTATGGCGGATTCTATTTTTCGGTTTAAATATGCCGGAAGGATGGAGTACGCTGAATTTTACGGAAAAGAATTGTATGAGAAAAAAGCGGCATGGCTTTCGGCGGTGGAACCGGATGCATTGATACCGGTTCCGGCTCATGCTTCCCGGAAAAGAAAGCGGGGATATAATCAGGCGGAGCTGGTAGCGGATCAGCTTTCAAGACTTTCCGGGATTCCCGTCAATAAAACTTTGATTGTCAGAACGAAGCGGACACAGCCTCTTAAGAACCTGAGCCATCAGGAAAGGCAAAATAATTTGAAAAAGGCTTTTAAAATCCGGCAAAATGATGTAAAATTAAATACGATTGTTATTATAGACGATATATATACTACTGGCAGCACGATTGACGCAATGACAGAGACTTTGCACGGGGCTGGCATCAAAAGCGTTTGCTTTATGACATTGACAATCGGAAGAGGAATCTAAAATCAATGTAACGAATACAGGAGGTAGGGGTTATGAATGTACGTAATTGCAGGAAATGCGGCAGAGTGTTTAATTATGTGGTGGGACCGATTATGTGTCCCCGCTGCAGGGAAGCTCTGGAAAGCAAGTTTCAGGAAGTAAAAAAATATGTACAGGATCATCCGGGATCAGACATTATGGAGGTTTCGGAGGAATGCGATGTGGATCCTGCCCAGATCCGTCAATGGATTCGAGAAGATCGCCTTCAGTTTGCTGACGATTCGCCTATCAGAATACCATGTGAGAGCTGTGGCGCGATGATTAAATCAGGGCGTTTCTGCGAAAAATGTAAGAGAGAGATGAGCAATGAATTCAACCATGCCATAGGGAAGGATAAGCCTAAGGTGGTAGCGCCTCAGCCGGCTCCCAAGAAGAGCGAGCGGGACAGGATGCGTTTCCTTTAATCCAGGGGAGCGTTTCCGGATGAGTCAGGCGGGTTGAGCTGCCGAAAGGTACAAAACTATGATAAATGAAGAAAAGGTCATCCTTATGACCAAGCTGGCATCCTATGAAATGCACGAAGGGAAAAAGAACATTGCGGTAATGAATTATTTCCGGGGGGATTATATAGGATTTCAGGTATTAAAGTCAGTAATTGCTGCTACAATTTCGTTTTTTGCATTGTTTGGAATTTATGCCTTTTATAATTTTGAAGAATTGATGCAGGATATTTATAAAATGGATTTGCTGGAATACGGCAAGAGCATTGTCATATTATATTTATGTGTGGTGGGAGCGTATGGGGTAATCTCTTACGTTTTGTTCAGTACCAGATATAATAAGGCAAAGAAAAGCCTGAAGCACTATTACAGCAATCTGAGAAATTTAGCAAGCATGTACGATAATGAATGAGGAAGACCGTATGACAACTTTACTTGTTGCAAAGCAGTATATTAAAATTTTTATCAGTAAATATGAAGTATACTTGAAGCCACTAATGAAATTGATTCTGGCGCTTGCAGCGCTGATGATGATCAACGGAAAAGTCGGATATATGCATAAGATCGACAGCATATCGCTGGTGCTGATCCTATCGCTGATGTGCTCTTTTATGCCCATGAATTTTATTATTTTTGTGGCGGCGGCGTTTATCGTGCTTCATTTATACGCGTTATCTCTGGAGTGCGCGGCGATTGCACTGGTGCTTTTCCTGGTGATGTTCCTGCTTTACTTCAGATTTTCACCCAAGGACACGTTGGTGGTTTTGCTGACGCCTATGTGCTTTTTACTTAAAATTCCATATGTGATTCCCCTTACTATGGGACTTTTAGGAACCCCTGCAAGCGCCATTTCCGTGGGATGCGGAGTGATGGTCAGCTATCTGATCAGTTATGTTGCAGACAGCGCTACGGCGCTCTCAGGAATGGATGCGGATGATATTGCCACAAAATTCAGGTTTATCATTGACGGACTGATCAACAATAAGCAGATGGTGATTACCATTGCCGCTTTTGCAATTACCATTATTTTAGTTTATTTTATTAAAAGAATGTCCGTAAATTATGCATGGACGATTGCAATTATTGCCGGTGCGCTGGTGGATGTAATGGTTTTGCTGGTTGGGGATCTGATGTTTGACATTAATGTATCCATTGTAGGAATCATAGTAGGAACTATTTTTTCCGTGTTGATTGCAAAGGTGGTGGAATTCTTTGCATTCCATGTAGATTACAACCGGACGGAAAAGGTGCAGTTTGAGGATGACGAATATTATTATTATGTAAAGGCGGTGCCTAAGATTACGGTTGCGGCGCCTTCCAAAACAGTGAAGCGGATCAATACATCCAAAAAGAAATATTCCGGCGGACAATCCAGAAGGTAAATTAAAATCATATTTTAGCAACGGGGAATGATGAAATGTCGCGTGGATTAGAACTTGTAGAAACATACTTGTCACGGGTATCAGGCATTAGATGGGCAGACATTGTGGAGATCATTATCATCTCCTTTCTGCTGTATCACATACTGGTGTGGATCAAGAATACAAAGGCATGGTCATTGCTGAAGGGTATTCTTGTGATTGCCGTATTTATATTAGTCGCAGCATACTTTGAGATGAATACCATACTCTGGATCGTGAATAACATGTTTGGAGTAGCGGTAACAGCGGTGATCGTCATTCTCCAGCCGGAGCTTCGCAAGGCGGTGGAAGAACTTGGGAGGAAAAATATTATTTCCTCCATTGTTCCCTTTGAGTTGGGAAGAACTCCCGGAGAAGGAAGATTTTCGGATAAGACGATCAATGAAATAGCAAAGGCATGTGTGGAAATGGGCAAGGCAAAAACCGGAGCCCTTATTGTTGTGGAACAGGATCAGAATCTTGTGGAATATGAAAGAACCGGTATCGATGTGGACGGCATCGTTACCAGTCAGCTTTTGATTAATATTTTTGAACATAATACGCCGCTTCATGACGGCGCCGTAATCATAAGAGGAAACAGGGTGGTTTCCGCTACCTGTTATCTGCCTCTTTCGGATAATATGCGGCTGAGTAAGGAGCTGGGAACCAGACACAGAGCCGGCGTTGGAATTTCCGAGGCAACAGATTCCCTTACCGTTATCGTGTCCGAGGAAACGGGCAAGATCAGCGTAGCATACAGAGGGGAACTGGAGCGCAACTTAAATGGCGATACCCTGAAGGAGAGACTCAGAACCATACAGAACAAGCCGGAGGAAGAAAGCCGGAAGAGAATTCTATGGAAGGGGCGGTCTAAAGGTGAAAAATAGGTTAACGAGAAATATAGGTCTAAAAATCGGATCCCTTTTTCTGGCAATAGTCCTGTGGCTGGTGGTGACCAGTATCAACAACCCCACTGAGCCGCGGTCTCTTTACAACATACCGGTTAAGCTTTTAAATACAAATATTATTACCGATTCCGGGCAGGTGTACGAGGTGCTGGAGGGAACCGATGTGATTGACAAGGTGGTGGTGAGAGGTCCCCGCTCTGTGGTCACCGGACTGAAGGAAGAAAATATTATCGCAACGGCGGATGTGAGCGAGCTGAGCAGTCTCGATACCATATCCATTAAGCTTTCGACCAATGTTTCCGGCAGTGAAATTACCAGTATCACAGGCAGCATTGACACCGTAAAGCTGAAAATAGAAAATAAGCGGAGCAAGGCGCTGGCGCTTAAGGCAACCACATCTGGCAAAATTGAAGAAGGCTATATGGTGGGCGAGATCACAATGGATCAGAATGTGGTCAGGATCTCAGGTCCTCAGTCGGTGATCGACCAGGTGTCCCGTGCCGCGGTGGATGTATCCGTTACGGGAATGGTCAGCGATATCATAACCAATGCGGAGATCAGGCTGTATGACGGGGATGACAATGAGATTACAGATACCAGCCGCATTACTCAGAATATCCGTTCCACCGGCGTAAAGGTAACGATTCTGCAGAAAGCTGCTGTCCCTGTAAGATTCAGTTCTACAGGAAGACCCGGGGCAGGCTTCAGGGCAACCGGCGAGATAGAAGGAAACGATGCTGTTGTGGAGATAGCCGGAAAACCCAATGCGATTAAAAATATTTCAGAAATAGTAGTGCCTTCGGAGGTATTGGATATTACGGATCAGGAGGAAGATTATACTGCGGACGTGGATATCCGCCCGTATCTGCCGGATAATGTGGCGCTTGCCAACGGAGATGATGCGGTTCGCACCGTTACCGTTTTGATAGAGCCGGAGGTGACCAAGCGTTTGGAAATCAGGGAGGAACGGGTTCGGATTACCAATCTTCCCGAAGGCTATGAGGCAAGTATATCCGGTTTGGAAGAAAGTTTTGTGATAGAAGCCGTAGGGCTTTCCAGGGATGTGGCAGGTCTGCAGGCAAGCAGCATATCGGGTGTGGTGGATATTCAGGAATGGATGCAGACAAGAGGCTTAACGGAGCCGGAGCCGGGCTTCTATACGGTGAATGTTGATTTTGGCCTGCCGGATGAAGTGACTTTACGCAGTCCCGTTACGGTGACGCTGCACATTTCAGAGCAGACGGAATAGATTGAAAAGACAGGTAGGAAAGGACAGGGACAGTAAAATGGGAAGATTATTTGGTACAGATGGTGTCAGAGGAGTGGCAAACGATGAATTAACGCCGTTGCTTGCTATGCAGCTGGGGCAGGCAGGCGCGTATGTTCTTACAAAGGAAAATATGCATAAGCCAACGATCATGGTAGGATGCGACACAAGAATTTCAGGGGATATGCTTGCCAACGCGCTTATGGCAGGTATCTGTTCGGTGGGCGCCAACGCAGTTTACGTAGGAGTGATTCCCACTCCGGCAGTGGCATATCTTACAAGAAAATATAAGGTGGACGCCGGAGTGGTAATCTCCGCATCCCACAATCCTGTGGAGTTTAACGGCATTAAGTTTTTTGATGCAAACGGCTATAAGCTGCCGGATGCATTGGAGGACGAAATAGAAAATATCATTAAATGCGGTATGAGCGATATTCGCTTTCCCATCGGTCCCAACGTAGGCAAAATCAAGTACCGGACAGATGCAAGGGAGGAGTATATCAATCATTCCATTCAGTCTGTGAATGTGGACCTTACAGGCTTTAAGATTGTGGTGGACTGTGCGGAAGGCGCTTCTTATTACACTTCCGTTGAGGCGCTGAAAGAACTTGGCGGCAGCATCGTGGCGATCCACAACATGCCTGACGGTACCAATATCAATGCCAATTGCGGTTCCACACATATGGAGGAATTGAAGGCAAGGGTGGTTTACGAGAAGGCAAACCTGGGGCTTGCTTTTGACGGAGATGCCGACAGACTGCTTGCCGTTGACGAACAGGGAAATGTGGTAGACGGCGATCAGATCATGGCAATCGTAGGAAATCACATGAAAGAGAAGGGAGAGCTGGCGAACGACACAATCGTTGCAACGGTTATGAGTAACCTGGGCTTTTTCCTCATGGGAGAGAAAAACGATATTAAAATAGAGCAGACAAAAGTAGGTGACCGTTATGTGCTGGAGAGAATGAGAGAAATCGGCGCCAGCCTTGGAGGCGAACAGTCAGGACACATTATTTTCCTGAAAGAAAATACCACAGGCGACGGTCTGCTCAGCGCTTTGCATTTGCTGAAGGTTATGGCTGAAACAGGCAAACCCTTATCGGAGCTTGCTTCTATTATGGAGGTGCTTCCGCAGGCGCTTGTGAATGCCAAGGTTCCCAATCACAAGAAAGAAAGATATATGGAATATCCGGAGATTGCCGACGCGATCCAGAAGCTGAATCAGAAGTTTGCAGGCGAGGGAAGGGTGCTGATCCGTCCTTCGGGTACAGAGCCTATGGTACGTGTTATGATCGAAGGAAAAGACCAGAAGATGATCGAAAAGGATGCAAAACAGCTTGCCGAACTGATTCAGGATATTATGCTGTAAACCTGTATGATACAGAACGTCATACTGTAACGAAGTAATACTTGAGAAAGCCATGGAAAGATGTTATAGTATTGAAGAGAGGTATGAGCGGGAGTATCAGGCAGAAAATGAATTGGAGGAAAATAGTATGGTAAGGCAAAAGGTGGTTATTAAGAACCCAACAGGTCTTCACTTACGGTCAGCCGGCATCCTGTGCAAGGAAGCAATGCAGTTTAAGTCATTGATAACCTTTACGTTTAGAGATAATACTGCAAACGCAAAAAGTGTACTGAGCGTTCTGGGTGCCTGTGTAAAATGCGGTGACGAAATTGAATTTATCTGCGAGGGGGAGGATGAGGAGGAAGCGCTTCAAACTTTGGTAAAAGCAATCGAAAACGGTTTAGGCGAGTAATCCCCAAGCTTCAAAGAGTTATATGTATATTAAAGCCGGTCTGTCTTATCTCGGATCGGCTTTCTATTGTATGGAGGAGAAAAATATGCTGAATTATAAGCGTTACAGAAAAAATCCGGTGGTTGATTATCCGGAAAGAAAATGGCCGAACAAGGAGATTGAAAAAGCGCCGGTTTGGTGCAGCGTGGACTTAAGGGACGGAAACCAGGCGTTGATCGACCCCATGGTGGTCAGTGAAAAAATTGAAATGTTTCAGTATCTGGTGAAGCTGGGATTTAAGGAAATTGAAATCGGTTTCCCGGCGGCGAGCCAGATTGAATATGACTTTCTGCGCCAACTGGTTGAGCGCAAAATGATTCCCGACGACGTACGGGTGCAGGTGCTTACCCAATGCCGGGAAGAACTGATCGACCGCACCTTTGCATCCATAGAAGGCTGTAAAGAGGCGATTGTGCATATCTACAATTCCACTTCCACGCTGCAGAGGGACGTGGTATTCGGCATGAGCCGGGAAGAGATCGTTGATATTGCAGTTAAGGGGACGTTGATGGTAAAGGAGCGCGCCGCAAAGTTTCCGGGAAAAATCATTCTGGAATATTCCCCTGAAAGCTTTACCGGAACGGAACTGGATTTTGCCCTTGAAATCTGCACGGCTGTGCAGGAGGCGTGGGGACCTGATAAAGAAAATCCCATAATCATAAATCTGCCTTCCACTGTGGAAATGAACACGCCGAATGTGTATGCGGATCAGATCGAATGGATGAACACACATTTTAAGAACAGGGAAAGCATTATTCTCAGTGTGCATCCCCACAATGACAGAGGTACAGGAGTTGCCTCGGCGGAGCTTGCCATGCTTGCCGGTGCGGAAAGAGTGGAGGGAACCCTGTTTGGCAATGGTGAGAGAACCGGAAATGTGGATGTGCTGAACATTGCCTACAATATGTTTTCTCAGGGGATTGATCCGGAGCTTCACATTGAAAAGATCAATGAGATCATTGAGCTGTATGAGAGATGCTGTAAGATTCCCATCCACCCCAGACATCCCTATGCCGGAAAGCTGGTGTTTACCGCCTTTTCAGGTTCTCATCAGGATGCCATCAATAAGGGCGTTAAGGCGATGAAGGAGAGAAAAAGCGAATACTGGCAGGTACCCTATCTGCCCATCGATCCCTCGGATATCGGAAGAGAGTACGAGCCTATTGTGCGTATTAATTCTCAGTCCGGAAAGGGCGGCGTTGCTTTTGTGATGGATACCTATTTCGGCTTTAAGCTGCCAAAGGGAATGCACAGGGAATTTGCGAATGTGATTCAGGACATTTCTGAAAAACAGGGGGAGGTTTCGCCGGACGAGATCATGGAGGCATTCCGAAAGGAATATTTGGATAAAAAGGAACCGATTCATTTCCGCAGGCTGCGGGTGGACGATCTCAGCGATGAGGTTCAGTCAGAGTTTGATACAAGAGTACATGTGATCTATACAGATCATGGAACAGAGAAGAAGTTCGAGGCTGTGGGAAACGGACCTATCGATGCGGTTCAAAGAGGTATGCAGCAGGAGCTTGGCACGAAAATTAAGATTCTGGACTATGAGGAGCACGCCCTTCAAAGCGGTTCCAATTCTCAGGCGGCGGCGTATATTCATCTGCTGGATGCAGACAGCGGAAGAGTCACTTACGGCGTAGGCGTAAGCTCGAATATTACCAGAGCTTCGGTGCGCGCCATTTTCTCGGCAATTAACAGGCTGGACTTGGAGATCAACGAACGCCGCCACACTTTGTGAGCCGGCTTATCTGATGAAATACAATGCATCAAAAGACCCCGGGGTGAATCAATTCGCTCCGGGGTTTCCTGATAGGTTTATATCATTTTGCTTAATCGGCTTCGATGGTTTTTCCATCTACCGTAAAGGTATCGCCGTCTTCTAAGATGCAGACCATGGTCTTGCCGGGATTCAGCTTGATCTCGTTTCCGGCGTCATCGTAGTATCTGGTAGCGCCGTAGTCGGAGGTCTTCTCCCAGGTAACATGAATACCTTTCCCGTTGGTAAAGAACCAGCCGTCGCGGGTAGTGTCATGGCACTGGAAAGCAAGATAGCCCTTTTGGTCTCTTACTTCATAATAAGTATTCTGGATCAGCAGATTCTTGAAAGCAAGCTGCTGGTTGTTTGCCAGGTCGATATGAGGACCGTCGCTGTCACCGGATAAATGCTGGTATCTGTCGTAAAGCCCGGTGGACTCATTGTATTCAAAATAGCAGTTGGTAACAGGATAGGCAGGAGACATGTCCACCTTAGCGGCGGTAATGGCATCTGCATATTGATCCAATGTGTTAGGCTCTTTTTCGGAAGCAAAGAGATAATGCTCTTCATCCGCATAACCTTCTCTGTACTCCAGAGGATAGTTATAATGGGCGGCAGCGTCCTTAATTCTATCGGTGGAGGTAAAGGCGTTGTCGGTTGAATTCTTTGCCTTGTCCCGGAAGGTTGCGTTTCCATACTGAATGCAGTTGATATTTTGAGTATCGCTTCTTCCGATAATATCGTCTATGTAGAAAGGTCCGCCGTAATGAATATAGATGGCATCCCATTCAAAAGCCCAATAAACATAGTAGTCACGGCAGCTTCTGATGTTACCCAGCTTCTCAATGTTGCTCCAGTCCTCAAACACGCCCATCAGCCTTGTCATACTGCCTTCCACGTTGCATTCGTACAGAACGGATGCATTTGAAATGCCATATTGGCTTGCTGTTTTAGAGTTGGGGATCATAATGGCAACAGGACGCGTCTTTGCAACATCCTCGCTTACCCATTCATGGGTCAGCCTGCTTCTCGCCATACCCTCTGCCGGCGGGGTATCAAGCTCGTCTGTGCTTTCAGTCTCTTCTCCGGTACCGCCCTCGGTCTGGGTCTGCGGCTCTACAATGGGTTCAACCACAGGAGCAACCACTTCATCGGAATCTTTTCCGCAGCCGAACAATAAAAGAGATGAAGACAAGGCTACAAGACATAGAACTTGTAATCTTTTCATCATATTTCCTCGCTTTCAATTGTTAAAATATCGTAACTATCTCTAATTACACGGTTATTATTATAACATACATGGAAATAAGAGTCACTAGCAAATTGTGTAAAAACATATACAAAAATATTAAGAAAATATTACGAAATATGTGGCATGACAACAGTTTATCCTGTGAAAAAGAAGGAACCGAAATTTTGCTATGGTGCGGAGAATGGGATATTTTATGAAACCCTTGTCTAAAATGGGGAAAAAGGGTAAAATAATAAGCGGATGTTTAAAATATGTGAAAGGAAGATTTGATGATATGAAGAAAGTTATCGTAACGGGTTGCAACGGACAGTTGGGGCGTGCGATTAATCTTGAGATGAAGGGTAACAGTGAAATTGAATTTGTCAACACGGATGTGGCGGAACTTGATATTACCAATATTGACAAGGTCATGGAGCTTGCCAGGGAGGTAAAGCCCTATGCCATTATCAACTGCGCCGCCCATACGGGTGTGGATGCCTGTGAGGATGAGTGGGACAAGGCATATCGCATTAATGCCATTGGCCCAAGAAATTTAAGTATTGCAGCTTCTGAAACAGGAGCAAAGATGGTGCATATTTCTACCGATTATATTTTTGACGGTAAAGCGGATAAGCCTTATGTTGAGTTTGACAAGCCCAATCCCCAGGGCGCTTATGGAACCACGAAGCTTGCAGGAGAAAATATGGTGAAGGATTTTGCCAGCCGGTATTTCATTTTAAGGACGGCATGGCTGTACGGGGATGGGAAAAACTTTGTGAAAACCATGCTGCGTCTTTCGGAGACCAATGACCAGGTTAAAGTGGTAGGAGACCAGGTGGGAAGCCCTACCAGTGCCAGGGAGCTTGCAGGGGCGATCTCACACCTTCTTTTTACAGAAAACTACGGTGTATTCCATGCTACCTGTGAGGGAAGCTGCTCCTGGGCGGAGTTTGCAGGAGAGATTTTCAGACTGGCGGGTAAGGATACAAAGGTAAAGGCGATCACCACAGAGGAATTCGGAGCAAAGGCGCCCAGACCAGCCTATTCCATATTGGAAAATTATATGCTGAAGTTGACCACAGATTTTATGTTCGCTGATTGGCGGGATGCGCTTGCCGTTTATATGAAGGAACTTGTATAAAATGGATTTTATAAGGGAATTATTTCAAAATAAAATTTTCATTTCTGCAGCCCTTGGCTGGCTGGTGGCGCAGATCCTAAAAACGCTGATCCACCTGATACTGACGAAGAAATTTGTGGCGGAGAGGATGGTGGGCAGCGGCGGTATGCCAAGCTCCCACTCGGCGACAGTGTGCGCCCTTGCCACAGCAACGGGAATACAGTATGGAGGAAGCGGCTTTGAGTTTGCCGTAACAGTCATGCTTGCCATTATTGTGATGTATGACGCCATGGGAGTTCGCAGGGAGACAGGCAAGCAGGGGCAGGTGCTCAACGAAATGCTGGAGGTATTTACCAATATGGGTAAAAACATCAGCCCGGAGGCAAAGCTGAAAGAATTTGTGGGACATACGCCGCTGCAGGTTTTGATGGGGGCAATTCTTGGAATTGTCATAGCGGTTATCGTTGCATCCCTTTAGCCCGGCAGGGAAACAGATATAAAAGATAATAAATAAGGATAAGGAGAAAGTTATGCAGAAAGTAGCGTTAATTACAGGTATTACAGGTCAGGACGGTTCCTATTTGGCTGAGTTTTTGCTGGGGAAGGGATATGAGGTACACGGTTTAATCCGAAGGCACAGCATTAGCAATACGGCGAGAATCGATCATATTATTCATTCCAAATATAATAAAGTGAAATTTTTTCTGCATTTTGCAGATACAACGGATTCCAGCAATCTGATGCGCCTGATCGGGGAGATCCGCCCCACCGAGGTATATAATCTTGCCGCCCAGTCCCATGTAGGCATATCCTTTGACGTACCTGAGTATACGGCGGAGGCTACAGGGGTAAGCACGTTGAAGCTGCTGGAGGCAATTCGGGTAAACGGCGGCAATTGCAGGTATTATCAGGCATCTACTTCTGAGCTTTTTGGCGGGCTTCCGGAGACGGCGCCTCAAAGCGAAACCACCCCTTTTTACCCCAAAAGCCCTTACGGCGCAGCAAAGCTGTACTCTTACTGGATTACGGTAAATTACAGGGAATCCTACAATATGTTTGCCTGCAATGGCATTCTGTTCAACCATGAATCTCCCAGACGGGGTGAGAATTTTGTTACAAGAAAGATTACCCTTGCCATTGCAAATATAATTGCCGGCAAACAGGAAAAGCTTTCCCTGGGAAATATGGATGCGAAGCGGGACTGGGGATTTGCAGGAGATTATGTAGAAGGAATGTGGATGATGTTGCAGCAGGATAAGCCTGACGATTATGTGCTTGCTACCAACGAGACCCATACCGTAAGAGAATTTGTGGAGGCGGCATTTAGGCAGCTTGGCATCACTATTAGATGGGAAGGAACAGGAGCGGAGGAAAAGGGCTTTGACGCTGACACCGGGAAATTACTGGTGGATGTGAATCCGGAATTTTATCGTCCGGCTGAGGTTGAATTTCTGTGGGGAAATGCAGCGAAAGCGGAAAAGGAACTGGGCTGGAAACGGAAAGTAAGTTTTGAAGGTCTGGTGGCAATGATGCTGGACAGTGATCTGAAAGAAATAGCAGGAATGAGCTGCAGTGAATATAAGGGAAGCAGAAAGTAAGGGTTCATTACAAAAGTAAAAGAGGAAGATGCAATGCTCTCTGTCATACTCATATGGCTGTACATGCTGTTTACCTGTTATGTGATTGGTTTTGCCTGTATTCATGTTATGAAAGGGAAGACGGCATATCAGTGCGGAAAAGAAACCGGTTATCTGTATGCAGGTTTCGGAGCGGTCACAGTTTATGCCCAGCTTTTCAGCATTTTCTGGAAGGTTGGGCTTATGGCGAATCTGGCACTGCTTCTTATCTGCATTTTATGTATCGCAGGTTATAGAAAACAGCTATTGGAAAATCTTCATACCTGGCGTCTGACCATTACGCCCCTGAAAGCGGTCGTTGTCATAGTGCTTTTTCTGGTGTTTGCCTATGGCACGTCCACAGGCATCATACACTATGACACCAGTCTGTACCATGCCCAAAGCATTCGCTGGATTGAGGAATACGGTGTGGTTCCCGGGCTTGGCAACCTGCACAGTAGGCTTGCCTACAACAGCGCAGGGTTTTGCATTTCGGCACTTTACAGTATGGCGTTTCTGGGAGGGCAGTCTTACCATTGCTGTGTAGGGTTTCTTGCTTTTTTACTGGGGCTGGTCTGTACGGAAGGATTTACCTGGAAAAGATGGAAGAAACCCAGGCTTTCCGATCTGGCAAGGCTTACGGCGGTTTACTATCTGCTGATTATTTTTGACGAAATGGTGTCGCCGGCATCCGATTATTTTATGGTGCTTTTGGTTTTTTATATTGTGATCAGGTGGCTGGAGCTGATAGAAGAAAAAGAAAACTCCTATCTTCCTTATGGGCTTTTAAGCCTGTTATGTGTGGTGGTTCTCACCGTCAAGCTTTCCGGCGCTTTGCTTCTTCTCCTTACGCTGAAACCGGCGGTTATGATGATCAGAGAAAAGAGAGGAAAAGAAATTTTCCGGTTTCTGGGGCTGGGTGTTTTGGCGGTAGCGCCTTTTTTGACGCGGAACGTGATTTTGTCGGGATGGCTCGTCTATCCCTTTACTTCTATAGACCTGTTTTCCTTTGCCTTTAAGATTCCCAAAGGAATGGCGGAATACGATGCAAGGGAGATACAGGTGTGGGGAAGAGGATTTTCCGATGTGGAGCGATATGGGGAAGAAATCGCCCAATGGCTTCCGGAGTGGATTCGCAGCCTTGACGGCAGCAACAAGGTATTTCTGGCAATGGCGGCTGGAGGTTTGGCGTTGCTTTTATTGTTGGCGGTTTATGCGCTTTTAAAGAAGAAAAAAGAGATGGTGGATTTTCTTCATGTTGCGGGAACCCTTGCGGTCTGTTTTTTGTTCTGGCTTTTGACGGCGCCCCTGATCCGGTATGGCTGTGTGTTTTTGTGGCTGCTTCCGGTGGTGGTGTGGGGATATCTTTATTTAAAGATCAGCCCCCATCTGGATCGGTTTAAAATCTATATGATATTGGCAGGAGTTTTCTGTGTGTATAAGCTGGCTGCATTTGGAATGGAGGTCTACCGGGGAGCCACCGGGGAATATTTGATACGGCAGAAGGATTACGAAAATTTTGAAACCATACCCTATGAGCTTCACGGCGTAACGTTTTATTATCCTGTGGAGGGAGACCGGACAGGATATCGGGATTTTCCCGCTTCACCCATAAAGGCGGGGGATATTTTCCTGGGAGATACTATTAGGGAAGGGTTTCGGCAACCATAAAACAAAGAAGGAAGGAAAAAGCGATGGAAAAAACAGATAAAATTTATGTGGCAGGTCATAGAGGACTGGTGGGAAGCGCGATTGTGAGAAATCTCCAGGCGAAAGGCTACCAGAACATTATCGGCAGAACCCACAAGGAACTGGATCTCACCAATCAGGCGGCAGTGCGGGAATTTTTTGAGATGGAAAAACCGGATGTGGTAGTTTTGGCAGCGGCAAAGGTGGGAGGAATCAACGCAAACAACACGGCGCCTGCGGACTTTGCATATGAAAATCTGCAAATTCAATGCAATGTAATCGAATGCTGCCACAGATATCAGGTGAAAAAGCTGCTCTTTTTGGGAAGCACCTGCATTTACCCCAAGCTGGCGCCCCAGCCCATCCCCGAGGATGCGCTTCTGACAGGACCTTTGGAGGAGACCAATGAAGCTTATGCCATTGCCAAGATCTCAGGCTTGGAAATGTGCAAATTTTATAAGAGACAATATGGGGATGATTTCATCAGCTGTATGCCTACAAACCTGTACGGTCCTCACGACAATTACGACCTTCAGGGCTCTCATGTAATGCCTGCAATGATCCGCAAATTTCACGAGGCAAAGGTAAAAGGTGCGCCTACAGTGGAGCTTTGGGGAACGGGTACCCCTTTGAGAGAGTTCCTCTATGTGGACGATATGGCGGACGCCTGCGTATTCTTGTTGGAGCATTACAACGGAGAGCAGCACGTCAATATTGGAACCGGCAAGGAAGTGACCATCAAAGAGCTTGCCGAAACCGTTCAAAAAGTAGTGGGCTATGAGGGCGAAATTGTCTGGAATAAAGATATGCCCGATGGAACCCCCAGAAAGCTTACCAACGTAGACAAGCTCCACGAGCTGGGATGGACGCATAAGGTAGAGCTTGAAGAAGGCGTAAAGCTGGCATACCAGTGGTTTAAAGAAAATGTAGACACCGCAAGAATGTAATAAAATATGAAAAGGTGTCGAGGCAAACGCCCCGCGCCCTGACGGAGGCTGGCGGATTAAAAAAAGAATTTGTGCGCGCTCCATTGCACCGGACATTGCGATGAGCCTCTTAAAACAAAAAACGCAGAAGCATTGGCTTCTGTGTTTTTTGAGTCTCATCTCCATGGTGCAAAAGTCGTTTGCACAAGCTTCTTTTTTTAATCCGCCAGCCTCCGTCAGGGCGCGGGGCGTTTGCCCCCAGTTTTCGATTTACTGTTTGTGGTCGATGGCTGCCTTGATCAATCCTTTGAAGAGAGGATGGGGGCGGTTGGGTCTTGATTTTAACTCTGGGTGTCCCTGGGTGGCAATGAAGAAGGGGTGCTCCGGCAGCTCGCACATTTCGATGATACGGTTGTCGGGGGAGGTTCCGGAGAGCTTCATGCCGTGTTCCGTGAGGACGCTGCGGTAATCGTTGTTTACCTCATAGCGGTGTCTGTGACGTTCGTGGATGATCTTCTCCCCATATAGCTTGTAGGCGAGAGAGGAGGGATCCAGCAGGCAGGGATAGGAACCTAAGCGGAGGGTTCCGCCAATGTCTTCCACACCGTTCTGGTCGGGCATGAGAGCGATCACCGGGTGGGTAGTGGAGGGATCCAGTTCTATGCTGTGGGCATCGCTAAAGCCGATCACATGGCGGGCAAACTCTACAATGGAAAGCTGCATACCCAGACAGAGTCCCAGGAAGGGGACTTGATGTTCTCTTGCATAGCGAATGGCACAGATTTTGCCCTCAATACCACGGGGACCGAAGCCACCGGGTACAAGAATGCCGTCCGCGCTCTCTAAAAGCTGGTTTACGGTCAGATCGGTTACGGTTTCGGAATCCACCCATTGGATGTTGACTGTGACGTGATTGGCAATGCCGCCGTGCTTTAATGCTTCCACAACACTGATATAGGCATCGTGAAGCTGGACATATTTTCCTACAATGGCGATGGTAACCTCTCCCACAGGGGTGCGCAGGGCTTCCACCATTGCTTTCCAGTCGGTGAGATCCGGTTCAGGGCAGACAAGGTTCAGGCATTCGCAGGTGACTTGGGCAAGCCGCTCGTTTTCCATGGCGAGGGGCGCTTCATAAAGATATTCCACATCCAGGTTTTGCAGTACGTGACTGTTGGGCACGTTGCAGAAAAGGGCGATTTTATCCTTAATACCCTGATTCAGGGGATGTTCGCTTCGGCAGACAATGATATCAGGCCAGATGCCCATTCCCTGTAATTCTTTTACGCTCGCCTGAGTGGGCTTGGTTTTCATCTCCTGGGAAGCTTTCAGGTAAGGAATCAGGGTAACATGAATCAGGATGGCGTTTTCATGTCCCACTTCATGCTGAAACTGGCGAATGGATTCCAGAAAAGGCTGGCTCTCGATGTCGCCTACGGTGCCTCCTACTTCGATAATGGCAATCCGGGTTTCTTCATCCGCAAAATTGCGGTAAAAACGGCTTTTGATCTCATTGGTAATGTGAGGAATGACCTGAACGGTGCCGCCGCCATAGTCTCCCCGCCGTTCCTTCTGGAGCACGGACCAATAGATCTTTCCGGTAGTTACATTGGAGTTCTTGTCCAGATTTTCATCAATGAATCTCTCATAATGTCCCAGATCCAGATCGGTTTCGGTTCCATCCTCGGTAACGAAAACTTCTCCATGCTGAATGGGGTTCATGGTGCCCGGGTCGATGTTGATATAGGGGTCAAACTTTTGCATGGTCACCTTATATCCTCTTGCCTTCAGCAGCCTTCCCAGAGAAGCGGCGGTGATTCCCTTGCCCAAGCCGGAAACCACGCCGCCGGTTACAAAAACGTATTTTACAGCCATAATAATACTCCTTAATCAACAAACGCCGTTACGCCGGCTTATTGTAATAAAAAAGAGGCACTATGAGCCATGCTCATAGCGCCTTTGCTTGATATAGGAATTTTAGCACCCGCCCATTTACTTGTCAATAGCGGCATTTTATATATAGCGGTATTTATATTTATTATTTTCACTAAAATTTATCAGCTGTTTTGCCGATATAAAATTATATTATTAGTTTTTGACGGACACTGCTGAAAGAGATTGAGAAAACTGAGGGCAAAGGAATGCTATCTATCAGAAATAACATGCCTGCATGGAACGCAGGCAGACAGTTCGGTATCAATAATTGCAGTAATACAAAGACCATGGAAAAGCTTTCCTCCGGTTATCGAATCAATCGCGGGGCGGATGATGCGGCGGGTTTGTCCATTTCGGAGAAGATGCGCAGACAGATCAGGGGACTGACCCAGGCAGCGGCGAATGCACAGGACGGCATTTCCCTGGTACAGTCAGCGGAAGGGGCATTGCAGGAAGTGCATGAAATGCTGCACCGAATCAATGAACTGGCAATTAAGGCTGCAAACGGTACGTTGTCGGATGACGACAGGCAACTGGTGGACGATGAGATACAGGAGATCAAGGCACAGATCGATGCCTCAGCACATCATACGGTTTTTAACGAGAGAAAGCTTTTTCCCGATGACGGGCTTTCGCCCAGGTCAGGGAACGTCATGAAAAGTTATAAATTTGACTTGACCTGTAATCTTCAGGACGGAACCATAGAGGTGGAATCCGCTCAGGATGCAGGGGCTGCAGGGCGCGCCGGTGTGGATGTGACCAGCGGCAGTGTGTTAGCTGAGAAGATTGCCAAGGAATTTGTGCCCAATGCGGTAAGACAGATATTTGATGCTTTTCCGGCATTGGAGCAGGCAACGGGAACAACGCCCATCAAGATGGCGCTGAATGTGGCTTTTATAGACGGTCCTAACAATACCCTTGCTTACGCTCAGTATTCTTACGGCGGGAGCGGCAGACCCGTCTCCATGCTAATCAAGGTGGATTCCGCCGATTTTAGCGATGCAGACGCGGAAGGAACGGGATCGAAGGCAGAGGTGTTGGAATCTACGATAGCCCATGAATTGATGCACACAGTTATGCAGTACAATCTGACGGACGGTATGAGCGGCAGGAAAGGTGAAAAATATCCTACCTGGTTTGTGGAGGGAACCGCCCAGCTTGCAGGGGGAGGCTTTACCACCGGTTGGAACGACACGTTACTTTATTATGCCAAAAAGCTTCAAAGCGATCAGGACGACAGCCAGGACGGCAATATCGGCGCTTATCTGAAAAGATTTACGATGAACGGGAGACCCTATGGACACGGGTATCTGGGAGCGGCATATATAGGCTATCTTGCAAACGGTGGAGGAGCGGTGACAGGCGCCAACATTGCAAATGGAATGAATAAGGTGTTTGAAGATCTGCTGGCAGGCAAGAGCCTTGGGGATGCGATCAAAGGGCGAACCGGAAAAACGGAGTCGGAAATTGCAAAGTTGTTCAGCAACGGAGACAAGGATTTTGTGGAATTTGTCAGAAAACTCGCGTATGAGTCCAGGGACGGCGCAGGTTCTGTGATAACCAATACCCTTTCGGAAGGGGGAACCAGTATCCTGGGCGCTACGGCGCCGGAACAGTTATTTGGAATTGATCCTTCCAAGATAGCGGTGGATTTAAGCGGAGGAGCCAGACTGGGCATCCTGGTGGGAACAGATGCCCAGGAAGACGAATTCATCCATATCGACCTCTATCAGATGGATGCAAACGCTCTTGGAATTACCGATACAAATGTGAAAACAATAGAAGATGCAGCGGATGCAGTGAGCGCCGCAAAGAACGCGATTACCTATGTGAGCAATGTGCGCAGTCAGTATGGCGCAATTCAAAACCGTTTGGAGCACACGATTAGAAATCTGAATAACGTGGTTGAAAACACAACTGCGGCGGAATCCCGTATCAGAGATACGGATATGGCAGAGGAAATGGTACGATTTTCCAATTTACGGATATTGCTTCAGGCGGGTCAGTCTATGCTGGCACAGGCGAATCATCAGCCGGATATGCTGCTTGATCTTCTGCGGTAGGCGATTGGAGAAGGGAGCCGGATAAAGTGGGAGAATTAAAGAGAATTGTCTGCAGGTCATGCGGGAGCGAATGGGAATGCAGAACAGGATGCGGTCTGGTTCATGGAAAGCTGGAATGGATAGCGGATCTATACGGGGAAGATATCAGAAAGGAGATTAAAAGCTGCCTTAAGGAAGGGGAGCTTATTCCTTTTACCTTTGCCTATCAGTTGTCCTGCTGTAAGAAATGCGGGCGCATAGAGAGTGTTCCGGTTTTATGTCTTGAGGAGGATGGCAGGGAATATATAGGAGTCTGCCGGCAGTGTGGACAAAAACCGGAGCTGGTGGAAGAGATTGAAAAGACACCGTGCCCGATATGTCATTCGCCGGTTTTGGAAACGGAAGAGATAGGGCACTGGGATTAATGACCCATACAATGAATGCTTTTCTTCTTGGTTCAGAGAAGAAAAGCATTATTTTATGAACTTGAGGGCTGTTTGGGAGTATGCTTCCCAATGTTTGTTCCTATTTTGTATTTAATAAAAAATTGATATTAGTTCATTTCTTTTTTATGGAATAATCAGGAGGGTTGTGCTACAATTAGAATCGGTATTTAAATGAGGGAGCAAACTTATGAGAGCAGGATTTGACAACGAGAAGTACTTGAAGATGCAGTCGGAGCATATTGAAGAAAGGATTAATGAGTTCGGAGATAAGTTATATCTGGAATTCGGAGGAAAGCTTTTTGACGACTTTCATGCTTCCAGAGTGCTGCCGGGATTTGAGCCGGACAGTAAGCTGCGTATGCTGATGAAGCTTTCCGACAGAGCGGAAATTATTATTGTAATAAATGCCGCCGATATTGAAAAGAATAAAATACGCGGCGATCTGGGCATTACCTATGACGAGGATGTGCAGCGGCTGATGCAGGAATTTGAAAGCAGAGGACTTTACGTGGGAAGCGTGGTGCTGACCCATTATGCCGGTCAGACCAGAGCCGCTGATTTCAAAGAGCGGCTGGAAAAAAAGAACGTAAAGGTATATCTGCACTATGCCATTGAGGGGTATCCTTCCAATATTCCGCTGATTGTCAGTGATGAAGGATACGGCAAAAATGAATATATTGAAACCACCAGACCTCTTGTGGTGGTCACCGCACCGGGACCGGGCAGCGGGAAGATGGCAACCTGCCTTTCCCAGCTTTATCATGACAATAAAAGAGGAATCAAAGCGGGTTATGCCAAGTATGAGACCTTCCCTATTTGGAATATTCCTCTGAAACACCCCATCAATCTTGCCTATGAGGCGGCAACAGCCGATTTGAACGATATTAATATGATTGATCCCTTTCATCTGGAGGCATATGGGGAAACGGCGGTCAATTATAACAGGGATATCGAAATTTTTCCGGTGCTGAATGCGATTTTTGAAGGGATTTACGGGAAGAATCCTTATAAATCCCCCACAGATATGGGCGTTAATATGGCGGGCAACTGCATAGTGGACGATGAAATATGCAGTCAGGCGTCCTACATGGAAATTATCCGCCGTTATTATACGGCAATGAACGACCTGATCAGAGGGAAAGCAAAGGAAAACGACGTTTACAAGATAGAGCTTTTACTGAAGCAGGCAAAGATTACCACGGACGACAGAAAGGTCACCGTCGCGGCACGCAAACGCGCCCAGGAGTTAGGGGTTCCCACGGCAGCTATTGAGCTTTCGGACGGAACCATCATCACCTCCAAGACCACGGATCTGCTTGGAGCGTCGGCGGCGCTGCTGCTAAACGCTTTGAAATATCTGGGGGGAGTGGATCATGACACCCATTTGATTTCCCCTGAGGCAATTGAGCCGATCCAGGAGTTAAAAACCAAATACCTGGGAGGAAAAAATCCCCGGCTGCATACGGATGAAGTGCTGATTGCCCTTTCTATTTCCGCATTGAACGATAGAAACGCCAAAAAGGCGTTGGAACAGCTCCCAAAGCTGAAAGGCTGTCAGGTACATACTTCGGTGATGCTTTCGGAGGTGGATATAAAAACATTTAAGAAGCTGGGAGTAGATTTGACCAGCGAACCAATATTAAAAGGAAAGAGTATTTAAATGAGCGACAATAATTTGAATCAGTACGATGGCGGTCACGGAGGAAACGGCGGTCCGTCCAATAACAACAACGGAAATGGCGGTCCCGGCGGCTCTGGCGGGGATCCAAGGAAACAGAATATTATCACCTTTCTGATTGCGGCGCTTTTGTCCCTTCTTTTAGTGAGCTTTTTTGTGAAGATGCTGACAGGAGATTCGGAGAAAGAAATTTCCTACAGTGAGTTTATACAGATGCTGGAGGAAGAAAAGATTGAGGCGGTGGTGATTGGAGGAGACAGGATCTATATCCAGCCCAAGGCGGATAAGGAGAATCAATCCCCCATCATGTATTTGTATGGCATGAATCCAATGGTAAGCTATTACACCGGAAAGATCGAGGATGATGATACCCTGACCAGCCGTCTCCTTGCCCATGATGTTGAGGTGAAAGGGCAGGTGGCGGACAGAACCAGTACGATTATCAGCTTTTTACTGTCTTACGTGTTCCCGTTTTTGATCATGTGGGTTCTGTTGAGCTTCCTGTTCCGCAAAATGTCCAAGGGCGGCGGTCCTATGGGTGTTGGAAAAAGCAACGCAAAGGTGTATGTGCAGCGGGAAACGGGTATTACTTTTAAGGATGTTGCCGGAGAAGACGAGGCAAAGGAATCCCTCCAGGAGGTAGTGGACTTCCTTCACAATCCCGGAAAATATGCACGGATTGGCGCAAAGCTTCCTAAGGGAGCCTTGCTTGTGGGACCTCCCGGAACCGGTAAGACTCTGCTGGCAAAAGCGGTTGCAGGGGAGGCAAAGGTGCCTTTCTTTTCCCTTTCCGGTTCGGATTTTATTGAATTGTACGTAGGCGTAGGCGCTTCCCGTGTAAGGGATTTGTTTAAGGAGGCAACTAAGAACGCGCCCTGTATCATTTTCATCGATGAAATAGATGCCATCGGACGAAGCCGTGACAGCAAGTACGGCGGCGGTAACGAGGAACGGGAGCAGACCTTGAACCAGCTGTTGTCTGAGATGGATGGCTTTGATACCTCCAAGGGTATTTTGGTGCTGGGGGCAACCAACCGCCCTGAAATTCTGGATAAGGCGCTTCTGCGCCCGGGGCGTTTTGACAGAAGAATTATTGTAGATAAACCGGATTTGAAAGGAAGAGTGGAGATCCTGAAGGTGCACGCCAAGGATGTGCACCTGGACGAAAGCGTAGATCTGGATGCCATTGCCCTTGCCACCAGCGGAGCGGTAGGAGCCGATCTTGCCAATATGATCAACGAGGCGGCAATCAATGCAGTCCAGCACGGCAGAGAATATGTGACCCAGAAGGATCTGTTCGATGCGGTGGAGCAGGTTCTGGTAGGAAAAGAAAAGAAAGACCGGATCATGAGCAAGGAAGAAAGAAAGATCGTTTCCTATCATGAGGTAGGGCATGCGCTGATCAGTGCCCTTCAGAAGAATTCAGAACCGGTGCAGAAGATCACCATTGTCCCCAGGACCATGGGCGCCTTAGGCTATGTGATGCATGTGCCGGAGGAGGAGAAGTATCTGCAGACGGAAGCGGAGCTTCATGACAGGCTGGTAAGCCTTCTGGGCGGCAGGGCAGCGGAGGAGATTGTTTTTGGCAATGTGACCACAGGAGCGGCAAACGACATTGAACAGGCAACCAACATGGTTACCAATATGATTACCCGTTTCGGTATGAGCAAGCGTTTCGGGCTGATGGGGCTTGCAACGGTAGAAAGCGAGTACTTAGGCGGTGGCGCGCGGCTGACCTGCAGCGACCGCACGGCAGCGGATGTAGATACGGAAATCATGGAAACCCTGAAGCAGTGTTATGAGGAAGCAAAGGAGCTGCTTGCAGGCAACCGGGAATTGATGGATAAGCTTGCGGCGCACCTGATTGAGAAAGAGACCATCAGCGGCAAGGAATTTATGAAGATCTATCGAAAGGAAAAAGGAATTCCGGAGCCGGAGGAGGAAGAGAATTCTCCTGAAGAACAGAAAAAAGAGAAAGAAGAACCGGCGAAAGAGGAGCCCTTAAAAGAAGACCAAAGTCTTTCAGATTCGGGAAATTCACGGAGCCAGGAGGATGGGCACACCGCCGGACGGTTTTCCAACGCATCTTCGGATTTCCTTGAAAAATAAAACAACGGGCAGGGCGCTTTAGGAGCTGCCCTTATGTTAACAGGAAAAGCGGGCATCATGAGAAGAACGAAAGTGATTCGCAGTGATGTCCTTTTTACGAATTATGGACCGGAGACAAAATTTATGTTTGATATTCAGGAAGAACTAAAAAAACTCCCCAATTGTCCGGGCGTTTATATCATGCATGACGAGAAAGATAATGTCATTTATGTTGGCAAGGCGGTGAATCTGCACAACCGTGTCAGGTCTTATTTTCGCAAAAATATCGGCAGAGGACCGCAGATCGATAAGATGGTGACCTTGATCAGCCGCTTTGAATATATTGTGACGGATTCGGAACTGGAGGCGCTTGTTCTGGAAAACAACCTGATCAAGGAACACAGCCCCAAGTACAATACACTGTTGAAGGATGATAAGACTTATCCATATATTAAAGTGACAATGGGGGAGGAATATCCCCGAGTGCTTCTTTCCCGGCAGATGAAAAAGGATCATTCCCGGTATTTTGGTCCTTATACCGGCGTATCGGCGGTAAGGGATACCATCGATTTGATTAATAAGCTTTACCAACTGCGCACCTGCAACAGAAATCTTCCCAGAGAATGCGGGAATGACAGGGCGTGCCTGAATTATCATATTAAGCAGTGCCTGGCGCCCTGCCAGGGCGGAATATCAAAGGAACGGTATCAGGAGCAGGTAAAAAAGGCGCTGGATTTTCTCAACGGAAGCTATCAGGATACCTTAAAAGAACTGGAACAGAAAATGAAGGAGGCTTCTGAACGGCTGGAATTTGAAGAGGCGATTCGGTGCAGGGATTTGTACAACAGTGTGAAGCAGATCGCTTCCAGGCAGAAAATTACCGACAGTACGCTGGAGGATAAGGATATTATTGCGCTGGCGGCGGATGGGCAGGACGCGGTGGTGCAGGTTTTTTTTGTAAGAGACGGAAAGCTGATCGGGCGGGAGCATTTTTATATGAAGCATGTGTTGGAGACGCCCAGAGCACAGATCCTGCTGGACTTCGTAAAACAGTTTTATGCGGGAACCCCCTATATTCCCCGGGAGTTGATGCTCCAGGAGGAAATTGAGGATATGGCGGTAATCGAGCAATGGCTGTCAAGGCGAAGAGGAGGAAAGGTATATCTCAAGGTGCCTAAGATCGGTTCCAAGGAGAAATTGGTAGAACTGGCGGCAAAAAATGCAATGCTGGTATTAAGCCAGGATAAGGAGCGTATCCGCAGGGAGGAAGGGAGAACCATCGGCGCGGTGAAGGAGATCGGAGGGCTTTTGGGAATTTCCCAGGTGAACCGGATGGAAGCGTACGATATTTCCAATATCAGCGGGTTTGCCAATGTAGGTTCCATGGTGGTTTATGAGAAGGGGAAGCCGAAGCGGAGCGATTACAGGAAATTCCGCATTAAGACGGTTTCAGGACCGGATGACTACGCTTGCATGAAGGAGGTGCTGACCAGGCGGTTTTTGCACGGCATAGAGGAGCAAAAGGAACTTGCAGATAAGGAATTGGAAAAGGAATTTGGAAGTTTTACGAAATTCCCCGATCTGCTTCTGATGGATGGCGGCAAGGGGCAGGTTAACGTTGCACTGCAGGTGCTGGAGGAGTTACAGCTGGAGATTCCTGTCTGCGGTATGGTAAAGGATGATAACCATAATACCAGGGGCTTATATTACAATAATGAGGAGATCGAAATTGACAAAAACAGCGAAGGGTTTAAGCTGATTACAAGGATCCAGGATGAGGCGCACCGCTTTGCAATTGAGTATCACAGATCTCTGCGCTCCCAGGCACAGGTCAAATCGGTACTGGATGAGATCCCCGGGGTGGGACCGACAAGAAGAAAGGCGCTGATGCGCTGTTTTAGATCCATAGAGGAGATCAGAAATGCGGACGTAGCGGCGCTTGCAGGGGTGGACGAGATCCCGGAATCGGTGGCAAAAGGAATTTATGCCTTTTTTCACAAGGATTCGGAGCTATTGTGATTGTAAAATGTTTATGATACAATATCGGAAGGTATAGGGTAATGCCGAAAGAAAAGATGGAGGGAAAAGAGCGGGTATGGCAAGTGTAAAATTGGAACAGATTATTGAAAAAATGAAGCTGGAAAATCTGACGCCGGAGCTGGACATTTCAAAAATCAAGATCACCCAGCCGGATATCAACAGACCGGCGCTTCAGATGGCAGGTTATTTTGAGCATTTTGAGGCGACCAGGCTGCAGATTATCGGATTTGTGGAATACACCTATATGGAAGGGCTGCCGGAGGCGAGGCAGAGGGATGTTTACAACAGACTTCTCTCCTGCGATATACCGGCAATGGTTTTCTGCAGGGAGTTGAAGCCCAATGCCCTTTTCACACAGGTGGCGATCGAAAACAATGTTCCCATCCTGATGACGAAGAAAGCAACCTCCGCGTTTATGGCGGAGATTATCAGATGGCTGAATGTAAAACTGGCGCCCTGTATTTCGGTTCACGGCGTGCTGGTAGATGTTTTCGGCGAGGGAGTGCTGATTACCGGTGAAAGCGGCATTGGAAAATCCGAAGCGGCATTGGAGCTGATTAAGAGGGGACATCGTCTGGTGACGGACGACGCTGTGGAGATCCGCAAGGTAAGCGACGATACGCTGGTAGGCTCTGCACCGGATATTACCAAACATTTTATTGAACTGCGGGGTATTGGGATCGTGGATGTGAAGACCTTATTTGGTGTTTCCAGCGTCAAGGATACCCAGACCATCGATCTGGTGATCCGCCTGGAGGATTGGGATAAGGAGAAAGAATACGACAGGCTGGGTCTGGAGGAGGAATACACGGAATATCTGGGTAACAAGGTTGTGTGCCACAATATCCCCATTCGTCCGGGAAGAAATCTGGCAATTATATGCGAATCTGCGGCAATCAACCATCGTCAAAAGAAAATGGGCTATAACGCAGCACAGGAACTGTACAGAAGGGTGCAGGAATCTCTTACCAGAAAAAGGGATGAAGACGAGGATGATGAATAAATTTTTCTGGATACAGCATAAATCAGCGAAAAAATAATAAAGATAAAGAGAGGGTCATTATGAGTCAATATGTATTTGGAGTGGATGTTGGAGGTACAACGGTAAAGCTTGGTTTTTTTGATGTGGAAGGAAACCTTCTGGATAAGTGGGAAATTCCCACAAGGACAGAGGAGGAAGGCAGTCATATTCTGCCGGATGTAGCGGAAAGTATCCAAAAGAAAATGGAAGAAAAGAAGCTTTCTCCTGATCAGGTGGTAGGTGTAGGCGTAGGCGCGCCCGGTCCTATTGACGGGGAGGGCGTAGTGCACAGAGCCGTGAATTTAGGATGGGGAACTTTCAGCATCAAAGGCACGCTGGAAAATATTCTGCATATGCCTGTTATGGCGGGAAATGACGCCAATGTGGCGGCTCTTGGAGAAATGTGGAAGGGCGGTGGTCAGGGCAGCACAGACCTGATTATGGTAACCCTTGGTACCGGCGTAGGCGGCGGTATTATCATTGACGGAAAGGTTCTTACCGGTTTCAGGGGCGCAGGCGGCGAGATCGGTCATATCCATGTGCAGGATGAGGAGACGGAAAGCTGCGGCTGTGGCAATAAGGGTTGTCTGGAACAATATGCTTCCGCAACGGGAATTGCCAGAATGGCATTTAAAAAGCTGGCGGAAACCAATAGAGAGAGTATCCTTCGTCAGGGCAAAATTTCTGCGAAAACGGTCTTTGATGCAGTAAAACAGAAGGATTCTCTTGCCATGGAGGTGGCGGAGGAATTCGGCAAATATTTAGGAGACGGTCTTTCGGTTATTGCAGGGGTTGTGAATCCTGAAACCATCGTAATTGGCGGAGGAGTGTCAAAAGCCGGGGAGATCCTGATGGACTACATAAGACCCTATTATGAAAAAAATGTTTTTCATGCCAACAGGAATGTAAAATTCGCCCTTGCAACCCTGGGAAATGATGCGGGTATTTATGGAGCGGCGAAGCTGATACTGGATATGCGTTAACTTGCTGTTCCTGACAGCAGGATGCGTAGATTGAGGCGGGGAAGAACAGCAGGTGAAGAGGTGGTAAAAATCAGTTCGGCTATTTATGAATTTCTTAAGGTTTACGTACCGGAAGAGGATATTTTGCTAAATGAACCAATGTCCAGACATACTACTTTTCGTGTGGGAGGAGAAGCACAGTATCTGGTAAAGGTTAGCAACGGTGAACAGCTGAGGAAGATCATTCCCTATTTGAGGGAAGTAGAGACACCTTACTTTGTATTGGGCAACGGCAGTAATCTTTTGGTGGGGGACAAGGGATACGAGGGGGTTATCTTACAGATAGGCAACAAAATGAGCCATATACAGATAGAAGGCAGCCTGGTCAGAACAGGAGCGGGGGCACTTTTAACCCAGGTAGCAAAGTGCGCCATGGAAAATGGACTGACAGGTCTTGAATTTGCATCGGGCATTCCGGGAACCATAGGAGGAGGCGTGGTGATGAACGCCGGAGCCTATGAGGGGGAAATGGCGCAGGTAGTA
This sequence comes from Lachnospiraceae bacterium UBA7093, assembly GCA_002492465.1. Lineage (GTDB taxonomy): Bacteria > Bacillota > Clostridia > Lachnospirales > Lachnospiraceae > Suilimivivens. The sequence goes on along the minus strand of DKYT01000011.1, from coordinate 29,726 downwards.
GAGCAGGTGAGCGTAATCAGCGAGCAGGGAGAAATCCTTGTGCTGGATAAGGATACCATGGAATTTGGCTATCGAACCAGCGCCATTAAGAAGAGACCTTTTATTGTCCTTGAAGTAGTGCTGCGGCTGGAGCAGGGAAATAAAGGTGAAATTAGGGCAAAAATGGAGGAGCTTACAAGAAGACGCAGAGAAAAGCAGCCTTTGGAATATGCCAGCGCAGGAAGTACCTTCAAAAGACCCGAAGGATATTTTGCGGGGAAACTGATTATGGACGCAGGTCTTCGGGGGTATTCCATAGGTGATGCCAGAGTTTCTGAAAAGCACTGCGGATTTGTGATCAACACCGGAAATGCAACGGCAGCTGATGTGGCGGAGGTTATCCGGGAAGTACAGGAAAGAGTAAAAGAAAAATTTGATGTTACACTGGAAACAGAAGTAATTTTTCTGGGAGATTTTTAAGGAGGCGTGAATGCGTTTTGTAGTGGTAACCGGTATGAGCGGAGGGGGAAAAAGTACAGCGCTCAGAATGCTGGAGGATGCCGGGTTTTATTGTGTGGATAATCTTCCGGTATCTCTGATCGAAAAATTTGTGGAGCTGATAGCAACCCCCGGCGGTGAGGTGACCAAGGTTGCGCTGGGGCTGGATGTGCGGGCTAATCAGGCGTTTGCGGACGTTCAAAGAGTCCTGGAGAAGCTGAAAGAAAACGGATATGATTTTGAGATTCTGTTTATGGAGGCAAATGACAGAACACTGCTGAAGCGATATAAGGAAACCCGAAGGATGCATCCCCTTTCCCCCAATGGGCGGATTGAAGATGGCATCAAAAAAGAAAGAGGCATTTTAAACGATATCAGGATGAAATCCGATTATGTGATCGACACCTCCAATTTGTTGACCAGAGAACTGAAGGAGGAATTGGAACGTATTTTTGTGCAGAACAAAGCGTACAATAATTTGATGATTACCATCTTGTCATTTGGTTTTAAACATGGAATTCCGGCGGATGCAGATTTGGTTTTTGACGTAAGGTTTCTGCCGAATCCTTTTTATATCGACGAATTGAAATATAAAACGGGAAATGACAAAGAGGTGCAGGATTTTGTAATGGGTTTTCCGGAAGCGCATATTTTTATTGACAAACTGACAGATATGGCTGAGTTCCTGATTCCTAACTATATAAAAGAAGGGAAATACCAACTGGTGATCGGAATCGGATGTACAGGGGGAAAGCATAGAAGCGTAACCCTTGCCAACAAGCTGTATGAACGCATGAAAAACAGCGGAGACTACGGTGTTAAGATTGAACACCGGGATTTAGGACAAGGCATATAGCAGGTAAAGGATGGATTATGTCATTTTCATCGGATGTGAAGGAAGAACTGGAAAAAGTAATACCGGGTTCCAGACATTGCCAGCTTGCGGAGCTTGCCGGTCTGATTCACTTTGGAGGCAGGCTTGAAGCGGGTGAGGGGACAGGGGGAGAGGTCGGGATTTTTTTTGAAAATCCATTTGCCTCCAGAAAATACTTTACATTATTCAAGAAAACATTTATTATTAATGAGAATGCGGTCAAAGTTTTGCAGGCGGTTAAGATTCTGGATGAAGGTGGAAAGTTGCATGGGCTTACCGAAAAAACGAACCCCCTTCTGCTCAGAAACAGCTGCTGCAGACGTGCTTTTTTGAGGGGCGTCTTTTTGAGTGTCGGTTCCATGAGTGATCCTCAAAAAGGTTATCATTTGGAATTTGTATGTGAGAACGAGGATCAGGCGATGCAGATCCGACAGACGATTTATAGCTTTGAGATCGATGCCAAAATCGTCAGGCGCAAAAAATATTACGTCGTTTATTTGAAGGAAGGCGCGGGAATTGTCGATCTTCTAAATGTAATGGGGGCACATCAGTCTCTGATGCTGTTAGAAAATCTCCGTGTGGAAAAGGAAGTAAGAAATTCCATTAACAGGCAGGTTAATTGTGAAGCGGCGAATATTACCAAGACGGTTCATGCGGCAAGTAAACAAATAGAGGATATTCTGCTTTTGCAGAAAAGCTATGGGTTGTCCAATCTGCCGGAAAATTTAAGGCAGATGGCGGAAGTCAGGCTGAAATATCCGGAAAGTTCTCTCCAGGAATTGGGAAAGTACCTTAATCCACCGGTAGGAAAATCCGGTGTAAATCATAGATTGCGAAAACTCAGCGAGATAGCTGAAAAGGTTAAGGGATAAGGGAGGAGTATCATTATGATCGAAAAGTCTATTAAAATCCAATTAAACGGCGGGCTTGAGGCAAGACCCGTTGCAATGCTGGTGCAGGTGGCAAGTCAGCATGAAAGCTCTGTTTACATTGAAACAGAGGGCAAGCGGGTAAATGCGAAAAGCATTATGGGCATGATGAGCCTTGCCCTGAACAGCGGCGAAGCAGTTACGGTAATTACAAACGGAAGCGATGAAAAAGAAGCAATGGACAGCATTGAAGGCTATTTAAGCGGTGAAAAGAATTAGAACACGAGAGCAAAGCGCAGGCTTTGCTCTTTTTTCAAAGGAGGCATCGTGATGAAAAAGAAAAAGATGCTTTTTATTTATAATCCTAAGGCGGGCAAAGCGAAAATCAGAAGTAATCTGCTGGATCTCATTGATATTTTTACCAAGGCAGGCTTTGAAGTTACCGCTTACCCTACTCAGGCAAAGGGAGACGGACTTACGGCGGTGAAGGAGCGGAGGATGGGTTTCTATGATATTGCAGTCTGCAGCGGCGGAGACGGAACCCTGGATGAGGTTGTGACGGGGATGATGCAGTGTCAGGAGAAAATTCCCATTGGATATGTGCCTGCCGGAAGCACCAATGATTTTGCCAACAGCCTCCATATTCCCAAAAACATGATCCAGGCGGCACAGGCGATTGTGGAGGGTGAAACCTTTGCCTGCGACATTGGAGCCTTCAACGATGATTTTTTTGTATATATTGCGGCTTTTGGAATTTTTACGGAGGTCTCCTATGAGACTTCCCAGGATATCAAAAACGTATTGGGTCATATGGCGTACATATTGGAGGGAATGCGCCGCCTTTCCACAATCCGCGCCTACAAGATGAAGGTGGAGAGCGAAGCCCTTTCAGTGGAAGACGAGTTTTTGTTCGGTATGATCACAAACTCTATTTCCGTAGGAGGATTTAAGCGCATTACAGGAAAGTATGTACAGCTGGATGATGGAGAGTTTGAGGTTACGCTGATCAAGAAGCCTTCCAATCCCATTGAATTGAACCTGATTATGGCGGCGCTTATTAACCGCAATATCAACACAGACTGTATGTATTGTTTTAAGGCTAAGACCCTGAAAATCACCTCTCAGGAGGAGATTCCCTGGACTCTTGACGGAGAATTTGGAGGAAAGCACAGGGAGGTGGAGATTTCCAACAGGAAACAGTCGCTGGACATCAAAATTCCCAATTGAAAAATTTTTAAAGGTTATTCCATTTTCAGGCGGAATAGGGTATAATAGGAAACGATTAGAGTGTTATTAATTTAACGGAGGTAAATAAACATGTTAGTATCAGCAACAGAAATGCTTCAAAAAGCAAAAGCAGGTCACTATGCAGTTGGGCAATTCAACATTAACAACCTTGAATGGACAAAAGCAATCCTGTTAACCGCACAGGAAAATAATTCTCCCGTTATTCTTGGTGTGTCTGAGGGCGCAGGCAAGTACATGGGCGGATATGATGTAGTAGTAGGCATGGTGAACGGACTGATCAAGGATCAGAACATTACGGTTCCCGTAGCGCTTCATTTGGATCACGGCAGCTATGAACACTGCTACAAATGCATCGAAGCAGGTTTCTCATCTGTTATGTTTGACGGTTCCCATTATCCCATTGAGGAGAACGTGGCAAAGACTAAAGAATTGGTTGCAGCAGCCCACGAGAAGGGGATCTCTATTGAGGCAGAGGTTGGCTCCATTGGCGGTGAAGAAGACGGCGTAATCGGCATGGGCGAATGTGCAGATCCCAATGAGTGCAAGGCAATTGCAGATCTGGGAATCGACTTCCTGGCAGCAGGTATCGGCAACATTCATGGCAAATATCCTGCAAACTGGAAGGGATTGTCTTTTGAAACTCTGGATGCAATTCAGAAGCTTACAGGAGACATGCCCTTAGTACTTCACGGTGGTACAGGCATTCCTACAGAAATGATCCAGAAGGCAATTTCCTTAGGCGTTGCCAAAATCAACGTGAACACAGAGTGCCAGCTGTCCTTTGCAGCAGCTACACGTAAATATATCGAAGCAGGTAAGGATCAGGAAGGCAAGGGATTTGATCCTCGTAAGCTTCTTGCTCCTGGCTTTGAGGCAATTAAGGCTACTGTGAAAGAGAAAATGGAGATTTTCGGTTCTGTAAACAAGGCTTAAAGCAATAAAAAGAAATGAAAGGCTGCCCTTATATGGACAGCCTTTTTATTACAATAAGCCTCCCCGCGAAGTGGGGAGACGTTTGCTGATGAAAGTGCAGGGAGGAGAATATGAATATTTTTAAAGAGATGGTACTGTCCATTTATAGTTACAAAAGCTACCGCAGTTTTCTGAATAATAAAAAATTTAAGGTATTCGGGTTTGGCGTTGTTTTGATGATGATTTACTTTTTGATCACAATGGTGCTGCCCTTTGCTGATTTTATGTTTACAAGCGGAGGGATCGGCAGGGCAATCGTAGAGTATGTACCGGATTTTGAACTGAAAAACGGCGTTTTGTGGGTGGATGATACCTTTCTTTATGATTATGGCGATACCTACGTGGAAATTGATACGGATCCCGACTATGTTTTCTACAGTGCAGGTGAAATGTGGGATTTTCTGTCTGATTACAGAGATGTTATTATGATAGATTCAGAGAAGCTCATTTTGAAAAACAATGGTCAGGTACAGGAAGTTTACTTTGATGATATCTATTTTGACTTCAGCAGAGATGAGCTGATGAGATGGGTGCCTTATACTTATCTGATCATTGGTATTTTTATGGTGGTTGCCTTTATATGGATGACGGCATGGTTTTTTGTGGGAGCTCTGTTTGTGGCGTTAATCGGTATAATCGTGAAATCCTGTATGAAATGCAACCTTACTTTTGGACAGTTGTATCTGATGGGAGTTTACAGCAGGACGCTGCCTCTTTTGATCAAGGCAGTGGTATCCTTCCTTCCCTTCCATATTCCTTTCTTCTATGTGATTAACTTCGGGCTTTCTGTGTTGATTCTCGGATTGGCAATGCAGAAATTGAAGGAGCCGGAGAGTCAGCCACCCGCAGGTTTTTCATCGGGAGCTGGAAGTTCTATGGGAAATACTGGTAACGGTAATGATTTTTCAAGAATGTATTAAAAAATAAAGTAGAAAGAGCTTTGCAGGGATTGCAAATGAGAAGTCTCAAAAATCCTGCAAAGCTCTTTTTGTATGAAAATAAAGGGTCTACTGAACCGCTTCTTCCTCAGCAAGCGCTTTCTCCTGCATTTCCTGGATAGCGGGATCAAAGGAAAGCATAGGTTTTGCTTTGACATCTGTTTTGGTGACCTTGCGGGCAAGATAATTTTTGGTGATGGCAAATACCGTGCCGGAGAGGGCAAGAACGCCGATCAGGTTGGGGATTGCCATCAGCGCGTTTAAGGTGTCCGCGATGGACCAGGCAAGATCAAAGCTCATGGTAGCGCCAAAAACAATACAGACAACGAAAATGATTTTGTAAACCAGGGTTGCTTTGGTACCGAATAAGTATTCGCAGGACTTGGTGCCGTAAAAGGACCAGCCCAAAACGGTTGAAAAGGCAAACAGGCAGATGGCAATGGCAACAAAGCCGCCGGCAAGTGTGCCCAGTCCTTCTGATAATGCCTCACTTACAAGGGATGCACCGGTGGAGGAGGTGAGCACCTGACCTGTCTCCAGATCGATCAAGCCGGAGCTCAAAACAGTAAAGGCAGTTAAGGTACAAACTACGATGGTGTCAAAGAATACTTCAAAGATGCCCCACATGCCCTGTACAATGGGCTCTTTTACGTTGGATGCGGAATGTACCATAACAGAGGAGCCAAGCCCGGCTTCATTGGAAAACACGCCTCGTTTGAATCCCATAGTCATAGCTTGCTTGATCATAATGCCTACAGTAGCGCCTGCAATGGGGCGGAGCCCAAAGGCATTGGTAAAGATAGCGCCAAACACGGCGGGCACGGAGGTAATATTCATGATCAGGACTACCACAGTTCCCAGAATATAAGCGCATGCCATAAAGGGAACGATTTTTTCGGTGACGCTGCCGATTGCCTTGATGCCGCCTAAGATTACCAGGGAAGCAATGACTGCCATGATAATGCCGGTGGCAAGGGGAGGAATGCGGAAGGTATCCTCCAGGGAACTTGCAATTTCATGTACCTGGGTCATGTTGCCGATTCCGAAGGAGGCAAGTACGCAAAAAATGGCGAAGAGAACAGCGAGGGGCTTTGCGAAAACGCCAATGATCTTTTTCCCTTTCAGCCCGTCCTGAAGATAGTACATGGCGCCGCCAGACCATTCGTCCTTAGAATTTTTGCGACGGTAAAAAATACCCAGTACATTTTCCGAATAGTTGGTCATCATACCGAACAGAGCGGAAAGCCACATCCAGAATACGGCGCCAGCGCCTCCGGTAATAATGGCGCCGGCAACTCCGGCGATGTTTCCCACGCCTATAGTAGCGGCAAGAGCAGTGGAAAGCGCCTGAAACTGAGAAATCGAGGTTTCATCCTTTCCCGTATGTGCGGTTACGTGTTTCTTTTTAAAAATAGCAAGAAAGGTTTCATTCATCCAGTGCTTGATGCGCGTAATCTGGAAGAATTTCATCCCCACAGTAAGATAGATGCCTGTGCCGATAATCAGGATCAGCATGGGAATTCCCCATACCACACTGTTTATGGCACCGTTTACATTTGCGATGATATCCATCACCTTTTCCATAACTCCTTTGTCTCCTTTGTCATAAGATTAATTTTGAACCTGAACAAAAAAAAGAGAATTTACCTGGGCAAATCCTCATTGATTCATATATACTATACAGGAAAATTTCCCAACGCACAATAGAAAGTTGAAAAAATCCTGTAAAAGGGAGGATGCCAGGTAAATTGTATTTACCTGGCATTTATTATGAAAAAGTTATTAATAAATCTGTTACTTTGACGTTGGCTTTTCTGTATCTTATGATGTTAGTATAGGATACAGAAATGTCTAAAGAATGGCGACTGAATTAAGTTTTTTTAAATTAAATATGAACAGAATATGAACGCACATAGCAACGCGCATTGCGCTACATATTACAGTTTTTCAGGCTCCGGATAGTCCACGCCAAAGGTTTCCACAGTAACGGTTTTGATGCGCTGATCTTCCAGAGGGCGGTCGGAGTAATCGGTGGCTGTTTCGGCAATTTTGTTCACGATATCCATACCTTCTACTACTTTTCCAAAAGCGGCGTAGGAGCCGTCCAGATGGGGCGCGTTCTTGTGCATGATAAAAAATTGAGAGCCCGCCGAATCAGGCGCCATGCTTCTTGCCATGGAAAGAACACCTTCCGTATGCTTTAAATGATTTTCCACGCCGTTTGCGGAAAACTCTCCCTTAATGCTGTAGCCGGGACCGCCGCAGCCGGTGCCTTCAGGATCCCCTCCCTGGATCATAAAACCGCGGATTACGCGGTGAAAAATCAGCCCGTCATAAAAACTTTTCTGAATCAGGCTGATAAAGTTATTTACGGAAACAGGAGCCACGTCTGGGTAAAGTTCTGCTTTTATCACATCTCCATTTTCCATTGTAAAGGTGACAACAGGATTTTTTGTCATGGTAAATTCTTCCTTTCTTTTCATTTAATGGATTAAGTATTATAATAACAGTAGTGCCGGGCACTACGACATCTATTTTATACGATAGGGAAGGACTTTACAATGCTAAAATGTATCCTGCTCTTATTATCGGAGTACTATTATGAAATTGCAGTCAGTCATCAAAATGAGATTCAGGAAAAGGTAAAAAAATATGAGGTGCAGGTTGCCCTCAGGAAGATCCCGGAATGCGCCGGGGAAATAAAAATGGAATCAGAGCCTGTGGAAGTTGTACTGGATGGGTTTTGCAGAGAGGAGACGATTGTGATCGCCGATTTGCCGGAAACTGTAAGTATGCTTTTGAAAGCAGGCTGGTATGTGGTAATCCTTTACCATGAAAGAAATCGGAATCAGACCTTTGGACCGGCACGTTATGCGGTGGAGGATGTCTTTTCTTTGGAGTACCGTTCCTATGAGGAAGCGTTTAAACGGCTCGCCGGTCTGCCCTGGGATATTCTGGAAACGGACAGGCTTAAAGTCAGGGAGAGCACGGTGGAGGATGTGGATGATTTTTACAGAATTTACAAGGAACCGTCCATCACCCTTTATATGGAGGATCTGTATCAGGAAAAAGAGGCGGAGCATGCTTATATGAAAGCCTACATCGATCAGATCTACGGGTTTTACGGTTACGGTCTCTGGACAGTAGTTTTGAAAAAGACAGGGCAGGTGATAGGACGGGCCGGCTTAAGCATCCGGGAGGGATACGATCTGCCGGAGTTGGGGTTTGTGATCGATGCGGCATATCAAAACCAGGGCTATGGATTTGAGGTATGCGAGGGGATCCTTGCCTATGCGAAGGCGGAGCTTGCCTTTGATATGGTACAGGCTTTGACCGACGCAAGGAATTTGATTTCAAGGCATCTTCTGGAAAAACTGGGATTTGTGTTTAGAAAGGATGTGCCCGGGGCTGACAGGACCTATCAACTTTTTACCGTAAAAATATAAAAAAGTATTGACAGGAAGAAAACAGAATGTTATTATGCAGTACGTAAAGCAAAGACGCTGCGGGATGACCGCGGCGTCTTTCTATATGTTTATGAAAAAGCGAAGCAAAGGGGCTTATATGGCAGGGAGCCTTTTGTATTCGCTTTTTTATGTGAGGAGGAAAAAATTATGACAGAAGAAATTATGAGTGCCGTAAGCGGCGAAGTGTTTGGCGTCTGGTTTTTGATTGGCGCGGCATTGGTGTTCTGGATGCAGGCTGGTTTCGCCATGGTGGAAACAGGCTTCACCAGAGCCAAGAATGCAGGAAACATCCTGATGAAAAATCTGATGGATTTTTGTATCGGGACGGTGGTTTTTATCCTGATCGGTTTTGGTCTGCTGTTTGGAGAGGATCTGGTTGGGCTGATCGGAAAGCCGGGCTTTGATATCTTTACAAACTATGCAGAGTTCGACTGGTCCAACTTTGTGTTCAACCTTGTATTCTGTGCAACTACGGCAACCATTGTGTCGGGAGCAATGGCTGAGAGAACCAAATTCTTATCTTATTGTATTTATTCGGGTGTGATCTCCGCGCTGATCTACCCCATTGAAGCCCATTGGATCTGGGGCGGCGGCTGGCTTGCCCAGATGGGATTTCATGACTTTGCAGGTTCTTGCGCGATCCACATGGTGGGCGGCATTTCCGCATTGATCGGCGCAAAGCTGTTAGGACCCCGTATTGGCAAATTTGTGAAGGGCAAGGACGGAAAGGTCACAAAGGTAAACGCTTTTCCGGGTCACAACCTTCCCATTGGATGCCTTGGCGCCTTTATTTTATGGCTGGGATGGTACGGCTTTAACGGCGCAGCATGTACCAGTGTGGCACAGCTGGGTTCAGTTTTTGTGACAACAACAGTTGCACCTGCCATTGCAACGGTGGTATGTATGATCTTTACCTGGATAAAGTATGGAAAACCCGACGTTTCCATGTGTCTGAACGCTTCTCTGGCAGGACTGGTGGCGATTACGGCTCCCTGCGACGTAACGGATGTAGCCGGCGCCCTGGTCATCGGCGCAGTTTCAGGCTTGCTGGTAGTATTTGGCGTATGGTTTTTGGATTACAAACTACATATTGACGATCCTGTGGGCGCGGTAGCGGTACACTGCTTAAACGGTATCTGGGGCACGATTGCAGTAGGACTTTTTGCAACAACCTCCGCTCCTGGAAACGACAGCGTTGTGGGACTCTTTTATGGCGGCGGCTTTCATCAGCTGGGACTCCAGCTTCTTGGCTTTGGAGCGGTAGCTGCATGGACTGCTGTTACCATTACAATTGCTTTCCTGGTGATCAAAGGAACGGTCGGGCTGCGAGTGACAGAGGAAGAAGAAATTGTAGGTCTGGATTCCTGCGAGCATGGACTGACATCCGCTTATGCAGGCTTCAGCATTATGGATATTGCAAACACCATGACTATGGAGATCAACGAAAACACGGATCTTGGCACAGAAGACTATGCCGCTGCCACGGAGGCGCAAAAGGATGCGGCAATTAAAGTTGCGGCGCCTGCCGTTGCTGTTACCGGTATTTATAAGGTAGCAATCATTGCGAAACTTTCAAGATACGATCATTTAAAGAAGGCAATGAACGATCTGGGCGTGACAGGCATGACAGTAACCCAGGTTATGGGCTGCGGCGTGCAGAAGGGCGCCGGGGAAATGTACCGTGGCGTAGAAGTGGACGCAACGCTTTTACCGAAAGTAAAGGTAGAAGTAGTGGTAAGCAAGATCCCCGTAGCGTCTGTGATCGAAGCTGCAAAGAAAGCCCTGTACACAGGTCATATTGGCGACGGAAAGATCTTTGTGTACAATGTAGATAAGGTAGTGAAGGTCCGCACTGGCGAAGAAGGCTTTGCCGCATTGCAGGATGTAGAATAAAACGCTTTTACCCAATTTCCTTTATTTAGTATATAGAAATGTAAGCCCCCGGATGCTTCCACCATCCGGGGGCTTACGCCGTTGCCCCTTTCTTTTCCTGCCTGGCGCAATACCGTTCCTTGATTTTGGCCTGAACTGCATACCGCAGTCGCATTTGGTTAATTTATTTGACAATATAAAGTGTTTATGATAGTCTAAAAATATATTGCATGATAGCTAAAAGCGGGAACGAAGAGAAGTGAACCACGACAAACAGGCTGTCTTCTGTCGTTAGATAGAAGATGGTCTTTATTTTTAGGAGGAAGCGAATATATGAGCAAGGGAAAGTATTATATTACAACAGCGATTGCATATACTTCAGGTAAGCCCCATATTGGCAACAGCTATGAGATTGTGCTGGCTGACAGTATTGCCAGATTCAAAAGAAAGGACGGCTATGAAGTTTTTTTCCAGACCGGTACCGATGAGCACGGGCAGAAGATCGAGCTGAAGGCGCAGGAAGAGGGCGTTACCCCCAAGGAGTTTGTGGACAGGGTTGCGGGAAACATCAAAGATCTGTGCAACCTGATGGATACTTCTTACGACCATTTCATCCGCACGACAGACGATTATCACGAGAAGCAGGTGCAGAAAATTTTCAAAAGATTTTACGACCAGGGAGATATTTACAAAGGCTCTTACGAGGGGCTTTACTGTACGCCCTGCGAGTCCTTCTGGACGGAATCCCAGCTGGTGGACGGCAAATGCCCTGACTGTGGAAGAGAAGTGAAGCCTGCAAAGGAGGAAGCGTACTTTTTCAAAATGAGCAAATATGCAGACCGGCTGATCGAGCATATCAACACCCATCCGGAATTTATTCAGCCGGTATCCCGTAAGAATGAAATGATGAATAATTTCCTGCTTCCGGGACTGCAGGATTTGTGTGTTTCCAGGACTTCCTTTAAATGGGGAATTCCGGTGGATTTTGACGACAGACATGTGGTTTATGTGTGGCTTGACGCTCTGACCAACTATATTACGGGAATTGGCTATGACTGTGACGGAGAAAGCACGGAACAGTACCATAAGCTGTGGCCTGCGGATCTGCACTTGATCGGAAAGGATATCATTCGTTTCCACACGATTTATTGGCCCATTTTCCTGATGGCGCTGGGGGAGCCGCTGCCCAAGCAGATTTTTGGACATCCATGGCTCTTGCAGGGGGACGGCAAGATGAGCAAATCCAAGGGAAATGTGCTTTATGCCAATGATCTGGTGGACTTTTTCGGGGTGGATGCAGTGAGATATTTTGTGCTTCATGAAATGCCTTTTGAAAATGACGGAACCATTTCCTGGGAGCTGCTGGTAGAAAGGATTAATTCAGATCTTGCCAATACCCTTGGAAATCTGGTGAACAGGACCATTTCCATGAGCAATAAATATTTCGGCGGTATCGTTGCCCAAAAGGGCTGTGAGGAAGAGGTTGACAGGGAACTGAAGGCAGCGGCAACAGGCGCCTACGGCAAGGTGGCGGCGAAGATGGAAGAACTGAGGGTGGCGGACGCCCTGACAGAGATCTTTGCATTATTTAAACGCTGCAATAAATATATTGATGAGACAGAACCATGGGTGCTTGCAAAGGACGAAGAGAAAAAGGACCGTCTGTCCACGGTGCTTTACAATCTGGTGGAGGGTATTTTGATCGGAACAGCTTTGCTGGAGCCTTTTATGCCTTCCACAGCAAAGAAGATCGCAGAACAGCTGCATACGGAGGTAAGGGGATTTGATGTCCTTGACCGTTTTGGCTTGTATCCTTCGGGAACTAAGGTAACGGAGAAACCGGAGATCCTTTTTGCAAGATTGGATGCAAAGGAAGTGGTTGAAAAGGCGGAGGCTATGTTTGCAGAGAGAAAAGCGGCGCAGGCTGCCGGGGAAGCCCGGGAGGAGGCTGCCGAAGAAGGGATCGATATAGAACCTAAGGAGGAGATCACTTACGACCAGTTTGACAGGATGCAGTTCCAGGTGGGAGAAATCATCGCCTGCGAAGCGGTACCCAAGTCGAAAAAGCTGCTCTGTTCCAAGGTTCGCATCGGAAGCCAGGTAAAACAGATTGTTTCCGGTATTAAGCAGTATTACAGCCCGGAAGAGATGGTGGGGAAAAAAGTTATGGTACTGGTAAACTTAAAACCGGCAACTCTTGCAGGGGTACTTTCAGAGGGAATGCTTTTGTGCGCAGAGGACGGGGAAGGAAATCTGGCATTGCTTACACCGGAAAAGGATATGCCGGCAGGAGCGGAAATCTGCTAGGCAAGTGGGGAGGTTACAATGGTTAAAAAGGAAGAATTTACGTTTGATTCCAGGGACGGAAAAACAAAGCTTCATGGAGTCAGGTGGGTACCGGAAGGAAAAGTGGTATGTATTCTCCAGATTATACATGGCATGGCGGAATACATCGAACGTTACGAAGAGGTGGCACAGTATCTGGGGGAGAAGGGAATACTGGTGACAGGAGACGACCACCTGGGGCATGGTAAAAGCGTAACCGGCGGCGGCACCTACGGGTACTTTTGCGAGCAGGATCCGGCAACAGTGGTGGTCAGAGACGTCCATCGACTGAAAAAAATGACCCAGGAGGAGTATCCGGGAGTTCCTTATGTGATTTTGGGACACAGTATGGGATCCTTTATTTTGAGGAACTATTTGATCCGCTATGGAACAGGGATACAGGGAGCGATCGTATGCGGCACCGGATCTCTGCCTAAGGCGTTGGTGAAGGTTTCCAAAGCCCTTGCAGGGGTGCAGCGCCTGTTTTTGGGACAAAAGCATGTGGCGAAAATGATCGATCGTATTGCCTTTGGTTCTTATAATAAGAAAATACCGGAAGCGAAAACATCTGTAGATTGGTTATGCACACGGGAGAGTGTGGTGGACGCTTATGTGAAGGATCCTCTTTGCGGCTTTACCTTTACGGTCAACGGCTTTCAGACCCTGTTTACCCTCATCGACCGGTTGAACAAGGAAGAAAATTTAAGGGAGATGCCCAAGGAACTGCCGGTATTTTTTATAGCGGGAGATATGGATCCTGTAGGAAACTATGGAGAAGGCGTAAAGAAGGCATATGAGGATTTCAAGAAAGCGGGTATGGAGCGCCTTTCTATGAAGCTTTATCCGGGAGACCGACATGAACTGCTCAATGAAGAGGATCGGTTTACGGTATATGAAGAGCTTTATCCATGGATTATGGAGCGGGTCAAAGAGTATCAGCTTTGACCGGAAAGAATGTAAAAGAGGATGATGGAATGAAATTTAAAATCAAAACGACTTTGCTTGCACTTGTTATAATGCTTCTTGCCGTTCCCCTGCCGGTTCAGGGCGCCGGGAACGATGGGGGAAGCAAGGATCCAGGAGATCTGGTTGGTCAGGTGAAAGAACAGCTGAAGGAGGTTTTTTCCGATATTGACCAGGAGACGGCGGAGGAAGTCTTTTCTTTTCTGAAGGATAAAAGTAAGGATGGCAATTTAAGCTCTCAGGAAGGGATTTTGGACGCCATTGAGGAAGGAAAGGAAAAATTTGGCGTTGAGATCAGCGAAAAGGATGCTGAGGAACTGGTAGATACTATGGAGAAGCTGGAAGGTCTGGGGTTTTCGGCAGAGTATGTGATCGATAAGACCGAAAATTTGTATCAGCAGTATGGAGAGGACTTTGTAGAGCACGTAGACGAGGTTGTGACAGGAGCGGTGAAGAATGCTGCATCCAATGTAGTAAATCAATTTTTTGACAATTTGAAGAGCTCGGTCAAAAGCTTTTTTGGAGGACTTTTCTCTTAAACCTTTCGTGCAGTAAGAATAAAATAATGTTCTCCCTGTAAATACTAAGTGTAATCTGCATAAATCACAGGAGGATAATCAATTATGAAAATTGCATTTTACGGAACAAAGCCATATGACAAAATATGGTTTGAGCCTATGGGAAAAGAATATGGCTTTGATATTCATTTTATTGAAGCGGCATGCAACCAGGAGACCATTTTTATGGCAAAAGGTTATGACGCAATCTGCATCTTTGTCAATGACTATGTAAATGCCGAGATGATTAACGCTCTTTATGAAATGAATGTCAAGGCTATTTTGCTTCGCTGTGCAGGGTTTAACAATGTGGATGTAAAGGCGGCTGAGGATAAGATTGTGGTTCTCAGAGTACCCAGCTATTCTCCGGAGGCGGTGGCGGAGTTTTCCATGGCGTTACTGCTTACCGTTAACAGACTGACCCACAAGGCATATAACCGAACCAGAGAATTTAACATGAGCCTGAACGGACTTATGGGCGTTGATCTTTACGAAAAAACGGTAGGTGTGATCGGAACCGGTAAGATCGGACAGGCGATGATCCGGATTCTCAATGGTTTCCAGACCCATGTAATCTGCTATGACCCTTATCCGGTAGAGGGGCTGGACGCCGAGTATGTGCCTTTAGAGGAGCTTTTCAGAAGCGCGGATATTATCTCTCTACACTGTCCCCTTACTTCAGACACCAAGCATATTATCAATCAGAAGACCATAGGGATGATGAAGAAAGGCGTTTATCTGGTCAATACCTCAAGGGGGGCGCTGATCGATACGGAAGCGTTGATCGAGGCGATGCTGGAAAGAAAGTTCGGAGGCGTAGGACTGGACGTTTATGAGGAGGAGGAGGGCGTTTTTTATGAAGACCGCTCGAATGATATCATAACCGACGACAATCTGGCGCGCCTGATGACCTTTCCAAACGTACTGGTGACCTCCCACATGGGATTTTTTACAAAGGAAGCAATGCAGGCGATTGCTTTAACGACTCTGGAAAATGCTTATGCTCTGGAAAACGGTCTTCCGCTGGTGAACCAGGTGGGAAAAGAAATGGTACCTTAGTACTGGTAATAAAGGAAGAAATGCGTTATAATAGTAGCAGGAAGAGAATTGGGGACACAATGCCTTTGATTGTAATATGAAGCATTATCTGTTATAATGATTTATTGGAAATGCTGAAAGGGATACATCAATGGAACAGGAAATACCTTATGAGGTTCGTTTTGCAGATCAGAACGACTGGGAAGAAGCAATGGGGCTTGCCTGGAAGACTTTTCTGGAATTCGAAGCGGATGAATATACAATGGAAGGCGTCAGGAGTTTTGAGGATTTTATCACAGATTCGGGATTGCGGCGGATGTTTGTGATGGGGAAATATCAGATGATGGCGGCATATGTACAGGGCAAAATAGTAGGAATGATTACCTTGCGCAATGAAATGCATATCTCCCTTCTCTTTGTGCATAAGGATTATCACAGACATGGGATTGGCAGGGCATTAATAAAAAGCATGGCGGATTATGTCAAGAACGAACTCAGCAAATATCGTATTACGGTTAATGCGTCTCCTTATGGGGTTGCATTCTATCATCGACTGGGTTTCACAGATTTAGGTCCGGAAAGGCAGCAGGACGGAATTATTTATACACCTATGGAGTATATTCTGAAATCCTGAGACGATCTGACATAAAATAAAAAAGGCGCATACAAACAAGGGTGATGTCTATGGAGTATATTCACAGCAGGGATATTTTTCTTTTAATGCGGGATGCATTGAAAATGATCGACCGCAGATTAATGGATCACGGTTCCAGAGTGGCGTATTATTTATACAAGATGCTGGAGTGCAAGGGCGGCTATGAAAAGTTTGAACTTGCTGATTTTGCGCTTCTTGCTTCCTTGCATGACATCGGCGCTTACAAAACAGACAATCTGAAAGAAACGATTCAATATGAATTTAAGGAGCCTATGCCCCATGTGACTTATGGATATCTGGTGTTTAAGCATCTTTCGCCTTTGCATGACCTTGCCCCTATCATTCTTTACCATCATACGGATTATTCTCAGATGGAAGCGCTGAGCGAGGAACACAAGGTCATTGCGGCGGCTTTAAGCCTTGCCGAAAAAATAGATATTTTTTCCATTGCATTGGGGGAAAAGTTTGACGTTAATATGTTTCAGAAGCAGGTGGGCACAGTAATCAGCAAGGAAGCGCTGGAGCTGTTTCTGGAAACGGAAGAAAAATACGAGGTTTTAAGCAAGGTAAGAAGCGGCGAATACAAGGAAGAGCTGGACGATATTATCGGCTATATGATTTTTACCAATGAAGATAAGAAAAGATTCGTTGAAATGCTGGTATATTGTCAGGGATTTAAAAGTGAAACGGCGGTGGTGAACGCGGTTGTGGGTATGTGCATCGCGGAGGTTATAGGAGAAAAGACGGGGCTTACAGAGCTTGAGAGGGAGCAGCTTTATTATGGGGCGCTGATCCATGATATTGGTATGCTGGCGGTTCCCAAGGAAGTGACCAATGCCAATCGAAAGCTTTCAGATGAAGAATACAGAAAAATAAAAATGCATGTGCATCTGGCGGAAAGGGTTCTCAAAAACCGTATGGCGGACGAGGTGGTGGAGATTGTGGCAGCGCACCATGAACGCTGTGATGGAAGCGGTTATCCTCGCGGGTTAAGAAGCGTTCAGATGAATATGAACCAACAGATTCTACAGTTGGCGGATTCCCTTGCGGCGCTGATGGGCAGCAGAGCCTACAGACCGGCATATAAGTCGGCAGAGCTCCAGGCTTTGATCAGAAAAGAAACATCGGCGGGAAAGTACAATAAAGTAATTGTAAGGGTGTTTTTTGAACATTATGATGAAATTATGGATTATGTAAGAGCAAGGGCGAACGAGGTTATGAGTACATATAAGAAAATGAACCAGCAGTACAAGATGGTTTCGGATAAACTAAAAGAACACTGAAAAGTCTTTTACAAATGCAGGCAGATAAGGATGGGTAAAAATGGGAAGAATATTTAACTTGGACAGTCCTCTGTTCAGCTTCTTAAGTAAACTGGCAGACTTGATTTATTTAAACATATTGACAATGATCTGCTGTATTCCTGTTTTTACAATAGGAGCGTCCATGACGGCTTTAAATTATGTGGTTTTGAAGATCGTCAGGGATGAGGAGGGTTATATTACAAAAGCTTATTTCAAATCTTTTAAACAGAATTTTAAGCAGGCTACCATTATCTGGCTGATTCTTCTTTGCATAATAGGAGTTCTGGCGGGAGACGCCTTTATCATGCGTTATGCCGCTATTGAATTCCCCTCCTGGCTCAGGCTGTTGCTGATGGTAATGGGATTTTCCCTTCTCTTTGCGGTTATGCATGTATTCCCGGTACTTGCCAAATTTGAGAATTCGATTAAACATACCTTTAAGAACTCCCTGCTTATGGGAATCTTAAGCTTACCGAAAACCCTGCTTATGATCGTATGCTGGATTTTACCGATTGTAGTGATGTTCTTTTTCATACAGGCGCTGCCTGTTGTTTTTGCTTTGGGAATTTCAGGACCGGCTTATTTATGCGCGCTTCTTTATAATAAAACCTTTAAACGCTTTGAACCGGAAGAGAAAGATGCTGATGAATGGACGGTAGCGCCCGAAGAGGAGAGCCTAGAATGAAAGAAGAGCGGGGCAGAGTAATTTTACAGTGGTTTTTATTGCTGCTGGGGATAAGCGCCTTGATTGCACTCCTGTTTTTCAAGTTTTATGTGGATGTGATGGAGGAGTCAACGAGGCAGGTAGAGACTGAGACGGAGGAAGTCACAGAGAAATATGCGTTGAAGGTTACCAATGATTTTCAAAGCATTACGACTTCGGGTAAAACCATTGCGCAGATTTTGAGCAGTGAAAAGGATCCTGCCGCCATACAGCTGCTGTTAGCGGCGCTTGTGGACCAGACCCAGATCTATGAGGCGGTTTATTGTGACGAAAAGGGAAAAGTGATTACCCAGGATGGCAAAACCGGCGATTTGAATGAATTAAATTATCAGAGAGCGCTGGAGCCTGTTTCTGAGGTGACTTATCGCTACAGGCAGGAGGATGGAGGTTTATCCGGCAAGGAAGCTATTGTGGTTATCGTACCCGTTTCAGAGGCAGGCGACAGGCTGATTTTACTTTACTCCATGGAACGGATTAAGACGCTTACGGAAATTACCGGAGAGTTTGACAGGGAAGCTTTTGCGGTGGTATCCGACAAGGACGGGAATCTTTTTTCCTATCAGGAGATTGAGAGCAATTTTACAAAAAAAGGAAACATATGGAAGAACATTGATAAAAAATATGTGAACGCAGGGACACAGGCAAGGGTGGCGATGCAGAATGCCAGAACCTACAGCACGGCGCTTGCCTCGGAGGGAGAAGAGAGGACCATTATCTTTACGCCCATAGGAGTGGAGGGATGGAACTTAGTCATCGGAATTAACCAGGATTATGTGGATGCGAAACAGAATCAGGCATGGACGAAAACCTTAGTTAAGCTTTGCTGGCTGCTGTTTTTGATGGTTTTATTTTTCATTGTCTTTATGATCAGCAATGCCATCACCAGAAAGCGGAATGCGGAACGAAGTAAAACCCTTCAGGAAAAGGCGGATACAGATCTTCTGACGGGACTGAACAATAAGCTGGCGACGGAGCGAAAGATCAAGGAATACATAGAGAATTTCCCCAATTCTATGGCTATGATGTTTGTGCTGGATATTGATAATTTTAAAACCATCAACGACACCCTGGGGCATGCTTTTGGAGACGAGGTTTTGAGAACCCTTGGAAAGCATATCGGCGTCAATTTCAGGGTGACAGATATCATAGGACGAAGCGGAGGAGACGAATTTACGATCTTCCTGAAGGATCTTAAGGAGGATGCGAATACCTTGAAAGAGGCACAGAAGCTGGTAAAATTCTTTAAGGATTTTCAGGTAGGCGAGTATGTGAAATATTCTCCTACGGCAAGTATCGGGGCTGCGGTATTCCCTGCGGATGGAAAGGATTTTGACGCCCTCTACAAGGCGGCTGACCAGGCGCTGTATAAAGCAAAGAAGAGGGGAAAAAATCAGCTTGCCTTTTTTGATGACAGGGATCGGAACCAATCATAATTGTACAAAGTGTCTAGGGAAGTGAAAAATCTTTGTGTAATAGTGGCATATGCAAGAACGGCAAACTCATGTATACTAATCTCAGATTCAACGAGAACAGATTCACAGAACAAAATGTTCTGTGAATAAAAATTCAAGGAGGCAAATGAAATGGCAAGTTTATCTTTAAAGAACATCTGTAAGGTATATCCCAATGGATTCGAGGCAGTAAAAGATTTCAATCTTGAAATTCAGGATCAGGAATTCATTATTTTCGTAGGACCTTCAGGATGCGGTAAGTCTACTACACTTCGTATGGTTGCAGGTCTGGAGGATATTTCTTCCGGCGAACTGAAGATCGGCGACAGAGTGGTAAATGATGTTGAACCTAAGGACAGAGACATTGCGATGGTATTCCAGAACTACGCTTTGTATCCTCATATGTCAGTATATGACAATATGGCTTTCGGTCTTAAGTTAAGAAAGGTTCCCAAAGATGAAATCGACAAGATGGTGAAAGAGGCAGCTAAGATCCTTGATCTGACAGCTCTCCTTGATCGTAAGCCCAAAGCTTTGTCCGGTGGACAGAGACAGCGTGTTGCTATGGGTCGTGCTATCGTTCGTAACCCTAAGGTATTCCTGATGGATGAGCCTCTCTCCAACCTGGATGCTAAGTTGCGTGTTCAGATGCGTATTGAGATTGCAAAGCTGCATCAGAGACTGGGCACTACCATCATCTACGTAACACATGACCAGACAGAAGCTATGACCCTTGGCGATAGAATCGTAGTTATGAAGGACGGTGTGATCCAGCAGGTAGATACTCCTCAGAATCTGTATGAGAAACCCACCAACCTGTTTGTAGCAGGATTTATGGGATCACCTCAGATGAACTTCCTGGATGCAGTTGTAGAAGTAAATGGCGATGTAGCAAGCCTTAAGGTTGCAGGAAAGAGCATTCCTCTTCCCGCAGAAAAATCCAAAAAGCTGATCGACGGCGGTTATGCAGGGAAGACAGTTACCTTTGGTATCCGTCCTGAGGATGTGTATGATTCAGAAATGTTCATTGAAACATCCAAGTGTGTATTTGAATCAACCATTAAGGTTTATGAATTGCTTGGTGCAGAAGTTTACTTATACTTTGATCTTGCAGAGTTCCCGATTACAGCAAGAGTTGACTCCCGTACAACAGCAAGACCTGGCGACAGCGTTAAATTTGCTTTTGATGTTGAGAAGATTCATGTATTTGACAAGACAACAGAGCAGATCATTACCAACTAGTAAAAATCTATATTTGAATCACAAAAGGGATGCCGATGGCATCCCTTTTTTCTTGCCATGGCGGATAAAACTCTGCTATACTGTATCTATACTGAGAAAGGGTGTGAAGGTATGATCACGACACAGGTAATAGCAAACTGCATTGAAGAACTTGCATCTATCACAAAGGTAAATCTCGCGGTGTATGGAATTGACGGGGCGGAGGTTGCGTCAACCTTTGCAGACGGCGAGCTTTCGGAAAACATCATCAGAGGGTTTGCCGATTCTCCCGCGGACAGTCAGGTCATAGGGAGAGACCACCTGCTGAAGGTGACAGACGATGGGGAGCTGGTTTACATACTTGCCGCAAGAGGCAGCAACGACGAATCCTATTTGATCGGAAGAATAGCGGTAAGCCAGATCCAACAGCTGGTTCTTGCTTACAGAGAACGCCTTGACCGCAATAATTTCTTCCAGAATCTGTTGATGGATAATCTGCTTTTGGTAGATGTATATAATCGTGCCAAAAAGCTTCATATTGAAGCGGAAGTGCCCAGAGTGGTCTTTATCGTGGAAACCAGAACGGAAAAAGACAATGCGGCGAAGGAGCTTTTAAAGGGGATGTTTTCCGCCCAGGCAGGCGATTTCATTACGGCGGTGGATGAAAGAAATGTGATTCTGATTAAGGCGCTTGAACCACAGGATGGAACGGCGGAGCTGGAGCAGACGGCGCAGGTCATTGTGGACATGATGAGCACAGAGGCTATGCTGAATGTGAGAGTGGCGTACGGCACCATTGTCCAGGAATTGAAGGATGTATCCAAATCCTATAAGGAAGCAATGATGGCGCTTGAGGTTGGGAAGATTTTCTATGTGGAAAAGAGGGTGAATTCCTACGGAAGTCTTGGAATCGGGCGTTTGATTTATCAGCTTCCCAGTAATCTCTGTAAGATTTTTATCGATGAGATTTTTGAGGGAAATGATCCGGGGGATCTGGACGATGAAATTGTTTCCACGGTCAATAAATTTTTCGAGAATAACCTGAATGTGTCCGAAACCTCCAGACAATTGTTTGTACATCGAAATACATTGGTTTATCGAGTGGAAAAGCTGCAAAAAAGCACAGGGCTGGATGTGCGTACCTTTGACGATGCGCTGACCTTTAAAATTGCCATGATGGTATATAGTTACATGAAGTATCTGGAGGCGGAAGAACGCTAGATTTTCCTGAGGTAATTTCATTATGGTGGAATGAACAATCTTATCCCGGAATACAATAGTACATAATTGTAGGGAGGGATAAGATTGTTTTTGTATGAGAAAAAAATAGTGTATCTGTCGCTGTTCCTGGACGGCGTTAAAAACGGGAGCGCAGGGTTTGTGAGGATTTCCCGGGATACCGATGCCCTTATGATGGACATACATGTAAAAAATGAAAATATAGGGGACGGCGTATACGGACTTTTTTTAACGGCAAAAAGCAGGCAGATCCAGTGGGGAAACGTCAGTATAAAAGACGGCAAAGGAGATGCAAAACGGACTGTTTTGATCAGGGAAGGCTATGCGCGTTTTGGAGAAGAGGAGTTTGCCGAGGATGTCTTGTGTGGCATTTTGATCAGCGTAGGGAAGGAAAGCTGGATTGCGGGGCGCTGGAGGGAGACGCAGGATGGGGAAGCCATGGAAAGGCATTCCAATCCGGATGCGGGGCATGAAAAGGAGAGGGAGGAAGAGGCGGCTTGCAGGGAAGAATTGAATGTTGCCGAAAAGGAAGAACCTCCTGAACCGATGGCTGAGAATAAGTGGGAGCAGCTTCAGAGATGTTATAAGAAGGTGCACCCCTTTGGCGATGAACGGCTGTTTTTGTCCATTGAGCCTAAAGACTTTGTTGTTTTGCAGGCGCCTTATCACAGGCTGGTGAATAACAGCTTTCTGCTTCATGGATTTTATAATTACAGACATATGATTCTTGGACCGGACCGGGAAATCGGGAAGGAAACGGGCACCTGCTTTTATCTGGGGGTTCCGGGCACCTATTTTGAACGGGAAAAGATGGTAGCAATTATGTTTGGATTTGAAGGGTTTGAATGCGACGGGGCAGTAGAGATCGGAAAATTCGGATATTATATGCGGCGGGTAGAGATATAATCCATGATAAAAGACCGCCTTCTTTATCCTCAGGGAAACTGCCATGCGTTACCGGTACAGTTAACTAGGACCAGGCGCCCTTGCGGCACATGGAAGGTTCTGCTTAGTGCTGCTTTGTTCCCAACCTGACACGGTTCGCAGATTTCCATTGCGCAAGACCCAATCGTCAAACGCCACTTATACCGGGCAGCCATGACAGCTTCCCTGAAAACAAAGCTGCACGGTCGTAAAAAGAATACTATCTTGTAGTATATGGTTTTTTAACCGGTTTGTCAACCGGTTGGAGGGAGGAAAGGAAATTGCTGATCGCGGGATTGAATAAGACCACTCTTTTAGACTACCCGGGACGGGTAGCGGCAACTATATTTGTGGGCGGCTGCAATTTTCGCTGCCCTTTTTGTCATAACGGCGGAATTGTGCTGGATCCTGTGTCCCAGGGAATCTATGAAGAGGCGGAGGTGCTTGCCTTTTTAAAAAAACGGAAAAACCTTTTAAAGGGTGTGTGTATCACCGGGGGAGAACCTACCCTTCAAGGGGATCTGCCGGAATTCCTGGGCAGGGTAAAGAAACTGGGCTATCAAGTGAAGCTGGATACCAACGGCTATAAGCCGGAGGTGTTAAGAGGGCTTTTGGAAAAGGGCTTGCTGGATTATGTGGCGATGGATATTAAAAATTGTCCCGAAAAGTATGGAATGAGCGTGGGGATGGACAAGCAGTGGCAGGGAGCGGATCAAATTGAAAGGTCTATTGTCCTTTTAAAGAATTCCGGAATTGACTATGAATTCCGGACCACTGTGGTAAAGGAACTTCATACCAGGGAAGATCTTTTGAAGATTGCAGAATGGATTAAAGGCTGCCCACGGTATTTCCTACAACAATATCAGGACAGTGAAAACATCCTGTTTTCTATTTTGCACCCAAATAAGGAGAGAGAAAAGGGAGAGTGTGTTCGCTGGAGAGATGGCTTTCATGGATATGGCAGGGAGGAAATGAAAGAGTTTGCAGAGGCTGTTGGACAAGTACTGGAAATGACGGGCAAAGTTTTTGTGAGAGGATTGGAATAAAGCGAGTATAAAGTATATGGAGAGACAAGGCGGATAAAAGGATGACGGAACAGGAAAAATATATGAGGCAGGCACTCCGGCAGGCAAAAAAGGCGTACGAGCTGGGGGAGGTGCCTATCGGATGCGTGATTGTATATGAGGGAAAGGTGATCGGACGGGGCTACAATCGCAGAAATACGGACAAGAATACCCTTGCCCATGCGGAGATCACAGCGATCAATAAGGCAAGCAAAAAGATAGGGGATTGGCGGTTGGAGGGGTGTACCCTTTATGTGACCCTTGAACCCTGCCAAATGTGTGCAGGGGCGATTGTACAGGCGCGGATTGACCAGGTGGTGATGGGAAGCATGAATCCCAAGGCAGGCTGCGGAGGATCTATATTGAATATTTTGGAAATGCCGGAATTTAATCATCAGGTGAAGGTGACAAGAGGAGTGCTTCAGGAGGAGTGCTCCCAGATGCTGACTCGTTTTTTTAAGGAACTGCGGGTGCGGAATAAACTGGAGAAGGAGCAGGAAAGCAACGGATGCCAGGTCTCGCCGGACAATCTTATATGAAAGCATAATCCTACAAAATTGTAGGATGAAAGTCATTTTAAAGTAGGATTACTGTGGTATTCTTCCAATGATCGTTAAAGTAAAACCAATTATGAAAAGAAAGAGGTGTTTGATATGGAATTGTTGGAAGTAAAATCACTTTCTAAAACCTATGGCAGCGGAGAAGCGGCAGTGCGTGCCTTAAAAAAGGTCAGTTTTTCTGTGCCAAAAGGAGAATTTGTTGCGGTGGTGGGAGAGTCCGGATCCGGAAAGAGTACACTCCTTAACATGATTGGCGCTCTTGATACGCCTACCTCCGGCAAGGTGTTTATTGACAATAAGGATACCTTTGCCATGAAGGATAGCAGCCTTACCATTTTTCGCCGCAGAAATATCGGGTTTATTTTTCAGAGCTTTAATTTGATTCCGGAACTGACGGTGGAGCAGAATATCATTTTCCCGGTGCTGCTTGACTATCAGAAACCCAATCAAAAATACCTGGAGGAGCTGCTTACGGTATTAAATTTGAAGGAACGCCGAAAACATCTGCCAAGTCAGCTGTCAGGGGGGCAGCAGCAAAGGGTGGCGATCGGGCGGGCGCTGATTACACGTCCGGCGCTGATTCTTGCAGATGAGCCTACCGGCAATCTGGACACACAGAACAGTGCAGAGGTGATTGCGCTGCTGAAGGAGGCGTCCAGAAAGTATGAACAGACCATTATTATGATTACTCACAGCCGGGGTATTGCCCAGACTGCAGACCGGATACTGGAGGTATCGGACGGCGTGCTGACGGATTTCGGGAGGTGTAAGAATGAATAGCTATCTCAGCCTTATTCCCATTTCCGCCCGTGTCCGCAGAAAACAAAGCAAGATGATACTAATCTGTATCTTCCTTGCAGTTTTTATGGTGACGGCTATTTTTTCCCTTGCGGAAGCGGTTACAGAAGCGGAGGTAAATCAAAACATTGATAAAAAAGGATATTGGCACATTTTGCTAAAGGATATTGGAGAAGAGGAAGGGCGGCAGATTGCAGGCAGTTCGGAAGTTGCCGTTTCTTCCTGGTATGATGTCCTTAATCTGGATGAGCATTTTCAAATGGATAAGGATTACTATATTCAGGGCGCCCAGACTGCGCTGTGCGGAATAGAAGAGTCGTTTATTACCGATATTATGCATTATTTTTCTAAAGGCGCGCAGGTAAGCGATGAAAATCAGGTGATTCTTACGGAAAATGCCCGGGAGCTCTTGGGTGTGGAGACAGGCGATGAGATTACGTTGAACACCCCGGCAGGAGATTATGATTTTGTCATATCAGGTTTTC
This sequence comes from Lachnospiraceae bacterium UBA7093, assembly GCA_002492465.1. Taxonomy (GTDB): domain Bacteria; phylum Bacillota; class Clostridia; order Lachnospirales; family Lachnospiraceae; genus Suilimivivens. Next base: position 3,701 of record DKYT01000011.1, on the reverse strand, counting down.
GGATCACCGGTAATGGAAAGTATGTGCACAGTAACGGCGGGGAGACTACCGCACTGCTGGTCAGGGAAAACCAGGTAGGCGCGTTTATGAATATCAGTGTATTTCGTCAGATCTGCAGCGCTAATCAGGAGAAAACAGATCCAAGGTATTACATTCAGTTCCGTAAACATGCCAATGTGAAAAAAGCAATGGAGGAAATCAAGGAACAGTATGGGATTGGGGTTGACAGGATAGAATTAAATACCCTGCTTATGGCGTCTAAGGGAATCAGCGACAGAAGTTATATCAATGGTTTTTATATCACTGCAGCACTGCTGTTTTTTTTAATTTTGACGGCAGGGGTTATGATGATCTCGAGCAGTATGAACAGCAACGTGGCGCAGAGAATGCAATTTTTCGGCATGCTCCGATGCATCGGCGCAAGTAAAAAGCAGATCATGAATTTCGTGAGGCTGGAGGCGTTGAATTGGTGCAGGATGGCAGTTCCCGGCGGCATTGGGCTGGGAATTTTGACAACGTGGGTCGTATGTGCGGGGGTGAAATATATGGTAGGCGGCGAGTGGGAGGATATATCGATTTTCGTTGTCAGCCCTCTGGGAATTCTGTGCGGCGCAATCATCGGCGTGGTTACCGTTTTACTTGCAGCCCAGGCTCCTGCAAAGCGCGCAGCCAAGGCGTCACCGGTGAGCGCTGTGTCCGGCAGTGCCGGAGATCTTAAAAATGTAAAGCATGCTGCCGCCCATTTCGGCAAGGTGGAAACGTCCATTGGCATTCACCATGCCGTATCGTCGAAAAGAAACCTGTTTCTTATGACAGGCTCCTTTGCATTCAGCATTATCCTGTTTCTTTGTTTTTCAGTGTTCATTGAACTTGCAGGATGTCTGATCCCTCAAAAAGCATCGTCGCCGGACATAGATATTCAAGACGAAGACCGCAGCAACAGCATTGGCGCTTCCATTGTGGAGCAGATCAAAGAAATAAACGGCGTGACACATGCCTTTGGCAGAAGAGTGTGCTTCGATTTCCCGGCACAGCTGCCGGATAAGGCGGAGGGCGGAAAGAATGTATTTTACCAGGGAAAGGTTGACCTGATGTCCTATGATGATTACCAGCTGGAACTGCTGGTTAAGGATAAAGATTTAAGAAAGGGCAGCGACATCGAAAAGGTATTTGGAGATAGTCATTATGTCCTTACGATTTGGGACAGGGATATGCCCCTGGAAATCGGAGATCATGTGCGTGTTGGCGATGAAGATCTGGAAATTGCGGGAATGCTCAAGTATAATCCTTTTACCAACAGCGGAGGTTCAGAGGGCGTTATAACCATCATTTCCTCAGAGGAGACCTTTGTTCGCATGACCGGCATTACCGATTATGCGGTGGTGGATGTACAGGTGGAAAAAGGTCTGAAAGGGAGTGAAAGAGAGGATGTTGTGGAACAGGTCCGCAGGCTGGCAGACGGGCATGGGATTCGTGACAGAGGCGATGAGGATACAAGTAGGGAGTTCGTAACATTTGTAGTGTTTGCCTATGGATTTGTTGCAATGATAGCGTTTGTTGCATTGTTAAACATTGTAAACAGCATTTCCATGAGCGTATCTGCAAGAATCACGCAATATGGGGCAATGCGTGCCATCGGCATGAGCGTAAAACAGCTTACCAGAATGATTGCGGCAGAGGCGTTTGCTTATGCCCTGTTTGGCTGTATCGCTGGCTGTGGAATTGGTATTCCTCTGAGCAAACAGATTTATGATTTCTTGATTACAGCTCATTTTTACTATTTTTCCTGGAGCATGCCGTGGGGGCAGCTTGGGATCATTCTGCTGGGAATTTTGGTTGGGGTTGGAGCGGCTGTCTATGCGCCTGCAAAGAGAATCAAAAATATGGAGATAACAGAAACCATCAATGAATTGTAGAGGAGGCAAGAGAGGGTACAGTATAGTGTGAAATGGCACAACACAGTTGGGTACGGCG
>DKYT01000011.1:0-1477 GCA_002492465.1 Lachnospiraceae bacterium UBA7093 | reverse complement strand
CGCCGTACCCAACTGTGTTGTGCCTCGACTCTTGCTTTTAGTGTCATATTGCTTTACTTAACAAAAAAAGAAACAGAAAGAATTGCAATATAGATTAATATGTGTTATAGTGAGTGTAAAGCAAATGATTTCTTTGAGCGAAAGCTTATTAGGCGGCAAAGCCGTGTCTATGGAACACGTCTGTTCTTAAATTTCTGAAATCCTGCTTTAAAAACCCAATTAATTGCATATGGCAGGAAACAGGATGAAGAACAGGTATTATGAAAAGGGTGGTATTTTAGACTATCGGATAGCTGTAATGTGTTATTCCTGGATTTTCCTGCAAAAAGGAGGAAAATGTATGGTAAATAATGCAGTTACAAAGCTCGAAAAACTGAATCTGGTGGATAAGTTTCTATTTGACGCGGTGATGGAGGACGCGGAGGCTTATCGCATAGCGGTAAGCATTTTGCTTGAAAATGAGATAGAGTTCCTTGAAAAAACGGGGACAGAAAAGGAACTGCGTGTGTCCCCTCAGCTTCGTCAGATCAGGCTAGATGTGTTTAGCATGGACAGGAAAGGGAAAATATATTATACGGAAATGCAAAAGAGAAACACAGGAAACCTCAGAAGGAGGAGTCGTTACTATCAGGCGCAGTTGGACGTTTCTCTTTTAGAACCGGGAAGCGCAGACTTTAATCTGTTGAATGACAGCTGTCTTGTTTTGATTGCACCCTTCGATATATTTGGCAGAGGCTTATACAGGTACACTTTTGAAGGAACATGCAGAGAATGCCCGGATTTAAGCCTTGAAGATGGTGCGGCAAGGATTTTCATAAATACAAAAGGCAGAAACAGAGAGGCATTTTCCCAGGAGTTTTTGGATTTTATGGAATACATAACCTTGTCTACTGATGAGGTGGCTCAAAAGACGGAGAGTGTGCGGATAAAACAACTGCACGGAAACGTAAGAAAAATCAAAGCATCAGAAAAAATGGGGGTTAAATATATGCAAACATGGGAAGAACTGGTATACGCGAGGCAGGATGGAAGAGAAGAAGGACGAGAAGAAGGACGGGAAGAAGGGCGCCAGGTGGGACAGCGGGAAGGGGAAGTGCGAAAGCTGGTGAAGCTGGTCTGCAAGAAAATGGCTAAAAATAAAACGATAGAGAGAATAGCAGATGAATTGGAAGAGGAGGAAAGCGGCATTCAGCCAATTTATGAAGCAGCCCTGAAATTTGCTCCTGAATATGATTATGAAAAGGTATATGAAGAATATTCTAAAAGCTATTGTCAGCCGTCGAAGAAATTAGAAATGATCTGATTTTTATGCCGGATGTTATTCATGTCTATTATTCCGCCCGTTTTGGGCAAAATTTCACGATTATACAGGTTAGAAAAATGAACCTCCTTTGAAATTATTACAATGTATAGATGAAGGGTAATCAACCTTAGACGTCTAAGTAACAAGGAGTAGATTGAAAAATAAGTCTGATAA
>DKYT01000053.1 GCA_002492465.1 Lachnospiraceae bacterium UBA7093 | reverse complement strand
CACGTTTGGCTGTATTCAGAAGTAATAATCATATGTATGCCCAGATTATTGACGATACAGTTGGAAATACTTTAGCTGCAGCTTCCACAGTTGAAAAGGAAGTGAAAGAGCAGCTGGAAAAAACCAATAACGTTGATGCAGCAGCATACCTGGGAACGGTTATTGCAAAAAGAGCAATTGAAAAAGGTATTGATACCGTAGTCTTTGACAGAGGCGGCTTTATATACCAGGGTAAGATCGCAGCATTAGCTGATGCGGCCAGAGAAGCTGGCCTTAAGTTCTAGGAAGGGAGAAACTTAACATGAGACATACAATCATCGATGTCAGCGGCATGGAATTAACGGAAAAAGTAGTTTCCATCAAACGTGTAACCAAAGTTGTTAAGGGCGGACGTAATATGCGTTTTACGGCTCTGGTAGTAGTTGGAGACATGAATGGTCATGTGGGCGCTGGTCTTGGAAAGGCAACAGAAATCCCTGAGGCGATCCGTAAAGGTAAAGAGGACGCCATTAAAAATATGGTTTCCGTTGCAATTGATGAGAAAAAGAGTATTACACATGATTTTACAGGAAAATTTGGTTCCGCTTCCGTTCTTTTAAAGAAGGCTCCTGAAGGTACAGGTATCATTGCAGGTGGTCCTGCGCGTATCGTCTGCGAGCTTGCCGGCATCCAGAATATCCGTACAAAATCACTTGGTTCTAACAATAAACAGAACGTTGTTCTTGCAACGATTGCAGGTTTAAGTGCACTTAAGACACCTGAGGAAGTAGCGAAAAAGCGTGGAAAATCTGTAGAAGAAATTATGGCATAGGAGGAGATGAGAAGATGGCAGAACAGAAAATGTTAAAAATCACTTTGGTAAAGTCTCCTATCGGTGCAGTTCCCAAGCATAAAGCTACTGTTACTTCTATGGGGCTTAGAAAGCTGAATAAATCGATTGTAGTGCCCGACAATGCGGCTACAAGAGGTCAGATTCAGCAGATCAGACATTTAATTAAGGTTGAAGAGGTTTAAAAGATAAGGAGGTGTCAGAAGAATGGAATTATCAAATTTAAGACCTGCAAAAGGTTCTAAGCACAGTGATAATTTTAGAAGAGGACGCGGACACGGTTCAGGCAACGGAAAGACAGCCGGCAAAGGTCACAAAGGACAGAAAGCTCGTTCAGGAGCACCCAGAGTAGGCTTTGAAGGCGGTCAGATGCCTTTGTACAGAAGAATTCCCAAGAGAGGCTTTACCTGCCCCAGTTCAAAGGAAATCGTGGGAATCAATTTGAATGTGCTGAATGATAAATTTGAAGAGGGTGCAGTGATTGATGTAGATACATTGATCGATTGCGGCATTATCAAAAACCCTAAGGACGGCGTTAAGATCCTTGGAAATGGAGAAATTACCAAAAAGCTTACGGTAAAGGCAAATGCTTTCAGTGCATCCGCAAAAGAAAAAATCGAAGCTGCTGGTGGAACTGCAGAGGTGATGTAATATGCTTACAACCCTAAAAAATGCGTTAAAAATCAAAGAAATCAGAAATAAGCTTTTATTTACACTGGGTATGCTGGTTGTGATCCGTTTAGGATCGCAGCTGCCTGTGCCCGGCGTAGACCGTCACTATTTTTCCAACTGGTTTGCACAGCAGACAGGAGATGCATTTAACTTTTTTGATGCTTTTACAGGCGGTTCGTTTTTAAATATGTCGATTCTTGCCTTAAACATCACGCCTTATATCACATCTTCCATTATTATGCAGCTGCTTACCATTGCAATTCCAAAATTGGAAGAAATGCAGAAGGAAGGGGAGGACGGAAGGAAGAAAATCGCTTCCATCACCCGGTACCTGACTGTTGGGCTTGCTCTGATCGAGTCCTCAGCGATGGCATTTTATTTTGCAAACAGCAATGTGATGGAAAAAGTAAATGCTATTAATGTGATTATGGTAATCGCAGCGCTCACGGCGGGAAGTGCTTTCCTGATGTGGGTAGGAGAGAGAATCACGGAAAAGGGCGTGGGAAACGGTATTTCCATTGTGCTCATTATCAACATTATTTCCAGGATTCCCCAGGATATCAGCCAGCTGTTTGAGCAGTTTGTCTTTGGCAAGGCGATTGCAGTAGGCGCGGTAGCGGCGATCGTAATCATTGCAATTATTGTGGCAATGGTCGTAATGGTTATCATCTTAAACGACGGAGTCCGCAAGATTCCCGTTCAATATGCCAAGAAGGTACAGGGCAGAAAGATGGTAGGAGGTCAGACCTCATCCATTCCCCTGAAAATTAATACAGCGGGCGTTATTCCTATTATTTTTGCATCATCCCTGATGCAACTGCCGATTGTGGTCAGCAGTTTCGTAGGATATAACGGAACCGGCGTATGGGGACAGATTTTAAGAGGACTGAATTCCGGAAACTGGTGCAACCCCAGCGAACCTGTTTATTCCATCGGATTGGTTGTATATGTGGTTTTGGTTATCTTTTTTGCCTACTTCTATACATCCATTACCTTTAACCCCATTGAAATTGCAGAGAATATGAAAAAGCAGGGCGGATTCATTCCTGGAATCAGACCGGGGAAGCCTACCAGCGAATATCTTACAAAGATTTTGAATTATATCATTTTTATTGGCGCAGTAGGTCTTACCATCGTGTGTGTAGTGCCTTTCATATTTAACGGCATATTTGGCGCGCAGGTATCTTTTGGAGGTACAAGCCTTATCATTATTGTCAGCGTAGTGCTTGAGACAATGAAGCAGATCGAATCACAGATGCTGGTACGCAATTACAAAGGTTTTTTAAATGACTAAAGCGGTTATTTGACATTAAATATAATTAGAGGTGAAAGAAAAGCTTGAAGACAGGACAGCTTTTCTTTTTCCTCTATATTAGCATGAGAGGAAATTGACAATGAAAATAATTATGTTAGGCGCTCCCGGGGCAGGGAAAGGGACGCAGGCAAAAATGATTGCGGAAAAATACGGCGTTCCCCATATTTCCACAGGCGATATTTTCAGGGCGAATATTAAGAACGGCACGGATCTTGGAATGGAAGCCAAAAAATATATGGATCAGGGACTTTTGGTGCCTGATGAGCTTACGGTTAAAATCCTTCTGGACAGAGTGGCACAGGAGGATTGTAAAAACGGATATGTACTGGATGGATTTCCCAGAACAATTCCCCAGGCGGAAGTTCTTGACCGGGCGTTATCAGAAATCGGGGATCAGATCGATTTTGCGATTAATGTAGATGTGCCGGATGAAAATATTGTTAAGCGTATGGGCGGGAGGCGCGCCTGCTTAAGCTGCGGCGCAACCTATCATATAGAGCATGTGCCGCCTAAAACCGAAGGAATCTGCGACGTTTGCGGCGCTAGCCTGGTACTCCGGGATGATGATAAGCCGGAAACCGTTGGAAACCGTTTGGAGGTTTATCACAAGCAAACCCAGCCTCTTATTGATTTTTATCAGGCAAAGGGTATTTTAAAAACGGTGGACGGTACTGTTGACATGAAAGATGTATTTGCATCGATCGTGGCGGTTTTAAGTTGAAAGGCAAGGTTTTAAATGGCTGTCACAATCAAATCAGAAAGAGAAATTGAACTTATGCGTGAATCCTGCAGGATTCTTGCCCAGGTTCACGAACAGTTAGGGGAAGCGATCAAGCCGGGAATATCCACCTGGGACATTGATGCGCTGGGAGAAAAACTGATTCGCAGTTATGGATGTATACCTAACTTCTTAAATTATAATGGCTATCCGGCATCGATTTGTGTTTCTGTAAATGATGAAGTGGTTCATGGAATTCCCTCCCGGGAGAGGATCTTGGTGGAGGGGGATATTGTCAGCCTGGATGCAGGTCTGATCTATAAAGGCTATCACTCCGACGCGGCGCGCACCTATCCGGTGGGAAAGGTCAGCAAAGACGCTGCGGCGCTGATAGAGGTAACCAGACAGAGCTTTTTTGAAGGAATTAAATATGCCAGGGCAGGTAATCATCTGTATGATATATCCAATGCCATCGACGCCTATTGCAGCAGCTTTGGCTACGGAGTCGTGAGAGATCTGGTGGGGCACGGAATCGGCACCAGCCTTCATGAGGAACCCCAGATCCCCAATTTTAAGCAATGGCGCAGGGGAATCAAGCTCCGACCGGGAATGACGCTGGCAATAGAGCCTATGATCAATATGGGAGGCTGTGACGTGGAATGGCTGGAGGACGACTGGACGGTGGTCACGCAGGACGGCTCGCTTTCGGCCCACTATGAAAACACCGTGCTGATCACAGAAGGCGCTCCGGAGATTCTTACGCTGCTCCCGGATCAGAAATGAGGAATACAATGACGGGAATGTTTGCCGTATCCAAAGCAGGGCATGACAAGGGGCAGATGTATCTGATTATCAGAGAAGAGGGAGATTTTGTTTATCTTGTGGACGGAAAAACCAGGAAGCTCGATCGTCCCAAGAAAAAGCGAAAGAAACATCTGCAATTGGTAAAGACAGGTCTTGACGAGGGGTTGCTAGAAAAAATGAGAAATCAGAATATCATATATAATGAAGAAATCCAGTATGCTATTAAAGTAAGAATGAACAGAGGGCATTCAAACAGTGAAATGACTGTATGAAATAAGGAGGTAACGCATGTCAAAAGCTGATGTAATTGAAATTGAAGGAACGGTAGTGGAAAAGCTTCCCAATACCATGTTTCAGGTGGAACTTGAAAATGGGCACAGGGTGCTGGCGCATATCAGCGGAAAGCTGAGACAGAATTTTATTCGTATTCTTCCAGGAGATAAAGTTACACTGGAGTTATCCCCCTATGATCTCAGCAAAGGAAGAATTATTTGGAGAGATAAATGATTCCTGAAGCCAAATATATATTTGCGAAAGCAAGTGCTGAAGTAAGTGCGAAAGTAAAATCAGGAATATGCTTGCATTTGCAGGTATATCGTGTTATAATGTAAAACGGTCTTTTTTGAAAGGAGGGTTTAACATGAAGGTTAGATCATCAGTAAAACCGATTTGCGATAAGTGCAAAATCATTAAGAGAAAAGGACGTATCAGAGTGATCTGTGAGAATCCGAAGCACAAACAGAGACAAGGATAATCCGCTGTTTTAAAACAGGAGGGTTCTTGTCCAATTATTATGAAGCGGCTGCAGTGCAGCGGTTTGATAAAGCTGTACTGATTAATATAATTGTACGAAGGAGCCTTAGAGATTACTTCTTGGTTCGTGAAAAATCGCGTAAGATCGGTGAAAACCGATTGGGCGAAGACCGCCCCAATCAATTAGTATCGGCGCAGGTTAAATGCGCAAAAGAAAATGGAGGAAACGTAAATGGCTCGTATTGCAGGTGTTGACTTACCCAGAGAAAAACGTGTGGAAATTGGTTTGACCTATGTCTATGGAATCGGAAGAGCAAGCTCTAACAAGATTCTTGCACAGGCAAAGGTGAATCCCGATACCCGTGTCAGAGAGTTGACAGACGATGAAGTGAAGAGAATCAGCGAGGTAATTGACGCTGGTTATATGGTGGAAGGCGATTTGAGAAGAGAAGTTGCCATGAACATCAAGAGACTTCAGGAAATCGGATGCTACAGAGGTATCCGTCACAGAAAAGGTCTTCCTGTGCGTGGACAGAAGACAAAGACAAACGCAAGAACAAGAAAAGGACCTAAGAGAACAGTTGCCAACAAGAAGAAATAATCCGATGGATATTTCCTTTTGGCAGGAAGCTTGTAAACAATTTAAATCGAATTTGAAGAAAGTAGGTTAGTTTAAAATGGC
>DKYT01000048.1:28054-73012 GCA_002492465.1 Lachnospiraceae bacterium UBA7093 | reverse complement strand
CTTAATGACATTACCATCCGTGGCGGAACCTCCCTGGGTGTTTTTCCATTCCGTAAGTAAAATAACCGATTTCTCGCTAAGACCCTGTACCCCTATTGGTTCCGCTGCCCCTCCCTGCCCCGCCGTACGATCGGTCTGTGTCCCGTTGCCGGAGGAGGCTGTATGGAGGAATTGTTACATAAATTTTACGAAAATTTTAAATTTTAGTGTTCAAATGGACAAGTTCATGGTAAGATATAACAGGACTATACGCAAAAGAACATCTAAAGGAGCTAAAGATGGACAAGAAAAAGTGGCTTAAGCACATTCCGCTGTTTATTTTGGAGTTGGTTATCTTGGCGGTAGCAGCTGGTATTTTATATGTGACACTGCGTGCCACCGACAGCGATGGCGGGGCGGTAAAGGACAATTTGAAGGAAGAAAATATAGCCGTCAATGAAGAAGTCAAGGAAATGGTGGAAGATACTGAGAAGGCAGGCGCGGAGGACAAGTATACGGGTATTTTTAACATAGCGTTTTTTGGCGTGGACGCCAGGGACGGAAGTCTTGGAAAGGGAAACCGAAGCGATACCATCATGATTTGTTCTATTGACATGGACACCCATGAGATCCGGTTGGTATCGGTGTATAGAGATACCTATCTGAATCTTGGAAACGACACCTACAAAAAGTGTAATACGGCATATGCCCAGGGAGGACCTGAGCAGGCGATCGGTATGCTGAATCTGAATACGGATCTGTATATTACCGACTATATTACGGTAGGTTTTGAGGGACTTATGAAGGCGGTGGATGCTTTAGGCGGCATTGAAATGGACATTACCGAAGTGGAAATTACCCATTTAAATAATTATCAAAGTACAATGGCGGAAGAAATGGGGATTGACTATACGCCGATAACGGCGGCGGGGAAACAGAACCTGAACGGTTTGCAGGCAACGGCGTACTGCCGTATCCGTTATGGAGGAGGAGATGATTTCCGCCGTGCCGAAAGGCAGAGAGATGTGCTTACAGCTATGATGGAAAAGGGAAAGCATTCTTCCCTGGGTGCGCTCACAGAAGCGCTGTATGGGGTTTTGCCCAGCATAAGGACCTCCCTTGATGTGGAGGATATTCTTCCGGTGCTTGGTATGGTAGGTGACTATAAAGTGACGGTAAGCGACGGCTTTCCTTTTGAGGGAATGAGAAACGGTGGAACCATTGGAACAAACGGCTCCTGCGTGGTGCCCGTTTCCCTGGAGGAAAATGTAGTGAAGCTTCATGAACTGCTTTACGCTCAGAAGGATTATAAAGTATCCAGAGAGGTAAAAGAATTCAGCAGAATTATTGAAGAGGACACGGAAGATTATTTGCAATATTAGATGAAAAAGGATTGACAGATAATGGTGAAGTAAGTTATAATTTCTTTCGGTGGTCTTTGGGCTGCCATTTAGGGGCATAGTTCAAAGGTAGAACAGCGGTCTCCAAAACCGTCGATGTGGGTTCGATTCCTACTGCCCCTGCTAATTGAATAAGGGAGTATTAAATAAGGGATAGATGAGAAATATAGCTCAACTATCCCTTAATCAATTTATAATAAATACCCTATAGCGATAAAAAGATAGCTATACAAGTATTTCCTGTTTAATCTTAAATACATTACACCGCTAAGAATAGAAAATAGCATAGTAGAAATTCCGTTCCATATTTCCAGTCCTACGCCTCTCGATACAAAATGGAATGCGCCCCACGTCACAGCCAATATCATACCGCCGTAAGGAATTGGGCTTTCTTTTTTCAACAAGGTTTCAATCGCTTTTTGCCCATATATGATGATGAGGGTGACAAGCATCACTTCAAATATATAGTATAAATATTGTGCGCAGAATTGGTATGTATTTTTACCTTGAATTTCGCCAACTATTTTTAACGTATGCCAATCAATAAAAGTCAAAATTTTGCAGCCAATTAAGCAGGCAAATGTTATGATCCAATTTTTGAAAGAGAGTTTATCCTCGTTTTTCTCTTTCACGGGAAAACGAAAATATTTCCGTGAAAAAAATAGTACCATTGCAATAACAACTGCCCATATAAAAACCATTATAATACAATGAACACTTCTTTGGTTTGTTGTATAGTTCCCTATATCTACATGTAGAAACATGAATTCGATTACAAATATTGAAAAATATTCAAGCATAAATGCTCCAAACGAGAGCAGGCTCAACCATAAATATTTTGTCCATTTTACTTCTCTAACCATTATCTCCACCTCATGAAATCCCGATTTGTTAAATTGTTCAACGTCATTATCCTACCATAAACGCATACACAATTCTATTAAATTTTGCTTAAACTCCTTTTGCCTGTTTCTTTCACTGAATATTGCTTGCCTTTAAGCAACGATTGCCCTGACAAATGTAAAAAGTACCGGTTTCATATAGGAAATTCCGGTACTTTTAATAAAAGCCTTTTATTGCGATGCTGTTATGATGCGTGAGGACATTTAACAGAAGTAGAGTCCCGCAAAATGAATTGAGGCCGTAGAAGGATCTTGCTGATGGAAACATGATTAATCAGGTTGTTCAGCGCGGCATAACCGCATTTGCCAAGCTCGATCCGTTCCTGACGGATGGTGGTAAGAGCCGGGGTGGATTCCCCGGATTGCGGCAGATCGTCAAATCCAATAACGCTGATATCTTCCGGAACCCGAAAACCTTCTCTGTGACACTCCGCCATAACGCCATAGGCGATCTCGTCGCTGCCGCAGACGATTGCCGTTGCGCCGTTTGCAAGAAAAGCAGGTACATAGTGCTTGGCTGATTCGGAGCAATAATAGTCGTTCGCAACCAGACATGCTTCAATAGGAAGATTGTGAGAATGCATGCTGTCGTAGAAAGCCTGTTGCCGATGCTCTGTAATCATGGAATGAAGAGAGCCGTTCAGGAAGGCGATTTTCCGATGCCCCAGGTTGACCAGATGGTCGATGGCGGCATTGATTCCCTCAAAGCTGTCTGCACCAATATAAGCTACATTGGGATTTTTTTCAATGTAGTTGTCGAAAAGAGCGGTGGCAATGGTGGTCTGATCCAGCTGCGCCATCCATGCATCCTGCAGGGCAAATCCCACCCAGAATGCTCCGGAGTATCCGTTCTTTAACATATAAGTATCATACTTTTCCTGTTGCTGGAAATCTGGATCAATGGGGAAAAGCGTGACATCCCAGTTGTCCCGATATGCGGCTTGTTTAAAACCCAGTATAATATCATATCCAAAATGATTGGGTGATTCATAATTCATATTTTCGATGAAGATACATAGCTTTTTATGCTCCTCTTTCCTCATCTTCTTGGTAGTGTATCCCATTTCCACTGCGGTATCAAGCACCGTCTGCCTGAGTCCCTCACTGATATCATTGGCATTGTTTAAGCCCTTTGATACTGTACTGATTGAAATGCCAAGCTTGTTGGCAATATCCTTGATTGTAGCCATAACATTCTCTTTCGTAAATATAAAAAATTACCTTAAGTATAGCGCATGTGGTAATGGATTGGCAATAGGAAAATGGATATGTCATTTCGTATTGAAAAAAGATAACAATTTTTGGCTTTATTTTCCACCTTTATTTTGAGCATAATGTACATTTTTTTTAATTTTTTCTTCGTTTTTACGAAAAGGTTGACAAAAACGGTACAAGATGGTAAATTATATAGCATAACGAAAGTTTACGAAAGTTTTAGGAGGTAAGGATGTGAAAGGTCGCAGAATGACCAGGGGAGCAGGCATCCTGTTAGGAGTAATTAGTCTTCCGTCACCTTACGGAATCGGTACCATGGGAAAGGAAGCTTTTTCGTTTGTAGATATGCTTTTTGACATGGGTCAGAAATATTGGCAGGTTCTTCCAGTAGGTCCTACCAGCTATGGCGACAGTCCTTATCAATCTTTTTCGGCGTTTGCAGGAAATCCCTATTTGATCGATCTGGATCTTTTGACAGAAGAGGGACTTCTTTCAAAGGAAGAGATAAACAGCTACAACTGGGGAGAAAGAGAAGATCGCATTGACTATGCACTGCTTTATGAGAATCGGTTTCAGGTACTTGAAAGTGCATTCAAGCGATTTGACATATCAGAAGAAGGCTTTCGGAGCTTTTGCAGGGAAAACGGCGGATGGCTTGAGGATTACAGTTTATACATGGCTGTTAAAAATGAAAGGAAGGGCGACAGCTGGCTTTCCTGGGAAGAGGAAATCAGGAACCGTGCACCCAAGGCAATGGAAAGCTGCAGGAGTCGTTTGGAGGAGCAGATTTCTTTCTGGAAGTTCCTGCAATACAAGTTTTTTGAGCAATGGAAGGCGTTAAAGGCTTATGCCAACAGTAAGGACATCAAAATAATAGGAGATGTCCCTCTTTATGTAGCGCTGGACAGTGCGGATGTGTGGGCGGAAAGAGAACAGTTTATGTTGAATCAGGAGGGCGAGCCGGTGGAAGTGTCGGGATGCCCGCCGGACGCTTTCTCAGACGAAGGTCAGAAATGGGGGAATCCCATTTATGACTGGGATAAGATGAAAAAAGATGGTTTTGCCTGGTGGAAAAAGAGAATAGAAGCCAATGGCAGAATGTTTGATATTATCAGAATAGATCACTTTATCGGAGTGGCAAGATACTACAGCATCCCGGCAGAAGATGCAACTGCGAAAAACGGCAGATGGAATCTGGGACCAGGGAAAAAGCTCACAGATATGATTGAGAAAACCCTTGGGGCAAACCGTGTGATCGCAGAGGATCTGGGAGTGAGGGTTTGGAGATCCAAACTGTTGCTTTACAGAACCGGATGGCCGGGAATGAGAACGTTGCTGTTTGCCTTTAGCGGAGGTACTTTTAACGAGCACCATCCTCGCAATTATGGCAGGGGCAATCTGGTGGCATATACGGGTACTCACGACAATGAAACTCTCGTAGGGTATTTTCAGGGCAAGACAGACCAGGAGCTTGCGTACATGTACCAGGATCTGCAGATACAGGAAAGAACCCAGATCCCGGATGCCATTATTCGGGCATTATTTGAGAGCCGGGCGGATATCGCGCTGGTTCAGATGCAGGATTACCTGAAACTTGGAAATGAGGCAAGGATGAATTTCCCTTCCACAGTAGGTGAAAACTGGAGATGGAGGATGGTAAAAGGAGCCTTGTCTAAGGAAAAACAAGATCAGATCAGGGCAATGACTGAGAGATGTCACAGGTAATTGCCGTCCAGAAAAATGGTATAAGATGCGGCAACGCATTTTATATAAAAATCAAATCCAAAAAGGAGAGGAAAGAATTATGAAAAAGAAAGTTTTAGCAGTTCTTCTTGCTTCTGCTATGGTAGCTTCTTTAGTAGGCTGCGGCGGTAAGGAAGAAGCACCCGCAGAGGCAGGAACAGAGGCAGAAGCAGAAGCTCCTGCAGAGACAGAGCCCGAGGCAGAGGCGCCTGCAGAATCCGAAGCAGAAGCTCCTGCAGAGGAAGAAGAGGAAGCTATCACAGCTACTATCACTGTATGGGGACCTTCAGAGGATCAGTCTGAAGAAAATGGTAACTGGCTCCCTACTATGTGCGAGCAGTTTGCAGCACAGCATCCCAACTGGGATCTTACCTTTGAGTATGGCGTATGTGCTGAAGGCGATGCAAAAGCTACCGTAACACAGGACGTTGAAGGCGCAGCTGATGTATATTTCTATGCAAACGATAACATCACAGATCTGATTGCAGCAGGCGCGCTTTCCGAGTTGGGCGGAAAATATCTTGAGTCTGTAAAGGCAACCAACTCTCAGACAATTGTTGATTCCATTTCAGTTGACGGATCTGTATATGGATTCCCTTTCACCACAAACACATGGTTTATGTATTATGACAAGAGCGTATTTTCAGAGGACGACATCAAGAGCCTTGACACAATGTTAGAAAAAGGCAAGGTTGCATTCCCTCTTTCCAACTCTTGGTATATTCAGGCTTTCTATGTTGGTAATGGATGTACATTATTCGGAGATGACCAGATGGACGAAGCAGCAGGCATCAACTTTGGCGGTGACAATGCAGTTGCAGCTACAGACTATCTTGTAGACCTGGTTGCAAATCCTAATTTCATCAATGATCAGGATGGCGCTGGTATCGCAGGTCTGCGTGATGGTTCCATTAATGCGATTTTCTCTGGTTCATGGGATGCACAGTCCGTAAAAGACGCACTTGGCGACAACTTTGGTGCAGCCCAGCTGCCTAAGGTTACAATTGGCGGAAACGAGTGCCAGATGATGGCGTTTGCTGGTTCCAAGGCAATCGGTGCAAATCCTAACTGCGAGTATCCTCAGGTAGCTATGGCATTGGCAGAGTATCTGGCAAGCGCTGAAGCACAGCAGGCTCACTACGATATGAGAACCGTTGTTCCTTGTAACACAGAGCTGCTTGCAAACATTACAGGCGATCCTGTAGTATCTGCACAGAATGATACATATGACAACACATCTATTACACAGCCTTTCGTTGCTGCTATGGGTAACTACTGGTCACCTGCTGAGAACATGGGTAAAGCGCTGGTTGCCGGCGAAGTAACACATGACAATGCGGCTGCAAAGACAGAAGAAATGAATACAGCAATGAACACAGACGTTGCTCAGTAAAATTTCATAAAAACATTTGATTCATGACAAGCACTTGGGATGCCCTCATTTTGAGGGCATCTCGGATGCTTTTTTAGCCGGAATGGCTGAAAACAGTGAGTACAGGTTTGACATGAAGGGCAGGAGGTTAATGTGAAGAAGACTGGTTCTGGAAGTAAAAAGGAATTTGAGAATCTCTATCCCGTAAAAGATGCGGTGATTAAGGGAAACGTTGTGACAAAATTATCCATGCTGGTCATGGGGGTCGGAAATATTGCGCATAAGCAGATTGGTAAGGGGATTGTTTTTCTTGCAGTTGAGGTGGCATATATCTGGTTTATGATCCAATCAGGTATCCATAATTTATCCATGCTGCCTTCCCTTGGATGGAGAGAGCAGGAAAAAGTTTGGAATGAAAAGAAAAGTATTTATGAATATGTAGCGGGAGATCAGTCGCTGCTCCTGCTTTTGTATGGTATTGCGACTATTTTTGTTACCATTGCATTTATTATGGTATGGAAAAGCGCGGTGAAAAGCGCTTATAAAGCGGAGGTTCTTGCTGCAAAGGGCAAGCATCTTCCAACCTTTAAAGAAGATATTAAAAGTTTGTTTGATCAAAATTTATATAAACTGCTTCTTGCAGCGCCTATCGGCGGAATTTTAGTATTTACCATTCTGCCTTTGGTGTTTATGATTGCCATGGCGTTTACCAACTACAGTAAGGTAGATGAGCATTTGATTCTCTTTGACTGGGTTGGTTTTGCGAACTTTGCAAAAATATTAAATATGAGCGATGGCATTGGACGTCGGTTCTATTCTGTACTTGGATGGACGCTGATCTGGGCGATTTTTGCCACAGGTCTCAACTTCATCTTTGGTATGATTCTTGCAATTGTAATCAATCGAAAAGAGACAAAGGGAAAAGCTTTCTGGCGTTTCTGTTTCGTTTTATCTATTGCAGTTCCCCAGTTCGTTTCGCTGTTGATCATGAGGAGTATGCTGCAGACCACAGGTATTGTAAATACCCTGCTTTTAAAGTATGGATTGATTGATATGGCTCTTCCCTTCTTCTCAAATGCAACCTGGGCAAGGGTAACGGTCATTGTAATTAACCTGTGGGTAGGTATTCCTTATACGCTGCTTCAGGTAACTG
The DNA here is from genome assembly GCA_002492465.1 of Lachnospiraceae bacterium UBA7093. GTDB lineage: Bacteria > Bacillota > Clostridia > Lachnospirales > Lachnospiraceae > Suilimivivens. The sequence continues at coordinate 65,248 of DKYT01000048.1, read as the reverse complement.
GTATTTTGCAGAACATTCCCGCAGAACTTTATGAGGCGGCGAAAATTGACGGCGCAAACGCCATCCAGACTTTCTTTAAGATTACGCTGCCTTATATGTTGTTTGTGTTGACACCGTATCTGATTACACAGTTTACGGGTAATGTTAATAACTTTAATGTCATTTTCCTACTTTCAGGAGGAAACCCGACAGGCGTGGGAGATACCGCCGGAAAGACAGATCTTTTGGTTACCTGGCTGTATAAGTTGACCATTGATAAGAATTACTATAATCTGGGCGCGGTGATCGGTATTATGACCTTCGTGGTTCTTGCCGTTGTAGCATTGATTACCTATCGGAATACAACATCCTATAAAGACGAGGAGGGATTCATGTAATGAGTAAAGCAAGCAGCGCGCCTGTGACTGGCGCAAAGATTCGAAAAATAGTTACGAATTCTATTGTTCATGTAATTCTGGCAATTTTGGCTTTTATATGGGTGCTGCCGATCTTTTGGGTAGTCCTGACCAGTTTCAGAGCGGAGAAGGGTTCCTATGTAACCACTTTTTTCCCACAGTCTTATACCTTTAATAATTATAAGAAGCTGTTTACGGATACAACGATTTTGAACTTCCCGCTGATGTTTAAAAACACCTTTGTGATCGCTATTTTTACCTGTATTATTTCAACCATTTTTGTGCTTTCTGTTTCATATTGTATGTCCAGAATGCGTTTCAAGATGAGAAAGCCTTTTATGAACGTTGCCATGATATTGGGTCTGTTCCCGGGATTTATGTCCATGGTTGCTGTGTACTACATTTTGAAAGCGCTTAATATGTCAGAGGGATCCATGATTCCTGTTGCGTTGGTCGTAGTATTCTCAGCGGGGACCGGTATCGGCTTTCAGGTGGCGAAGGGATTCTTTGACACTATCCCCAAGGCATTGGATGAGGCGGCGATTATTGACGGCGCTACAAGGTGGCAGACCTTTACTAAGGTCACGGTGCCCTTAAGTAAGCCTATTATTGTATATACCATTTTGACTTCTTTTATGGCGCCCTGGATTGATTTCTTGTTTGCAAAGGTTATCTGCCGTGCAGATGCCAAATACTTTACAGTGTCCATTGGTCTTTGGAAAATGTTGGAGAAGGAATATATTGACAATTGGTATACCTCTTTTGCAGCAGGAGCGGTTCTGGTATCCATTCCCATTGCGATTTTGTTCCTTCTAACCCAGAAGTTCTATGTTGAAGGGGTAAGTGGAGCAGTAAAGGGTTAATTGTGGTAAAGTAAGATATAGTTTAAGTGAAAACCTGAGAAGACTGCTTTCTTTTAGAAGAGTTTTCTCAGGTTTTTTGATACAGGGGGAGACGATTATGTTAAAGATTCGACAAATAAGAACAGGTTTAACGGCTCTTCTTCTGCTTTCGCTTCTAAGCGCAGGGTGCGGCAGCAAAGAGGCTGCTAAAGAGGAAGTGCAGCGTGTGACAGAAATGACGGAACAGACGGAGCTGACTGCGCCAGAACAGAGTTCTGAGGATGCTCCGGAGAGTTCAGAGGCGAATGAAATAGAGGAGGCACTTTCAAAGCTTGTAGAACAGGAAAAGGCGTTGGTGCCCGTGGAGATTTCCATGGAGGATAATTACCGCACATATTATGAGGTGTTTGTGTATTCTTTTTGTGATGCAAATGGCGATGGAATTGGCGATCTGAAGGGGCTTACGGATCAGCTTGACTATATCAATGACGGGGATCCGGCGACAACGGAAGATCTTGGCTGCACTGGAATCTGGCTGATGCCTGTCATGCCTTCGCCCAGCTACCATAAATATGATGTGACAGATTATTATGGGATCGATCCGGAATACGGGACCATGGAGGATTTTGAGAACTTTATGGGGGCATGCGATGAACGTGGCATTAAGGTGATTTTGGATCTGGTGCTGAACCACAGTTCCTGGGAGCATCCCTGGTTTCAGGAGGCATGCAGATATCTGGTAGAGCTGGGAGACGGGACGCCTTCCCTGGAGGAATGCCCCTATGTGGATTATTATCATTTTACCAAGGAGCCGGCGGGGAGCGCCTACAATCAGGTACCGGGAAGCGATGTGTGGTATTACGAGGCGCAGTTTTATGAGGGAATGCCGGATCTGAACCTGTATAATGAGGAGCTTCGGGGAGAAATAGAGAAGATCGTGGATTTCTGGTTTGCCAAAGGCGTGGGAGGTTTCCGGCTGGATGCGGCAAAAGAATATGAAACCGGCGCAGACAGCGCCAATATTGAAATCCTTACATGGTTTACAGATATGGTAAAGGAAAAAAAGCAGGATGCCTATCTGGTTGCCGAGGTATGGACAGATATGACGACCTACAGCCAGTATTACGACAGCGGCATTGACAGTGTATTTGATTTTGGTTTTGCAGACAGCGAGGGGCTTATAGCCAATATTGTCAAGGGCAGTGCACCGGCGTCTTCTTATGGTAAATCTTTGCAGAATATCCAGACGTTATTTGGGGAGCATAATCCGAATTATATTGACGCGCCCTTTTATACCAATCACGATTTGGCGCGCAGCGCGGGCTATTACACCGGAGAAAATTCCCAGTCCCAGACCAAGATCGCCGGCGCGTTGAATCTTTTGATGAGTGGAAATGCCTTTGTGTACTATGGGGAGGAACTTGGCATGAAGGGATCCGGTAAGGATGAAAATAAGCGTGCCCCCATGTACTTCACAGAGGATAAGAATGCTCCCGGCATGTGTAAGGGACCCGCCAATATGGACAGTATCAAGATGAAATACGGAAGTCTGGAGGAGCAGCGGCAGGATCCTTATTCCATATATCATTATTTTAGGAAAGCGATTCGATTAAGAAATGCCTTTCCGGAAATTGTAAAGGGAAAGGTGACGGATCTGCCCGAGCATGGAAGCGATACGGTAAGCGCTTTTTCGAAGAGCTGGAATGGGGAAAGGGTGTATATTTTCTGCAATACCTCGCCCAATCCCAGAAATATTTATATTCCGGAAATTGCATCTAAGGTGGACGGGATTGCAGGGGCGCTGTATGTGGACGAAAAGGAAGGATCTTTGGAGGGAAATATTTTGTCTGTGCCCGGATATGGGGTGGTTGTGCTGAAATAATCTGTTTTGCAGATAAGTTTTGCATTTTAGGAGTGCATATTTTTCCGTTGTGTGGTAAGATAGAAATGATGGATATTTTGCGATAAATCACATGTAGGTTTTGAAAAGGAAATATGTATGATGGAAAATGAAAATGTTTACAGACAGGAATTGATTGCCAGGTATCGCCAGGCAATGGGGAATTTATTCCGTTATATTGCGTGGTTTGAGGAAAAAGAAGGAAGGAAGGCGGTTCAAAATTACCAGGGGGATAACACCCCTGGGAATTCTATTCCGATTCCGGTATATGACAGCACGCTTTTGGCATTTGTAAAGGAAATGCAGCAAACGGGACTGATGGACCGGAATTATGTGTACACTTATTCCCGTCTGCGCATTCAGAATGCGGCGGACGAGTTGAAGTGGATACAGCAGGTGGATCTTAAGGATATTGAGGTTATTTTTGCAATTATGGCAAAGTATGTGCTGGGAGGTATGACAAGAGGGCTGCTTTGGTCTGAGGCTGTTGAGAACGGCGTTTTTCTTCAGGGGCTTAAGCGTGTGAAGGAGCTGCTTGATATCTGGGATCAGCCGTTGGCATAGGAGCACAGGATATGAGTGATAAATCGGTACAAAAGCAGAAATATATCATAGAAACCGCAAGAAATGTTTTCATGGAAAAGGGCTTTAAAGAAGTTACCATGAAGGATATTGTGGAGGCATGCGGCATCAGCCGGGGAGGGCTTTATCTTTATTTTCAGAATACTGCAGAACTGTTTCAGGAGGTGCTGAAACTGGAGCATGAGGATACAGACGATGTGTTTGACGGAAAGATTTCCAAAGAGGCAACTCCCGGAGATATTCTTGCACTGTTTTTAAAGGAGCAGAAGCGGGAACTTTTGAATAAGAAGCCTTCTTTAAATATGGCGATCTATGAATATTTTTTTAGGACCAAGGTACCGGCAAAGGACAATCTCCTGAAAAAGCAGTTTGACGGCGGCGTGTATGTGATCGAGAGATTGATCGAGGCAGGAACGGAAACAGGGGAATTTTACTGTGAGGATCCCCGGGGTGCGGCAAGAAATATTATGTATGTGCTGGAGGGGCTGAAAATTGCCGCCCAGACCAGGAAGCTTCCGGAATCCGCAGTAGACCGGGAAATTTTATATATTATGCAGGGACTGTTTGCAGAGGAATAGCGAGGTGCGAAGATATGATAGAAGAGGTGTTTTCCATAGAGCTTCCGGTGGGAGAGAGGCTGATCATTAACAAGAACAGAATCACCGGTAAGAGACCCCTGAACAAAAGGCTTGCCATTGTAACAGGCATTCACGGAGATGAATTTGAAGGACAGTATATCTGCTATGAGACGGCAAGAAGGATTATGGAAGCTCAGGAGATGTTAAGCGGCATTGTAGACTTTTATCCGGCGTTAAATCCCCTTGGGTTGGATGATGCGGATCATAAGATACCGAAGCTGGGAATTGACCTGAACAGAATGTTTCCGGGCAAAAAGGACGGGGACATGATGGAACGGGTAGCGGCGGCGATTGTGGAGGATATCTCCGGAGCAGATATGTGTCTGGATCTCCATGCCAGCGATATCTTTGTAAAGGAAATCCCACAGGTTCGGGTAAGCGAGGAGTTTGCGGAGGATCTGCTTCCTTATGCAAGACTTCTGAACACGGATATGGTATGGATGAATGCCTCCGCGACGGTGCATGAATCCACCCTTGCCCATACCATGAATATGTTGGGAGTGCCCTCCATGGTGGTGGAAATGGGCGTGGGAACCAGAATCGACAGAGGCTATGGGGATCAGGTGGTAGAGGGAATTTTCCGCCTGATGAAAGAGCTTAAAATGTGGGAGGGACCGGTAGCGGATATTCATTATCCCGCGATTTCCACAGACGGTGAGGTAGAGTTTATCAGGTCTGATACCATCGGCGTTTTTTTCCCTGCCATCGCCCATAATCATTATGTACAGAAGGGAGACAAGCTTGGGGAGATCGTCAGCCCTTTGGAGGGACGTGTTTTGGAGGAAATCCGGGCGCAGAAAAGCGGTCTGGTATTTACTTTAAGGGAATATCCCTTTGTGAGAGAAGGGTCTCTTCTGGCTAGAATATTGACGGGCATTGAGGAGGGATAGGTCATGCATAAAGAGGAAATATACAGAGTGCGTTCTCCTTACAGGGAAGATATGGTGGTGCAGGGTTACCGCTTTGGAAAGGGAGAGTCTGCAGCGTGTATCGTAGGAGCCATCAGAGGCAACGAGGTACAGCAGATGTATGTGTGTTCTCAGCTGATTCGGGAACTGAAGGAGTTGGAGACAAACGGCTGTATCAATACCGGGAAAAAGATTATGGTGATTCCGGTAGTAAACAGCATGGGAATCAACATAGGTAAGCGCTTTTTTGGGGTAGAGGATATGGATATCAACAGAAGCTTCCCGGGTATGGATCATGGAGACACCACCAGCCGCATTGCCTATGAGATTTTTGAGGAGATCAAGGAATATACATATGGCATACAGTTGACCAGCTTTTATATGACGGGAGAGTTTGTGCCTCATGTGAGGATGATGGAGACGGGCTACCAGAATACGTCCCTTGCCAATTTGTTTGGACTGCCCTATGTGGTAGTGAGAAAGCCCACGCCTCTGGATACCAAGACCTTAAATTATAATTGGCAGAATGATAATACAGCGGCATTTTCCCTGTATACAAACAAGAACGATTCCATAGATGAGAACAGCGCCAACCAGGCAGTTTCCGCAGTTTTGCGTTTTCTTACCAGAATGGGGATTATCCGCTACGAGAGTCACAGCGGCTATATCAGCCATGTCCTGATGGAGGATGATCTGACGGATGTGTATGTGGAAAAGGGCGGTATTTTCAGAAGTTTTGTAAAACCGGGCGAATATGTCCGGTACGGTTATCCCATAGCGGAGATTCGTGATCCCTATGAGGGATTTATTAAGCAGGCTGTGATTGCACCTACCTCGGGTATTGTATTTTTCGCCCATACGGAGGCGCTGATCGCCCAGGGAGATATGGCGTATCGGCTGATACACAGGCTTCACCAATAACAACGAACACCCCATGTATCCTGAAAACGCAGGATGCATGGGGTTTTTTAGCCTGGGAACATCGTGCCTGTTGTTATGGCATCAGCAGCACCAGGAAGCCATTAGGGGCAAGATGCGTGCCGGAAATATTTTTTGCCAGAAGCACATGCCCTTCCTGGCAAAAGGGCAGAACTTCCGCAGGGGAAGAACCGCTGTGGATCAGAATCCGGATCCGGTGTCTGCCTGTCCGTTCAAAAATTAAGAAGGGGGACTTGAAGGTGTCGGGAAGGATGCGCCATTGATCCATGGGGGCAATCCAATCCTTTCGGATTTGAAGCACCTTTCGGACGAAGGCGTTGTTTTCTTCCCTGAGCTGGTTCCAGGGCATGGCGCTTCGGTATTCATGCTCCCGCAGCCCTGAAATCTGCTGCTCGTCGCCGTAAAAAACGCTGGGGACGCCGGGCATCATGCACAGACATAAGAAGGCGCACTGCCATTTATCCAGATCTTCGCCGCACAGGGTATAAAAGCGCGCCACATCGTGACTGTCCAGGAGATTCAGCTGCCCGTGGCTGATCTGTACAGGATAGCGGAGAAACATATCCGTTATGCCCTGGGCGAATTCTGCAGCGGTGGTTTTTGAAAGGGCAAAGTGATCCCGGCAGTGCTTTCTGAAATCATAGTTCATAACCGAATCAAACAGATCTCCTTTTAGCCAGATTTCCGCATTTTCCCAAACCTCGCCGATTAGAACTGCCTGGGGATTTGCTTCCCGCACGGCATGTCTGAAACGCCGCCAGAAATTTTTATCCACCTCATTTGCTACGTCCAGCCGCCATCCATCCACATGAAAATTTTCAATCCAATATTGTCCTACCCGGGCGAAGTATTCCTGTACTCGGGGGTTGGAGGTGTTGAGTTTGGGCATTTTCCGCTCATAGGCAAAGCAGGCGTAAGGGGGCGTTTCCGATTCTGTTTCCGGGCGTATAAGAGGAAAGGTAAGGTCATAAAACCAATCCCGGTAGGAGGAAGCCTCTCCCTTTTGCACCACGTCCTCAAAGGGAGGAAAGTGCCAGCTGCAATGGTTGAAAACCCCGTCGATGATGATGCGCATACCCCGGGCATGGAGTGCCTCGGTGAGGACAAGAAAGTCCTGGTCGCTGCCCAGGCAGGGATCCACATGGAAGTAATCTACAATGTCATATTTATGATATTCCTCTGCGTGAAAAATAGGATTCAGATACAGACAGTTAAATCCCAGATCCTGAATATAATCCAGATTTTCCAGAATGCCCAGAAGAGTGCCGCCCAGCTTGGAACGGCTTTTGGTTTTATCCGGCAGGATCAGTTCTTTTCCCCTTCCGGAAAGGCGGCGGGGACCGTCGGCAAAGCTGTCGGGGAAAATATTGTAGACCGTTGCATGGAGAAACCATTCCGGAAGCTCCGGGATTTCTGAACGCAGGATATAAGGATATTGGTCGTATTCACTTCTTCCTTCCACCACAAATCCATCTTCCATGATCAGGTCAGGGAGATCTGTGTGAAAGTCGCCGGCATAATAGTATAGCTGCTCTGTTCCCTTTGTGAGCTGAAAATAATAGCAGATCCGCCGGGGACAGGGATTCAGGGTAACCTCATAGAAGTCAAAAAGGGCATCCTGAAAATGCACCTCCATGGGTGTAGAAGAAAAGCGGACGGGAGAGGAAACGCATGCCCTGTCCCCCCAGAAAAGGCGGCAGGAGTCCAGGTCTTCCCTGCCGGCGCGGAGCCGTACGGTAAAGGCATCCTCGGACAGAGGAAAAGCATATTGGGACATAGGTATATGTAAAACAGCACTTTTATTCATTCTAATTTCCTTTCTTATCCTTTTACGCCGCCTGCGGTCAGCCCGGAAACCATGTATTTCTGGATGCTGAAGAAGATTACCAGAATGGGAACTGAAACTAAAATAGCGGCAGCCGAAAACAGCGGCCAGCTGCGGCTGTAATCGTTTGCCTGTAGCTGATAAAGCCCGCCGGCAAGGGTATAGCTTTCCTCCCGGAGCATAAAGGTGGTGGCAAAGAGATACTCATTCCAGACAAAAATCAGAACCATAACAGCCGTTACGATAATCGCCGGGCGTGCCAGGGGCATGATAATCCGGAGAATCAGCTGTAAATTTCCGGAGCCGTCAATTTTTGCCGCCTCCTCGATCTCTATGGGAATGGAATCAAAGTATCCCTTCATGTTCCAGATCCCGAAGATACACATGCTGCCGGCATAAATGAAAATCAAACCGGCATGGGAATCCAAAAGATTCATCAGCCGAAACAGCCGGAAAATGGCAAACATGGACAGAATCTGAGGAAAGGCGTTCAAAAGGAGCAACAACTGCATAGCTGTATTTTTTCCCCGAAAACGAAACCTGGAAAAGGCATAGGAAGCGCTGACGCTTGTGCCCATGGCAAGGAGCATGGTGCCCACGCTGAGCACAACAGAGTTCATAAGCCATCGGAGAAAAGGTTCCTCCAGGATGATTTTGCGGTAGTTTTCCAGAGTAAGTGTGCCTGAAGCGCCTGTGATTAACGCACCGCCTCCGCTGCTTAGGGAAAGCAGAAATACATAAAGGATAGGCACAAGGGCAAGGAGGCATACGCAGATAAAAAACAGGTTCAAAAAGAGAAGCTGTATTTTTTTTCTTCCAGTTGATTTCATTGTTCGCTCCTTTCCGCTTTGGCTGCTCTGTTGGTCCACAGAGAAAATGCAATAATTATGACAAAGATAACCATGGAAACTGCCGACGATAGACCGTAATTATTTGATACAAAAGCATTTTGATGGGCGTAGGTGATGATGGTCTGGAGGGTAGAGCCGGACACCGCGCCTTTCTGCATGGTGAGCAGATACAGGATGTCGAACTGCTTGAACATGGTGAAGGTGGTCATGATCACAATGGGAGCCATGATTTTTTTCAGGGAGGGAATGGTGATATACCAGTTCTTCTGCCAGGGACCTGCGCCGTCTAAGATGGCGCTTTCATACATGCTGCGGTCTATGGATTGCAGTCCTCCGTCGATCATGACGATCATGTAAGGCAGAGACATCCAGAGATTTAATGCCATACAGGAGAGAAATGCAGGCGTATTTTTGGAGAGAAAATCCATTTTGTCAAAGCCCAGGGTGGTCAGGAGCCTGTTCAAAAGCCCGAATTCCGTGTTGAACATGCCCACCCGCCAGACCAGAATGGATACGTAAGCAGGCATTGCCCAGGGAAATACCAGAAGGGTTTTATAGATCCGCTTGGCGCGCAGACCCTCTGTATTTAAACCCACTGCAAGCAGATAAGCGATTGCTACATCCAGCACCATGTTAACGCCAGTCCATAAAAGGGTGGTGGCAAGTGCCGAGAGAAAACCGGAATCCACCTTTCCCAGTGCCCGGATATAGTTATCCGCCCCTACAAAGGTGAAATCCTGCCAATGATAAAGATTCATATTAGTAAAAGAAATATATCCTGTATATAGAATAGGGAACAAAACGATCACGCCTATGAGTATAAAAGCCGGAAGGCAGTAAAGCCAGGCGTTTGATTTGGTTGTTTTTTTCATCGCCTTTCCTTTCCAAAACCAGCCGGCAAAGGACGCCGACCGGTTTTGTATTAAAAGTGAATGTGTTTTTACTGCATATCTGCAATGGCAGTGAGTGCCTCCTGTTGATATTTGGACGCCGCTTCATCCACATTTTCTCCGGATTTATTCACGGCGGCAAGAAGTCCTTCTGCAGGTCCCCACATAACGCCCATTTCAGGGATATTAGGCATGGGAACAGCAGTTTGCGCCGTCTTTTCCATTGCAAGAATCATTTCGTTTTCGGCAACCTGGGGATCCTCGTATGCCTTGCTGTTAGCGGGGGCACAGTTAAAGCCCTGGGCGAGGGTGATACCCACAGACGGCTCTGCAAGAACCTCTAACACTCTTGTGATGGCATCCTTTTTGGATTCGGCAGCATATTTCAGAACGCCCAGACACTGAACGCCGGAATAGGGAGCCAGGGCATTTCCATTGGGCAGGGTGAAATCGCTCAGAGATTTGATGCCCAGATCGATGCCGGCGTCACGAATACCGGAAATCAGCCAGGGACCGCCGATAATGGCAGCGGCATGCCCTTCGTTGAAAAGAGTGGTTACCGTATTGTAATCACCGTCCGCCTGAAGCGTCGCAAATTTGCTGTTGTAGACGATTGCATCCTTCATTTCCTGGGTATCCAGTCCGGGATTGGCATCCTTGTCAATGATATAGCCGCCAAAGCCGTTGATAAAGGGCGCTACATTGTAAGAGGTGGAGTGCTGGTTTACCAGAGCATAGGTTCCGGCGTTGGCATCGGTGTGCGCCTCCATATAGTCGTAAAGTTCTTCCGTAGTGGAAGGAATATCGCCTTCCCACAGTGCTTTATTGTACATAAAAAGAAGGGTTTCATAGTAAACAGGCATCAAATACTGGACGTCTTTGTAGGTAGCGGCTTCCAGGGTCATGGGAAGCAGATCCGCTTCCTTCTGGGGATCGATGAGATTTTCCACCGGCTCTAAAATACCCATCTCCGCAAATCCTCCAAGAGAGTCATGGGCGAAGAGGTACATATCGGGACCGTTTGCTGCGTCTGTTCCGTAAAGCCTGATTTGTCCTGTCACATCGCTTTTCTTTTCAAATTTCAGGGTGATATTTTCCCCTTCCAGGGTCTGGTTTACCACATCTGCAAGGGCATTCATCATTGCCTCGTCGTTGTCATGCCATGCGGTTATAGTAACGGCTTCTAAGGAAGCCGTAGCTTCTGAAGAATCTGTAGTTTCGGATGAAGCCGCAGTTTCGGATGAGGACTGAGAAGCCGCTGACGAACTGTCAGAGGAAGCTTCCTTTGCGGCAGCGGATGTATCCTCCGCCGGAGCAGGTTCTGCCCCGCAACCGGAAAGAACGCTGAGGGTCATGGCACAGGCTGTCAGCAGACTTATTTTTTTAAGGTAAAATTTCTTTTTCATATATGCCTCCTTTTTGTGAAAATGTTTTCCTAAAATATGGATATTGGTGATGGTGTACACCTTTTGTATATGTTATTTATACCATTTATACGGGATGTTTTCTATGCGTTTCCCGTAAAAAAGATTGACTTTGTTGGGAAACCGCTATACCATTAAAGCAAATTTATCCAATTTTAACAAGGAGGATGCTATGGCGGTTACCATTCGTGACGTGGCGTTGGAAGCGGGGGTTTCCACGTCCACCGTTTCCAAAGTTTTGAATCATTGGGATTCTATATCGCCGGAAACCTGCGCCCGGGTACAGGAGGCGATTCGTAAGCTCCACTATACGCCCAACGCAAGAGCCGTGAGTTTTGCAAGAGGTAGTACTAAAAATATTCTTTTCCTTTCCAGCCTGCAGAAGGAGGAGGCATACCACAATCCCCATATGTTTGATATTTTGTGCGGGGCGCGCAGGGAGCTGGCGGACCATGGATATACATTGATGCTGGAGGCTGTGCCGGAGAAAAGACTGCCGGGAGAATACTTGAAGGATTTGATTTCCAGCAGGATTGCCGACGGCATTTTAATTCATGGCTCCTGCAACATTCCGGGGATGGCGAAAATTTTACTGGAAGGGAAGACACCGCATATTTATATCGGGCATCCGGGCTTAGGCAGCAGAATCTGCTGGATTGACATTAACAACGGGCTTGCAGGTGAGTTTGCCGCCCAGCATATGCTGGAATGCCATTATGAGAGAGTGGCTTTTATCGGGGAAAACGCAGAGGATCATATATCCAGGCAGCGGCTGAACGGATTCCTTGGGGGAATGTATGAGTACGGGTACCGGATACCGGACAATTACATCCGGCACACCGATGCAAGCCGGGAGGACGCTTACCGCCAGACCAGGGAGCTTCTGGGGCTTAAGGAGCCGCCCCGGGCAATTGTTTGTGAGAACAATTTACTTGCCCTGGGAGCCGTGAAGGCGCTTCGGGAAGCGGATATCAGGATTCCGGAGGAGGTGGCGTTTCTGATCTTTGACAGCTATCCCTATTCCGGACTGATTGAACCGGTTCCTACAATTATCGATATCGACGTTTACGAGCTGGGGGTACAGGCGGCGGTGATGCTGCTGCGGAAGCTGGAAAATCCGGAGCTGCTGGTACAAAGCTATGCCACCCTGCCCCTGCTCAGACAGGGACATAGCACTTGCAAAATGCAGTAAATTCGGTATAATGGAAGTGTTGCAGCATACATAAACAACAATCAAACGGAGGATGATGAATATCACCATGGGAAACGTAAAACGTATCTATGTAGAAAAAAAGGCTCCCTTTGCGGTAAAGGCAAGGGAACTGAAAGAAGAGATCGGCAGTTATCTGGGAATTTTAGGCGTGCGGGAGGTGCGGGTATTGATCCGCTACGATGTGGAGAATATTTCCGGGGAAACCTTTGAGCGGGCTCTAAAATGTGTGTTCTCAGAGCCGCCTGTAGATATCCTTTACAGGGAAACCATTGATATTCCTGCTGATGGGAAGGTGTTCAGCGTGGAATTTCTACCCGGTCAGTTCGACCAGCGTGCAGATTCCGCCATGCAGTGCATTCAGTTTCTGAAGGAGGACGAGGAACCGATCATCAGGACTGCTGTTACTTATCTGATTATCGGCGATGTATCTCCAGAGGAATTTGAAAAGATAAAAGCATACTGTATCAACCCGGTGGATTCCAGGGAAACCGCAATGGACAAGCCGGATACCCTTGTGACCGATTACCAGGAGCCTGAAGATGTGGCTGTTTTTGAGGGCTTTCAGGAGATGCCGGAGGATCGGCTTCGGGAGTTGTACGAATCTCTTTCCCTTGCCATGACATTCAAGGATTTTCTGCATATTCAGAATTATTATCAAAAGGAAGAGCACAGAGATCCTACTATGACGGAAATTCGGGTATTGGATACCTATTGGTCTGATCACTGCCGTCATACCACCTTTTCCACGGAACTTAAGAATATTGAATTTCAGGAGGGGTACTACAGAGCGCCCCTGGAAACCACCTATCAAAGCTATCTGGATACCAGAAGCGAAATATTCCAGGGCAGGAGCGATAAGTTCGTATGCCTGATGGATCTGGCGCTGATGGCAATGCGGAAGCTGAAGAAGGACGGAAAACTGCAGGATATGGAGGAGTCCGATGAGATCAATGCATGTTCTGTGGTAGTTCCCGTTGAAATGGATTACGGCGACGGACCTGTAAAGGAGGAGTGGCTGGTATTCTTTAAAAACGAAACTCATAACCATCCCACAGAGATCGAGCCTTTCGGCGGCGCGGCTACCTGTCTTGGCGGCGCGATCCGGGATCCTCTTTCAGGAAGAGGCTATGTATATCAGGCAATGCGTGTAACCGGCGCGGCGGATCCAACCCTGCCTGTGGCAGATACTCTGAAAGGTAAGCTTTCCCAGAAAAAGCTGGTTAGAGGAGCGGCAAGCGGCTATTCCTCCTACGGCAACCAGATCGGGCTTGCGACCGGGTATGTGAAGGAGATCTATCATCCCGATTATGTGGCAAAGCGGATGGAGATCGGCGCAGTTATGGGGGCAGCTCCCAGAAAGAATGTAATCCGTGAGAATTCCGATCCTGATGATATCATTATTTTATTAGGAGGAAGGACAGGGCGCGACGGCTGCGGCGGCGCTACAGGCTCCTCCAAGGTACATACGGAAAGCTCCATTGAAACCTGCGGCGCAGAGGTGCAGAAGGGGAATGCCCCTACAGAGCGGAAGATCCAGCGGCTGTTCCGCCGAGGAGAAGTGAGCAGAATCATCAAAAAGTGTAATGACTTTGGAGCAGGCGGGGTATCCGTGGCAATCGGGGAGCTTGCCCCGGGTCTGGTGGTAGACCTGGACAAGGTGCCTAAAAAGTATGCAGGTCTGGACGGCACGGAGCTTGCCATTTCCGAATCTCAGGAAAGAATGGCAGTGGTAGTGGATCCTGCCCATGTAGAGGCGTTTCTTGGCTATGCAGCGGAAGAAAACCTGGAGGCAGTGCCCGTTGCGGTGGTTACCAAAGAGCCCAGGCTGGTGTTGAAATGGAGAGGCAGGGAGATTGTAAATATTTCCAGGGCATTTCTTGACACCAACGGCGCCCATCAGGAGACCGATGTAAAGGTAGCGATCCCTGATCAGGATAATAATTATTTAAAACAAATTGCAATTCCCAGTGTAAAGGAGCTGCTTGACCAGGAGGATCTGAAAGGCGCCTGGCTGAGAATGTTAAACGATCTGAACGTATGCTCTCAGAAGGGACTGGTGGAAATGTTTGATTCCTCCATCGGCGCGGCAAGCGTATTGATGCCCTACGGGGGTAAATATCAGCTGACGGAAACCCAGACCATGGTGGCAAAGCTTCCGGTGCTGAAAGGAAAGACAGATACCGTTACCATGATGAGCTATGGCTTCGATCCTTATCTTTCTTCCTGGAGCCCTTACCATGGAGCTGTTTACGGGGTGACCGAGTCCATTGCAAAGATCGTGGCGGGAGGCGGCGATTTTGACCGGATCCGTTTTACCTTCCAGGAGTATTTCAGGCGCATGACTTCCGATCCGGAGAGATGGAGCCAGCCCTTTGCCGCTCTTTTGGGAGCTTACGACGCACAGATCGGCTATGGGCTGCCTTCCATTGGAGGCAAGGACAGTATGTCCGGCTCCTTTAACGAGATCGACGTGCCGCCCACATTGGTGTCCTTTGCGGTGGATATATCGGAGAAGAAAAATGTGATAACGCCGGAACTGAAGGAAGCGGGAGACGTGCTGGTTCAGTTCTGGTTTGATAAGGATGAATATGATATTCCTGTTTACGAAAATGTAATGAAGACTTACCGTTTTGTAACCGGTTTGATGCGGGAAGGAAAGGTAAAAGCTGCTTATGCCCTGGATGCCAAGGGACTTGTTGCAGGAGTTTCCAAGATGGCGTTTGGCAATCAGCTGGGGGTTGCTTTTGAGGAGGAATTAAAGCCCCTTGATCTGTTTGAAAATTGCCTGGGAGATTTGGTTTTGGAAATGACCGGGGAGGATTTCCAGACGCTTATGGCGGAAAAGGACGAGAAGGCGGACGACCTTAATTTCAGGCGGGTTGCCCGGATCAGAGAGGATGCGCTCTTTACCTATCAGGATGTGACGGTGACTATGGAAGAGGCGCTTGAGGCATGGAAGTCCAGGCTGGAAAAGGTGTTCCCCACCAAGGCGGAAAAGGGAACGGAATCGGTGAATTCCAGGCTGTATCAGGCGGATCAGGTTTATCTGTGCAAACATAAGGTTGCAAAGCCCACAGTATTTATTCCGGTATTTCCGGGAACCAACTGTGAGTATGACAGCGAGGCGGCGTTTAAGCGCGCCGGAGCGGAGGTGGTTACAAGGGTATTTAAGAACCAGTCTCCCGAGGATATTCGTTCTTCCGTGGAACAATTCAGGAGAGACATTGACAATGCCCAGATTATTATGTTCCCCGGCGGTTTCTCAGCAGGGGATGAGCCGGACGGAAGCGCGAAATTCTTTGCAACGGCGTTTCAGAATGAACAGATTAAGGATGCGGTGATGCGTCTTTTAAAGGAAAGAGACGGGCTTGCTCTGGGAATCTGCAATGGATTCCAGGCGCTGATTAAGCTGGGACTGGTGCCTTACGGAGAAATCACAGGGCAGAAGGAGGATTCTCCTACCCTGACCTTTAACACCATTAACCGCCATATTTCCAAGATGGTATACACGAAGGTGGTTTCCAATAAGTCGCCCTGGCTTAGGGGAGCGCAGTTGGGCGCCACCTATGTGACCCCTGCATCCCACGGAGAAGGCAGGTTTGTGGCGCCGAAGGAGTGGATCGATCAGCTCTTTGCCAACGGGCAGGTGGCAACCCAGTATGCAGATCCGGAGGGGGATGTGTCCATGGACGAGGAGTGGAACATCAACGGTTCCTATGCCGCAATTGAGGGTATTACTTCGCCGGACGGCAGGGTTTTTGGTAAGATGGCACATGCGGAACGCCAGGGTGACGGCGTTGCCGTGAATATTTACGGAGAACAGGATCTGAAGATCTTTGAGTCCGGAGTGGCATATTTTAAATAAGAATAACGGATGTTATAAAATGCAAAAAATATATGGGAATCCTGAGCGTCAGGCAGGATTCCCATATATTTTGAATCCAATAAGACGGCTCGCAAAGCGTGCCGGCGTTTGGTCATTATTTCACACGATAAGTAAGTTTCTTTAAGAAACCGCAGTTTGTCAGATAGTGATTTTCCGCCTCCTTCCCATACGCCTCCAGTTGTTTCAGTTCCAAATCGGAGACGCTTTTTTCTCCAAAGCGCATTCCTTCATATAAAGCGCATGCCTGGGCAAAAGTGTACCTTTCCGTATCCAATAAACCGTGAATCCGGCGTTGATAGCCCTGGAGGGTTTCTCCCTCCTTTAGAGGAGCGCCCTGAAGCTTTCCCAATTGCAGCAGGCGTTTGAGCAGCATCCGCAGTTTTTCTCCAGGATCGGCGGCAGCATATTTTCTGCGGCGCAAGGCGTTCCGGAGCCGGAGAAGGAGAAGGCATAAGATTCCTCCCGCCAAAAGGGTTCCCAGGAGTTTCAGCAAGAAAGATATGTCCCAATGGTCAGAGGATTTCCGGACGGCGGATACCGGTTCGGAGGAGGCTGAGGGAGCAACGTCCTGTAAATAAGGATTTCCCTTTTGGTCTATGTTTGCCGCCTCTGCAGGTACCCAGCGGTCAGGGTGAAACTCCCCGTAGCCTGGGGTTCCGTCAAAGCGTACCCATCCCACATGGGCAATGTAGGCTTCCGTCCATGCGTGTGCATCCTGTCCTGTCAGTGTGACATCCATAGAGGAATTTTTGCAGGTGTCTGTGGTCATAAAGCCTTTTACATAGCGGGTGGGAATTCCCTCACAACGTCCAAGCACAGCCATTGCGGTGGCAAAATAGGTGCAGTAGCCGCTTTTGCTGTCAAAGAGAAAATAATCCATAAAATCCTGTCCTTCAGGACATACAGGCGGATTGGTGGTGTAGGTGTAATCTGACAAGTAACGGGCAAACGCCGCCATACGGTCGTAATCGTTGTCCGCGTCTGCCGCGATGGTGTGGGCAAGCTCATATACCCGGGAGGGAAGATCTTCGGGAAGCTGGGTGCAGGTTTGATAGATCTGAGATTCTTCCCGGAGAGAGATTTCATCCCATACAGTGTTCTCCTGCCATGCCTGCTGACGCAGCAGTGCCTTCATTTCATTGCTTTCTTCATTGACCTCCCAAAAGGTAACACGGTAAGTAAATCCCTTTCCCTGCGCCTGTTCCATAACCCAGGGTGTATTTTCCTGAAAGGGCGGCAGCTGACCGTATAGAGTGGCGGTGTGCAGCTCGTGAAAAAGATCGGCGGTTTTGATAAAGCGGTATTCAACGGAAATCAGGCAGGAAGAGAGAAGCTCCTCCTGCTGGTGGGCGTAGACACTGTGAGAAAGGGCATCCAGCAGGCGATCCTGGGTGGGAATACTTCCCCCCCTGTTTTCAGGGGGGTGCCCTCCTGTTCTCAGGGGGTGTCCTGTTCCCGGAGGGGCGGGCTGCCAATCCTGTCCGGTATACACATCATAAACTGCCCCGGTTAAATAGAGGGGATTTTTGGTACCATTGCCGTAAATATGAAGCTGTTCCTGTTCCCCTTTGAGAAGAAAACCGCCCAGTTTCCCGGCATTTCCGTATCCCGTATCAGAAAAAGAAAATTGGTTTTGATCTTCCAACAGATACGCTAACGATACCGCCTGCGATTTTATGGTATCCTGAAGGGAGGCATATGCGTTTTTTGCCCAGGTCCAATCCAGAGGTTCTTCGCTTTTGGGTAAAATCCACAGCAAAAACGCCGCTGCCGTAAACAGGGGCAGCAGCCCCAATGCCTCTTTTTGCTTTTGGGGATCATGGAAGGTGAGTTCCACTAAAAAAACCAGGAAAGCGATGAGCATGACAGATATGCATAAGCCGGGAAGAGGTTTTTGCAAAATGGCAAGAACCACAAGCCCTGCAGCCTGTGCCCCAATCAGGCAGCTCTGTAATGCAAGAGACTGGCTGATAACGGATACGGCTAAGGCACTGGCAATGCAGATTACCTCTAAGCCCGCATAATGCCAAAAGACAGCGGGCGTCTCGCCCAGACGCCAGGAAAGAAGCCCTGCAGCCATGTTTATGGCGAGGAGACACAGCCCGGCGTAAGGCAGATATTCTTTTTCTGCGGACCAAACCAGCATAAACTGCACTCCGAAAGTTCCGGCGGCAATGAGCCCTAACAATCTGCCGGCTGAGGGAAACAGATCCGCCTGGATTATCACATCCTGTAAAAATCCGTACAACACAAACAAGGCACCCGTGCTCAGAGCGCCTTGATAAAGCCATTCACAGCATTTTAAGAAAGGAAATTTCGCTTTTTTCATAGAGGTTCCGTTCCTGTATCGATTACGGTAATCTTTTTCCCTGCCTTATGGTTTTCCTGAACCTGCTTTAACAGCGGCGGCGGTACATGACAGCCCACCAGCCAAAAGGCGGCGTTTTCATTTGCTTTTGCCTGATAGCTTTTCCATACTTCCTCCAGCGTCATGCAAGAGCAGAAGGTCAGCTCTGCGCAAAGATTGTAAAAAATATCGAAGCTTTTCATATTATCAATCATGATTTCACGTATTTTGTCAGAGCACCAGACCACCCGGGCTCTTACTTTCTGCAGACAGGCATCGTATAACAGAGCGAGAGAGGCTTCAATAATATTATCCTCTATCTGCATGCGTTTCAGTTCCGCCTCCTCTGGGAAAGGGGTACAGTCCATAATGATGATAAGCTCGAAAAGCTCCTGAGGCGCTTGTTTTCGAACCAGAAGCTCTCCGGCTCGCGCTGAGTTTTTCCAATGAACGGAACGAAGGGTGTCGCCTTGTATATATTTTCTAAGCTCATGATCCAACTGTTCCTGTACCAGGGAGGATGAGGGAGGGGCTTTCTTGGGGTCCCATTTGCTGAGCTTGGATTGAAGCTGCCCTAAGGTAAGAATGCGGGGTCTTGCCGTCAGTCTGATCTGCGCCATCATAGGGTAGGTGATGGTGAACAAGCCAAAAAAATCTGTAATGGAAACGCTTTTTACACCTACAGGATAGGTGCCCCGGTATTTGCAGGAAAGTTCCAGATCCACCTCCTGCTGTTGATGGGGCAGGAGAAACAGACGATCCGGCTCATGGGCATAGGAAACCGGAACACCGTCGTTTTTTCTTTTTGTAACCGATACGGTATCTGTGTAGAAGTTCAAACTGATCCCGCTCATCATCAGCCAATCCTCGTTTGCCAGCTTCAGCCGGTAGGGAATAGGCACGCCTTTGTCCACATATCGGTCAACCTGCTGTACAATGCGGAAACGGAAATATACATATTGAACGTATAAGAGCGCCAGAACAGGAAGCATCAGCATAAAGTAAAACAGCATCCACGGAATAGCGCCGCTTCTGTAGCTGACGAGAATGACAGAACCTGTCAGCAGTGCTGCATAAATGATTTTTTTCATAAAACAGGAACCTCCACCTGATACATAAGGGAAGTCAGGATTTCCTTCTGGCTGCGTCCTTCCAGCTCCGCCTTTGAGGAGAGAATCAGACGGTGAGAAAGCACAGGTTGAGCCATCTGTGCAATATCCTCCGGTATCACATAATCGCGTCCCATGAGGCAGGCGCGGCTTCTTGCTGCTTTTACCAGTGCAACTGCGGCACGGGGGCTTGCCCCCAGCAAAATATGGTCATTTTTCCGGGTGGCTCTGACCAGGTTTACGGCGTATTTTAGAATGTCGGGGTGCACCTGGATCTGCGCCGCTTCTTTTTTGATCTCGCACATTTCCTCCAGAGTGACGACCGGCTTCAGTTCTTTTACCGTCTGTCCGGATAAGGCACGTCTGATCAGCTCCTGTTCTTCCTCCTTCCGGTTAGGATAGCCCATGGAAACCTTCATTAGAAAACGATCCAGCTGAGCCTCGGGAAGGGCAAAGGTACCCAGCTGCTCGATGGGATTTTGGGTGGCGATTACCATGAAAACCGGGGACAAAGGATAAGTTTTGCCCTCTACGCTTACCTGTCCTTCCTCCATTGCTTCCAGAAGGCTTGCCTGGGTTTTGGGGGAGGTGCGGTTGATCTCATCGGCAAGGAGTATATCGTGCATGACAGCGCCCGGCATATAGCGAAACTCCCCTGTCTGCATATGATAGATGGACATACCTGTTACATCGCCCGGAAGGGTATCCGGCGTAAAGGTAATGCGGGCAAAGGTACAGGCAATGGATTGCGCCAGCGCCTTGCCAAGGGTGGTTTTTCCCACGCCGGGGACGTCCTCCAAAAGAAGATGCCCTCCCGTAAGCATGGTAATCAGGGCAAGCTCAATCACCTCCCTTTTTCCTACGAGGATTTTTTCTATGTTATCGATAATGGAATTCAGCTTTTCAGTCTGCTGCATGATAACCTCCTGGTTATTTTGGCATTTTATTTGTCTGTGGTTTTGAGGAAATAGGGACATAAATATCCATTTCACAGTAACCTGCGCTGCATTTTTTGAGGTCTACCCGTTCTATATGAAATTGTTCTGCCTGCTGGTAAGAGGTTTCCGCCTTCCATGCATTGATATTTTCATAAAGTCCCAACAGTGTCTGAAAGGTAATTTCATAGGGAGAGTGCATGCCTACATACCGAAAAGAGACGTAGTTGTTGGTGGGAATGGTATAATTTTTCACCGGATCCATGACCCTGCCCGGGGTTTTAACCTGGGTGCAGGCGGCATAAAGCCTGCCGCGGGGGTTGTCATTGTACTGTACCAGTCCGAAATAGACGAATTCGTCCACTTTATTTTCAATCTGTTTCAGGTAAGTTTTTTCCCACTGGCTCACAAGCTGGTTAGTATCTTGGTGATAGTAATTATGGTCGTGTATAATTTCCCGCTCAATCCCCTGAAGGTAAAACCGAGGGATCATACACATATGAGGAGCGGACATAAGCCCCTGTTCTGTTCCGTATAAATGCGCTGTGTCAAATTTTTCCACAATTGGCAGTTCTCCATGGCTGCGGCGGTACTGCGCCGGCGTTATGTGAAATTGTTTCTTAAAAGCTCTGATATAGGATTGTTCATGGGAAAAATGATACCCCAGGGCAATATCGATGATATTCAGATGGGTGCTTACCAGATCGTCCAGACTTAAGGTCAGCCTGCGCCCCCGCACATACGTCATCATAGACTGTCCGGTCAGCGCCCTGAAAAGCCTGTGGACATAAAATTTAGAAAATCCCGTTTTCTCTGCAAGCATGTCCAGATCCAGTTCCTGCCGGATATTCTCTTCGATTACCTGAATCAGATTTTGAACCATTTGTAGCTGCGTTGTCTCCATTTCTATTCTCCGCTTCCTTTATTCTATTATAACAGATAGATTTTGGAAAAATGAACTTTTCTTGCTTTTTCTGGAAGCGGTATCCGTTGCAGTGGTTACCAAAGAACCCAGACTGGTGCTGAATGGAAAGAGGAACACCGTTACCATGATGAATTACGGTTCCGGTCCTGATTGAAGAAAGGCAAGCAGGCGGATTTATTTAGAATTAAATATTGTCAGTATAATTTAAAAGTATTAAAATATATTGTATTATTTTTGGTTGGAAAGGAGGGTTCTGAATGCCAGTTATCGAATGCGTTACATCTGAAGAAATAGATGCAATGGACTGCTCGCCTGGCGACTGCAATCCGGTTTCGTAGTATCAGCGCGGTTTCGATCAGAAGTGGAGAGACGTAAAGTGCAGAAATCATTTTGCGTCTTTCCTTTTTATTACAATAAGCCGAATAAGGGAAAATATTATGAATAGTCTGTTTGAAAATAAAAATATTTTTATCGCCTTAACATACCGCTGTAATGCAAATTGCAAAAAATGCATGACCAGATTTCACAAAAATCGAAATATTGAAATGCCGGTTTCTCTGATAGATACGATTGCCGGCAAATTAAGCCGTCATCATTTTTCCGGTCTGATCAGCGTTGGTTCCGGGGAACCTCTTCTTTATCCTCATTTTGAGTATTTTTTTGATTCCGTATTGTCGGTTAATGATGCTGTCTCCCTGCGCATTCTTTCAAATGGAATGGCGTTTAGCCCGGATTTATCGCCCAAATATTTTTCACCGCGCTGTAAATGGGGAATTACAATGGACGCTTTTACCCAGGAAAGTTTAGCAGGTTTTCAGGATGGCGTTCAAATCGAGACCGTAAAAAAGAACATCCGCGAAATTGTCAGGCAATATGGTTCGGAATGTTTGTATCTGAATTACACGCTTCATAACAGGAATTACAATGAAATCAGAGAGTTTTGCGCATTTGCTACAGATTTGGGGATTTCCGAAATCTACGCGACGGAGCTGAAAGTGTACGATGGATTTGAAGAGCGTTTACAGCCCTATCGCCTTTCGTATAATCCGGAAGTCTGTCAGGCGCTTTCCCAGGCTTCGGAGCTACTGGAAGAAAACGGAATTTCGGATGCCGGAATCAAAATCAAAGCTTCTTCTGAAAAATCAGGATGTTTTATGGAAAATGGGGCATCCCCCATCATTGATGTTGACGGCAGCGTAGCTTTTTGTTCGGGACACGAAGACGCTTTGGTTGGAAATATTATGGATGTTTATATTGAAAGACTCTGGAAAAATGCAGCTGACAGACTTGCGCAGAATCCTGAGGGGTGGTGTCAGTTCTGTCATGCAAGACCTTTGAATAACGGGTGCTATAATTTACCGGGAAGCATCAGCCGGGAAGCGTTGCTTCAGAACCTGAAGCTGGAAAGGAATGCAAATGATTAAAGTAATAAATGAAAATGCAGTTTGGGTTACAGGAGCTTTTCGAAGCGCTATTTATGATTTTGCCACGGGTAACGTTTATTCTATTAATCATGAAGGCACAGAACTTCTCACAGATTATATTGCGGGAAAGGTCGTGTCGGAGAAAAATCGGGACTTCATTTTTAAGGTTAATGAAATGGTAAAGTTGGACTTAGATAGTATTTCTGACTATCTTTTTCCTTTCGTCGAACCGGAACTTCATTTTGTCTGGTTGGAGTTGACACAAAAATGCAATTTCCGCTGTATTCACTGTTATCAGGGAAACGAACATATTGAATCCCCAGTTCCACTGACAGTTTCCCAATGGGAATCTATTATTTCTCAGTGTGCAGGCGCGAATTGCCGTCATATTCAATTTATAGGCGGTGAACCTTCCGTCTGTAATTTTCTGCCCCGGCTGATAGAATATGCTCATGGTGTTGGCATAAAAGAAATTACAGTATTTTCAAACCTGTTTTCCATGACCAATGCCTTGATCTCCGCAATAACTGATTTTCATGTGTCGGTCAGCTTTTCTATCTATGGCGCGTCAGCGTCAGCCCATGATTTGATCACGCAGACACCGGGAAGCTTTCAGAGACTGATTTCAAGGATTAAGCAGTTAAAAGAATTGAATGTTCCGTTGCGCGCAAATATTGTACTGATGAAAGAAAATGAAGGCGAGTATACCCCGATTACCGAATTGCTTCATTCTCTGGGAGTTACTTCCATTCACTATGACGAAATCAGAAAGGTCTGGGGAGGCACGCAAAATCCGCATATGCTTACCAGTCCTAAAATGATGCGCAGGCGTCCGAACTTTCATGCAGACAGAAAAGCTTTTTCGCGTGGGAACACAAATACCTGCTGGTTTGGGAAATTTGCTGTTTCAACTGACGGTTCTGTTTATCCCTGTGAATTTGAAAGGGGTATACTTTATGGAAACCTCAGGCAGACATCAGTTTCCGATATTTTAAAAGGTGACGCAGTTAAAAAGTACTGGTATTTTTCCTATGATAATATAATACCCTGCCAAAGCTGCGAATATCGATTTGCCTGTAAGGACTGCCGTCCCATAGCATACGCGGAACGGGGACTTATGACGGATCAAAATCCCCGCTGTCTTTATAATCCGGTAACGGGAACCTGGGCATACGAATAATGTTCGGGTTCTCTTTTCTGATATTGCCCAAAGTGAGGATTATTCTATTTTAAATAATGCGACACGGGCTTTCCATACCTGTGCGGTCTAAAACATCGGCAGTGTAACGCTGAATGTGGTCATTTCGTTTTCACTGGAAGCGCTGATAGTTCCCCCATGAAGGGTAACAATCTCCTTTGCAATAGCAAGCCCAAGCCCTGCGCCTCCGGTGTTGGTGCTTCTGGCTTCATCCATACGGAAGAACTTTTCAAAGATGGCGTCGAGCTTTTCCTGGGGAATGGTCTTTCCCTGGTTGATAAAGCAGATTACAATATCCTTTTCCCGTTTTCCGGCATATACCTTGATAGGGGAGTTGGGATAGCTGTAGGAGATTGCATTTTTAAGGATATTATTGAATACTCTGGCAAGTTTCATGGAATCCCCGTAGACGGTCAGATCGTCCTCCGCCTGAAGTTCCACGGTGTTTCCATGGTTGGTCAGCAGGGGATAGAACTCATCTGTAAGCTGCATCAGCATAAAGGACAGATCGATGGTTTCCTTTTCCAGAATGATCTGCTGAAGATTATACCTTGTAATTTCGAAAAATTCGTTGATCAGTTTTTCCAGCCGGAGCGCCTTTTCCAGGGTAATGTGGATGTATTTTTTGCGCTGGATGTCAGGCATATCGGGCGCCTCCTCCAGAAGATCCAGGTACCCGATAACAGAGGTAAGGGGCGTTTTCAGATCGTGGGCAAGATAGGTAATCAGATCATTCCGGCGGTCTGTTTCATTTTTCATGGCTTGTTCGTGGCGCTGCATGGTGGATTTGATCTGGACGATCTGGGAGGCAACCTCCGCGTAGGAGGGAGGGAAAACCTCGTTAGAGTCGATTTCATTGTGCATATAAGTGAGCAGCATGCGGCTGGTTTTGGAGATAGACTTTTGCACCTGCTTTTTGGCATGAAAATGAGCCGCCAAATAAATGGACACTACAAAAAGTACCATGACGGCAAAGAAGATGGTCAGTGCAAGGAACTTTAATCTGAGCCAGTTGGGACGGTGGTAATAGACGGTTCCGTTTTTGGCGTCCACCTGTTTCACTTCGATGTAAAAATAGTTTTCCGCAAACCAGTCCAAAACGGAGCCGTTGAAAACAACATCTGCAAGGTAATAGATTCCATAGCCGATTCCCAGGGCAAGACATAGAAAGAACACCAGGAGGATGATGGATTTGGTTTTATCTTTAGCTTTCAATTTTGTATCCACACCCCCAGACGGTTTTAATGTATTTGGGATCCTCAAAGGAATCGTTCATTTTTTCGCGTAAATGTCTGATGTGTACGGTAATGGTATTGTTGCTTTTACTGAAATATTCTTCCCCCCAGACTGCGTGGAACAGCTCTTCCGCACTGATCACCTGTCCCTTTTTCTGACAGAGTACGTAGAGAATGGTAAATTCCGTAGGGGTGAGGGAAAGGGGTCTTTCATCCAGGGTGCACTCGTGGGTGAGACTGTTCAGCATCAGTCCTCCGTGAATGATCACCGAAGACTCCTCGGCGGGACTCATTTGATTGTATTTTTTGTATCTGCGCAGCTGCGCTTTTACCCGGGCAATCAATTCTAAAGGGCGGAAGGGCTTGGTCATATAGTCGTCGGCGCCCAAGGTAAGCCCGGTGATCTTGTCCGTTTCTTCTTCCTTTGCGGTGAGCATGATAATGGGATAATTATGATGTTCACGAATCTGCTGGCAAAGCCGGAAGCCGTCCATTTTGGGCATCATAACGTCTAAGATTGCAAGATCCAAATCTTCTTTTTGGGCAAGCTCGCATGCTTCTATAGGATCATAGAAAGGAAAAACCGTATAGTTTTCATTTTCAAGATAGAGGGTAATTAAATCTGTGATTTCCTGTTCATCGTCTACTACTAATATTTTTTCGCTCATAAGTATTCCTCCTGAGAGTTATTATAACAGATGAAGCGGGGATCATGCTATGATTTGCAGGGAAAAGATCAAAACAAAAAGATTAAGAAATTCCTAAGATGACAGTTGGACAAGTTTACAGGATGCGTACTCTTTGCATGCTTGTACTACTATATGGTGTGTGGTATACTAAATTACGTTAATAGATAGAGAAAGGGGAAGGAGAAAGTAACCTTGAACGAAGAAAATCTTGTGGGATTTATCGGAGAATTGTGCAGATATGCCGGCGAGGATGCCGCTTTTGGAAAAAACTTTTGGGAAAAGCTGAGAGCGGATGAGGAGACATGCAGGGAATTTGTCTATTATATGGAGCATGGAACCTTTGCCTGTCAGGCGAAAGCGGCAGGTTATACGGTGGTAGATGTGATGATCTGGCAGATGGATCATTTTAAAGCAAGGCTGGACCGGGATAACAGCGGGACCAGGGAAAATGGGGATAGAATGGTACTTCTTGCCTTTGATACTTTTCTGGACATGAAGAAGGATCCCCAAAAGTATGTGCAGAAAATTGCAGGGGAAACGGGAACGGATTATCCGGATAAATATTAGAAATGCAGCCGTCTTCGCACTGCATCCCGCAGCCGCCTTCTGGAGAGAACCGTAATCAGGAGGATGACAATGACGGCACATACGGTGAGAACCACTGCCGACCAGACCAGATGAAGGGGGAGACCTAAGTAGTGATCGATTAAAAGCTCGACCCCCACGCACAGAAGAGCAGCCTCGGCAAAAAAGTACAATGCCGTAGTGATAAAGGACACGGGAAAAGAACGCAGAAGAAGGGCGAAGATTTCCACCAATATGGTGGCAAGCGCTACAATGGGCAGGGCAAGCCCTGTAAACCATTCCTTTGAAGAGGTGTTAAAGGTGATCATATATAAATAAAAGCCCACGGCAATTCCGTCAAAGAGCAGGGAAATATAGATGGGAAGCTTGGTATAGATCACAGCCGGAAAAATCAGTACGAACAGAAGTAAGCATGCGCCGATGATAAAAAGGGACCATAAACTCCCGGAAAATACAAAAAGATTCAGCAGCAGACAGCTTAAGGAGGTAGCGATCAGGACGATGCTGGTGAGAATGGCAAGATCTCTTCTTTTGACAACGTCCACCTGTCCCTTTTCCCTGGAATAGGGGGAGATTTTCTTTTTACTGTATAATTCCTTTGGATTAATAACAGGCGTATTGCAAAGGGGACATTCCGTAAGGGAGGGTTCCAGCTTTACACCGCAGTTGACACAATATGACATAATGAATTCCTTTCTTTTGGCAGATGCCGTATCAATGGGAGAGAGATTCCTGCAGGCTTTCACGGTTACTCTCTATGGTTACGTGAATGCCGTCCTCCACCAGCTTCCTGAAAAAGTACCGTTCCACATCCGTTTCCATGATGCTGCTGGCAAAGTTGACAGTGAGCGTATCTTCAAAACTGATGATGGCGCAGTTGGTACGGGAGGAGAAGGGCTGCCCCATATAAATGTCGAAGCGGTCGATATACTGCTTCATATCTTCGGGAACCTTTAAGGCACCCATATTGGTAAGACCGGCGGAGGAATTTTTATCCTGTACCCGGGTATAAAACTGTCTTACAACGAAGTCTTTTATGAAAAGGGGAACCACCCGGATGAAAGGATTGCGTTGCGTGTTTGCGTTGGTGGTGATATCACCCCGGAGAAATTTTTCGTTGATATAATAACGCATGTAATTGTGTACCTGTTTTACAATTTCTTCAAAGGAGTATTCTCCAAGCCTGGGATCAATGGAGGGGAATACCATGGTGATGAAGTTGCGCAGGGTTTTGGAAGGGAAAAAGCGGCGCAGGTTAACCGGCATGGCAATTTTCACAGGGCGAAGCTTCAAATGCCATTCTGTCTGCTGTTTTTTCAGGAGGGCGTAGAGCAGAACGGAATTTAAATATTCCGTAATGGTAGCGTGATAGTTTTTCGCCACAGAGGCGACCTCCTGAACGGACATGATGCCGTCGATTACATTGAAGGTATAAAAGGGTTCCCGGGTACCTCTCACCCGGTAGGTTTTTTCCCCGGGACGGGGAGGACATACCTTGGCGTTGGCGTAGCGCATGTAGGCATCCTCCAGTTCCTCCGGATCGGGAGGCTGGTTTACGTCCAGTACAAAATATCCGTTGGAAACGGAATGCCCAAGAAGTCTTAAATAGACGGCGGTGATGGTTTGAAGGACACACATGCCTCCGGTGCCGTCCCCCAGGCAGTGATGGGCTTCCAGGGAGATTCTGCGGTCATAGTAGTAGACCCGCAGCAGGTACCTGCTGCCCGCCTTAAAGGGCATGGGCATACAAAAATTCCGGATATCCTTTTGCACAAAGGGACCGGGGCGGTTATTTGGCTCCAGATAACGCCAGAATAAGCCTTTCCGGATTGCCGTTTTATAGGTAGGAAACCGGACAAGGGCAAGATCTACCGCCTGTTGCAGGATATCTGGCTTTACAGGTTCTTTTAATACTACGGACAGCCGGTAAACAGAAGAAAAATCCCTGCGCTGGAGAGTAGGGTACACAATAGCGGATAAATCCAGCTTATACCAGGTTCGAGTGTCCTTGCGGGCTCTTTTTTTCGTGATATCACTTGTATTATTTGATTTTTTTTTCGGATTTTCGGATTTCAGATTCTTATTTTCCAATATTCATTTCCATTCTGTCTCAAAATTAAGCCGCAATATATTGGCATAGGATGCAAACTATTAATTAGTATACCACAAAATTGCAGAAATGTGTTAGAATTAGCCGTAGGGAATCCAATCTTTATTAAAATGGAGGTATTTAAAGTGCCCGCATTGTCTATGTTTTTTGGTATTATTGTACGAATGCAAAGCGAAAAGGGTGGTAAGCACAGTAAGCCGCATATTCATGCATTATACGGAGATTATGAGATTGTAGTGGGAATAGAGGGCGAAATTCTGGAAGGAAGTTTTCCTAATAAGCAGATGAAGCTATTGCTGGCTTGGATGGCAATTCATGAAGAAGAACTACAGGCAAATTGGAGGCTTTTAAGTAATGGGGATGGATATTTTAAGATTGAACCGTTACGTTGAACAATTTGGAGGAATTTACTATGTTAAGACCAACTGCAATTCAAGTAGAAGCAACTTGTGCGTATCAGATATTGGTAGTATTTGATAATGGCGAGAAAAAGTGCTTTGATGTTGAACCGTATATAAAGGGTGAATGGTATGGGCAATTGCGATCCTACGAGTATTTTAAACGTGTGACCACAGATGGATATACAGTTGTGTGGCCCGATGGACAGGATATATGTCCGGACGAATTATATGATTTGGGGAAGCTAGTGTCGTAAATGACCTGACCGGCAACCAATAAGTGAGATAGTTTCCTGTTTTTATCTTTATGTTGGAGGAATTATGACAGTCAATACAAAAAAAACCCGTTCCAGGAAATCCACGCCTGAGACAAGAAATCAGAATATGATGGCAATGATTCGAAAGGTTCACGGCATGATCGAAAGCGCTGATATCGAAAAACACCGCCAGTCCCAGGATCATGTAGGCGCCCTTTTAGGCAATTCCAAGGACATTCTCATCCGCAGTGTGGACATTCAGGGGATGGAGGGAGAATGGGTATCGGTAAACCGCGCCCATATGAAAAAGTATATCATTCTATATTGCCACGGGGGAGGATACTCCACCGGAAGCAGTCTCTATGCCAGAACCCTGACCACAAAGCTGGCGGCAAGTACCTCCATGGACGTGCTCTGCTTCGATTACCGCCTTGCTCCTGAAAATCCATATCCGGCGGCGATGGAGGATGCCATGAAGGCTTGGAATTATCTGATGCTTTTAGGGTATGGGGCAAGGGATGTGATCATTGCAGGGGATTCCGCAGGAGGAAATATGGCGTTGTCTCTGGTGCTGAAGCTGAAGGAGGAGGAACGTCTTCTGCCCCGGGGATTGGTGCTGATGTCCCCCTGGACGGACCTTACATCCTCAGGAAAGACCCATCAGTCCAGGGCGGAGGTGGATCCGGTCCTGGACGCTCCTTATTTGGAGAAAATGATTCACAATTATGTGGAGGGACAGAATCTGGAGGATCCCATGATTTCCCCTCTATTCGGAGATTTTACAGGTTTTCCCCCTACCTACATTCAGGTGGGAGATAATGAAGTCCTGCTTGCCGATTCCACCATGCTCCACAAGAAGATGGTACAGGAGAATGTATCCGTAAAGCTGGATATCTTTAAAGGAATGTGGCATGTATTTCAAATGTCGCCTCTGAAGACGGCATACGACGCAATGGATAAGAATGCGGAGTTCATTTACGATATCTGTCGCTGATTTTTCCCTGTAAAAAAATAAAGGATTTTACAATTTCATACCGAATAATGATAATAGGAAGTTTTTTGTGCTTATGATCAGGAGCAGAAAATGAACATACGAGAGAATCTGGAACAGCTTGAAATGGAATATTTAAGCCCCTATGCCGCCCACAGCAGAGATTCAAAGGGGCGGCTCCGGTGGGAGGAGCAGTGCGATATCCGTCCTGTTTATCAGAGAGACAGGGACAGGATCCTTCACTCCAAATCCTTCAGAAGGCTGAAAGATAAGACCCAGGTATTTCTGTCCCCCGAGGGGGATCACTACCGGACCAGACTGACCCATACCCTGGAGGTTTCCCAGAATGCCAGAACCATTGCCAAGGCGCTGCGCATGAATGAGGATCTGGTGGAGGCGATTGCCTTAGGGCATGATCTGGGGCATACGCCCTTTGGGCATGCAGGTGAGCGCGCCTTAAACGCGGTAAGCAAGTATGGTTTCTGTCACAGCGACCAAAGCGTCCGCACGGTGGATCTGCTTGAAAAAGGAGGACAGGGGCTGAATCTTACCCAGGAGGTGAGAGACGGCATCCGAAATCACCAGACCAAGGGAATGCCCTCCACGCTGGAGGGAAGAATCGTCCGCTTTTCAGATAAGATTGCCTACATTCACCACGATATGGACGACGCCATCAGGGCGGGAATACTGAAGGAATCGGATGTGCCCAGGGAAATAGGGGATGTGATCGGTTACACCACAGGGGAGAGGCTGGATCATTTTATTCATGACCTGGTTTCCACCAGTTACGGAAAGAATGATATACAAATGTCAGAGCCGGTGGCAGAGGCAATGCAGAAGCTGCGCCGGTTTATGTTTGAGCGTGTTTATCAGAATAAGGAGGCAAAAAGCGAAGAGGGAAAGGCGGAGATGCTGATACAGACCCTGTACAACTATTACAGGCATCATATAGAGCTTTTGCCCGAGGATTATCTGAATCTGGTGAAAAGGGGAGAACCGGAGGAAAAGATCGTGTGCGATTACATAGGCGCTATGACGGACCGCTTTGCAATCGCCAAGTATGAGGAGATCTATATTCCCAAGTCCTGGCACGGCTGACAGAAGCATCCGGAAAACAAGTGGAGGAGGAACATGTATTATCCTGACGAGTTAGTAGAAGAAATACGTACGAAAAACGATATCGTAGACGTAATTTCAGGATATGTTAAGATACAAAAAAAGGGAAGCAGTTATTTTGGTCTTTGTCCCTTTCATAATGAAAAATCGCCCTCCTTTTCCGTTTCCCCGGGCAAACAGATGTATTACTGCTTTGGCTGCGGAGCGGGGGGGAATGTCTTTACCTTCCTTATGGAATATGAGAATTATTCTTTTCAGGAAGCGGTAAAGGCGCTTGCCCAGCGTGCCGGAGTAAGCCTTCCAGAAGCGGAGTTTAACGAGGAGGCGCGCAAAAGGGAGAGCAGGCGGGCAAGGCTTTTAGAAGTAAATAAAGAGGCGGCGAAGTATTTTTATTACCAGCTGCGGGGAGAAAAGGGACATGCCGGCTATCAGTACCTTAGGAAGAGACAGCTGTCAGATGAAACCATACACCGGTTTGGGCTTGGCTTTGCCAATGTGACCAGCGACGACCTTACAAAATATTTGAAAAACAAGGGTTATGAGGACAAGCTGATCCAGGAGGCGGGGCTTGCCGCTTTTGATGAAAAATACGGTATGCACGATAAATTCTGGAACCGGGTTATGTTTCCCATCCAGGATATCAACCATAGAGTAATTGGCTTCGGGGGGCGCGTGATGGGAGAGGGAAAGCCCAAGTACCTCAACTCTCCCGAGACTATGATCTTCGATAAAAGCCGGAATCTGTACGGCTTGAATTTTGCCAGAACATCACGCACCAACAACATAATCCTGTGCGAAGGCTATATGGATGTGATCGCCATGCACCAGGCAGGCTTTTCCCAGGCGGTGGCGTCATTGGGAACGGCGTTTACGGAGGGGCAGGCAAATCTTCTGCGGAGATATGCCCAGGAAGTCATACTTGCCTATGACAGTGATAACGCGGGGGTTATGGCGGCGCTTCGCGCCATCGGCATTCTGAAGGAGGCGGGACTTACCGGCAAGGTGCTGAATTTAGAGCCCTATAAAGATCCCGATGAGTTTATGAAAAATTTAGGGCGGGAGGCGTTTCAGGAGCGGATCGCCCAGGCGGAAAACAGCTTTTTCTTTGAGCTGCGTATGCTTCAGCGGGACTACGATCTGAACGATCCGGAATCCAAAACCCGATTCCACCGGGAGATTGCCAAAAAGCTTTGCGGCTTTTCCGAGGAAGTGGAGCGGGAAAATTATATAGAGGCGGTAGCAAAAAAATATCACATAGGTTTTGAAAACCTGCGAAAGCTGGTGCTTGCCTGTGCGGCGCAGACCGGGCTTGCAAAGCCTGCGGCAAGACCTAAATCAGGGATTCAGGCAAAAAAGGATCCCAGGGAAAACCAAAAGAAACCCCAAAAGCTTCTGCTTACCTGGCTGGTGGAGGAACCGGCTTTGTATCAGAAAATTAAAAAGTATATTTCCCCCAGTGATTTCACGGAGGATTTATATAGAATAATAGCCGAAAAGCTTTTTGAAGATCTGGATCAGGGTTCCCTCAACCCGGCGGCGGTGATCAGCCTTTTTGCGGATGAGGAGCAGCAGCGGGAGGCGGCGGGAGTGTTTAACGCCAGGCTCTCGGAGCTTTCCACCAGGGCTGAGCAGGAAAAAGCATTTCATGATATTGTGGTGGCGGTTAAGCGGAACAGCCTGGAATACTTTTCCTCCCGTCAGGGGGCGGATGTGTCCGCCATCACCCGTGTGATCGAAGGGAAAAAAGCGCTGGAAGAACTTAGCAAAACGCATATTTCCCTGGATTAAGGCTAATAATGGTAATGTTTATAAAGTTAGGAAGGACGGAAAACCGGAATGGATGAAAACACACAGGCAAAGTTTGATGAGAAGCTGACAGCGCTTCTTGCCATTGCCAAGAAGAAAAAGAACGTGTTGGAATATCAGGAAATTGTGGATTATTTTGCTGATGTTCCCATGGGTGAAGAACAGTTTGAGAAGATTATGGAAACTCTGGAGCAGAATAACGTGGATGTTCTGCGGATTACAGAGGTTGACGAGGTGGATGACGAGGAGATCATTCTTGCAGAGGAGGATGAGGTGGATGTGGAGAACATCGACCTTTCCGTTCCTGACGGAATCAGCATTGAGGATCCTGTGAGAATGTATTTGAAGGAGATCGGCAAGGTTCCCCTGCTCAGCGCAGAGGAGGAGATCGATCTTGCCCAGAAGATGGAAGCAGGCGCTGTGGCAAGGGAGAAGATCCCTGTTTTGGAAAGTAAAATAGACGGAGCGGACGAGACGGAAGCGGAGGAGCTGCGTCAGGAAATTCAAAATCTCCAGGGAGATATTGATGCGGGGGATGTGGCAAAGAAACGTCTTGCAGAGGCAAATTTAAGGCTGGTGGTGAGCATTGCCAAACGTTATGTGGGGCGTGGAATGCTCTTTTTGGATCTGATTCAGGAGGGAAATCTTGGATTGATTAAAGCGGTTGAAAAGTTTGATTACCGCAAGGGCTATAAGTTTTCCACCTACGCTACCTGGTGGATCCGCCAGGCGATCACCAGGGCGATTGCCGATCAGGCGAGAACCATCCGTATTCCTGTACACATGGTTGAAACCATCAACAAGCTGATTCGGGTGAGCAGACAGCTTTTGCAGGAACTGGGACGGGAGCCTACGCCGGAGGAGATTGCAGAGGAAATGAGCCTGCCGGTAGAACGTGTCCGTGAGATTCTGAAAATATCCCAGGAGCCTGTGTCTCTGGAAACGCCTATTGGAGAGGAAGAGGATTCTCATCTGGGAGATTTCATACAGGATGATAATGTGCCGGTTCCGGCGGACGCTGCGGCATTTACGTTGTTAAAGGAGCAGCTGGTAGAGGTTTTGGGCACCCTTACGGAGAGGGAGCAGAAGGTGCTTCGCCTCCGCTTCGGGCTGGACGATGGACGTGCCAGAACCCTTGAGGAAGTGGGAAAAGAGTTTAATGTAACCAGAGAGCGTATCAGACAGATCGAGGCAAAGGCGCTGCGCAAGCTGCGCCATCCCAGCAGGAGCAGAAAGCTGAAGGACTATCTGGACTGATGGGCAGGGAAATAGTTTTGTCGGCAAGGATGCAGGCAGTAGCGGATATGGTGACAAAGGGAAACCGGGTCTGCGATGTTGGATGCGATCACGGTTATGTGTCCATTTACCTGGTCCGCCGGGGGATTTCACCTGCAGTGCTTGCTATGGATGTAAACCGGGGACCTTTGGGACGGGCAAAGGAGCATGTAGAAGAGGCAGGGCTTGGGAAATACATAACGCTTCGTTTGTCGGACGGGCTTGACGCCTATGAACCGGGAGAAGCCGAGACTTTGATCTGTGCGGGCATGGGAGGGCGTCTGATGGAAAGAATACTGGACAGGACAACCTCCAAAACAAAGGATTTTAAAGAACTTATCTTACAGCCCCAGTCGGAAATCCCTTTTTTTCGGAAATATTTGAGAAATGCGGGATATGAGATCACCTGGGAAGATATGATATTAGAGGAAAACAAATTTTATCCCATCATCAAAGCCGTTCCGGCAGAAAGGAAACCGGAGGCTTCGGATCAGTCCCTTTGCGACCGTTTCGGACCGGTGCTGCTTAAAAGGCGGCATCCGGTGCTCAGGATGTATCTGGAGCGGGAATGGGAAAGCTGTCTTGCAATCCGGGAAAGACTTTCGGAGGCGCAGAATACGCCCCGTACCCAGAGCCGGCTGGAAGCCCTTAAGGAGGAAATGGACTGTCTGGAAAAGGCGGCAAAGAGGATGGGAATGGTTAAGAAACGAGGGAGAGAAGGATATGGCGATTGTTACGATTGACGGTGTCCCCAGGGAGTATGAAAACGGGACCACTTTTGAAGAAATTGCAAAGGAATATCAGCCGCGCTATGAGAATATGATCGCGCTGGTGCTTGAAAACGGGAAAATCAGGGAACTGAGTAAGAGCGTTCAGAAGGATTGTCAACTGTCCTTTTTGACTTTGCAGGACGATATCGGGCATAAGACTTATGTGCGCACCGCGAAGATGATCCTTGTAAAGGCAGTTTATGATGTCCTGGGAACGGAAAAGGTAAGCAGAATCAAAGTAGAGTTTGCCATCGGGCAGGGCTATTACTGCAGCCTGAAGATGGAGGAACAGCTTACCGAAAAGCATATTCGAAAGATCAACGAGAGAATGCATGAACTGGTGAAGGCGGATCTTCCCATTACGAAGAAGTCCTATCCCATCGACGACGCCATGGAGATTTTCAGGCAGCATAAAATGCATGATAAGGAAAACCTGTTCCGTTACAGGAGAAGCTCTTTTGTGAACATCTATTGCCTGGACGGGTATTACGATTACTATTACGGATATATGCTTCCCAGCACAGGTTATTTGAAATATTTTGATCTGATGTTGTATGAAAACGGTATTTTGCTTCTGATACCGGGCAGCGAGGATCCCACCAAGATTGAATATTTTGAACCCAGGGAAAAACTCTTTAAAACCCTTATGAAAGCATCCGAGTGGGGAGAAAGAATGGGAATCGATTCTGTAGGGGATTTGAATAACGTCATTCGGGACGGCGAGATCGGCGATATGATTCTGGTGCAGGAGGCGCTGCAGGAGAGAAGAATCGGAAAAATAGCAAAAGAGATTGTGGAGCGGAAAAACGTAAAGTTTGTTTTGATTGCAGGACCTTCTTCTTCCGGAAAAACCACTTTTTCTCACAGATTGTCCATTCAGTTGAGATCCTACGGCATGATTCCCCACCCCATTGCCCTGGACGACTATTTTGTAAACAGAGAGGATACTCCCAGGGACGAAAACGGGGATTACAATTTCGAGTGCCTTGAGGCAATTGATCTGAAGCAGTTTAACGAGGATATGAACAGGCTGCTCAAGGGGGAGCAGGTGGAGCTTCCGCAGTTTAATTTTAAAACCGGAAGGCGGGAATACCACGGCAATCTGAAGGTCCTGGGACCGGAGGATATTCTGGTGATCGAGGGGATTCACGGGCTGAATCCGGCAACCACCTTTTCCATGCCTGATGAAAGCAAGTTTAAGATTTATATCAGCGCGCTGACAAGCCTGAACATAGATGAGCACAATCGTATCCCTACCACCGACGGACGGCTGATCCGACGGATGGTTCGGGATGCCAGAACCAGAGGAACCAGCGCCCAGGGAACCATTGCAATGTGGTCTTCGGTGAGAAGAGGGGAAGAGCGCTATATATTCCCTTACCAGGAAAGCGCAGACGAGATGTTTAATTCGGCGCTGATCTATGAACTGGCAGTGCTGAAACAGTATGCGGAGCCTCTTTTATTCGGAATTCAGAAGGGAGAACCGGAGTATTATGAGGCGAAGCGGCTTTTGAAATTCTTTGAGTATTTTCAGGGAATTGACAGTCAGAATGTTCCCGCCAACTCCATATGCAGGGAATTTATCGGCGGAAGCTATTTTCATGTGTAGAAAAATCAAGTAGGACAAATGATCGCGGCTGTCTTTTGACAGGTGAGGAAAGTCCGGGCTTCACAGGGCAGGATGCCGGATAACGTCCGGTGGAGGCGACTCCAAGGCCAGTGCAACAGAAA
>DKYT01000048.1:0-27833 GCA_002492465.1 Lachnospiraceae bacterium UBA7093 | reverse complement strand
GAGGAAAGTCCGGGCTTCACAGGGCAGGATGCCGGATAACGTCCGGTGGAGGCGACTCCAAGGCAAGTGCAACAGAAATAAACCGCCCCCGGCATGGAAGTGCCGGTTTGTGGTAAGGGTGGAAAGGCAGTGTAAGAGACTACCGCCTGTGGGGTAACTCACAGGGCACATGTAAACCCCATCCGAAGCAAGACCAAACAGAAAGCGTTATCAGCCTGCCCGGCGAGCTTTCAGGTGGGTCGCTTGAGGCTGCCGGTAACGGCAGTCCTAGATAGATGATCATTCAACGACATAACCCGGCTTATCGTTCTGCTTGATTTTTCATATATTGCCTGTGGGCAAAAGGAAGCATGCTATGAAAGGGAAAAAGAGAAGGGGCGGATTGACAGCGCTGTCCGCTTTATGGGCAACCGTTTTTTGGCTTAACCTGGGAAGCTTTTGCCTTGCAGCGGAAGAAAACAGGCTGCCGCCTTTAATTCAGGCAACTACCCTGGAAGGCGATTACCGCGCGGCAGTCAGTCTGGAACTTGCCGTCACCCCATTACAGAAGGAAGAGGATTTTGAACGGGCGTTTGTCCATGTGCTTCCAAGCTGCGTCAGGGTGCAGGCGGGAGATCACTATGGCAGCGGCTGCATTTATAAAATGCTGGAAGAAGAAATTGTGATCGTAACCAACCGTCATGTGC
Organism: Lachnospiraceae bacterium UBA7093; assembly: GCA_002492465.1. Classification (GTDB taxonomy): domain Bacteria; phylum Bacillota; class Clostridia; order Lachnospirales; family Lachnospiraceae; genus Suilimivivens. Next base: position 27,147 of record DKYT01000048.1, on the reverse strand, counting down.
TGGCATATTGGGGAGAGGAGAGCTATGTGACTTTTTTTGACGGAAGGGTTTTGGAGGGAAAGGTCATGGGGGTTTCGGAGGACTTTGATGTGGGATTTATCAGCGTTTCCACAGAAGAATTATCTTATGAGGAGCTTCTCTCTCTGCGCAATATTCGTCTGGCGGACCGGGAAGCAAAACAGGGGGAAAAGTTCTTTGCGGTGGACGTTGCGTCCCAGTGGAATATGCCCGTAAAGCGGGATGGTGAGATTCTTTCCCCTTCGGTTTTCTTGGAAGCCTTTCAGGCGGAAATGATTTATGCCCAGGGAAGGGCATATCCGGGAATGTCCGGCTGCGGAATTTTTGACGGTTTTGGGACTTATCTGGGCATGCTTACCGGGGGAACACTGGAGGGGGAAATTGCCGCTGTGCCTGCAAAGTCCATACAGCAGGCTTATCAAAACGAACGCCGCCATGCTTCGCAAGACGGCTTATATGAAAAACCGGCTCAGAAGAGGGTATGAGCCGGTTTTTAGCGTTTATGCTTTTCTATATCTGATCGATTAAATTAAGCCATTTTATTGACAGCCTGTGCTAAACGGGATACTTTTCTGGAAGCTGTGTTCTTATGATAAACACCTTTAGAAGCAGCCTTGTCAATGGTAGCTGTAGCGGCAACCAATGCAGCGGCAGCGGCAGACTTATCATTTGCTGCGATAGCGGCATTTACTTTCTTGACAGCCGTCTTAACACCAGACTTAATCGCTTTATTTCTTTCAGCTTTGGTTCTGTTTACTAAAATTCTTTTCTTTGCAGATTTAATGTTAGCCACGATGTACACCTCCTATTACAATCATCAGTTTTCATGATGTTCCATTAAAGCCGGAGACACGGACGTCTTAATGTAAACACACGCATATTATTTTATCTGCAAAAACGGTATCTGTCAATACATAATTGAAGAATATTTGGAAAATACTGTTTTTAAAATAATACGATCTGGAGGAGACATGAACAGCATAAAAGTAAGGACGGATTTGGCGTTAGAGGCACGGGAGAGCATGGAGGAAAACGCCAGAGAGTGCAGAGGAGTGTCCGTGGAGGAAGAGTACCGCAAGGAGAGCGAACTGCGCATTACCAAGGTGGTGATCGAGACCATGAACGGAGCCAAGGCAATGGGGAAGCCCATGGGCACTTATATTACCCTGGAAGCGCCTACAATGGCGCAGCCGGACGAAGATTATCATGAAGAGATTTCCGGGGAACTGGCAAAACAGCTGAGAAAAATTATTCCGGATATTGAAAAGGAACTTTCGGTGATGGTGGTGGGGCTGGGCAACCGGGAGGTTACCGCAGACGCATTAGGCCCTAATGTGGTGGATAATCTTACCATTACCAGACATATGGTGAAGGAATATGGAAAGGCGGCTTTTAATAAGAAGCAGATCCACATGGTAAGCGGTTTAATACCGGGTGTTATGGCAAAAACAGGAATGGAATCCCAGGAGATTATCAAAGGAGTGGTGGAAAAGACCAAGCCGGACGTGGTGATTGTCATAGACGCCCTTGCGGCACGCTCCACCAAGCGCCTGAACAGAACCATTCAAATCACCAATACAGGGATTCATCCCGGCTCAGGCGTGGGAAACCACAGGAACGCCATTACCGGAGAGGCGCTGGGTGTTCCAGTGATCGCAATCGGCGTGCCCACAGTGGTGGATGCGGCTACTATTGTAAGCGACGCTTTTGAAAAGATGATGCGCCAAAGCGGCGAGGAACCGTTGGAAATACAGGATGAGCTGCTGGCGGGGCTTGGAGAACTTTATAATATGTATGTGACGGGAAAGGATGTGGATTATGAGATCAAACAGATCAGCCATATTATCTGTACCGCATTAAACAGTGCCCTTGAAATTTGAATGAACCCGCGTGGATAAGCATATACTTCCGTAGTGGGGTGCTTGCCATGATTGGGAGAAAATGGAAACAAATTGCAAGAAAATGGGGAATACCCGGATTGCTGCTGGTTTGTCTTGTGTGCGGCGGGATCAGTTTCATGAAAAACAAAAGAACCGGCAGCGGCGGGGCACCGTGTCTGGAAAATCATATTGGGGATTTTTTAAATCGTCAGATGGAACGAGAGTATTTTCAGATTTCCCGGTATCTGGATGAGGAGGAGGCGAGGGAGGAGACCCTTTCCCTGGCGGAAAGGCTGATGATCCGGCAGTTTTTGCTTTATGATTATATGCTTACCCAGGAGGAACCCCAGGTAGAGCAGGAGGATGATCTGATGGCGGAGCTGATTCGCCGGCAGGAGGGCACCGATGAGGATTACAAAAATATAGACGAGGAGCATCTGGATTACGGGGAGGATGCGCTGCATATAGATAAAAGCGTATTGGATGAGATGGAACGGGAAAACCAGCTACATAGCAATGAAAGCCAGGACACTCCTGAGGAAGAACAGCAGGAACTACCGGAAAACACCGGAACAGGAGAATTTCAGGAGGCAGTTTATCCGGCATATACTTACGACTGGTCGGAAAAATGGGATTATGAAGCGCTTATATCCAATTTCTATGCAGTGGACAAATCTACCCGGCTGAAAGAGGAATATGCAGATTTGGATAAATTATTATATCAGGATTTAACCATTAATCAGGAAACGGAAGGTCCGCAGATCCTGCTCTATCACACCCATGCCAGCGAGGGCTTTTTGGATTCTGTTCCGGGAGATCTTTCCACTACCATTGTGGGGGCGGGAGATAAGCTTACGGAGCTTCTGGAAGAGAAGTATGGTTTTCAGGTGCTTCATCACAGAGAAGTGTATGACAGTGAGAGAGATAATGCGTATAACGAGACGCTGCCTGCGATCACACAGCTATTGGAGGAAAATCCCACCATTGAGGTAGTAATCGATCTCCACAGAGACGCCGTGTCGGGGGACCGGAAGCTGGTGATGGACCTGCAGGGACGCCCTACCGCAAGATTTATGTTTTTCAACGGATTAAGCTATGGCAGCAAAAGCGGTGATATTACCTATCTGGAGAATCCTTACATACAGGAAAATCTTGCTTTCTCTTTTCAGGCACAGGTGGCTGCAAACGAATATTATCCGGGCATTGCCAGAAAGGTATACCTGAAGGCTTACCGGTTCAATATGCATTTAAAGCCCAAAAGCATGTTGATCGAGCTTGGCGCCCAGAATAATACTCTGGAGGAAATTTTAAACGCCTGCGATCCCCTTGCCCATATCCTTGCCATTGTGTTGAAAGGCGGGATATGATATACTGAACCAGAAAAACGAAGGAAAGCGGGAGGTACTTATGGAGCATATAGAGCAGAGCAGAATCAGAAATTTTTGCATTGTTGCCCATATTGATCATGGCAAGTCTACCCTTGCCGATAGAATTATAGAGAAAACGGGACTTTTGACCAGCAGAGAAATGCAGGCGCAGGTGCTTGACAATATGGAGCTTGAGCGGGAGAGGGGCATTACCATCAAGGCGCAGACGGTGCGCACTATCTATAAGGCAAAGGATGGGGAAGAATATGTGCTGAATCTGATCGATACCCCGGGGCATGTGGACTTTAATTATGAGGTCAGCAGAAGCCTTGCCGCCTGCGACGGCGCTATTTTGGTGGTGGACGCGGCACAGGGAATCGAGGCGCAGACCCTTGCCAATGTTTATCTTGCCCTGGATCATGACCTGGAGGTATTTCCGGTCATCAATAAGATCGATCTGCCCAGCGCGGAGCCGGAGCGGGTAAAGAATGAGATTGAGGACGTGATCGGCATTGAGGCGCAGGACGCGCCCTTGATTTCCGCCAAAAGCGGCATCGGAATCGATGAGGTGCTGGAGACCATCGTCCGGAAAATTCCGGCGCCGGGTGGCAGCCCCGACAACCCGCTCCAGGCGTTGATTTTTGATTCTCTTTATGACTCTTACAAGGGCGTGATCGTTTTCTGCCGTCTTATGGAAGGAAGGGTGTCTAAGGGGACAAGCATCCGTATGATGGCAACAGGCGCTACCGCCGAAGTGGTGGAGGTAGGATATTTTGGAGCAGGGCAGTTTATTCCCTGCAGCGAGCTCTCGGCGGGAATGGTAGGCTATATCACCGCTTCCATCAAAAATGTGAAGGATACGGCGGTGGGGGACACCATTACAGATGTGGCGAATCCCTGCAAAGAGCCGCTCCCGGGCTACAAAAAAGTGAATTCCATGGTGTACTGCGGCGTTTATCCCTCAGATGGAGCCAAATATCCGGACTTAAGGGACGCTCTTGAGAAGCTGCAGCTAAATGACGCCTCCCTGCGCTATGAGCCGGAGACCTCCATTGCCCTGGGCTTCGGATTCAGATGCGGATTCTTAGGACTTTTGCACCTTGAGATTATTCAGGAACGGCTGGAAAGAGAATATAACCTGGATCTTGTGACAACCGCACCGGGTGTTATTTATAAAGTGCACAAAACAGACGGAGAGGTGGTAGAACTGACCAACCCGTCGAATCTGCCGGATCCCTCGGAAATTGAATTTATGGAGGAGCCGGTGGTTGCGGCGGAGATTATGGTTACAACAGAATTTATCGGTTCCATTATGGAACTTTGCCAGGAGCGAAGGGGAAAGTATCTTGGCATGGAGTATATGGAAGAGTCCAGGGCGCTGCTGAAGTACGAGCTTCCCTTAAACGAGATCATTTACGACTTCTTCGACGCCCTGAAATCCCGCTCCAGGGGCTATGCATCCTTTGACTATGAATTAAAGGGGTACCAGCAGTCGGAGCTTGTGAAATTGGATATTTTGGTGAATAAGGAGGAAGTGGACGCCCTTTCCTTCATTGTTCACAGGGACAGCGCCTATGAGCGGGGCAGAAAAATGTGTGAAAAGCTGAAGGAGGAGATTCCCAGGCATTTATTTGAAATTCCCATACAGGCAGCGGTAGGCGGGAAGGTCATTGCAAGAGAGACGGTTAAGGCGATGCGCAAGGACGTCCTTGCCAAGTGTTACGGCGGCGATATTACCCGTAAGAAAAAGCTGTTGGAAAAGCAGAAGGAAGGGAAGAAGCGGATGCGTCAGATCGGCAACGTGGAAATTCCTCAGAAAGCGTTTATGAGCGTGCTTAAGCTGGACGATAAGTAGGAGGAAGAATGGGGGAAAAGGAAGGGACAAAGGAGCTTGGCATTTATCTTCATATTCCCTTTTGTGTGCGGAAATGCTTGTACTGTGATTTCCTTTCTGCACCGGCGCCTTTGCAGAAAATGGAGGAGTATGTGGAGGCGATGGCAAGGGAGCTTCGGGAGGAAAGCTTTCTTTATACGGACTATTCCGTGAAGTCTGTTTTTCTGGGAGGAGGTACGCCCTCCCTTCTTCCCGGGGACAGTGTGAAAAGAATCTTGCAGACGCTGAGGCGGCACTACCGCATAAAAGAAGACTGCGAGATTTCCATAGAGGTGAATCCGGGCACGGTTTCTCCTGAAAAACTAAGCAGCTGGCGGGAAGGGGGCGTCAACAGACTCAGCATCGGGCTGCAATCCGCATCCAATACGGAACTGAAGGCGTTAGGAAGAATTCATAGCGAGGAAGACTTTCTGAACACCTATCATGACGCTGTTAAAGCAGGATTTAATAATATTAATGTGGATTTGATGTTTGGCATTCCCGGACAGACCGCGGAGAGCTATGGGGAGACGCTGCAAAGGGTGCTTTCCCTGAACCCTGCGCCTGCCCATATTTCGGCGTACAGTTTGATCGTTGAAGAGGGAACCCCTTTTTATGAGAATACGCCGGAACTTCCGGAGGAAGAAACGGAAAGAGAAATGAATAAAATAACTGGCGAAATTTTATCCTGCCATGGATATAACCAGTACGAGATCTCCAATTACGCCAGACCGGGATATGAATGTATCCATAATCAAATCTATTGGACCAGAGGCAATTATGTAGGCTTTGGCATAGGCGCCGCTTCCATGGTTGAAAATATCAGGTTTCAAAACACTGCTTCCCTGGAGGTTTATCTGGATTATTATTTAAAGAGAAAAAGAGAAAAAGAGGTAAAAAGCGAGAGGCAGGTTCTTTCCCAAAAGGAACAGATGGAGGAATTTATGTTTCTTGGGCTGCGCATGACAAAAGGGGTCTGCGGAGAGGAATTCAGAAGGCTTTTCGGCGCATCCATAGACCAGGTTTATCCGGGAGTAGTGGAGGATTTTGAGAAAAAGGGGCTTTTGGTAAGAGGGGCGGATCCGGATACGGGAGAAGAAAGAATTTCCCTTACGCCCTTTGGCATGGATGTAAGCAATGTGGTTATGTCCCAGTTCATTTTTCTATAATTCCTTTTTGGGAAAGGCACTAGAGGGCTTTGGCGGTCATAGAATATTAAAAATGACTTTGGGGGCGCTCTTTGAAAACCTTTCAAAAACCTTTAACGGCAGCGGAGGAGGCCCATTATATACAGGTGTTACAGAAGGGAGAGGGCAGGGAAGCTGCAAGGGCGAAAGAGATCCTGATTGAGAGGAATCTGCGTTTGGTGGCGCACATTGCCAAGAAATATCAAAACGTCGACGAGGACATGGAGGATCTGATTTCCATCGGAACCATCGGATTGATTAAGGCGATTTCCTCCTTTGACGCAGGGAAGGGAAAACTGAGCACCTATGCTTCCAGGTGCATTGACAATGAACTGTTGATGCTGCTTAGAACCAAGAAAAAAAGCCGGGGAGAAGTATCCCTGTTTGAACCCATCGGTACAGATAAGGAAGGGAATGAGATCAGTCTTCTGGATATTATAGAGCATGAGCAGGAAGACATTACGGAACAGATGGAACTGTATGAGAACACCAAAAAGCTGGTGAAATTGCTGGATGAGGTGCTTACGGACAGGGAGAGAGAAATTATTTATCTGCGTTATGGACTTTTAACGGGAAAGGAAGTAACCCAGCGTGAAATCGGCGAACAGCTTCATATTTCAAGGAGCTATGTGTCCCGTATTGAAAAAAAGGCGCTGATGAAATTACGGGAGGGATTTGTGACCTGAAACATGCCTTGGAAAGGTTACATATTTTTAATAAAATTTTAATTGATTTATGGTTCTGTTTCCGGTAAAGTAGACATATCTAAAAAAGGTATGTCTACTTTTTTCTTACGATAAGCCGACTCGTGGAGCGTGGCGGTGTTCGTTTCTAATTTTTCCAACTTATTTAAAAATGAAAGAACGGTGTTTTGACAGCGGAAAGGGGGTATTTTTTGTTTAGTACCATTCTGGCAAGTGCTATTTGGGGGATGGAGAGCTATCTGGTCCATGTGGAGGTGGATATTTCTTCCGGTCTGCCCTGCTTTGTAATGACGGGAAATCTTGGGGGAGAGGTGAAGGAGTCCGGGGAACGGGTGCGGATCGCCCTGAAAAATACAGGCATTCATGTGCCTCCTATGCATGTTTCCGTGAATCTTTCACCTGCTGATTTGAGAAAAGAGGGGACTGGGTTTGACCTTGCAATTGCAGTGGGCGTGCTAATCTCAATGGAGAAGCTGCCGCCGGGGTGTGCGGAAGGGCTGCTGATTCTGGGGGAGTTAGGGCTGAGCGGAGAGATCAAACCGATACGGGGAATTCTGCCGATGGCAGCAGGCGCCTATAAGCGGGGCATCCGCAAATGCCTTGTGCCCAGGGAAAACGCAGGGGAGGCTGCCGCTGTGGCTGGCATGAATGCGGCAGGGGTATCTTCCCTGAAACAGGCGATAGAATATTTGAGCTGCCTGGAAAGGGAGCGGGACAGTATGCTGCCTCCGGCGGTGTTCCGACGGAATCCGGCGGAAAATGCACCCAAAGGAAATTTTTCTGAGATCATGGGTCAGGAAAGGGCAAAAAGAGCGGCGCTGATCAGCGCAGCAGGGTTTCATCATATGCTTTTAGTGGGACCGCCGGGGTCGGGAAAAACCATGATCGCCAAACGTATCCCTACGATCCTGCCGCCTTTGACGGCGGAAGAAAGTTTGGAAATCTCTTCTATTTACAGCATTTCAGGACGTTTGCCTGCGGGCAGCGGTCTGCTTACCCGGCGTCCCTTTTTGAGTCCCCACCATACCGTCTCTCCCCAGGCGCTTGCCGGGGGAGGAAGGATACCAAGACCGGGTTTGATCAGCCTTGCCCATAGAGGCGTGCTTTTTTTAGACGAGTTGACGGAATTCAAACGACAGACGCTGGATCTTTTGCGCCAGCCTTTGGAGGAGCGTAGAATCCGGATTGCCCGCAGCGGAGGAGCCTTCACATATCCGGCGGATGTGATGCTGGTGGGTGCCATGAATCCCTGCCCCTGCGGTTACTATCCGGATCTAAGCAAGTGCCGTTGTACGCCCCATGAAATACATCGGTATATGAGTCATGTATCGGGACCTATTCTGGATCGGGTCGATCTATGGGTGGAGGCACCCAAGGTGGAGCTGGGAGGCATACAGAGGGCGTCAAAAGGGATGAGCTCCGAAGAAATGAGTAATAGAGTTATGAGAGCGAGGAAACGGCAAAAGGAACGCTATCAGGGCACAGATTATTGCTTTAACGGGGAGCTTGCCCCAGGGGAACTGGAAAAATACTGCCATTTGGGAAAAGAAGAAAAGAGTGCGGCGGAGCAATTATTTCAAAAGCTGGATCTAAGCCTGCGCGCTTATCATAGGCTGATCCGTGTGGCGAGAACCATAGCGGATCTGGAGGACAGTGAAAAGATTCAAAAAAGCCATTTGATGGAGGCGGCGTGTTATCGGGCGGAGGAGAAAAACGGGAGGTAGGGGATGAGAGAAGATAAAGCATACGCCTATTGGCTTCACAATGCGCCTGGAATAGGGGACAGAACCGTTGAAAAACTTCTGGAAAAATTCGAAAGTGCCCGGGCAGTATACTGCGCTGGGAAAGAGACGCTGGATGCAGTGCTGGGGAAAAAGCGGACGGAGCGGTTGAAAGCCTTTACCAAAGAGTGGGAAGTGGAAAAGAAATATGAGGAAATGGGGCAAAAGGGGATTTCCTTTTATTCCCTTGAGGAGGAAGAGTACCCCGCAAAGCTTCGGAAGCTGCCCCATCCCCCTTACGGCATTTACTGTAAAGGAATGCTGCCCAACGAGGAAACGCCTTCTGTGGCGATTATAGGCGCCAGAGAGTGCTCCCAGTACGGGCGCTATGTGGCGGAGGCTTTTGCAGAAAAAATGGCTGCGGCGGGGGTGGCAGTTGTAAGCGGTATGGCGAGAGGAATCGACGGGATCAGCCAGAGAGCGGCGATCCAGGGAGGAGGAAGAACCTATGGCGTTCTTGGCTGCGGCGTGGATATCTGTTACCCCTTATCCAACAGAAAACTGTACCAGGATATTGTGGATACCGGAGGAGGAATCCTTTCGGTGTTTCCGCCGGGAACGGAGCCCCAGAAGAGGCAGTTCCCGGAACGCAACCGGATCGTGGCGGGCTTGTCGGATGTGCTGCTGGTGGTGGAAGCAAGAACCAAAAGCGGTACCTGCATTACGGTGGATATGGCGCTTGAGCAGGGAAAGAACGTTTATGCGGTGCCGGGGCGTCTTACGGATCGGTTGAGCGACGGCTGTAATCTTCTGATCCGCCAGGGCGCCGGAATTGCGCTGACACCTGATGACATTTTGGAGGAACTGAAAATTCTGGTGAACCGACAGGGAGGAGAAAAAGGAGAGCTTCCCAAAGAGGCGGCTTTCAATAAAAGGGAAAAAAAAGAGGAGGATACGGAGCTTCTGCGCTTTTTGGACTGTTATCCCAAATCCCCCGACGTTATTCTGAAAGAAATGGAGAAATCAGGGAAAGCGCCGGAATTGCCTGCGCTTTTGACCAGGCTGATGGAGCTTTGTCTGGCGGGAAAAGCAAAACAGGTGGCAGGAAATTATTTTGTTAAGGTTTGCCAGAGCCTATAGCAGGGCGTTATAATAAAGGGCAAAGTGGATAAGCGTTTAGAAGGGAGAAAAGGGATGAACACATTTTTTTATGAAGTGGCAAGCCTGGATGGGGATTATGCCAACTTAAAGAGAACGGATATAAATAGCGATGAGTTAAAGCTGGTGGCAAGAGCATTGCTTCCGCCGGAAATTAAGGAGGGAACCAAATTGAAATATGAATGGATGCAGTACGAGATCATGGAGGAGTAAAAGAAAACTTTGACCACGGAGGTTATTTGGAACAGCATACTTTTTTGTGCCTGTACCCTCTGCCTGTTAGGTGTGGCACTGGCAGATTGGAAAACCTATGAGATCCCGCCCTGCTGGACTCTTTTACTGGGAATTTTGGGCATTTTGCATCTGCTTTTGGATCTGCCTCATTGGAGCGATTATCTTACCGGCATGGCGATTGCAGGAGGAATCCTGCTTGCCGGCTATCTGCTTACCAGAGGCAGAGGAATCGGCGGAGGAGACATCAAACTGATGCTGGCGGCAGGGCTTTTATTGGGAGAAGACAAGGCTCTGCTGGCGCTTCTAATGGCATCCCTGTCCGCCGCCTTCATTCACCCTGTGTTGATAAAAAGAAAAAAGAAGGGCGGAACGCTGCCGTTTGGTCCTTATCTTTGCCTGGGCATTTTTGTAGCAATGACATGCGGTGATCAAATCTTAGCCATTTAACCATTTTTTATAACAGTCCAGCCTTGCCACAGGAGCATTCTGTAAGTGAAATTACCAATTCTCCGCCAAAGTCTGGAAAGGATGTATGCCCTCCAGGTTCAAAGCCAGGCGCTGATACGTTTCTGTTCCCTGTGGCAGGACTGGACTGTTTTGTGCTTTTTTAGTGGTATGCACGTGCATAATGCAAAGAAGATGCATATAATAGGAAGGAAATTTATTTGAATGGGGCTGCAGTTGGGATCTGGGTCAGGGTTCGGGAAGGGCATAGGGCACAGCCAGGAGGGGCGGGGGTTGCACACAGGGATTCAGGACTTTGGCGAGAAATCGGTCATTTCACTTACGGAATGGGCGAATACTCAGGGAGATTCCGTCACGGATGACGGAATCAGGAGCCACACGGCATGGATGCCGTCGGCTCCGACCCGTCCAGTTTTAAATATCTTTCCCATTCCGTTAGTGAAATCCGATTTTGAGACCCGCCCTGAATCCCTGTGTGCAATCCCCGCCCCTTTTGGCTGTGCCCTATGCCCTTCCCGAACCCTGCCCCAGATCCCAACTGCAGCCCTGTTCAAAGAAATTTATAAAATTTTTACTTGCAACCGCATAAAAAGTGGTGTATAGTGGTGCACGTTATGAATGAAAAGGATAAGGGGACGCATTATGGCGAAGTATCTGGTAATTGTGGAATCACCGGCAAAAGTAAAGACCATCAAGAAATTTCTAGGTTCCAATTACGAAGTGGCGGCAAGCAACGGACATGTCCGGGATCTGCCGAAGAGTCAGCTGGGGATCGACGTTGAGCATGATTATGAACCGAAATACATTACCATCAGGGGAAAAGGCGATATATTAGCGAAACTGAGAAAAGAAGTTAAAAAAGCGGAAAAAATTTATCTTGCAACCGACCCGGACCGGGAGGGCGAGGCGATTTCATGGCATCTTTTGAAGGCGCTTAAGCTGGAGGATAAGAAGGTTTACCGTATTACCTTTAATGAGATTACGAAAAATGCGGTAAAGGAATCCCTGAAAAATGCAAGAGAGATCGATATGGACCGGGTAAATGCCCAGCAGGCGAGACGAATGCTGGATCGTATGGTGGGATATCGGATTTCCCCCCTGCTTTGGGCAAAGGTGAAGCGGGGGCTGAGCGCCGGGCGTGTGCAGTCGGTAGCGTTGCGTATTATTTGCGACAGAGAAGAGGAAATCAACAATTTTATTCCGGAGGAATACTGGACGCTGGATGCTTCTTTGGCTCTCCCCGGAGAAAAGAAACCGCTGACTGCAAAATATTATGGGAAAAAGGATAAAAAGAAAACCATCTCTTCCCGGGAAGAACTGGATCAGATCTTAAAGGAGATCGGGGAGAACGAATTTAAAGTAAAAGAAGTAAAAAAGGGAGAGCGGATTAAGAAGGCGCCCCTTCCTTTTACCACCTCCACCCTTCAGCAGGAGGCAAGCAAGGTATTAAATTTTTCTACCCAGAAGACCATGCGGCTTGCCCAGCAGCTTTATGAGGGAATTGAAATCAAGGGAAACGGCACAGTGGGTATTATCACCTATCTTCGTACCGATTCCACAAGAGTTTCCAAAGAAGCGGAGGCTATGGCGGAGGAATACATTCGTAAAAATTACGGAGAGGGATACGCCCTGGGAGAGGGGGCTGCCCCTAAAAGCGATAAAAAGATTCAGGATGCCCATGAGGCAATTCGTCCCACAGATTTAAACAGAACCCCTGTGGCGATGAAAGAGTCTCTTTCAAGAGATCAGTTCCGTCTCTATCAGCTGATCTGGAAGCGTTTTATGGCAAGCCGGATGCAGCCTGCAAAATATGAGACAACATCTATTAAAATTGACGCGGGAGAGCATCGGTTTACAGTGGCGGCATCTAAACTTTTATTCGATGGATTTATGAGCGTTTACGTGGAGGAAGAGGAGAAAGAAGAACCCAATGTGCTGGTAAAGGGTGTGGATACCGACACTCCCTTAAAGCTTCTTGATTTCCAGGAGAAGCAGCATTTCACCCAGCCTGCCCCCCACTACACAGAGGCATCCCTGGTGCGGGAATTGGAGGAACTGGGAATTGGACGTCCCAGTACTTATGCGCCTACCATTACCACCATTCTTGCCAGACGCTATGTGGTAAAGGAAAATAAGAATATTTATGTGACGGAGCTGGGGGAAGTAGTAAACCAGATGATGCAGGAGGCATTTCCCAGTATTGTGGATGTGAATTTTACCGCCAACATGGAAGCATTGCTGGATGGCGTAGAAGAGGGAAGCGTAAACTGGAAAACGGTGGTGTCCAATTTCTACCCGGATTTGGATGAAGCTGTGAAAACGGCGGAAAAGGAATTGAAGGAAGTGGCAATTGCAGATGAGGTGTCTGATGAGGTCTGCGATCTGTGCGGAAGACAGATGGTAATTAAGTATGGACCTCACGGAAGATTTCTTGCCTGTCCGGGGTTTCCGGAATGCCGCAATACCAAGCCTTATTTTGAGAAGATCGGCGTTGCCTGTCCCAAATGCGGTCAGGATGTTGTGCTCAAGAAAACCAAAAAGGGCAGAAAGTATTATGGTTGTATCGGTAACCCGGAATGTGATTTTATGGTTTGGCAGAAGCCTTCCGGAAAGCCCTGTCCCAAGTGTGGGAGCATGCTGTTAATCAAAGGCAATAAGCTGGTCTGCATGGATGAAACCTGTGGTTATGTGGAAAAAAATCCAGAAATTGATAAATAAGTCAGAAAATTCATGCAATTAATAATTTTAAATAGAATTATTTGAATAGTTGTTGAAATTGTTTTTTGAATGTGATAAAATGTGCTCAAAGCGTTTGAGAAGGTTGAACCGGATCATTCGGACATACAGCGGGAGGTATGACATGAGCAGCGTACAGCTATTAGATAAAACCAGAAAGATCGGTAAGCTTCTTCATAATAATAATTCCAGTAAGGTTGTTTTTAACGATATTTGCTCGGTATTGTGTGAAATCCTTCTGTCCAATGTGCTTGTGATCAGTAAGAAGGGGAAAGTGCTGGGGGTGGGAAATGCTTCCGGCGTGGATTCCATTACGGAACTGGTGGCAGGAAAAGTGGGCGGTTTTATAGATCCTATGTTGAATGAAAGGCTGCTGGCGATTCTTTCCACAAAGGAAAATGTAAATCTGGAAACTCTGGGTTTTGAGGAAGCGGATGTAAGGAAGTTTCAGGCAATTATCACCCCCATTGAAATTGCCGGCGAACGTCTGGGAACTTTATTCATATATAAGTGTACGGAGCAGTACGATATTGACGACATTATTTTGTGTGAATACGGCACAACGGTAGTGGGACTGGAAATGCTCCGTGCGGTAAACGAGGAGAGCGCGGAGGAAAGCCGCAAGCTTGCCGTTATCAAGTCGGCGATTAACACCCTTTCCTATTCGGAAATGGAAGCTGTAGTTCATATTTTCGAAGAGTTAAACGGAATGGAGGGAATTCTTGTGGCAAGCAAGATCGCTGACAGAGTAGGGATTACCCGTTCCGTTATCGTAAACGCGCTTCGAAAATTTGAAAGCGCGGGAGTGATCGAATCCAGATCTTCGGGGATGAAGGGAACTTATATTAAGGTTTTAAACGATATGGTTTTTGACGAAGTGGAAAAGATCAAAAAAGAAAATATGCGGTAAGTCAGACTATAGCGCAGATGAAATTGAATAACAATCATAATGGATTATGGACAGATAATAAAAGGATTTATGCAGGGTCAGAAAACATAAATCCTTTTAAATTTGCTGATAGGAAAAAAGTACCACAACAAAAAAGCCTTGAAAACACTGGAAATGCAAGGGACGAAAGAAGAATTTCATAAAAAAAACTTGTCTTTTCAGGTAAATAATCTATAATGTAATAGTGTGGGCGTAGACTACGGTAATACCGGATGGATCCTTTTTGGATCCGGTACTTTACAGGAAGGGAGCACAGCATGATTAACAGCAATGTATTTGATTATGTGAACGTACTGAGCAAAGCGGCGGATGCAGCATGGCAGAGAAATGAAATTCTGGCGAACAATATGTCAAATGTGAATACGCCGGGATATAAGAGACAGGACATTGACTTTGAGTCTCAACTCAGAAGAGCTTTGGGAAATTCCAGATATGAGACGGTTGATGCCAAGGTTTCCCATGTGACAGGCACCGAACTGGAGGCGAGAGTATATACGGATTCCGCTAATTTTTCTTACAGGCTGGACGGCAACAATGTGGATATTGACACAGAAGGCGTAGAGCTTGCTTCTAACCAAATCAAATATAATGGTCTGATCGACAGTATTAATCAGGAATTTGCAAATTTAAAGCTGGTAATGAAATAAGGAGGTAGGGATAAGTGAGTATATTTAATTCCTTTAATATCAATGCATCCGGCATGACGGCGGAGCGGTTTAGAATGGATACCATTTCACAGAATCTTGCCAATGCCAATACCACCAGAACCCAGGATGGAACTCCCTACAGACGCAAGGTCGTTACCTTCGAGGAGCGGGGGGAAAGAGTGGGAACCTTCAGCAGCTTTCTTGGCAGAGCCTCCGACAGATTTAAAGGACAGGGGGTAAGAGTGGGCAAGGTGGTGGAAGATACCTGGACACAGATGAATATGTTTTATGATCCCTCCCATCCCGATGCAGACGAAAACGGTTATGTGACGGGACCTAATGTGAATGTTGTAACAGAAATGACCAATTTGATCGATGCAAGCCGTTCCTACGAGGCAAATGCAACTGCATTTGACGCAAGCAAAAGCATTGCCATGAAGGGACTTGAAATGGCACAGTCATAATAGCAGGAGGTCGGAATAAATGGATATCGCATCTTTATATAATGTGTCGTCCGGCGTAATCCGAGAGGCGGCGGAAAATTCTTCTATTGCCAAGACACTGAAGTCAGACGGAGATTTCGGAGATATCTTCGATAAGGCAATGGAAAGCTTAAACACCACCAACGCATATCTTTCCGATGCGGAAAACGAAAAGATACGTTGGGCTTTGGGCGAGACGGAAAATACCCATGAGCTTACCAACGCCCTTCAGAAGGCATCGGCAGCGTTGCAGTACACGGTGGCAATCAGGGATAAGTTTATAGAAGCATATAAAGAAATTATGCAGATGCAGATTTAACGGATACATAGATATGAGAACGGAAGAAGGTTCAGATCATGGCAGAGCGGGTGAAAGAACTTTTAAATAAGGTCCTTGAGTGGTGGAATAAGTTCTCCACCAGACAAAAAACATTTATCATATCGGCAGGGGCAGGGGTTATTCTTGCCTTTGCAATTTTAATTTCCATATTAATGAAGCCTCAGTACATAGTTCTTCTAAATTGTGAGACAACTAAGGAAGCTTCTGAAGTAACGGAGCTTTTGGAGGGCGCCAGCCTTGACTATGAGGTTTCGGATGATGGCTATCAGATTAAGATCAATAAAAAGCAGCAGTCGGAGGCAAATCTCCTTCTTGGGGCAAACGATATTCAATCCTATGCTTATACCATAGATAACGTTACGGACGGCGGGTTTACCACCACAGAGTCGGACAAAGAAAAGCGATATGAGCTGTACATGGAGACCCGGCTTGCCAATGATGTGATCGGCAAGTTCAAATCTGTGAAAAGCGCAGTAGTGGATTTATACATACCGGAGAAGACCGGAACCCTGATCGCCGCTGAAGAGGAATCCTCCGCAACGATTATTCTGGAGCTGGAGGGGGAATTTACCACGGAAGCAGCCGCAGGGCTTGCCAAAGCGGTTGCAGTGGCAATTGGAAATAAAACCTCTGAGAATATTGTGATTATGGATACGGAAAGCAATATGCTGTTTTCCGGAGACGACAGTTACAGTGCGGCAGGAACTGCAAGTTCCCAGATGGGCGTGAAGGCGCAGTGGGAAACCAAAGTTAAAAACGATGTGAAACAGGTAATTCTTGGCACCAATATCTTTGATAAGGTAGAAGTGGCAGTTAATTTGAATATGGATTTTTCCTCGAAGAAGATTACAGATCATGAGTATTATGTAACGGGGGATAACACCCAGGGGTATCTTTCCTCGGAAAGAAACTTTTCATCCTCGGCAACCAATGGCAGTTCCGATATTCCGGGTACGGACTCCAATGGTCAGCAGACGGAGTATGTGTATCAGGATAATGCGGAAAGCAATTCGGAGACCACGGAGGAAGAGAGAAATTATCTCCCGTCGGAGCGGATTACCAATCAGGACGTTCTTCCGGGGGCAATTAACTATGGAGATTCCACCATTTCTCTTGCGGCAACCAATATGAATGTGGTAAGAGAGGAGGACGTACGTGCCCAGGGCGGTTTGGACGGTATTACATGGGAGGAATACAAGCTTGCCAATGCAGGGCAGAACCAGACGGAGGTTCCGGAGGAGTTGTACGATGTGGTATCCAAGGCAACAGGCTTCCCGGTGGAGAATATTGCCATTGTGGCATATTCGGAGAATGTATTCTTTGACCATGAAGGTTTAAGGGTATCCGGCTCAGATATTATGCAGATTGTTTTGATCGTGGTTATACTGGCGCTGCTGGGCTTTGTAGTAATCCGCAGTATGCGCTCAGAAAAAGAATCAGAGCAGCCTGAAGAGCTGTCAGTGGAAAGTCTCCTTCAATCCCAGCCGGAGCCAGAGCTGGAGGATATTGGAACAGAAGTAATGTCTGAAACCCGCAGAGTGATAGAGAAATTTGTAGACGAAAATCCGGAGGCAGTGGCAAGTCTTTTACGCAACTGGTTAAACGAAGGATGGGGTTGATTTGATCATATGATTTTAAGGGAGGTAGACACTTATGTCTAAATCTACCGATGATAAAATATCGGGGGTTCAAAAGGCGGCGATTTTGCTGATTGCACTGGGACCTGAAAAATCGGCAACAATTTTCAAGCATTTGAAGGAAGAGGAAATCGAAGAGCTTACGCTTGAAATTGCAAATACAAGAAGCGTTACGCCGCAACTGAAGGAAGAAGTCATAGACGAGTTTTATCAAGTCTGCCTGGCACAGCAGTATATTGCCGAGGGTGGTATCGGTTATGCAAAGGAACTTTTGGAAAAGGCGCTTGGCAATGAGAAAGCGCTGGACGTAATCGGAAAACTGACTGCATCCCTTCAGGTTAAGCCGTTTGAGTTTGTGCGTAAGACGGATGCGGCACAGCTTCTTAACTTTATTCAGGATGAACATCCTCAGACCATAGCGCTTATTTTATCCTACTTGTCGCCATCCCAGTCGGCACTGATTATTTCCGCGCTTCCTCCGGATCGGCAGGCGGACGTCACAAAGCGTATTGCCGTTATGGACAGAACCAGCCCCGATGTGGTAAAGGAAGTGGAGAAAGTGCTGGAATCAAAGCTGGCATCGCTGGTAAATCAGGATTACACCATCATTGGCGGTGTAGATGCAGTGGTAGACATCTTAAATACAGTGGACCGCGGTACAGAGAAGCATATTATGGAGACTCTGGAGATCGAGGAGCCGGAGCTTGCGGACGAAATCAGAAAGAAAATGTTCGTATTCGAGGATATTCTCCTTTTGGACGATCGTGCTATTCAAAGAGTGCTGCGTGATGTGGATAACAACGACCTTGGTCTTGCCCTTAAGAGCGCTAATGAACAGGTACAGAATGCAATCTTCAACAACCTGTCCAAGCGTCTTGCAGTTATGATTAAGGAAGACATGGAATTTATGGGTCCTGTTCGTATGAAGGATGTAGAAGAAGCGCAGCAGAAGATTGTAAATATCATCAGAAAGCTGGAGGATTCAGGAGAAATTGTCATTTCCAGAGGCGGAGGTGACGAGATCGTTGTCTAGTAATTTGTATAAAGCCGGGTGGTTTGTAGTGGATGACAACACCCGGGTGATAGACGCTAATAAATTAATGGAATCCCGCATGAAGCAGGCGGCGGAGAGAGCAGCTCAAACAGAAAACAGATCCGCTCAGGAGAGCGATGAATTTTCGGCAGGCTTGGATGCGGATGCGGTGGAAGCATTGCTTGCGCCGGAAGGCGGCGGGGAATCCGTTGAGGCTTCCATGGAAAAGAAAAGGCAGCTTGAACGGGAGTTGGAAGAAGCAAGAGAAGAACTTGCAAGCGTAAAGGCACAGGCTGACCGGATGCTTCAGGATGCGGAGGCGCAGATAGAGGCGAAGCGCATGAGCACACTGGAGGAGGCAAAAAGGCAGGGGTATCAGGACGGCTACGCGGAAGGAATGGCGCAGGCACAGAGCCTGAAAGAAGAGTGCCTTGCCGAGAAGAGAGAGCTTGAGGCGGATTACCAGCGCAAAATAGAGGAACTTGAACCGGAATTTATTCAAAATCTGACAGAAATTTACGAGCATATATTTAAAGTGGATTTGAGCGCATACAGCAACCTGGTGACTACTTTATTGATCGATGCCATGCAGAAAACGGACAGCGCCCGCAATTATATCGTGCATGTCTCGAAGAAGGACTATTCTCATGTATGCGAGGACAGGGAGCGGATTTTAGAAGAAACCGGAACCCTTCCCGAACGATTGGAAATTATATCGGATATGACCCTTTCGGAATCCCAGTGTATGATAGAAACAGAGGATGGCATTTACGACTGTTCTCTGGGAACCGAGCTGGAAGAGCTGAAAAGAAAGTTAAAGCTTATTTCGTTCAGATCAATGTAAAGATAAGGCGGAATGAAAATTGACGACACCAGAAATAAATTTCGCAAAATATATAAGGATTGTAGGAGACCCTCTGTTTAAAGTCAAGGGAAAAGTGGTTAATGTGGTAGGGCTGACCATTGAGTCCGCAGGACCTGCGGCAAAGCTGGGAGACATCTGCAGGATTTATCCCGTGGTTATGGAAGCCGGCATGGAGCCGGCGCTTGCCGAGGTGGTAGGTTTTAAAGAGGGAAAGACGCTTCTGATGCCTTACCAGAAAGTAGAAGGAATCGGTCCCGGCAGCAGTGTGGAAAACACAGGGGCGCCTTTGAAGGTGCGTGTGGATGAAAGTCTGTTAGGACATACCCTGGACGGGCTGGGAAGACCGGATGACGGTATCCTTCCCACAGGAGAGGAATATTCTGTGGAGGCAATGCCTCCGGATCCTATGAGCAGAGAGATTATCGACGAGGTGCTGCCTTTGGGGGTGAAGGCGGTAGACGGTCTGATTACCGTGGGAAAAGGACAGAGAATCGGCATTTTTGCCGGATCGGGCGTCGGAAAATCCACCCTTATGGGCATGTTTGCAAGAAATACAAAGGCGGATATCAATGTCATTGCACTGATTGGGGAGCGTGGCAGGGAGGTTCGTGAATTTATAGAAAGGGACTTGGGCCCTGAAGGAATGAAACGTTCCGTAGTGGTGATTGCAACCTCTGACAAGCCTGCGCTGGAGCGCAAAAAGGCGGCGCAGACGGCTACCGCCATAGCGGAATATTTTCGTGACAGGGGGAAAGACGTCCTTCTGATGATGGATTCTCTTACCCGTTTTTCCATGGCGCAAAGGGAGATCGGACTTGCCAGCGGGGAACCGCCTGTGTCCAGAGGCTACCCCCCAAGCGTTTATTCCGAGATGCCAAAGCTGCTGGAAAGAGCGGGCAGATCTTCCAGGGGATCTATTACCGGTTTGTATACGGTTTTGGTGGATGGGGACGATTTCAACGAACCTATCACAGATACGGCAAGAAGCATTCTGGACGGACATATTATGCTGGACCGGAAGCTTGCCCACAAAAATCATTATCCGGCGATCGATGTGCTTCAGAGTATTTCAAGATGTATGAGCCAGATTGCGGAGCGTGAGCATAAAAGCTATGCGGGGCGGCTTAAGAATGTGCTTGCCACCTATAACGAGGCGGAGGATCTGATCAATATTGGAGCCTATAAGGCGGGCAGTAATCCGGGAATTGATTATGCCATTCAAAAAATAAAAGCGGTAAATGAATTTCTGATGCAGGATGTAAGCGATAGGTTCACTTTTGAAGAGTCTGTCTCGCTGATGAAAGAAATTTTCGATGACAAAGCGGAGTGATAGATGGCAAAATTCATATACAGAATGCAGAGTATTCTGGATATTAAAGAAAAAATGGAAGAGCAGGCAAAAATGGAATTTGCCGCTGCAAGGATCCGCCTGGATGAAGAAGAGGAAAAGCTTCAGATGTTAAATGACCGGAAAGCCGGTTATGAGGAAAAGGGCAGGGATCTTAGAAAAGATGCGCTTAAGGTTCAGGAGATTATGGAAAACCGGGAAGCGATTGCAAGGATGGAGGAGTTCATAGCCTTTCAGCAGCAGCAGGTAAAGCGTGCAGAGGAACTGCTTGAAGGGGCAAGGTATAAACTCCAAATTGCAAGACAGGAGAGCAAGACCCAGGAAAAATTGAGGGAAAAAGCATTTGACCAGTTCATGAGGGAGGAAAATGCAAGGGAAGCGAAAGAGATAGATGAACTTACCAGTTACACCCATGGACGAAAATAGGAAAGTGTGGAAATCAATATGCCGATAGATGACGAATTAATTCTCAAGGACGCCAAACTGGAAAAGCAGCGTTTGAAGGAAGAAAAGAAAAAACTGAAAAAAGAGCAGAAGGAGCAGCACAAAGCGGCAAAAGCAAGGGCAAAGGAGATCGCCAGCCAGGAAGCAGAGCTGATGGAGGAGGAAGAGACCAACAGCGGATCGGTTTTTCTGGTTACTTTCGTGATTGTGTTGATCTGGATTGCCATTTTATGCCTGATTGTGAAGTTGGATTTTGGCGGTTTCGGAAGCAATGTACTGACGCCGATTTTGAAGGATGTGCCGGTGTTAAACCTGATTCTGCCGGGCAGCAAAGAAGTAGTTGTGGAGGATGAGGAGAGCGAAGCCTATGGCGGCTACAGTGATCTGAGGGAAGCCGTTGACTACATAAAAGAGTTGGAATTGGAACTGGAGCGTGCCCAGTCCGCCCAGACAGACAGTTCCGCCGAGGTGGAACAGCTTCGCGCCGAGGTGGAGCGGCTGAAAACCTTTGAGGATAGCCAGGTGGATTTTCAACGGCTGAAAACCCAGTTTTATGAGGAAGTGATCTACGCTGATAAGGCGCCGGATATAGAAGAGTACAGAAAGTATTATGAGGCGATTGATCCCGCTACGGCGGAATACCTGTATAAGCAGGTGGTTACCGAGCTGGAGGAAAGCGATGAGATCACAAGCTATGCAAAGGCCTATTCAGAGATGAAGCCCAAGGAAGCGGCGGCAATCTTTGAGGCGATGCCGGATAATCTGGAGCTGGCAGCGCGAATATTGGGTGCAATGGAAGCAGATCAAAGAGGAAAGATCCTGGGGGTTATGGATGCGGAAATCGCAGCAAGAATCACCAAAATAATGGATCCGGAATCTTAAGGAATCTGCCCTTTAAACCGATATAAAAATTGTACCTTGAAAAAGAGTCTGAAAGGACTTATAAAGACAGGAGGGATGTGAATGACAAGTGCACCTGTAAAGGATGTAGGCTCTCTTATGAATTACGTAGGAGGGAAAACGCCCGTAAAAACAGGCGGTACGACGAAGACGGGTAGCTTTGGCGATGTGATGAGCAAGACGCAGAGCGGCAGGAGTCAGACAACGGCAGGAAAAGAGACGGGAGCGTCGCCTAAGACGGAGGCAGCAAGCACCCCCAGAGAACCTGTAAAAATCCAGGAGCAGGATCAGAAGCCGGCGGATGTTCAGCAGACGGAGGAAACGGCGGAAAGCGTGACCCAGGAGCAAGGCATACCCGAGAAACAGGGTAAAGCATTGGAGGAGGCAGGAGAGCAGATCCTTAAGGAGATCGCGGAAGAATTTCAGGTATCGGAAGAGGAAGTAGAGGCAGCAATGGAAATTCTCGGACTTTCCGTATACGCACTCTTTGATCCGTCCAGCATAAGAGAATTGGTTTTACAGCTGGAAGGAACACAGGATTCAACCGTACTGCTTACGGATGAGACTCTTTTTGGAAAGCTGCAGAATGTGCTGGGCGTAGCGGCAGAGATCAAAGCCGAACTGGGCAGCGAATTGGAGCTGACACCGGAGGAACTGCAGACATTTGCCGAAGAACTGCAGGCAAAGCCTGTGGAGACGGAAAAGAAAGAAGAGATTCCCGAGAATGAAGTTGAAGTTCCTGTTGAAACTGTCGGGAAGCAGGAAGAGAAGGAAACGTCAGAGGTTCCCCAGATCACGGTAGAAGTGAAGAAAGGGGACGAAACGGTAAAGCTCTCAACCGATGCAAAGGGAAATGTCACCGGGGCGTCAGAAGTAGTATCGTCGGAAGCAGAAACAAAAGTAACGCGGGATCATGCCGGAGAGCATGAACAAAAAGGAAATGAAAGCGGAAGGGAACAGTCGGAAGATACGGCACGTATGGACGGAATACAGATGAATGCATCCGCCCAGAACAGAGTGGAGACACCTCAGGTTTCTTTCGAACAGACTACCCAGGTTTTCAGCCAGCAGACCAGGGAAATTATGGATCAGATCATGGACTATATGAGGATCCAGTTAAAACCGGGAATGGATCAGCTGGAAATGCAGCTGCACCCTGAAAGCCTTGGAACAGTACATATCCAGCTTTCATCTAAGGGTGGTGAAGTGACGGCACAGTTCCAGGTGCAGAATGAAACGGTAAAGGCGGCTATTGAAAGCCAGATCGTATCGCTTCAGGAAACCTTAAAGGAGCAGGGCGTTAAAGTGGAAGCGGTTCAGGTTACCGTAGAAAGCCATGGCTTTGAGAGCAATCTCTGGCAAGGGCAGGGGAGAGAGGAAAACCCTTCGTCCCACAACGGAAGCAGAAGAACCCCCAGAAGAATCAATTTGAATGAACTTGAAGGGATACCCGGAGAGGAAGCAGGGGAGGAAGAACTCCTTGCAGCTAAGATGATGAGAGCAAACGGAAATACGGTAGATTATACCGCATAATCAATCAGTACCTTTTGGTACGGAAAGGAGCAGATATGTCAGTATCGGCAGTAGTAAAGGACGGAAAGCTTGAAGAAACACAATCAGAAAGCTCCGTGAAGAAAGCAGCCTCCAAAACAGGCATGGATAAAGACGCGTTTTTGCAGCTCCTGGTGGCACAGATGAAATATCAGGATCCTTTGGAGCCTACCTCAAATACCGAGTTTATTTCTCAGTACGCGACCTTTTCACAGGTTGAGCAGATGCAGAATATGGCGGCGACTATGGAACTTACCAGG
Organism: Lachnospiraceae bacterium UBA7093; assembly: GCA_002492465.1. Lineage (GTDB taxonomy): Bacteria > Bacillota > Clostridia > Lachnospirales > Lachnospiraceae > Suilimivivens. The sequence continues at coordinate 3,348 of DKYT01000048.1, read as the reverse complement.
GCATCCTCAATGGTCGGCAAGCTGGTAGCGGTTGAAACCACTGATAAGGCGGGAGACGTTAAGACTCTGCAGGGTGTAGTGGAATACGTAACCTATGAAAACGGTAAGGCTTATGTATCCATAGACGGCAACCTTTATTCCGCAGACGATGTAAGCGCAGTGATCGATGAGACTTATCAGACGGCGCTTGATCTTGCAGTATCCTTTGTAACTGCAATGAATAAGCTTCCCAGTGTGGATCGCCTGACCATTGACGATAAGGAAGCGGTTGAAACGCTTCAGAGCGGATTTAATAACATGACATCTTATCAGCAGTCCTTCATCAGCGACGAATACATTGAAAAGCTTCAGAAATATGTGGCGCGCATGGCGGAGCTGGTAGAGATTAACGGATCTGATAATAAGGGAGAGGAAGATGCGAAGCCTGAAGAGGGCGGAGACACGACCGAAGGCGGAGAAGGCGAGACGGAACCTACGGAAACAGCCTGACCGCAGAAAGAGCAGGATGCATGATTACGCTCAGGGAGGAGAGGAACATGAAGATTCAAAAAAATGGATTCCTTTCAATTGAACAGTTACAGGATCAGTACTTAAGCCCTAATAAAAGCGCAGCATCCATAAAAACCGCGGAAGGCAAAACATTTCAGGAAATTCTGGAGAGCCGCCGGGGAATGGCAGCGGAGGAGGTTAAATTTTCCAAGCATGCGGCAGGAAGACTTGCCGACCGGAATATTGAACTTACAAGCAGCCAGATGGAACGCTTGCAGGAAGGCGCTCAGAAGGCACAGTTGAAAGGTATTAAGGAATCGCTGGTAATCGTAGATCAGCTTGCATTTATCGTAAATATTCCAAATAATACGGTAGTGACGGCAATGAATCAGAGCGATGCAGCGGAAAATGTATTTACAAATATTGATGGAGCCGTAATTATTTAGCCGGACCTTATGGAGGCTAAAAGTTCCCGAATGACAGAAGGAACAAAACGGTATATAAGCTTAAGGAGGTCATTTCATTATGATGAGATCATTATTCTCTGGTGTGGCTGGACTGAAAACCCACCAGACAAGGATGGACGTTATCGGTAACAATATTGCCAATGTAAACACCACGGCATATAAATCCCAGTCCATGACATTCAGCGACTTAATGTATCAGACGACGCAGGCAGCTTCCGGCGCCAACGCTACAACAGGCGTGGGCGGTGTGAACGCAAGGCAGATTGGTCTTGGTTCCAAGACAGCAGCAATCAAAACAGCAATTTCAGGTCAGGGTTCCGCACAGAGCACTAACGATCCCTTCGACATTATGATCAACGGGGACGCTTTTTTCGTGGTCAGCAACGGCTCGGAAAACTTCTTCACCAGAGACGGTTCCTTCTATATTGACGGAGCAGGAAACCTTGCCATGACCAGCACCGGTTTTAACGTAATGGGCTGGCAGGTGGATCCCGCAAATCCCGGCAATATCAAGAAGGATACGGTAACCCCCCTGCGCATTATGACACCGGAAAATATGTCCTATCCCCCGGCGGCAACCACCAAGGCGACGGTCAGCGGTATTGTAGATAAGAACGATACGGATATTAACAGCCCCGACGGCAGGGTGATGAACCTGGAATTTTTTGATAACCAGGGGTATAAGTATACCGCAAGGCTGAGCGTGCATAAAAGTATGGATGCAAAGACGCAAAAGGAAACCGGTCAGTTTTATGTACAGCTTGACGATATATTGGATTCAACGGGGGAATCCATTATGAAAATGGAAGCCGTAGGTCCGGATGGAAACACGAAGCCGGTTTCGCAGTTGGTAAAGTTTAATGTGAAAGAAGACGGTACAACGGAGGGAACACAGGGAACAGGCGTGACGGATCCTAACACCAACCCGCCAACGATCGCTGCTATCCCTAACAGCGCCACTTTGAATTATGTTCCGGGGCAGGGTATTTTTAAGAATGTAGGAGGAGCTGAAACCGATAACGGACCGAGCACAGTCAGATTGAATTTCGGCGGAATTTCCAATTTCCCTACGGATATAGAGATTGATTTCTCCGGTACCAGCAACTACGACAAGAACGGCGTTTCCACCATCAGCGCAATTGCAGGTATTGGCGCGGAAGGTACAGGGCGTGCCATCGGCGAGATGAGCGGCATTACCATCCAGAAGGACGGTATGATCTACGCATCCTACGACAACGGACAGAGAAAGCTGCTGGGGCAGATCTCCACAGCAACCTTTGCCAATCCCTCGGGTCTTGCCAAGGAAGGCGATAACCTTTACTCGGCTACCCTGAATTCCGGCGATTTCGATGGAATCGGCGATGATATCACGGTAGGCGGCGGACGTATGGAGTCGGGCGTTCTGGAAATGAGTAACGTTGACTTGTCCGCAGAGTTTACAGAAATGATTACCACCCAGAGAGGTTTCCAGGCAAACAGCCGTATCATTACAGTTTCCGATACGCTGCTTGAGGAGCTGACCAACCTGAAGAGGTAGTCATAAGCGTATGAAATAAAGAAATATAAATAGAGTGAAAATACCACTGTACAGGGTAAAGGGAACCGGGCTTTTGCTGGTTCCCTTTGTGCAGTCTGTATGAAGAGAAGCGCAGATTGGGTTTCAGCGCTGGAAAAAATTGCAGTGGCGGCAGGAGGGATAACGTGGTATGATAGAGGTGACGAAAATAAACGGGAGCAAGGTTCTGGTGAATCCTGATTTGATAGAACTGGTGGAGGAAACGCCGGATACAGTAATTGCGTTTACCACCGGAAGAAAAATAATTGTAAAAGAAAGTAGACAAGATGTGAAAAATCTTGTAAAATCGTATAGAAAGGATATTTTTGCAGATTAACGCAAAAAAGGTGATAGATTGTGGATTTAGCGTCGATTCTTGGGTTGATACTGTGTTTTGTTATGTGCGCATTCGGTATTGTGACGAATGCAGGTATTGGAAATATAGGTCGTTACTTGGATCCGGCTTCTGCCATCATTACATTTGGCGGTTCTTTCTTTGCCGTAATGGCTATGAAAAGCATGGCTGATTACATAGGGGGACTGAAAAGCTTCATGCTGGTGTTTAAGGTTCCCACAGTTGATGTAAAAGGTATGATTCAAAAGATTATTGATTTGTCCAATATTGCCAGAAAGGAAGGACTTCTTTCGCTGGAAGAGGCGGCAAGCGATCTGGACGATGAGTTCATGAAGAAAGGTATTCTCCTGATCGTTGACGGAACAGATCCCGAGCTTGTGCGGGGGATTATGGAGACAGAACTGGTCAGTACAGAAGACAGGCATAAGAATAAAATTACATTTTGGGAAGACTTAGGCGCTATGGGACCTGCTTGGGGTATG
>DKYT01000005.1:19535-58493 GCA_002492465.1 Lachnospiraceae bacterium UBA7093 | reverse complement strand
CTTAATGACATTACCATCCGTGGCAGAATCACCCTGGGCTTTTTACCATTCTGTAAGTGAAATAACCGATTTTTCGCTAGGACGCTGCGCTATCAAGATTTCATGCCGCCTTCCAAGGGTTACAGCCCATCCATAATGCCGCCCCAAAACATCAATCTAAATTATTAATGAAGCTTTTTAATAGGAACCATGTTGTGATAGCAGATTGTCAATCGCTTTCCATAAGAGGCAATACCGATCACATTTTTCGAGTAGGATACTTTTGGTGGGATGAAGAGAATGTTCTCTATTTGGAAATTTTTATGATTCCCGGGAATATCTATTTGATTCAAATTGGTAATTCCCAGGTCGCTACCGCCACGGGCTGTATATCCCATAATTCTTGCCAGGCGTTTGGTATGCCGATTCTGATAGCAACCGTATGTCTGCATCAAAACGCCGTCGATCATGGAGGGAGAAAGCAGCGCCATGCATAGAAGCACAAAATATTTCTTATTCTTGTTCTCGATTTTTCGATGGATTTTCCCGTGCACCTTTATCTGGTTTTGGCGAAAGGATTTTTTTGTATCGTACCGGTACCTGATCGTGATACCTGACGTCTGATTTGACATTCCGCCGTTCTCTTCCCTGATGCTTACCGGAATGCCCGCAATTTTGCACTCAGGATGGGCTTTCAATAAACCTGTAACCATACAGCTGTTCAGGGTAACTCCGTCTGCACAATATTTTTTCAGTTCCTCAACCTCATAGGTTTTTACTTCTATTTGGGAAGAATAGGCTTCCCAATATATTTTATGTATCCTGTCATAGTCCTCCCAGGAAAAGCTTCTTCCCCTTTTTTCCCATTTTTGATTTACTCTTTTGATCGCCATTTTTACCGGCAGCATTAATTTTGCTCTTTTCTCAAGAAAGCTGGAATCCACAAGCGTCATTGGTTTGTAAATCGGTTCTTCCCCATCCAGGCTGTTGACAATATCTTTTATCAAAATCAACATCGACTTGCCGTCCCCCGCTAAGTGATGGGCGTGCACCAGCAATATCGTCCGATTTTCTCCCTCTGTCATAAAGGTTCTGACCAATTCCCCCTCTTTCAGCGCAAAGGGAGTTCGCTCGCTTTCCTTCAAAAGCGTTTCCCAGCTCTTCTTCTCACAGAAAAATCTGCATCCGGTGGCTTTCATTTTTTCATACCAGGCATTTCCGCTTTCATCCAGGACAATTTTGGACAGAGTGGTCTCGTTCGCCTGATACGCCTTTTTCACTGCATACTCCACCGCAGCTTTCGGTAGATGCGCTGACATTTCTATAACCATGGCAATATAATCGTTAGGCTCAAATAAATTGGCGCGCTCCGATCTGATATATTTTTTCATTTTTCCTCCACTCCGAAGCGTTCCCTCACTCTTCCAGATATTTTCCAATTTCAGCCATCCATATTTTCATTACCCACTTCTGAGGCATCAGTTTTACATTCACATGCTGGCATTTCACATACAAAGAGCATACCGACATGTCTTTTCCTCTCTTTGCATCCTTCAACGCCTGCGCCGCAACCTTTTCTGCCGCAACCAGTCCCGGAAATTTCACTTTCCTTCCGTTTATCTCCTTTTGTAAAAGCTCCGTATCGATCCATCCCGGACAGACTGCAGTGCTTGTGATTCCCGTCCCCTTTAATTCCACATTAAGCGCTCTGGAATAGCTTCTTTCAAACGCCTTGGAAGCCGCATACAAATTGATATATGGGTTGGGTTGAAAAGCAGAGGCAGAGGAAATATTTAAAATCCTGCTCCCTTTTTCCATATAAGGAATACACAGGCTGCTCAGCATCACCGGCGCTTTGCAGTTCACATTGACCGTCTGGTCGATCTCCTCTATAGAAAAATCGCCGTAACTTCCCATTTTAGCCATTCCTGCATTATGGATCAGATACTTTAACCTGGGAGAACGCGCCTTAAGCACTTCTTCCACCCTTCTAATTCCTTCCAGGTTGGATAAATCAACGGGCATCGGTATCACTTTTTCACCATACTCTTCCTGCATCTCAGAGAGTCTTTTCTCATTTCGCCCAATCGCCCAAATTTCCTCCAGATCTTCTTTCATAAGCTCCTTCAAAAAGGCTTTTCCCAAGCCTCCTGTTGCTCCGGTTAAGATAGCTGTCTTTTTCCTGTTTTCTTCCATTTTGCCGTGTCATCCTTTCCGTACTGTTCTCTCCAAATCTTCAACGGAAATCATTTCATATTCCCTTGTAAAAAGGCGCTTTAAAGAATACAGGTAAACGACGCCCCAATAGTAATCCGCCAACTTCATGGCAGATTCCTCCACCATGGTCTTTTCCCTTTGTCCCTGCTCAATCAACTTTGCCGTATATCCATACAGTTCCGTCTGATAAATGGTTCCTTCCGAAGATGCCTGGTCTTTTTCCAACAGCATTTGTGTGCTTAACGCTATCATTGCTGCAAAATCTTCTTCTTCCTCCAGACGCTTCATAACCGTTTCTGATAGAATGCGCAGCTTCTTTGCCGCTGAAATAGGCATATTGGTAAGCTTCTTCATCTGCTTTAGCATCTGGCTGTTGTCCGCAAGTTTTAATATTTCCCGAAACAATTCCTCTTTGGATTCAAAGTACACGTAAATCGTTCCCTGGGCAATTCCTATATTTCTGGACAAATCACTGATTTTGGTTCCGGCAAAACCGTTTCTGGCAAAATAAAGCAGGGACTTTTGCAAAATGGTGTTTCGCATTTCTTCCCGGATCTCCTGACAGCGTTCCTTTGACTTTGGCATAAGCTGCTCCTTTTATTGAATGAATTTTTATTCATTAAAAGTATAGCATAAGATCTTATGGTAGTAAAGCAAATTCTAATCGTAATCTTCAAACCGCCTTCCATCAGAAACAGCGTCTTGCGATGCCTTGTTCATGTTCCGCTTTAATGAAGAAATATAAAAATCTCTTTTATTTTCAGGGAAGAGGATATATAATAAAGCAACGATTATCGGAATTTGTAAAGGTACTATTATGGATAAGAAAAAGTATTGGGTCCTTCGACTGTTCTTTCTATTATTTGCAATATCCACATCTGTTGCAGTGCTTCCTTGCGGAAGTATAATTGTGCATGGCTTATTTGGCGAAGTAATTACATCTATAACAGCCGATAACAAGGCGCAAGAAATCGTTAATATCAAATCCATCAACCATGAAAAAATCCAACCTGCAAAAGGGATAAACATTTTCAACGTCTGGTTTGAAATTCTGATAGCAGTTGTATGGATTCGTTTTCATGCTAATTTGACCAAACTTCCACGAGGAAATACCATAGTTACATTAAAAATCCGCATGGATATTAAATCTTTTCTGCAAATAAAATGCAGAAAGGAGAATGATTATGTTTGAGCAAGATTATGTGATGAGGCTCATTAAAGAAATGGTGCGTGCTATTTTAAAGCTTTTATTCAACATGGACGCGGAATCTCCGTCAGCAGAATTGTTAGAAAATAAAGAAGAAAAAGAAACCTTGGAAAATTTGTTAGACATGGTTGACGCTGGAAAAATCAATGAAGCTGAAAACCGATTATATGATTTAATCAATGATGTAGATATGGGTAGTTTAGAAATCGCATTATTGTTTTATTCCCACTTAAATGACAAAACCGATGAATTTTTAGAAGAAAATGACTTCTGTCGAGAGGAAATTAAGTTGGGAATGGAAAATGTGGTTGATGTTTTTGGCTTAGGCAGTATAGCCAAGATATTTTTGACAGATTTTTAATTCTTTCGTCGGTAAAGTAGAATTGCCGACGCATAAAGCCCAACCCGTCCGGCAGTCAGCCGGATTGGAAACTGTAAAATTTATAGGTCTATCCGACCGCAAGAGAAACTCCCGCAATCCAATTGTTTGTGGGAGTTTCGCCATTTTTTCTCTCATCTTCTTTATCATTCAAATATCTGCGTAATATCCTGCCGTCGATTCATCACACGGTAAATCTACACATACTTCTTCAGTTCGTCCAAACTCATCCAAGCACTCTCATCCCTAACAGCTTCTTCTACTTCCTGCAGTTTCATGAGTAGCTTCTTTTCGGCTTTTTCACGCTCATACTCCTCAATATCCATAACTACAAACTTGCCTCTACCATTTTGGGTCAAAAACACAGGTTTCCCAACCTGACAATTTTTCAATACTTCATTACAATTTCTTAAATCTGATTTTTCTTTATTATCTCCCCCACCAGCTCATACACCGTAGTACACGGAAACATCTCTGATGGCTTTGTTTTACCTTCTCTAATACACTGCTCCAGCTTCTGCTGTGCTATCTGAATTGCTTGTTCTTCATCTCCGGCTTTGCAAAGTTTTCGATACATTTGCTCATCAGCTTTAGAATATTTCTGCCCAGTTTTGGCTTCATATACCCGTCCAAAATCCAAGCAACAAGTCCAAGAATCCTGAATTGCCGGCATGGAACCAAAATAGGCATACATCCATATTTCAAAACATGGATTTGACCAGCCCACCTGTATTCCTTTACTCACTGCTTCTGCAATAATCTCGTCAAACCTTAGCACTTGATCCCTGTCAAATACAATCCACGGAATACGATATTGTGCATCATAGGCAGTAAGTTCCAGACATTTATCAATCATGGTACAAGTTTTTGTCTCTACAACTTTTATAACAAGCTTATTTCTTACATCCTTTGGCAAAGCCTGATGGAGTCCTGTAAAGAAACAACGCTCTGTAGCTTCTGTATCGGTAACAATCAGATAGTATCCTAATTCCGGCACTTTAAATTGTTTTCTCTGCTCTCGTGATTTTCGGTTACCTATTCTATCTTTTTTCGCCATACTCAATTTCCCTTAAATATATTAATACTCTTTAAGGTAGGGATTGCACCATACTTTCCTATCAAATAATTCTTCTCATAGCTTTCATCCTTGCGAATACGGGAACCATCCTCATCCACAAAGTCAGCCAATGAATACAGCGTAGAAACACCTCTGTCATCCTTTTCTACAAACCAGATTTCATCACGGCGTAACAACTGATTAGACAACTGCCATGTGTCGTGAGTTGTAAATACTAGCTGTGCATAATTGGTGTTGATTTCCGGATTTAGAAATGTAAGCAAAAAGTTTCTTACAAGCAACGGATGAAGGCGGGCATTTAATTCATCAATAAAAAATACGCTGCCCTTTTCTAATACTTCTTGTAATTCCGGATACAATGCAAACATCTTCAATGTACCGGCAGATTCTAATCCTAAAGGTATTTCTGCCATTTCATTAGAATCAATCTTCTTATGAAGAGCATTAATTTTATACCTTTCTTCCTTTGATTCCCCATCATTTGGAACTTTCTCGATTCTAAAATCTTTGATATGCTCATCAAATGCTGAAAAATATTCTACAACCTTTTGTTGAACATCCTTGTTTTCTACAAATCCCTTTGGCAATCTGCGGGACAAAAAGAAGTTTGTAAAAGGATCACCAAAATCAGCAAATTTATTTGTTAGGAACCAATCTCTGATTGCTTTACACTTACCAACCTTCAGCTTCGCTCCCAAAGAGATAATGAGTACCTGCTTTTCAAGAGCAACCTGGATATTATCCCTACTACTCTTAGGAAATCCTGATAAATCCAGTTCTTCATCGGAAGTTCCACGATAGAATACAGCACTGTATTTTCTAGCAGTTTTTGCCTTAGAGTTGAGCCATTCTTCGGTTACCCCTTCCTTGTCAAGGCAAAAACCATAATTATATGTCCTCTCTGACTTATCGCCCGGCAAGGTGAAATACACTTCAAAGCTGGATTCTGCATTGGCAGATGTGGAGTCGAACAAGAACGGTGTAGGTCTGAATTCATCATATTTTTCCTCTTCATCGCCATACTTGAAGGAATCTGCAACATAATCAGACATATATTCAAAAGCATTGTATATATTAGACTTTCCACTAGCATTTGCTCCATAAATGGCGGCAACCGGCAAAATCTTCTCACCACCAACAATCACTACTCTGTCTGAGAACTCTGTCATTTTTGCCGCAGACAGATCCAAAGTAGCCTCTTCTCTAAAAGATTTGAAATTCTTGAAATTAAATTGAATTAACATGATTACTACCTCACATTCTTTTCTACTTTCCATTATATCCTATTTTTTACTATTTTCAACGTCAAACCGTGATTTACTCTCATTTTATTGTATTATTTCTTTCAATACAATAAAATGACGAGAACCCTCGCCTTTTATATTCCTAAACTTACTACGACAAAAAAGTGGCGGAATGCCAGACACATTACAATGCTTTTGGACACTGTGCCGGCAAACTTGTCAGGGTCATCTGGAAGATGCTCACTGATGGAGTCAATTTAACCTCGATTAAGAGGTCTGTATACCAATACCAGTAGATTTTGAAAATGCACCCTTAGGGAGCTTTATTAAAGTTGCCCTTTTTTATCACTGATATAGAGAAGAAATTTTTTGATAATTTAGGCTTTACTTTTCATAGCTGGTCCTCCTTTCTCTTCGGCTCACTCTCTAATTACATGTCCTTGTTTTGCATTTCACTCTCTTTCGGGGTATTATCAATACCAAAAGTAAACTTCTTTTATTATTCTATTGCATCATCCTCTTTTTTGGAGTATAATTTAACATATGCAACGTAAAAGGAGGTCAATCATATATGTCAGAGGATATGGCAAAGAAAATAGTTGCTAGAAATTTGAAATATTTTATGAATTTAAACCAGAAAAAGCAGGTAGACTTAGCTAAATATTTAGGATGTAGCACAGGCTTGGTTTCTGCATGGTGTGCTGGTCAAAAAATGCCTAGAATAAGCACCATCAACGAGATATGCCTTTGGTTTCACATTGAAATGTCTGATTTGCTTACAGACACATCCAAAAAACAGGAAGATGGGTATTATCTAAATGAGGAAACAAAGAGGATTGCCCATGCAATTTATGATAACCCAGATATGCGCTCTCTTTTCGATATGAGCAGCAAAATGTCGTCCGAACGCTTAAAAGCTCATTTAGAATTTATGAAAAAACTGCAGGATTCCGAAACATAAGAATTTTCATGGATAATATTTTTGTATACATAATAGCGATGGGTCCATTGACAAAAGAACATGCGGTTGCAAATCTTGATGGCACGTTTAGCATATTCATAAACGATTATTTTTCCCCTGAGTGGAGAATGAAAGCGTACAATCATGCTCTATCACGTATTAAAAATGGAGATGTTGATAAAAAGGCTGATGTTGATGCGATTGAATATCAAGCCCATGGATCAATAGCGTAAAATAAAGGGGGGGTGTCGCAAAATCATCAAATTAGATGATTTTGTAACACCCTTCGCCATTTTTCTATTTTTCTAAACTATCCCCTGTGCTGTCATGGCATCCGCCACTTTCAGGAATCCGGCGATATTTGCGCCAGCCACGTAATTACCTTCCATATTGTATTTCTTTGCAGCTTCATCCATGTTATGGAAAATGTTAACCATAATGCCCTTCAGCTTGCTGTCCACCTCTTCGAAGGTCCAGCTCAATCTTTCGGAGTTCTGGCTCATTTCCAGTGCGGAGGTTGCTACGCCTCCTGCATTTGCCGCCTTACCAGGTGCAAATAAAACGCCGTTTGCCTGCAGATATTCTGTGGCTTCAATGGTGGTAGGCATGTTCGCGCCTTCTGCCACTGCAATACAGCCGTTCGCTACTAGCGCTTTGGCATCATCCAGTAAAAGTTCATTTTGTGTTGCGCAGGGAAGCGCCACGTCGCATTTGATGCTCCATACGCCTCTGCCCTCATGGTATTCTGCGCTTGGTCTTGCCGCCGCATACTCTGTCAGCCTTGCACGCTTTACTTCCTTTACTTCCTTCAGAAGCGCCACATCGATGCCCTCTGCGTCGTATACCCATCCTGTGGAATCGGAAACGGTCACCACCTTAGCGCCTAACTGCTGTGCCTTCTGGCACGCATAAATTGCCACATTTCCGGAACCGGAGATCACAACAGTCTTTCCCTTCAGATCATGTCCGTTGCACTTTAACATTTCCTCTGTAAGATACAGAAGTCCGTAGCCGGTCGCTTCCGTTCTTGCAAGGGAACCGCCGTAGGATAAGCCCTTGCCTGTAAGAACGCCTTCATATACGCCCTTAATTCTCTTATATTGTCCATACATATAACCGATTTCTCTTGCGCCTGTTCCGATATCGCCTGCCGGAACGTCCGTATCGGCTCCTATGTATTTACTTAACTCTGTCATAAAGCTCTGGCAGAATGCCATAACCTCTCTGTCCGATTTTCCCTTGGGATCAAAATCCGATCCGCCCTTGCCGCCGCCAATGGGAAGCCCTGTAAGGGAATTTTTAAAGATCTGCTCAAAGCCAAGGAATTTGATAATGCCAAGATTTACGCTGGGATGTAACCTCAAACCGCCCTTGTAAGGTCCGATAGCGCTGTTAAACTGCACGCGGAACGCGTTGTTTACCTGAACCTGTCCCTTGTCATCCACCCAGGGGACTCTGAACAGCAGCTGCCTTTCGGGGGTAACCAATCTCTCCAGAAGCGCATCCTTTCTGTATGCCTCTTCATTCGCCTCGATTACAACTCTTAAGGACTCCAGAACCTCCTTCACCGCCTGGTGAAATTCCGGCTGTGCAGGGTTCTTTTCCACTACCATCTGAAACACTTCATCAACATATGACATACGATATGTCCTCCTTTAGTTTAGTATAATTGTAGTACAGTATCATTGTATACAATGTATTATATAACGTCCTTCTAAAAATCTCAAGACACTTTAAGCAATTAAATTGTAAAAGTTTTATTTTATTATAAATATTGCTTCAGCCTTTCAATGTTTTTCTCCTCAAAATCCATCAGTTCCTTTGCAATCTCCATAGAAGTATTGCTGGCGTTCTCATGATGGTTGATGGACTTCCACATGCTGGTCAGCCCTCTGTTGGAACCCTGTATCAGCATCTCCGCTATATGGCTGGTGCTGGTGTCCAGCAGGGTATTCGCATGAATCCCGCCTTTCAGCATCAGCTCCTGAAAGCCTGTCTCTTTATAGGACTGCACCTTTCCTTCCAGCAGCCTGTTGGTTGCCTGATTATAAATATCCGCATATTTCATGGATTCTCTTGCCGCCTGTATGGACAGATCATCGTCATAAATCTTACCGCTTATGGTATCCAGCGCCTTCATCGCCATCTTTGTGTTTCTCTGGATTTCCTGAAGCACTTTTATATCATCAATTCTCATAGATTCGACCTCTCTTCTATTTCCGGTATCCACTACAATAAGGAATACATCCCTGATAAACAATTAGAGAGCCTGCAAATCAGACCCTCTAATAGCTTTCCCATATATTCTTTTTTTATTCCTGCTGTTCCTCCGGCAGGTCCTGCTGTTTTTCAGTCTCTTCCATGGATACTGCCTCCGTCTTTTCAAAGGGATACACAATCCCCCATTCTTTCCGCAGGCTGTCCAGAATTTTCATCACCCGAAGGGATTCGCTGTGAGGCATCTCCGGACACTCATACTGATGGGCTTTGATTGCCTTGACGCTTGCATCGATCTCGTATTCATATCCTGAAATCTGCCTGGGACATTTATAGATGCCTACCTTTTTATAAGAAGCATCGTAAACCGCTATACTCTGGAAGTTATTGATGTTTTCAACCACCGCATAACCCTTTGTTCCATAAATAACGCCTTTTCTGTCGCTTAGAGAAATCATGGAGCTGTTCAGATGGGCTATTTTCCCATCTATATATTGAAGGGTAACGGTGTTCTGCTCATCCACGCCGGTATCCGTATAGGTACAGGCGGAAGTGATTTTAGCAATATTATTTCCAAACAGCATCAGTGCAAAATTAAGGGGATACACGCCCACATCCAGCAGCGCGCCTCCTGCAAGCTGGGGATTCTTCAAACGTTCCACATCTCCTATAACATACCCCAGATTTGCCGTAAGGGTTTTGGGATCCCCGATCACGCCGCTGCCGATCACTTCCCGTATGGTCGTCAGCATAGGCATATAGCGTGTCCACATTGCCTCCCCGAGAAACACTCCCTTTTCCTCAGACAATCTGATCAGCTCCGCCGCCTGCTCCGCATTTGCCGTAAATGCCTTTTCACACAATACCGGCTTGTCATGCTCTATGCACATTTTGGCGTTCGCAAAATGCTCCGAATGAGGCGTTGCAATGTAAATCAGATCCACCTTTGGATCCAGCGCCAGCTCCTCATAGGAACCGTACGCCTTTTTGCAGCCGTACTTTCCTGCAAAGACATCCGCTTTCACCTTTTCCCTGGATGCAACGGCATAAAGCCTCACGTTCTTCATTTGATTGACGGTATCCGCCATAACGCCTGCAATACGCCCTGTTCCTATGATTCCAATCTGACACTTTCCCAGCATTTTTCCCTCCTAAAAAAGCACTTTATTTTGTAAGTATACTACAATTTCCTACAAAATAAAATGCTTTTCCTTTTATTCTACATATTCGGATTTTACAAATGCCGTTTCGCCTTTATATTTCACCTTTGTCCAGCCGTCCGCCTGCTTCATGAGAAGCTCCAGCTCTTCGCCCGCATAGGCTGTCCCAAGGGATTCTGCGCTGGTGCTGGCGCCTTTACGAACCTTTACGCTCTCCACTACCTTAACCGTTCCCATGCTTTCCTGGACAGCGGGCGCTTCCTCCGGCTGTGCCGCTTCCGCGGTCTGGGTATCTGTGGTTTCCGCAGTCTGGGCATCCCCGGTTTCTTCCGCATCAGGTACCGCTTCCAGATAATCGCTCTTAATATACGCTTCACTGCCGTTATATGCTACCTTACTCCAGCCGTTGCCTCTCTGCTCCAGCAGGGTAAATTCCTGTCCCACCTGCGCCTTGTCAATCCTGTCCGCCTCTTCGGAATCGGAACTTCTGATATTAACCACATCTGTGGCACGAACCGTTGTGATCAGCAAGGGGGCAGACTCTTCCGCCGCTTCTTCCCCGGAAGCCTCCTGTTCCTCACCCGTCTGGGTATCCGCCGGAGCCTCAATCTGTGCCAGAATCTCGCCTACCTCTTCATTGATCTTTGCCTTCAGGTAGGCAATAAACTCGTTCAGCTCCTCATCCTCTGCAAGCAGCTCATTGTAGGCTACAACCACTTTATTATTCAGGTCTACCACATCGTCCTGCAGAGTAACTTCTTCAATGTATTTCTTGATGGTATCATCATAAGTTCCCTGAATATAGTAGCTGCCCTCATCGTTTAAACCGATATAATAAGTCTGCATGCCCGGAAGCGCCTGACCGGCGTCTGTAAACAGCACCTCTGAGTACACATAAGCCACATAAGTATTTTCTGTCATACCCGGTTTCGTGTACACAGTCAATTCCGGATAGGAATCGATGTACTTGCTTAATTCCTCTATACGTATCATTTCAAGTTCACTTAAACCGGTATTTAAAGAAGAAATCACTTCTGTGTCTCCCGACACCTGGGCATCATAATAAGCGCGGATTAACTGGTTAATCTCCGGATGAGCGTTTTCTTCCAGTTCAAAGACCGGTGCCTCCAGTCCTTTTACCGAAGGACCTGTTTCCTCCGCCGTCACCGCCATTGCCGCCTGCTCCGCCTCTTTTTCCAGCGCTTCTCTTTGGTTGGCGTTCACTGCCACTACAACGGTAATAAGTACACATACAATCAGAACAAGGGGCATTACAATCTTGCTATGATCCATAATAAAGTCTCTGGCTGTCAAAAACTTTTCTTTTAACATATGCATTTTGTTCTGCTCTAAACGTTCCATAGATTTCCTTTCTTTCAAAACAAGGGTTCTTCCCCTGCTTTGTTATATTCAAGGTGATGCAAATGCACCCGACAGGAATCGAACCTGCATTAAAGGCGTCGGAGGCCTTCGTTCTATCCGTTAGACTACGGGTGCATATGATAAAAATATTACAAATTTGTTACATCACCTTGAATATCATACCATATGACTTTCAGATTGTCTAGTCCATCAATTATAAAAAAACTGTGAACCCTTTATGCAAAAATTATGAAAGCCGCAATATTTCATCTCTGCTGCACTTATAATAGTATACGGAATCTGCAAGTACCTCATCCTCCGCCAGCTGGGTTCGATTGACTTCGGTTACGATTTCACGAAGTTCTTTATAACTGATTTCCTTATCGGCAGGTATTAAAATCACTTCATGAATAGAACTGGGCAGGATATAGAGATCTTTTCCCTGCCGTTTTGCAAAAGCTTTTAAAACGCCGGGGTACAACATACATGCCGCCCCATATAACTTCTGCCGGTTGCTCAGCACATACATGGAAGACTGTGCCTTTGCCTGTTCCTCAAGCATCTGCCGGGTTAATTCTTCTTTCCAGCCTTCGTCAAACAGCTCTTCTTCCCCCTCTGTGCGCCGGGGCAAGTCCTCCTCCAGACTGCCCATCAGAATTTTTTCCATAACCTCCTGCATATTTTCAATTACCGCCGGAAAAAGAGCGGGCGTATTTTCAAGCGCCGTCTGCTGCAACAGGTGTTCGCTAATCCTCCACTGCCTTAAATGGCTGTTATAAACTAAAATTGCCGCGTTTCCATAGAAGGGCGCTTCCTGAACCGTATAGTAAAATACCAAAGCAAGATCGTGAAACAGTTTATGCGGTATTTCTTTCAATAATTCCCGGTTTCGCTCTGCATGGATCAGCTTAAACGCCAATTTCCCCTTCGCCCTGTCAAACTCCATAAAATCCGACAGATCCGGATCCTCCCTAAGCTCCGCGTTCTGAAGGCGGCTGCATAAAGTGTCCGCTATCCTTCGGATCTCCTCCTGGGAAATACCTTCCCGATACAAATCGTTGATATAAAGAGCCGGAGACGCGCTGAAATTCTTTCTTTTCGCCATAATTCCCGTCAGCATAACGCCGTTGTTCTTTTTCACCGTTTGGGAAAATACGGAATAGTCATCCCCCAGCTTCTCTTGGAGATTTTTTAGAATTGCCTGTGTAAAAGATGTGAAATTCATAGATGTGCCGTTCATAGATACCTCTTTCTTTCAAAAACCCGTTTGTAGTAACTGTAATGAAAGTCATTGCACCAAACGCCGACACGCTTTGCGAGCCGGCTTATTGGATTAAAAAAGACAATGACTTTTATCATTGTCTTTCAGGTTCTTAATTGATAGGGCTATTGCAGATCTATACTCTGGAAAGGTATTCCCCTGTTCTGGTATCGATCTTGATCACGTCATGCATCTCAACAAATAAAGGTACGTTTACAGTTGCGCCTGTCTCTACCGTAGCGGGCTTGGTTGCTCCTGTTGCGGTATCTCCCTTAAATCCAGGCTCTGTTTCCACGATCTCCAGCTCCACAAATAAGGGAGGCTCTACGGAAAACACACTGCCGTTATGGGAACAGATCTTCACCATTTCGTTTTCTTTTACAAACTTGAGCGCATCTCCAACCGTTTCGGCATTCAAAGCGACCTGATCATATGTTTCAACATCCATAAAGTTATACAACTCTCCGTCTTCATACAGATACTGCATATCTTTTCTATCAATACGTGCCTGGGGACACTTTTCAGTAGGTCTGAAAGTTTTTTCCACTACGCCGCCGCTCTTGATGTTTTTCAGCTTGGTTCTGACAAATGCCGCTCCCTTACCGGGTTTCACATGCTGGAACTCAATAATCTGGTAAACGTTATTATCTAACTCAATTGTAATACCATTTCTGAAATCACCTGCAGAAATCATAAAATATTCCTCCTAAAATTTTCACGTTATAATTCTTTACCAGTTTAATATAAAAAATGATATTTTTCAACTACTTTCTTACAGATTCCAAAATAAAGTCTATCGCCTCCAGATACCCTTCCAGGCCATGTCCGTAAATCTGTTTCTGGCAGGCCGGCGCCGTAACGGAAACCTTCCGAAACTCTTCCCTCTGTGTGATATCGGAAATATGGATTTCCACCTTGGGCACCGAAATGCTTGCAAGTGCGTCCCGAATGGCATAACTGTAATGGGTATAAGCGCCGGGATTGATGACAATTCCGTCCGCCTTCTCATAATAAGCGTCCTGAATCCTGTCAATAATAGCGCCTTCGTGATTGCTTTGAAATACCTCGATGGCAATATTGCACGCTTCTCCCTTTTCTCCGATCATTCTTAACAGATCTTCATAGGTTTGCGTCCCGTACACATTTTTTTCCCGAATTCCAAGAAAATTCAGATTGGGACCGTTGATTACTAATATTTTCATATATTCTTTCCTTTCATTTCCCCTTCTATCTGGTCTAAGATCTCATCAAAGGTTTTGTCTGAAACCTCCAGGATCACATCGGCGCATGCTTCATAAACCGGCGCCCGCTGTTTTAGGAGGGTGCGAATCCGCTCCATGGGATCCGCCACCTGTAAAAGGGGTCTTGTGGTATCTGATTTCACTCTCTCGTAGATTGTCTCCGGCGCGGCGCTGAGATAAAATACCCTCCCCAGTTTTTTCAAAAGCCCATGGTTTTCCTCTCTCATGGGAAGTCCGCCGCCCACTGAAATAATCTGTCCGTCCACTGTCCTTAACAGTTCCTTTAAGCATTCTGTTTCCATATCCCGGAACGCCTTCTCCCCATGGGCGTCAAAAATCTCCGACACGCTCATTCCCTGTCTGCGCTCAATCCACTTGTCCGTATCGATTATGGTCCGCTTCAGCCGATAGGACAGCCTGATGCCTACGCTGGTTTTTCCGCTTCCCATGAAACCGATCAAAATAATGTTGTCCTTCATTTCCTATATCCCTGCTTTTTCCCTCAGTATCCCGTACACTTCCTGCGCCGTCTCCTCCGGAACCGCCACCTCGTTCCACAGCTCATAAGCGATGATTCCCTGGTACAAAAGCATCTTAAGACCGTGATATGCCTTGCCTCCGTGTTTTCTTACCAGTTTCATAAATTTCGTCTCGGAGGGCTTGTAAATCAGATCGTAGCCTGTATGTATCTTATCGTAAAAAGCCTCCTCCTCAATCACCGCATGGTCCGTATGGGGAAATAACCCAACGCTGGTCGCCTGGATCGCCAGATATTTTCTATCCGGCAGACTGGGATAATCAGACAGCGCCATAGGGGCCACCAGCTTCCTTCCGCTTTTCTCATTCACTTCCTCCGCTACGGCGTTTGCTTTTTCCAAAGAACGGTTCAGCAGATAAACCCGGGAAACGCCTTTCGCCGCACACAAAAACGCAACCGCCCTTGCCGCTCCTCCGGCTCCCAGAAGAATCACTTCCTCTCCCGCCAGTTTTATGCCTTCCCCTGCCATGGCTCGGTAAAGCCCCGGCATATCCGTATTATATCCCCTAAAGCCTCCCTCTGTCCGCACCAGCGTGTTCACCGCACCGATCTGCTCCGCCATGGGATCCATTTCCACAAGTCCCGGAAGCACTGCGCTTTTAAAGGGTACCGTAACATTCAGCCCCAGAATGTGCAAGTCATAGGCTCCCTTGATGGCGGCAAGCGCCTGCCCCTCCTCCACCAAAAAGGGAACGTAAACCAGGTTATGAGAAAACTTTTCCGCCAGCGTATTATGAATCACCGGCGACAGCGTGTGCTCCACCGGATTTCCTAGCAGCCCGCAGGTTCTTGTATGTCCGTCAATGATCATTCTTCCCCTCCGCCAAATAAGCCCGGCACTCCTTCCGGCATTTACGCCGGTAACAAGCCAGCACTATTTTTTCCAGATAACGCTTTAAAACGATTTGAATCTCTTCTTTTTTATCAATGGGCTGTACCAGAATGGAGAATATTCCGGCGTTCCTCGCTCCCCACACATCTGTAAACAGCTGATCCCCCACAAACAGGGTGCTTTTTCTGTCTGTGCCCATCATTTCCATAGCGCGCATGTAACCCTTTTTTCCAGGCTTTCCCGCCTTAAAAATATATTGCACATGGACTGCCTGATTAAACATCTGAACCCTTGTCTCCTTGTTATTGGACAAAAGAAGGATGGAATAGCCCATACTCTTCAACTCCTGAATCAGTTTTATGCTCCTGTCGTCCGCCGGGGCGCCATGGGGCACCAGCGTATTGTCAATATCAAAAATAACGCCCCTGCAGCCGGAATCATAATATTTTTGAAAATCGATCTGATAGGCAGACCTCATATATAGATCGGGATAAAACCTTTCCAACATCAATTTCTATTCTCCATTACCCTGTAAATTCCTTTTCTATTGTACGGTAGTCACTGCTATTTGGCAAGCCATTTTGCCCCGGCATTTCAGATTGGAAAACGTCAGTTTACCTATATACTTTTCCTTCCTTGTATCTAAGCCACAAAGAACGTAAATATAAAAGAAAAAACATATTTTCAAACCCGATCACTTGAATTCCTCTTTTTGCAAACTCGTACTTTTTCCCTTTTGCATATTCCAAAAATCTTCTTTTCTTTTTTAATGCAATAAACATTTCTTTTCTTTCCTTTTTCCCTAAGTAAACGGATAAGGTACAGCACAAAAAATAATTTTTTGAAAAATTATCTAATAAAAGGTATTTCAGTTCTTCCTCTAACGGCAAAGCTTCAATTTCTTTTATATTCTGATCCAGCGCCCATAAGAAATCCATAAGCGTGTTCCGGGAGGCTTCTTTTGTGGTGGCGCCCGCTCTGTTTCTCCTGTAAACATAAAATTTTTCGGGTATCACCGCTACCCTTTCCGCCTTCAGCAGAATTCGCCACATAAGATAAACATCCTCATATTTCCGTTCTTCCGGAAACCGCAATGTCGCATTTTCAAATATTTTTTTAGAATAAGCGTATCCCCATGCATACCAATAAAAAGAACCATTTTCTTTCATCTGATTTTTCAAAAACGTTTCGGCGGAATACCCCTCAGGAGAATTCTCTTTTACATGGTTCACATGCCTGTCGCTATAAATTACCTTCCCTTTATCACAATAAGCGGAGATTCCATTGTAAGCCACAACATCCCATTGCGCATTATTTTTTTGAATCAGCTTTGCCAATTTACTAAGATTTTCATCTGAAACCCAATAATCATCTCCATCCAAAAACAGCACATAATCTCCCTTTGCAAATGCAATCCCCAAATTACGCGCCTGCGCCTGTCCTTTATTCTCCTGATGAACCACTTTCACGCACTGATATTCTGAGGCATACTGATCGCATATTTTCCCGCTGTTGTCTGTTGATCCGTCGTCAATTAATACGACCTCATAATCTGGAAAGGATTGGTTCAACACACTGTTCAGGCATTCTTCGATATACATTTCAACATTGTATACCGGAATAATAATACTAAACTTCATAATGCTTTTTATTCCCTTTCTTCCAGTCATGGTTTTTCCAAAATAACCAGTACCCCCGCGTATAGCGGTAGGGTTCAAGCATAAGCCTTCCGAAAATCCGCCAGCGCTTTTGAGGATACACCTGCCATTCTGACTTTGCCCATAGAAAATACATATTTCCTTTGTAATTTTCCTTCCATGGCTTATCGCTTCCCATATAATGAATGACCTTCCAGGAATGCTTCTTTTCCCATGGCATTTTCAAATACTCTTTTAAATAAAGGAGATTGGGATTTAAATTGTAACCGTCTTCTACCTGCTTGATCTGTGCTCCCCAAAGGATGTTCAGCATATCCTGATCAGGGAACTGCAATTTCTTTTCTCTCCACAGCAAATTTTGTATTTTCTCCTGATGGCATTCCTCACGCATTTTCTTCAGATCCATCAAGAGCATTCCGCTGTTCATATAAATAGCGTTTTCAGGCAGTTCATCTTCAATACCCGATCCAAGCAGCATAATAATCCGGTCTCTGGCTGCCGCTAAAAACATACCGTCCAATTCACAGTCCCATAAATCACGCAAAGAACCATTCACTATCATATCCGGATCCAAATACAGCACTCTGTCCTCCTGCGGAAGAATCCAGGGCAGCAGTAAACGATAATACATTTCTATGGAAAAATATCCCATAACAGGCGCATTTTCAAACAAGTCGCTGGTCATTTTAACCTCTACAAGCTCAGACCCATAAGTCCTGCAAAAGCTTTTCAAATCCCTTATATTATTTTGACTGATTCTTGCATGCACACAAAAAACCGTGACCGCTTCCCTTTGATTTGAAAAAAGACTATGGAGCATCACTTTTAATGGATATATATAATTCTCATTGATTGTAACCGCTACCTTTATCTTATCCATTCCCTTCCTTTTCCCAGTATTTACACATACTTTTGCACAATCTTAACCAACAGCTTCACCATCATCTCCATGTCATCCGCACATGCGTACTCATATTTCCCGTGGAAATTCTGTCCCCCCGTGCAAAGGTTAGGACATGGCAGCCCCATAAAAGACAATCTTGCCCCGTCTGTTCCTCCACGGATCGGCAGTACTGTGGGCTCAATGCCCAGTTCCTCCATTGCCTCCCTTGCATTGTCTACCAGATGCATATGTTTTTCAATTACTTCCTTCATATTGTAATAAGAGTCCTGAAGATCGATCTGAAAGGTCCCTTCCCCGTACTTTTCATTTAAGAACTGTCCAACCTGCAAAAACAATTTCTTTTTTTGCTCAAATTTTTCCCGGTCGTGATCCCTGATAATGTATTCCGCCACCGCTTCCTCAACGGTACCCTTTAACCCGTCCAAATGATAAAAGCCTTCGTATCCGCAGGTATACATGGGATTTTCGGACACGGGAAGCATAGATTGAAACTCCTGCGCCATCAAAATCGCATTGCGCATTTTTCCCTTCGCCTCTCCCGGATGCACGCTTCTGCCCTGTATGGTTACCTTTGCTCCGGCGGCGTTAAAATTCTCATATTCAAGTTCTCCAAGCCTGCCGCCGTCTACGGTATAGGCATAGTCCGCCCCAAAAAGAGCTACGTCAAAATGATCCGCACCGGCGCCTACTTCCTCGTCCGGCGTAAATCCCAGCCGCAGTTTTCCATGGGGAATTTCCGGATGGGTCAGCAGATATTCCGCCATCGCCATAATCTCGGCAACTCCCGCCTTATCGTCCGCCCCAAGAAGGGTGGTGCCGTCGGTTACGATCAGCCGCTTCCCCTTATATGCAGAAAGCTCCGGGAAATCCGCCGTCTTCATTACAATCCCTTTTTCCTGATTCAGCACAATGTCTTTTCCGTCATAGTCCTCCACCATCCGCGGTTTTACCCCTGCGCCTGTTACCGCAGGAGCTGTATCCATATGGGCAATCAAGCCTATCATTGGCGCTTTTTCACAGTCCTTCGATGCCGGAACGGAAGCATACACATAGCAGTGTTCCTGATCATATACGATCTCTTCCGCTCCCATTTTCTTCAATTGCTCCGCCAAAAGCTTTGCCAGATCATGCTGCTTCTCTGTGGAAGGGGTTGATGTACTGTCCTCTGAAGACTCTGTGTCGATTTTTACATAGGTCAAAAAATTTTCAATTACTTTCTCCATTCCCGCTCTGTCCTTTCTTCCTATCGGAATCCTATTTTCCTTTAAAAAAGGGCTATCTGTTTCGATAGCCCTGCGGTTTTAATAGTTTTCTGCGCTTACTTCAAAATAGCTTTGAGGATGATTGCAGGTAGGACAGATCTCCGGCGCCTGTGTGCCCACTACAATGTGCCCGCAATTGCGGCACTCCCACACTTTCACTTCGCTTTTTGCAAAAACCTCTTTCATTTCCACATTTTTCAGCAGTGCGCGGTATCTTTCCTCATGATGCTTTTCAATGGCTGCCACCAGACGGAACTTTTGAGCAAGCTCGGGAAAACCTTCGCTTTCGGCGGTTTTTGCAAAATTATCATACATATCCGTCCACTCGTAATTTTCACCCTCCGCCGCCTGGGTCAGGTTCTCCTTGGTATCGCCGATACCGTTTAACTCCTTAAACCACATTTTGGCATGTTCCTTTTCGTTATCTGCCGTTTTCAGAAATAAAGATGAGATCTGCTCATAGCCCTCCTTTTTTGCCACGGAAGCAAAATAGGTGTACTTATTTCTTGCCTGGGATTCCCCTGCAAAAGCGGCTTCCAGATTTTTTTCTGTCTGTGTTCCTGCATACTTGTTCATGTTTTTTGTTCTCCTTTTCCTAAAATCATTTTATTGCTTAAGCATGGGAAATATTGGTATTTTCCGAGATTTCCCTGCTGACTGTACAAAGATCCTCCACAGATAATTTGTGAATATCGTCATGTCCTGTAATTCTCGCAAAGGTTCTCAGTTCCTCCGCAGAACATTTCAAATAGTTTGCAACCCGCTGGGATGCCGCTTCGATCTTCAATCTTTTCCGTAATTCCGGATCCTGGGTCGCCATTCCAACCGGACACATACCCGACCCGCAGATGCGGTACTGCTGGCATGCCGCCGCAACCATAACCGCCGACGCCACCGCTACGGCGTCCGCTCCCATGGCGATTGCCTTGGCAAAATCCGATGAAACTCTAAGCCCTCCGGTAATCACCAGATCAATGTCGGCTCCCACCAAATCCAAATATTTTCTTGCCCGGTATAACGCGTAAATGGTGGGCACGCTTGTGGCATCCCGTACAATTGCCGGGGAAGCTCCCGTGGCTCCGCCTCTTCCGTCGATGGTAATGAAATCCGGCTCTGCAAAAACGCAGTACGCCAAATCTCTTTCAATTCTTCCTGCCGCTATTTTAATGCCGATGGGTCTGCCTTCACTGCGCCTGCGCAAATCCTTCACCAGATTTTTCAAATCCTCTTTTGTATCGATTCCGGGAAACCTGGAGGGACTGATCACATCTTCCCCCAAAGGCTTATTGCGAATGGCGGCAATCTCCGGCGTCACCTTGCTGCCCGGCAGGTGTCCTCCCATTCCCGGCTTGGTTCCCTGCCCGATTTTAATTTCAATGGCATCGGAAGTTTTAAGATTTTCATCGGTAACGCTGTACAAATTAGGGACATACTCAAATATGTATTTGTGCGCCGCTTCCTTTTCCTCCGGCAAAATACCGCCTTCCCCGCTGCACATTGCCGTTCCCGCCATAGCGCTTCCCATTGCCATGGCTGTTTTGGTTTCCTTGGAAAGGGCGCCAAAGGACATATGGGAAATATATATCGGCATATCAAGAACCATGGGCTTTTGGGCATGTTTACCGATTACCGTTTTCAGAGACACGTCTGCATGTTCTTCCAAAGGCATGGGATCCAGCTGCGCCCCCAGTACAAGAATATCATCCCAGTCAGGCATTTTCATCTGTGTTCCCATTGCCTCGATCACAGATTTACCGGTAACCGCCATCTCCTGTATTTCCTTCATGTAACGGTAATTGGCGTCTGTTTTTCGGGTTTCTTTGGGATAGCTCAGATCCACGTTTTCCTCTGTCGCTGCATCCTTTTTCTCTTCCTGGGATACCAACTCAAATTTTTCTGCCGGCTGTCTGCACAAAGGACATTCCTTTAATTCTGAAAAGGATTTTCCCTCCGCCTCCTCGTCAAACACATAGCCGCACACACTGCATTTGTACACCATAGTCATTCCTCCTGCTTCTATTGATTTTTACAAGCGGGGCAAAGATAGGATATTCTGAGATCATAGGATAAAATCCTCTCTCCTAACTGCTCCTCCAGCTTTTTCGTCAAATCTTCAAAAGCTATGTCTGTCACCCTGCCGCATTTTCTACATATCAGATGATCATGCTTCTCCATTCTGTCATATCGGTCAACAGATCCTTCTATGGAGATTTTTCGGATCATCTGGGTGTCGCAGAGCGTCTTCAGATTATTGTATACTGTAGCTAAAACCACCTTAGGCTCCGTCTTTTTCAGCGCCAAAAAAATCTGTTCCGCCGTCATGTGTTCGCAGGACGCATTTATTATATTCAATATTTTTTTACCATATTTGGTCATAAATCACCTTCCTATTAGAATCATTCTAAAGGAAATTTTTATAATTGTCAAGGCATCTTCTCTGCTATTTGCTATTGTCGGCTCTTTACCTGCGTATGCTGGCGCCTGTAGGTATCATTATCCTTCCGGCTTAATTCTTCCTCCACCTGCGCCAGCCTCTTTTCAAGGGTTGCAATCTTTTTTTCATCCCCTGCCGCCATCTGAATCTGCTGCTCCAATTGTTTCTTCTTTTCTTTCAAGCTTTTGATTTCCCTGTCAACCTGATCCGTATTTGCAATACACTTTGCAGGATACCCTTTGCTTTCAGGGGGAACAACCAGGCGGAAAGAGCCAGCAGAAGGGAATTCGCTATTCCAAAGCACAGCTGCATGATCTCCTCCGCCACAAGCGCATATAAAACAGACGCCGAAGGACTTTCCTTGTACACGAAAACTCCCACGCCTGCAAGCAGCAGCACATATATCCCCATCTGTGCCACATCGCTGGAAATCCAGTTAAGAAGGAACAAACCGAGAGCTGTAAATAGCAGGCAAAAATAATAACTCACCTTCCGCTTAAGGCATTTGGTAAAAAAGCAAAAGCCGGTGAGAATCTGAACGCTTCCCACTACATAAATATTATAAAAATCAAGCCATTCCATTTCTTATTCTCTCCCACGGCGCTTATCGGTTTTTCATATAGTCCAAAATAACATCGGAAAATTCTCTGCTCCGCAGCCGGGATACCGGTATCTGACTGCCATCCTCCATATATGCTCTCCCGTCCTTATAGCCTTTCAGGCAGCCCAAATTGATCAGATAGCTTCTGTGGCATCGGTAAAACCTATCGTCCAGCTTTCCCTCAAGGCGCTGAATCCGGTCATAATAATCAAGGACCTTTGCTCCTTTTAAATGCAAGTAGATCTTCCGGTCGATCACTTCACAGAAAATAATATCCTCGAAAGAGATTACGCTGCTCTCATTCCCCTTTTGAACCAACAGGCTGGTTTCCCTGGCTCTGTCCATGGAAAGGAGCAGCCGTTCCATGGTTCTCCTAAACTGCCGTTCCCCAACAGGCTTTACCAGATAGTCGTACGCCTGCACCTCAAACGCCTGAAATACCATTTCCTTTAAAACTGTAATAAAAATCAGAAAGCCTTTAAAATTTTCACTGCGCAGCTTTCGCGCCGTTTCCATGCCATCCGGGTCCTCCATCTGTATATCCAGAAACAAAATATGGATTTTCCCTTTGTATTGGATCAGTTCTTTTCCGTTTGCAAATTGAGAAACCGCTATCTCTATCTTTTTCTCCCGAAAAAATGCAACTGCCATATCCCTGATTCTATCCGCCATATATTGCTCATCGTCACATATTGCAATATGGATCATTGCCGCACCTCTTTTCTAAATCGCTCTTATTTCTCCACCGGCAAATAGAAAAACAGCTGAAAGCTCTGTTCCTCCCGCCTGATTTCCATGCTGCCTCCATACTTTTTTACCGCTTTCTGAATGCTTTTCAAGCCAAACCCATGATTTTCCTCATCTCTTTTCGTCGTTTTTGGAAGCCCCCTTTTTCCCCCGGCAGAAATCTTTTCACAGGCATTTTCCACCCTGACTGCCAAAATTCCTTTTCCCAGCCTTGCATCCAGTTGCATTTTCCGCATCGGTTTTTCCAGCTTCTCACATGCTTCCGCCGCATTGTCCAGAGCATTGGCAAACATTGCGCAGATATCGGCTTTCTCAAAGGGAAGCTCCTCCCCAATGTCCAGCTTTGCCGAAAAATCTATTTCCTTCTGCCGCATCATCCCCTCTTTTGTGGTCAACACTGCATTTACCGTAGAATCACCGCACCAGGACAGCCTCTGCATAAGCACCGGATTATCCAACATTTCCTTAATATATTCCTCTCTTGCTTCTCCGGGCAGAGCAAGAAGCGCCTGGAGATGATTGGATAGATCGTGCCGAATCCTGCGGATCTCAAATTGGTGCTGCTCCATGGTATTGTAGTAATTGCGCTGCATAAGCGCCAATGCATTTTCCCGCTCCAGTCCCTGCTGCCTGTCCAAAACCACAAGTACCCGAAGCAGTCCTGCAAAGGACAACATAACCACCAAAAAAAGGGCTCCGTCAGAAATTGCGGTTCTTAAAAAATGATATTCAGGATCCCTGAGTAAAATAAGGGCACCCATAATCCCCAAAGGCGAAATTGTGAGCAGCATCATTAAACGCCAAAGAGACGGGGAAAGCTCAAAATCCTGCTCCGGCTTTTTATAACGGACAAAGAAAAATAAAGAAATGGCAAAAAGAAGCCTGCAGACCAAATACATATTGCCAAAGAGAGCATCCTTCCCCTGCATATGCGCCAAGAGTGCAATGCAGTTATCATAAAAAGCATTAAAGGCAAAGATCAAGCTGGCAAACATCAGCCCCAGCGTAAGTCTTTTGCGCCAGCTCCCCTTACAGGTGATCCACAATACAAGCATAAAAAATGCAATGCTGTATGTCAGATTCACCGGATCCCCAATAAAAATAACCGTAAAGCTGGCAATCCAGCAGCCTATGTAAAGAAGTCCTTTGCACCACCATTTTTCCTTCACCCGAAGCAGGCAGGACAGTGCAAAATAAATAAAAACGCCTGCAATCATGCCCAGCACCCCTGTGGGAAGCTGCTTGATATACGTCCATAAGCTCATCGCCCTCCCCCTTCCAGCATCGCCCTGGCAAGCTTTGCCCTTGCCTCCTCCTTCATATTTCTGCTCATAGGGAGCTTCTGATCATCCACGATAACACTCTCCCCTCCAATATGGGATACATGTTCCGGATTTACCAGATATCTTTGATGAATTCTTACGAAGATTCCGGACAACTGTTCCTCCACCTTGTCCAGCTTTCCATAAAAAGAGTAAGCATCCGCTTCTCCCTTTCCCCTTAAAACCACGTTGACCTTTCTTTTATCACTGTAAAAGTAAGAGATCGCTTCCAGGGAAAGCCGGTAAGAACCTTCCGGGTTTTTAAACACAAAGGTTTTTTCCCTGCTGTCAAATATCTGCCCTCTTACACGGGTAAGCACCTCCTCCAGTCTCCCTGCTTCCACCGGCTTCAGACAATAGTCAAGGGCGTTTACCTTATATCCGTCAAACACATAGTCGGCATACCCCGTCACAAACACAATACAAAGATCTTTGTCAAACTCCCTGATCTGCTCTGCAGCCTCCATGCCGCTTATTCCCCTCATTTCCACATCCAGAAACAGAAGGTCTATCTCCCCCGGGTGCTTTTTCAGCCACCCCACAGCGCTTTCTCCTGTGGAAAACTCATAAACGATCTGTTCCCTGTCTTCCCACAATACCTTTTCAAGCTGAAACCGCAAAGCATCCCTTGCCTCCGTCTTGTCATCGCATATTCCAATTCGAAGCATTTTATCATTACCTCGCTTCCGCATTTTCTCTTCTGATTTTTATCATTATCTTCTCTTATTTTATAGTATCGCTGTGATTCAATACCAGCGTGCTGTATAAAAACAGCACGTCACAGTTATCAAAATCTACAAACTGTTCCAGATAGTCGGGGTGGATGTAACGAATATCCACCAAGGTAATCTGCCCATATCCACTGACCAGCAGAGGGGCAATGCTGGATCCAAAGGAATCCCTGAATATCACCAGTTTTTTGTCCGCACGGGCATTGGGATTCCTGATTGTGAGAAGGGACAAGGAACCTGACAAAAACATTTCATAAGGATCTCTTCCCACTGCCTTTTCCATATCATAGACCGGTATCTCCCTATGATTCTGCCAGTCATACACTGTGCAGTCGTCAAGATCCGTTCCTGTTATATACTGTATCTTCTCCGGCGGAAGGGGCAATGCCGCCTGCCCATAGTAGACGCCGTAGAAATTTGATTCTAATGTATGAATTTTATAATCTCCGGAAAGGGCTGTTCCCATTGCCTGTGCCAGCCGCTCTGCTACATCTGTAATTTTTTCCTGCCGCCAGTGCGTATCCGTTTTATAATAATCTTCTTTTTCCAGTAAATCAGATATGGGAATATATTCTGCAAAATCCGCTTTCTGCGCCATTTCCTTCTCAAAGGCTTCATAATCCATGGATGGGTGACCGCTCTCTTTTGCCAGAAAGCAATTTTTATCAGGGATAACTGAAAGGTATACTTTGTTTTCCTCTGTCAGATATTTCTCACAAACATAGCGAAACCGTTCCGCCGCACGCACTATGGAAGCTTCGTTCATCGGATATTCCATAGCGGATAAAAAACCGTCTGACAGATAAACCCCGTTATTATCCTGCTTTGCAAAAATCTTCAGCGCCGTCAGCGCTTTTATCTCCCGAAAAGAATCCCGAAAGGGGAACGTATCTGCCGCATAACTTTCAAATTCAGTCATAAAACGCCCGCTCCCTATTCCCTGCGCCGACCACTCCGGCTTTGGGGAAAGCATACGCCGCTCACTGTCCGAATATTTTTCCTTGGGCAAAAAAAGACAAAGTAAAAATCCGCCCAAAAATAAGGTCAAAAATATAAAACACAGCGCAATATCTTTCTTTTTTCCGTTCATATCCACGCTCTCCTTAAAACCGGAAATACAGGAAGGGGTTAAAAGAACCATCCACTAAATAAGCTGTCATAACCAACATCAACGCCGTCAGCGCAACAGGTTCCAACAGGTTAAGAATTTTACTTCCTGCGGGCTTCTCTGATAGCTTCCCGGCAAGACCGGATACTGCCGGAGTCGCCCCTATGACTCCCGCCAGCAAAACATTCTTAAAGCTCAAAAGATAATACAGTGTCTCCTGTGTGACAAAGGGAAGTCCTCCGCCTCCGAACATTCCGGCCAAATCGGAAAATGCCTGTCCTAAATTCTCCCCGTTGAAGATCACAAAGCTCACCATAACCCAAAACAAGGTATACAGATGGGACAACCCCCCGCTTTTTCCCAGTTTCTGAAGCAGCCACAGTTTTTCCACTGTTAAAAGCACTGCAAAAAGCACGCCCCATAAAATGAAATTCCATGCCGCTCCGTGCCAGAGACCGGTAAGCAGCCACACCACCAGAATATTAAAAAGCTGTCTTCTTCTTCCTTTACGATTCCCTCCCAGGGGAATATAAACATAATCCCTAAACCAGGCGCCCAGGGAAATATGCCACCGCCGCCAGAATTCCGTTATACTGGCGGAGATATAGGGGTAATTAAAGTTTTCCTGAAAACGGAAGCCTAAGATTCTCCCTAACCCAATCGCCATATCGCTGTATCCGGAGAAGTCAAAATAAATATGCAGCATAAACCCAATGGCATACATCCAGCAAAACAGCACCGACTTTTCCTGTGCGTCACGGTATATGCCGCATAATTCTCCCAACTGATTCGCAATTAAAATTTTTTTCGCCAGCCCAATTACAAACCGCCGTATTCCCTGTGCCGTTCCGGATAAAGAATATTCCCTGTGGGTCAACTGCCCTGCAATATGGAAATAGCGGACGATCGGTCCTGCAATCAACTGGGGAAACATGGCAATATATGCCGCCAGATCGATCAGATTTTTTTGTGCCTGCTCTCCCCTATATACGTCCATGGTATAGCTTATGATCTGGAAGGTATAAAAGCTAATGCCTATGGGAAGAGACAACCGCAAAAGGGAAAGCTGCAGCCCGGTTACTCCGTTTATATTTTGAATTAAAAAATCCGCATATTTAAAACACACCAGCAAAGAAAGGCTGATTCCCACGGAAAGGGCGCAAAATATTTTTCCCGCTTTTTTTCCTCTGTATCTTTCCACCAACAGTCCAAATCCGTATCCCAGCAGAATGGCGAGTCCCATCAACGCCACATATTCAGGCTCTCCCCAGCCATAAAACAGAAAGCTTGCCAGAAGAAGGACCGCATTCTTAAATCTCCTGGGAACTGCAAAATAGAAAGCAAGCGTCAAAGGCAAAAAATAATATAAAAAAGAAATACTTGAAAACAGCATAATGTCACTTTTCTCCAAAGGATCCGTCGTTTTTTACCCAATAGGCGCTTCCACAATCACCTGCCCCTTGTCAAAAACGGACAGCGCATTGTTTTTAAAAACTTCTATCATTCCCGCTTCGCCGTAAGCAGTTATCACATATCTTCCATCTACATCTATAATGACCAGCGTATCAGGCTGCCCGCATATCCATTGTTTCGCCAGAATACTGGATTTTACGGCATCTGCAAAAGCATTTATATCCGTACCCTCCTTCAGGCGGTAGGCTGCGCCGGTAAATGTATTCGCATTCATCAGGTGCATCATGGTTGCCCCGTCTTCAATATTGGCAAGCTGCTCCTTCGGCATTCCATAATTGTATTCCAATTCCTCTGTCTTGCTGATGTCAAATTTCCCAGGGGCATCCATCACTGCATTTTCCTGGTCTCCGCCGTACATGGCAAACAAATCCTCTTCTTTATAAGCACTTACCACTTTGTTCAGTACTTCAAGGGACTCCGAATATTCAGATTCCGTACTGCCCTGATCCCCTTGAGAAGTATTCTGCTTTCCGCCACAGCCGGACAGAGCCAAAACCATCATTGCGATTAATAATTGTATAACTGCTTTTTTCATGGTAATCCTCCTTTTCAATCAAAACTTTTCAGGATATTCTGTATCCATCTACCGGATTTATTATACACAAAATGAAAAGATTTAAATACAGGATCCTGTAAGAATAAATCTTGCAGGATCCTGTACCTTGTATTACAGCTTAAATTTTGTCATCTCCTGTTCCATCTCCTCGGAGACCTGGGAAAGGTTGTCCACCCGCTCCGCCACGCTTCGGATTCCGGTCAACTGCTCTTCCAGGGAATTCGCCGCTTTCTCGGTCAACTCTGAAGTATTCGTAGAAATATCCCGTATTTTCTCTATTGCATACACCACGGCACGGTTACTCTCATGCATCTCGCCTACCAGATCCTCCATGCTGCTCACAGACTCGCTTGTCTTCTCCGCAAGATTCCGGAAATCATCTATGGTTTCCTTCACTTTGTCTACAGTCTGTGTCTGCCCGTCCACACCGGTACGGATCGCTTCTATATTGGTAACGGTATCCGAAATATCATGGCACAACCCCGAAATGATACCCTCAATATCTGCGGTAGCCGCACTGGAGTCCGCCGCCAGCTTTCCAATGGATTCCGCTACCACCGCAAAGCCCTTTCCATGCTCCCCTGCCCGGGCTGCCTCAATGGAGGCATTTAATGCAAGAAGCCCTGTCTGGGAAGAAATTTCATTAATCGTATCCAAAATTCCTGAGATTCTACGGGACTGCTCTTCCAGCGACATAATCTTGGCATAAGCCTCCGCCATCCCTTTGGTCGTAACCTCATTTTGCTGTTTCAACTCCGCAACTCTCTGTATTCCACTTTCTCCTGAGTGAATCGTATTCTGTACATCTTCCAGCAGACCGCCGCTTTTCTCCTGAAGCTGTCCAAACTTCTCCTCCAGCTCCTCCGTCCGCATAACGACTTGATTCACTTCTGTGTTCTGCCTTTCGGTACCCTCTGAAATTTCCCTTACCGCCTGGCTGATGGAATCTACATTCTGCTGAATTTCCTGGAGATCTCCGGAGCTTTGTACTACCTCCCCTGTAATGGACGCAATCTTCGTAAGAATGCCGGATATTTTCCCTGTCATTTTATTAAAGCTTCTGGAGAGACTGCCAATTTCATTACCGCTGCTCTCATCCGCCTGCACCGTAAAATCTCCTTCCGAAGCATTCCCAATCATCTCTGTGATATTTACAATCGGTTTCGTCAATTTCCGGGCAAGCAGCGCGATTACCATAATTGCGATTCCAATAATGAAAAGCGCAAGGACGATTGCAATTACAATGATCCGATATACCATAGCCATTGCGGAAGCTTCCCTGTGAAGGGTTATGATCGACCAGGAATCCGACTCTCCTTTAAGAGGTATGGACGTATAGCTGACAAAATACTTCTCGCCCTCATTTTTGATCTTAGTGCTTCCGGAATTTCCTTCCATCACATCTGCAATTACCTTCTGGTAATCCTCCGAAAGAATGATCTCCTGCTCCTCAGTCACAATATTGCCGTCCTCATCCACCAAAGGCTGTCCCGATTCATCCTTGGCAGATACCGTCTTAGTCAGCTGTTTATAATTGTACAATTCCTCGATCTGGGTACTGTCAGGGTGTGCCACCACCACGCCCTCTCCGTCAATTACAAAGGAATATTCCCCATCCTCCACATCGGAAAACTCCTCGATCAGGCTTTGCAGATAATCCAACCTTAAATCTACTGCAAAAATTCCCACCAGCTCAGATTCCCGATACATGGGAAAAAATATGGAAGCGCAGGGCATTCCCGTATTAACGGAATAGTATGACTTTGACACAAAGGCTTTCTGCTCCTCCATGGTCTGGGTAAACCACCAGCGCGTAGACCGATCCGCCAATTCTCCTGAAGAGCGCCCCGTCTGC
Source organism: Lachnospiraceae bacterium UBA7093 (assembly GCA_002492465.1). Classification (GTDB taxonomy): domain Bacteria; phylum Bacillota; class Clostridia; order Lachnospirales; family Lachnospiraceae; genus Suilimivivens. The sequence continues at coordinate 28,166 of DKYT01000005.1, read as the reverse complement.
ATTCCGTCTGTCCCCTGGATATAAAGCAGCTCCAGATATGGGTTCCGTCTTACACAATCCTCCAAAATCGGCGTCTGGACTTGTGTCTCCATTGTCAAAATACTGGGATTGACAGACAACTCCTCCGTAATTCCATACGCCCCATCCATGAAGGTACTGATCTCACCTGCAACAAGCTTCGACTTGTCCCCGCTTCTTCCGTATATCTCCGCTTCATACGATTTCATAACAATTACTGCAATAATTCCTGTCAGGCATACTGCCAAAGCACATACAATTGCGATCATTGGCAGCAGCAGCTGTTTAAATATACTCCGCTTTTTCATCTTCGTCTCCTTAATGAACTTTTTGTCCATCTTTATCGCTCTTTCTATTTTAAAACAGTTGTCCCCATAAGGCAACTTATATTCTGGTTTTTCTCATAATTATTTGTAATACGGACAACACTTTACAAAATTCCAGCCAAACTTTACAACTTTTTCCAGGCGTCCCCAAAAGTAACATTTCAGCTGCTAAAAATGACACTCCGGCTTTTGGCTCCGTTTTTTCCTGTTATACTTACCTCAATCAAAAATTTTTTCAGAGAGGTGCGCTATGTTATACGTAAAAAATCTTTATAAATCCTACCAAAGCGGAAGCAAATCCTATCCCGTACTAAAAGGGATCGATTTATCCGTTGCCAATCAGGAGTTTGTCGCCGTAATGGGTCCTTCCGGTTCCGGAAAAAGCACCCTGCTCAACTGTATTTCCTGCTACATTCCCTTTGAGCAGGGAACCATCACTTTAGGCGGACAGCAGCTGAAAGGGCTGGATCAAAACAACCTTGCAAAAATACGCAATGAAAAGCTTGGTTTTGTTTTTCAGGACTTCATGCTCCTGGACGGCTTAACCGTAAGGGAGAATATTTTGGTTCCCAGAATCATTCAGGGCAAGGTTGACCATGACGCTGAAAATCTTACAGATCGGCTTCTGGCGCTTTTCGGCATCGATCATATTGCCGGCAAATATCCGGCAGACATTTCCGGCGGGGAAAGACAGCGAACGGCTGTGGCGCGAAGCCTGATCAACCAGCCCCTTCTGATTCTGGCGGATGAGCCTACCGGAAATCTGGACAGCAAATCAAGCCGCGCCGTCATTGAATCCTTCGAAAATGCCAGGCGTAAGCTGGGCGCTTCCATTTTCATGGTGACCCACGACAGTTTTGCCGCCTCTTTCTGCGACCGGGTAATTCTTTTAAAGGATGGCGCGGTTTACGACACTCTGGAAGCTTCTTCGGAACGCAAACAGGAAAATCGAAGTGCCTTCCAGGATCGGCTTCTGGATGCCATCCGCAAAATGAGCAATATCGATTCTGAGTCTGATCAGAACGCTACAGGAGGGATGTAACATGATGACTTTGAAAAATCTGGAAAAGAAATTGCAGAAAGCCGATGCAAAAACGGCAAAGTTGTATCTGTTTTGTAATTTTGTTTCTTTGATGCTGATTACTGCCTATTCCGCTATGATGTTTTCCCCTACCGTACTCCTTGTACTGCCGGAAGGCGGCGACAGCCGCAAGCAAATGACTGCCGTCTTCGTACTGGCGCTGTTTGGTTGCGTTGTATTTACCATCTATGCCTCCGGTCTGTTTTTTCGAAAAAAAGCAAGGCAGCTGGGAACTCTTATGGCGCTTGGCGCTTCCGGACGCCGTCTTCTGCCCGGTCTTTTGAAGGAAGTGGTTTTCCTCAGCGTTCTTTCCTCCCTGGCGGGCATTTTTGCCGGTTTCCCTTTTGTACTGCTGCTTTGGAATGCTTTCCGGCTTTTTGTCACGGACAGCGCGCAGATGGTCTTAAAGCTTGATCTTAAATGCCTGTATTTATCGGCGGCATTCTGCCTGATCGTTGTATTATTTTCCTGCATGAACGCTTACCGATATTTGAAACAGACCAACGTTATGGAAGTCATGCATGAGGAGCACAGAAATGAACCTGTAAAAGAATTGGGCGCATGGTGCGGCCCCATAGGCATTCTGCTGGTATTGGCAGGCGCAGTTCTGGGATACTCTGCTCCGGCTGTTTACCAAAAGCTTTTCAGCGCTTACTCCCCGGCATGGGTTAACCTGCTCTATGCTCCTGTGTTTGCAGGACTTTATATGATCATGCTGCACACGGTAATACACGGCTGGCGTTCTCGCAAAAAGCATCCCTACAAAAATATCATCGCAAGAAGTATGATGAAATTTCAGGGAAAACAGACTGTCAATAACCTGCTTGTAAGCACTGTTTTGATTGCCGGAAGCGCCTTTGCTATTTTTTATATTCCCATGCTCAGTACAGGACATACCATGGAAGTAAATTCCCGCCCTTATGATTATTATTATCATTACCGGGCGGACCAGAAGGTTCCCGGGAAAAAAGAAATCTCCCTTCTTGCCGCCGCCCATGATCTTTCCATCAAAGATTTCAAAAGCGCCCCTTATCTTTCCCTTGCCTTTGACGGTATCACAGAGATAGAGGATGAAGGGCAAAAATTCCATTATGAGCGCATTTCACTCTTTGGCGAGGGAAAATTTTTTTCCGAAACTGCCTACCGGCTTCTTACCGGAACAGAAATCACCGTAAGCCGGGGAACCTATCTTGCTGTCTCAAACGCCTCTGAGACCGGACTGTATTATCTGAATTCGGATGCCACGCTGCTTACGAATATGGTTACTCAGGAAACCCTTCCTGTCGCTTTTGCCGGCTACGCCCATTATGATCTTTTAACGGATCAAAAAGGCTACTACGTGCTGAACGATCAGGACTACGAAGTGATTGCCCAGGGACTCACGCCCGACTGGATGGGCACCGCCGCATTCTTTAATATAGACGGAAAAGACAGCTATGCTTTTGCAGAAGACTTTTTTAATACCCTGGTGGCTTCCTTTGGTCCTGAATGTGAGCTTCCTATCTACTATGACCGGGTATCGAAATATTATTCTGACCAGCAAGGAGAAGTTTACTGGGGCGATACCCCTCGTATGACCAAAATCAGCTTTTCCGAACCTGACACCAGTGATTTCAGATTATACTGGACTTATATGCCCAAAAGCCGGATGCTGGATCGCACGAACTTCCTCAGAACCTTTTCCGTATACCTTATGATGTTCCTTTTTATTGCCATTGTCTGCTCTCTTGCCGCTATGGTCATCAGCTATACCCGTTGTATGACCATTTTACTTAACAACCGCTATGTATTTGACGATTTAAAGCGGCTTGGCGCATCTCCTTCCTTTTTAATGAAGGAAATCAAAGCCCAGGCAGATCCCATCTTTCAAATTCCTTCCGCCGTAGGCATGAGTGCCATGTACCTGCTGTATGCCCTTCTTATGTTTGGCAATGATGGGAAAATAACAGGCGCGGAAATCGGCGGACTAATCGTATGCTTTTTTATTCTCAGCCTTTTAGCAGGTATTTACTATCTGATATACCGCTACACAATAAAAAACATGTGCAGGCAGCTAAATACCTGCAACCTATAAACAAAGAGGCAGCTTCGAAATACTGTGGTTTTACCCTTTCTCGAAGCTGCCTCTTTTCAGGGGCTTGCAAAGATCCTGCTTATGCTCGTTTATTTCCCCCGCATCCCTGCTTATTCTCCCCGCAAGAATGCTCTTCCCCATGATGTCCGTGATGATCGCAATGTACATCCGGATCAAAGGAAAGACTCCCCTCAAGCAGCGCTCTTACCGCTTCATCTGCACTGCCGGATACGCCGCCATAAAGCCGGATTCCGGCTTCCGCCAGGGCATTCTGAGCGCCTGCGCCGATTCCGCCGCAGATCAGCACATCCGCCTTCAAATCTGAAAGCATGCCCGCCAAAGCGCCATGTCCGCTTCCTTCCGTACCTGCGACCTGCTCTTTTACAACTTTTCCGTCTTCAATATCATAGATTTTAAACTGCTCAGTGTGCCCAAAATGCTGGAATATATTTCCATTTTCATAAGTAACCGCTATTCTCATAATTTCTCCTTCCTCTGTCTATTGCATAATAACAGTGTACGTCCAAAGTACAAAAAATGCAATACCAGGAGTACTGTCCAGCCGGGAGTGAAATCTGTAGCTTTTCTTATGAAATGTGCATCAATGATTTTCTTTACAATTTTTAATATGCGCTTTCAGTTTTTTCATAGCCCAGTCATAATGGCTGGATGTCGCACTGACGAAATAGGAGCCTAATGTGCTTCCGCCAACCCATTTGTACACCCCTTTTGAAAACAACTCCTCATTGGAAAAAGTTTCCGCCAGGCACAATACCTCATTGTGACTTTTTGCAACCATTTCCTTTGCTTCCTCCAGGGATGTGTTTTGATGCTTTTTCCAAAAGTATTCGTTTAAGCTGCCATATGTTTTCCAGTTATATGGATGAGGGATAAAAGGTTTATGGTCGCCGTTCTGATTGGCGTGAACCCAGTTTAATAAAAGCTGGTGCCATTCATACAGATGAATTAAAATGTCCCTGAGATTTCGATCTCTCTTCCAATGGGCTTCTTTCTTTTTTTCATCATCAGCAAAATTAAAATCAGTTGACAATTCCTTTTCCGTCAAGTTGGAAATGAGAGTGTTAAGTTTCTCATATTGATCGGTTGCAGCGGTCAGCAAGTCCGCTTTTGTGGTTGGTCTGCTCATATGGTTTCTCCTTTTCTGCGCCTAAGCACATGGTAATTTTCTTGTTGTTTTTACCATATCACACATATCCTGACACCCTGTGTCAAGGTTTATTTTTTTCATAAATCTCCTGTGCCTTTTTTGCCAAAATGTCCCTTAAATATCGAGGTTCAATGACTTCAACCTTGGCGCCAAAGGAGAGTAGATAACCGATCAGCCATGCATCCACAGGCATTTGGGCAGAGACAATTAAGTCGCCGTTTTTTTGACGCTCAATCTGGGTCTCATTAAATTCGTCATAGACACGGTATGCCATTTCTTTTGAAAACAAAAGAATAAGCGGCGAATCTGGCGGCTGGCGAAAGTCTTCCGGCTCCGGATACGGTCTTGGCACAAAGGTTTTCTCCAACAACTCCAATCCTAAAATCCGATTTAGTTTAAAGATGCGGAAATCCTCTTTTGTAAGGCAAAAAGCCTTTAAATACCATTCTTTCGATTTATAACACAGCTTTAGGGGGCAAACGATGCGTTCCCTTCTTTCGCCGCCGGAATTCTCATAAAGGATCTTAATTTCCTTATGCTGAATTACCGCTGTTTTCAGCGTTTCAAATTTTTCGTTATCACAGGCATCTTTCCCCCAACGGGAAAAATCCACCTCCAGCCAATTCCCCATATTCACATTGAAAAGTGCAGATAGCTTTGTCAGTATTTCTTTGCCAGAGGGATAAGCTGTGGCGGATATACTTTGAATTGCCGCCAAAATCTCCCGTCTTTCGTTTTCAGACAATACTGCTCTGTCCAAAATCGAGTCGTCCAATAAATAAATTCCGCCGTTTCTACCCGGCTCCGCATAAACCGGAATACCGGCGCCGCTTAACGCTTCTATGTCACGATAGACCGTCCTTGGCGAAACTTCAAATCTTTCCGCCAATTCAGGCGCCGTGGCATGTCCCTTGTCTAAAAGATAATATAAAATTTTGAACAATCGGCTGTCTGACATTATTTTCCCCTTATCTCCTCTGTCAAAGCACTCTACTCTCTTCCGTATTATCCTACCATCCTAAAGGAAACCTTTACTACAAATAAATCTGCATCGGTCTCCCAGGAAAATTCCCCGCCGCATGCCTCCGTGAAACTCTGGGCAATGGACAATCCCAAGCCGCTGCCGCCGTCTGTGCGGCTCTGGTCTCCTCTGGTAAAGCGCTCGGCAAAGTCCTTCTCTTTGTTCAGTTCCATCAGGGAAGCATTTTTCACACTGACAACCGCCATAGCGCCCTCTATTTGCAGCGTCACATACACCCTCGAACCGGCAAGAGAATATTGGATAGCATTCTGAAACAGGTTCTGAAATACCCGGTACATCCTCTCCCCGTCAGCCATAATCATCACCGGGGTTGGAGGCGTCTCTGTACGGAAGGATACCGCGCTGCCCTTGATCTGTTCTTCCATATCCGCCAGCGTCTGATGCAGAAGCTTTCCAAAATCCAGCTTTTCCATATGCATGGGCAGTTCCCCGGAAGCCGCCTTGCTCACGGCAAACACGTCCTGTACCATATTTTTCAATCTCTGGGACTTTTCGTCCAGGATTTTCACATAATCTTTTATATGCTCAGGCAGGTCTTCTTCCTGCTTTAAAAACTGCACGTAGCTGATAATCGAAGTAAGAGGCGTCTTAATATCATGAGAAACATTTGCAATTAATTCCACCTTCATTTTCTGACTTCTCATCTGCTCCTCTACGGCATTCTCCATGCCATGGCGGATATCTTCCAGCTCCGCCATAACGTTTTGCAGGTCATGATCGGCAAAATCTCCCTCCATATCCCTATAATTTCCATTCCGGATTTCGCTGATACAGCCGGATATTGTTTCCATATCCCTTGCAGTTTCTATATTTTTTCTTCCCACAAGGTACGTCAGCAAAAGGAACACGGCAGTGCCGCAAAAGGTCAAAAGAAACAGAACCAGGATATTCTTGTACCCGTTTATCCGCCAAATGACGATACCAAGGAGCAGAAAAGCATAAAGCGCTGCCCCCACAAATGCCCCGCAGTTTCTAAATGCCATCCTCCGAGCCGGCGCCCAGTTCAAACTCTTGAGAGAAAAGGCTCTGTAAAGTTTTCCGCTGAGGCTGTTGGTCCACAGCTTTTTGTTATATTTCCAATCGTTCCAAACCAGCCAGATTCCCCAGAACAGTATGATCCAGGCTACAGGATTGGCATTCCTCAGAATCTCCCTGCCATACACAGACAGATTTGCAACATCATATCCATATTCATAAAAATAAACTTCTGTCAGTTCCTGCCACAATCCATATCCCTGATTGCTGCGTTTGATGATGAAAAATACGAGAAACAGCATTCCTAAAAACAAAAGCGCTTTACATTCCACCCATATTCCTGCCTGGACGCCAGCCACTTTTGCCGCCGCCTCTCTTCCTCTTTTTCTGCTCAAAAACGCCAAAAGCAGAAAGACCAGACCAAGGGCAAAACATACCGCTTCTTTCTTCAAAAGCTTCTGATTCCCCTGCCAGTTAACATTCATCCAATACAGAGCGTTATCATACTTCCCGCCGCCTGAGGTTCCATAGCTCCCTTCCATATATAATACCGGCTCCTTTGCGGCAGCAATAAAGATCTTTGCCTTTTTCAAACTTTCATCCACCGGAAAATTCAGGTAACCGGGAACGAACCAGTCTCTTTTTCTCCCCGTCTCCTGCCAGGTATTTTCTTCCCGGTAATAACCGTCCCCGTAAATGTCCAGCTCTTTTCCGTCCTTGGTAATCCTGACCTTTTCTCCATCAAAATACAAAAGAAAATTGTATCCCTCAGGCGCTTTCATTTTGCCTTCTGCAGACAGGAGTTCGGAATTAGCGTATAAAACCTGATCTTCATAGGAAATCACATAGAGCAAATTCTGATCCCCTTTTATCCTGTCGTGGTATTTCTGTGCTCTTTGCTTTTTCTCCTCCTGGGTAAGCTCCGTTTGTCTGCTGCCGTGATAATTTTCCATCTCCTTCTGGTAATTTTCTATCTCTTCCAGATAATCATCTATCTCATCACGCAACTCCTCCGCTTCCTCATTGGCGCCTTCCTGTCGAAGTTTCTCCCATTCTTTCTCCAGCTCCTCATAGCCGTCCATCATTTCATCCAGGTTGTCCTGGTAACTCTCCCAGTCATTGTTCCAGATGTCGGCGTAGCCTCCGCCATCATAACCGTCCCAATAGCTATCAGCGCCATACCACCATGAGTTTTCAAGATTGCCTCCTGCCGCCATGGTCAGAAAATTCCAGAAACGTCCTGTCATATAATCCTGAAACCGGTTGTTATGCTGGTAATCTCCCTGAAATAGCTCCTTCATCTGCCAAAGCCCCACGCTGCCGGGCTTATCCCTTAAAATCCCTGCCATGCCTCCCAGCGTCAGACTGACGCCCAGGATAAAAGCCACAGCGCTAATTACATTTTTCCTGCTTTTCCATTTTGTATCCAATGCCCCACACCACCTTTATATATTCTGGCTCTTTCGGATTCAGCTCCAGCTTTTCACGGATCCGCCGGATATGGACCATGACCGTATTTTCCGATGCAAAGGACTCTTCCTCCCACACACGGCGATAAATCTCCTCCGCCGGAAACACCCGTCCCAAATTCCGCATGAACAGTTCCACGATCTTTGTCTCTGTGGCAGTAAGCTTTACCGCTTCCCCGTCTGCATAGACTACTCTCTCGTCGGTCTTATAGAGCAGGCGTCCATTTACAATCTCACTGGCTCCCCTCCGGGTGTGGATGTCCCCCAAACTGGTATACCTGCGCAGATGGCTCTTTACCCGCGCCGCCAGCTCCTGGGGGTTATAAGGCTTAACCACATAATCGTCCGCCCCCATCGACAGCCCCAGCACCTTATCGCTGTCCTCGCCCTTTGCGCTTAACACAATGATGGGAATATTCTGCTTTTCCCTGATACGCATCAGTGCGGAAAGCCCGTCCAGCTTCGGCATCATCACATC
>DKYT01000005.1:14552-19249 GCA_002492465.1 Lachnospiraceae bacterium UBA7093 | reverse complement strand
GTCCAGCTTCGGCATCATCACATCGATAAGCACCAGCTTTACCGGATGGGTCGCAAGAATATCCAGTGCCTGCAGCCCGTCATACGCTTTTTGCACCTCATAGCCCTCTCCCTCCAGTAAAATACCGATGGCTTTTACAATCTCCCTGTCATCATCCACTACCAGTACACACTCTCCCATGCTCCCTCTCCAGTCCTTCCTTTCCCTCGTCGGTTTCCATCAGAAACTTTCTCCTTTGAGCTGATACCATCCTAGCATCCGTTTTTTACAAAATGCGCCAGGTGTTTCTTACAGTTTTCTTACAATATGCCGCGTCAGCCAATTCCATTTCAGGAGCATAAGCCCTGCAAACGAACACCGCCACGCTTTGCGAGTCGGCTTATCGTAACGAACACCGCCACGCTTTGCGAGTCGGCTTATCGTAAAAAGAGGCGCCAGCTTCTCCGGCGCCCCTCCAAATTCCTGATTTCTGTTCTCAATGCCTGTGCAAATGAGGAATACAAGCCGGGTCTGATCTTAGTAAGAAACGGCAATTCTCCTCTCATCCACCCCACGCGTCATATAATGTTCATACAAAGCGTCTCTATCATACCCAAAAGCTTCCTTTAAATCCGGGTATCTGTCCGCATAGGCAGCATAATCAAATTCCTCAATCGTCCCAACAAAGGGAACATAGGGAGCTTTCCCTGTGAGCCATGGGTTATTGCCGTCAGTATCGGTGGGATCCCATGTCCTATAGGGAGACGTTTCTTCTATTTTGATTGCATCCGGTTTTCCAAGAGCTCCGGCATTCTCACTGTCAGAATACACAATCACCACTGTTCCCGGTTTACAATTATCATAAATCCATTTTGCGTCTTCAACCGATAACCTAACACAGCCTAAAGACGCGCTTTCGCCCAGTTTATTATATTCTTCCCATTCCAGAGTGTCCGGAGATTCTTCTATATAAGGTACGGAATGGAAAAGAATCTTTCCGTTAAAGCGTACCGCATACCTGCCATAGGTATTATCCACCATTTTGCGCCACTCATAGTAAGCATACGTCTGAAAGGTTCCTTCCGGCGTGTCGTTTCCTTCCCGTCCGCAGGAACAGACCATTGCCTTTACCGGCATCAAAGTTCCGTCCTCCTTTTGCTGCTCGATTGTGATGCAGTTTAAGGTTCTATTTACAGAAATAACATAATCCGCCCTTGTGTCAGCCACTTCGTTTTCGACCTGTACCTCTGCCGGTTCCGCCGCCCTGGCGCAATTGGCAGTGCCTGAAAACAGCAATATACCCGCTCCTAACAGCCCTGCCGCTAAAATCCTGAACTTTCTCATAGTATGCTCCATTCCCTTATATGATATCGTAGTAGTATTTATGGTTCCTCTCCAAAGATTGTCACTTGTTATTGTAGTAAAAAAAGTCAGATTTTGCAACAAACGCTTACAAGCATAATCTCTATCGTAATAAGGCATTAGCAATATATGGAAATAAGAAAAAAGTATCATTACAGCTAAAAATAGTTTATAATCAAGAAAACCCCTGAAAGGAACGTATCGCAGTTATCTGAAACATGAAAAATCAAAATATTATATTAAACAACAAAATGGAGCTTATCCGGTGGGAAAACAATGCCATACCCGCAGTCATATGCTGTCATCCCCAAGTGAAGGCCCAATATGTATACAGCCATTGGCACAAGGAACTGGAAATCAATTATCTTTTTGAGGGAGAAGTGGAATTTTATAACAACGGAACATGCCATGTTTTGAAAGGCGGAGAGGTAAATATATTCAATTCCAAAGAACTACACTATGGTGTTCCGAGAAAAGTGATACACGATAACGAAGAAAAAATTGTTGGAATTACACTTCTGATTGACAATTCCTTTTTACGTAATCTGATCCCCGACTTGGATCAGATTTCATTTCTTATAAAATCGAAACAAACGGAGAAGGAATTAGCCCAAAAGCTGGAGCATATATACGCATTATATTGTCAGAGTGAAAATTTGGAAACAAAAATCAGGATTTTTGCGGCGATATGCGAATTGATTGCTATTTTGGTAGAAAAATGCCAAAACAGCAAGGCTGTTATTCCTGTGAAAGAAGGGCGATACCTGGAACGCACTGAAAGTATTATTGAATACTTAAATGAGCATTACAGGGAAAAACTGCAACAGCAGGCGCTGGCGGATCAGTTTCATTTTTCCCGGGAGTATTTTGCAAAATTTTTCAAAAAGCAGACGGGAATGACCCTTAAGGAATATATCACGCGATACCGGCTGGAAAGGGCAAAAGATGAATTGATTCATAAAGATAACAGCATTTTAGACATTGCGCTGCAAAACGGATTTTCCAGCGAAACACATTTTATCAACTGCTTTAAAAGCATATTTGGCTTAACCCCGTTAAAATATAGAAAATTATACAACGAGGAAAAAGTCACAAAATGAATAAAAATATAATACATATCCAATAGAATGAACAGCTGCAGGCTATTATAATGAGGACAAGCATTCGTAATAAAAATATGCGAGGATAATGTATGAAACGTCTATTTTATTATTTTGTTGGTCTAAATTTAATAGCCGCGGCAGTGGTATTGAATATTCGATATGATTTTGGAGTAGCTGCCTTTAGCTCCGTCATGTACGCTATTTCAGAAATTTATCATATTTCTTTAGGGACGGCATCCATTATCTGCTATTTGCTGTTTGTTCTGATACAGTGTGTATTATCCAAAAAAATCACCTTACCATATATTCTGGAAGTTCCCCTTTCTTTTGCCTTCGGTTTTCTTACAGACCTATATGATTTCTTTATACCGGATATGAGCTTTCATATAGCGCTGCGGATCATATTATTTATTATAACGATGTTCATTACTGCAATGGGAGTCTATTTGTGTGTGAAAACGGATATTGTCTTAACGCCTACAGACGGCATTGTGAAGACAATATCCGAGGTGTTTACATTTCCTTTTTCAACGGTAAAAAACACCTTTGATATTTCAATGGTCATTATCAGCATCGTTCTATGCCTTTCTCATCGTACAAAATTATATGGAATCGGAATTGGAACTGTATTGTCTGCATTATTTCTTGGAAGAATCATTAAAGTTTATGAGCGATATCTTCCAATGAAAACAATAAATCATCACTGTGATGATTAGATGTGGTACGCCGTGTGCTGAAACAACAGCCGTTGAAACACACCGGCAAGGAGCCCTGGCAGCTTTCACGCTGCCAGGGCTCCTTGCCATACCATGTATTACTTCCTGTAAAAAGAAGCATTATCCCTCAATGGAAATATACTTTTTTTCTTCCACCTCAGGTTTTTTCGCTTCTACTTTCGGAATGCTCAGTTTCAATACCCCGCTTTCATACTTTGCACGGATATCTTCCTGTTTTACATCATCTCCCACATAGAACGATCTGCTCATACTGCCTGCGTAGCGTTCCCTGCGTACGAACCTTCCGGTTTCCTTCTCTCTCTCATCTTTGTCCAGTCCTTTTGCCGCACTGATTACCAGATACCCGTCCTTAAGTTCCAAAGAAAGCTCTTCTTTCCTGAAACCAGGCAGATCGATATCTACCTCATAGTGGTCATCGTGTTCCTGTACATCTGTTTTCATCATGTTTGCCCCATGGCGCCCATATAATTTTCTCTGTGCCTCCTGAATTGCCTTATCATCAAAGGTAGGAAAATCAAAAAAGTCATCAAAGAAATTGTCAAATAAGTTTTCTCCAAAAATACTAGGTGTCATCATAAGTCATCTCTCCTTTTCTTTTTCATAATTCATTAGAACTACCTTCGTTCTAATTGTGTTATATCACTTTTGTTAGCACTCGTCAACAGTGAGTGCTAACAATTTTTGTGAATTTTCTGTGATCTATAACACTACAATTTAAAAAGAGATGATCCTGCATGTTTAGCTCTTCTGCCACAGCAGCATACTGTCCTGAAACACAGCTGCCACCTTCCCGGTATCTTTCAGCCATGAAAGATAAGAACGCACTGTGCTGCCAATCAATACATACTGCTCAAAATTCATGGAAAGCCCGTATCCTTGAAACACCTCCTGCAAAATTCTCTCAAAACAAACCGGTTCCCTGCAAATAGCCAGAATCTTCTCCGCCACCTCATGTACCTTATCCCTGTTATAACGAACAAGCTCCCTTATATCTGCGGATGCTTCCGCATGTGCCGGAACAAACACAGTGGCTTCCATTCTCTCCACCATATCCAGCGTTTTCAGATAAGCGTCCACATCGTATATGAAAGAAACCGCATACTTCTTCAATGTTTCCCTGCTGCTGATGCAGTCTGCCAGAAACACCACCCCATCCGGCATACGGAAACCTACCATGTCAAAAAAATGTCCTGGCAGCGGTATCACCTCAATCTCCTTCGGAAAACTTTCGTCCGAAAAATCCGTCACATTGCTCTCCTGCGCCATCAAAAACTTATGCCGTAAGTCCTTACAGGGATAGCCGCCATAAAGAAAGGAGGGCTCCAAAACCGGATATTTCGTAAAAGCCGCCTCAATACCGCCGGCATAAATTTTACATCCCGTCTGCCCCTGCAGGTACTTGTTTCCGCCAATATGGTCTGCATTGGAGTGCGTATTCAGGATCGCCGTCAGATGCCAGCCCTTCTGATACAATATTTGCCTGACCTTCCTGCCTGCATCCTTATCATTCCCGCTG
>DKYT01000005.1:6045-14250 GCA_002492465.1 Lachnospiraceae bacterium UBA7093 | reverse complement strand
TCCCGCTGTCAACCAGATAAACATGATCCGGGTCTGCAACATAGACTCCAATCTTTGCCGGGCAGTTTATGTAATAGCACTTCTCGCTAACCTGTATCAGTTCATACATCTTTACCTCCGTTCCGAAGCGTTCTACGCTGAGAAAAGCGAGCAAAATGTCAGATTTTGCTCTGCCAGCACCACAGTCTCCGCCTGTGGTCAATGTAACTATTGACTATAGCTTAAACTTTCCAACCTCCGCTTCCAGCTGCGCCGCAATCTCCTTGTTACCTTCTGCTTCGACCTTAATCTCTTCCATACTCTGCGTCATGTCGGAAGCCATTTCCGTAACGCCCACAACCCCTTGGGCGCTCTCCTCCACTGCAATATTAACAGCGTCCACCGCTTCCTTGATTTTGTCAATATTTTCATTTAGATTTCTGCTCTCTTTGGCAAAATCCTGCATCGTTTCGCTCAAATGCCCTACATCATTTTTGTAATTTTGACTGTTATCCAACAGCCTCTCATATCCCGCCATCGCCGTCTCATTCATAAAGCATATCATTCGTTCCGCTTCCTTTGCCAGCTCATTCACAGCATTGATTACTTCCTGGCTGACTTTTTGAATTTCTTCAGCCGCACGGGCAGAGTTATTTGCCAATGTACCGATTTCCCCGGCTACTACGGCAAAACCTTTTCCTGCCTCACCGGCCCTTGCCGCCTCTATATTTGCATTCAGCGCAAGCAGGCTTGTTTGATTGGTAATTTTAATGATTTCTTTCGTCAGGTCGTTAATCTGCTCCACTGCTTTTGAACGTTTAATCCGCTCATTTACATCTTTCGACATTTCTGCAGCCATCTGAGCCGCATTTGTCCTGTCCGTCTCAGCCGTTTCATAAATCGCCTGTACCTTATCCATAATGACAGCGGCTGAATCCTGCTCTGCAGAAGCCTTTTGCGCAATACCTCCTATACTCTGCGTGATATTTGCCACCGAATCGTTTACATGATACAAAGATGCGCTGGTCTCTTCCATAGCAGCGCTCATCTGTTCCATGGTTGCGGATATATCCGATATATTATCCTTTGCATTGACAAGGCTTTGGGCAATGGTTCCTGTAGACGTTCCCAATTGCATGGAATTGGAAGAAATATTTAACATAATCCCTCTGATATACTCCAGCAGGGTATTAATATTTCCCGCTATCTGCTCCAGCTCATCACCGGAAGAAATCTCCAACTTCTGCGTTAAATCCCCCTCATTGTGCACCAGGTCGTATATTTTGCGTTCCACCTTATGCAAACTTCTCATAGTGCCATTAACGGCAAAATGCAATATGAGCAAGGCAAGGATAAGACAAAAAACTGCGATCTGAAGGATACTGTTGCGGGCACCTTCAATTTTATCGGCTACATAGGCCGCATCATAATCACACCCAAGTACAGCCACCACCTTTCCCTCGCTGTTACGTATAGGCAGGTAAGCTGAAATCAACTTTCCACTTTCCGTCTCGTCAATATAGTCCTGTACATACTCATTTCCACTAAATACATCCGCGAACTCCGCATACTCTCCTGCAAACAAGTCTCCCGGATACTTACGGGCCGCGCTGCTGTCAGTATCAATTCCATAGTAAAGATGAACGTTATCATCTGTATGAAGGGTATAAATATATGCAATGCCGCACACACTTTGAATTCGCTGCAGATCCTTTAATACGCTGCTGTATTCATCCGTATCCTCAAACCCTTTCTCTATATTTGTCAGTACATCACCGCTTATTGCAGATTGCGCAACCGAGGCTGCCATCTGAGCCTCTTCCACCCCCAGTTGAATCATGCCTGTTTTCATACGAATATAAGAATTAAAGCCTATAACTCCGCACACAACCATAATTAAGAGCGCTGTCGGTATCAATATCTTCCACCGGATGCTGATTTTCCTCACCTTTGTCTTCATTTAATCCCCTCCTCTGTATACAATATACCTACAAATTTAGTATATTCTTATTTAAAAGAAAAATCAATGCGCAACTCATTTGTGTTACTTTTCAAACCCGCCAAATTTTCATTACAAATATAAGAGATATCATGAAATTTGTCTTGCATCTTCCCATCAAAAGATAGTAAAATATAAATAAGTATAATAACAAAAGCAACCTGCTTGTGAAAAGATACGTTGTCTGAAATCATCCTTTATCGGGGGAAGGAGATGATTCTATGGGGATTAGCCGTATAACATCGACAAACAGCATGTCCGTCACGCCAATATCTGCGGTTGATTTAAAGGATCAGAAAAGTAAAAACATTCAAAACGAAATTACAGACGTTCAGCAGCAGATGCAGAAGTTATCTTCAAAAGAGACTCTTTCCGTTAATGAAAAGACAAATGAACGAAAGAAACTTCAGCGGGAAATATCCAGTCTCAATACGGAACTGAAGCAGCATGAAGAAGAACTTCTGAGATCTCAGAAAAGAGAACGCACGCTGGCGGAGCTGCGGGAAAATACAATCCCGGCAAAAGAGGAGGAAGCAAAAGACAAAATACAGTCAAAGGAGCCATCCTCCACTATAACGGAACAGAAAAATCCGCTTTCTGACGGGCAACAGCATCAGACTGCGCAGCCAGGTTCTGTTATAACCCAGAACAGCGACGGTACCGTTATTCTGAAAGAAATTTTGAATCAAAATACAACTTCCACCATAGATCCGAAAAATCAACAGACTGATGAGGCAAAAGAAGAGACCGTTGACAAAGAAGAGGCAGAAGACTCCAATACTGATACCGTTACAGATGCCAATCCATCCGTCCAAAAGATGCATGCAATAGCGGCTGCAGACGCTTCTCTCCAACAGGCAAATCGCGTAGGCACAATTGTAACCAAAACCAGCGACGGCATCGCCATCTTAAAAGGCGAAATCAATCAGGATAAGCTTCGTGACGCAGATGCAAATACGGAAAGGAAACAGGCGGAACTTGAAAAGATGGAAAAACAGGAGCAACGTGCTATGGCGTTCCAGTCTTCTATCTTAGGAGAAGCAAATAAAGCAATAAAACCGGCAACGGAAACGAATGTAACCGCTCAGAATAATGCACAGG
The DNA here is from genome assembly GCA_002492465.1 of Lachnospiraceae bacterium UBA7093. GTDB lineage: Bacteria > Bacillota > Clostridia > Lachnospirales > Lachnospiraceae > Suilimivivens. The sequence continues at coordinate 11,171 of DKYT01000005.1, read as the reverse complement.
CTGGTGCAGAAGCTAACCCATATATCAGCGCATTGAATATGTCGCTGGAAGAACAGACATCCCAGCCAAAATTTTTCGTTTCGTTTGGGTAATTACCAAACGCCAGCACGCTCTGCGAGATGGCTTATTGGAATAAAAAAGGGAACGGCGCAGCTCGCATGCTACGCCGTTTTATTCAACATAAGGCAGGCATAAGATACGTATCACATTGATCGTAACGCATCTTTCCCACTCCCGCCAATTTCCATCCTTCTACCTATTAGTGTTAACCCCTAATCAGCATAAAATCAGGAAAAAGAAAATTCTGCACTGTGATGCTGATTATTCGCTTCCACAATTTCTGTCAACCTATTTCATTCACCTTACAAATTAATCATGTATCTTCATTCCATGAAGCAACTTTACAAAAGCCGGATCGTAATGGTTGACAATTTCGCTATGCCCCATATCGAGTACCGCAATCTTCTGCATTTCCTCTTCTGTGAGACTGAAGTCCCATATAGCAATATTCTGTTCCATCCGATTCTTATGCACAGATTTGGGAATGACTACTACACCCCTCTGTATATTCCAGCGCAATACAACCTGTGCTGCGCTTTTGCCGTATTTTGCTCCGATCTCTGTCAGCACCGGATTTGTGAAAATACCATGTTTCCCTTCCGCAAACGGTCCCCACGCCTCCGGCTGTACGCCATACTCTTTCATCAAGGCAAGCGCATCTTCCTGCTGAAAGAACGGATGCAGTTCTATCTGGTTGACTGCCGGAATCACTTCGACTGTCTCGCAAATATCCGCAAGTACATGCGGATAACAGTTGCATACACCGATAGCCCTGAGTTTTCCCTCTTTATACGCTTCTTCCATGGCACGGTAAGCGCCGATGTAATCCCCCATCGGCTGGTGTATCAGATAGAGGTCAAGATAATCAAGTCCCAGTTTATCTAAAGATGTCTGAATTGCCCCTTTAGCGCCTTCATAGCTGGCATCCTGCACCCACAGCTTAGTGGTGATAAACAGTTCACTGCGGGGAACACCACATTTTGCGACTGCACTCCCCACCGCCTCCTCGTTCATATAGGCTGCCGCCGTATCGATCAGACGATATCCGGATGAAACAGCATCCAGAACAGCCTGCTCGCACTGCATAGGATCAGGCACCTGAAACACGCCAAATCCTTCCATTGGCATTTTGATTCCATTGTTTAATGTTGTAAATTCCATGATACTCCTCCATTCTTTCCCTGAAATAATTTAATGGTTGCTTCTTGTGTAAATTTTCAAGATTGTTCTAAATAATGGTTGGAAAACAATCTTTTTCTGTTATAATAAATATTGATATTTCAAGAAACGCAAACTTTCTGCAATTCCGTGTTTCTGCTTGAATTATATGATGTTTTTTGAAAAAAGTACAATGCAAGCAGCGAATACTTCTATAAATATTGTTGATACTGAAAGGGGATAATCATGATTGAACTGTATGAACTTCGCCAATTTGCAGCATTTGCAAACGCCGGCACACTATCAGAAGCGGCTGAAATTCTGCATCTTTCACAGCCTGCATTAAGCCGGAATATGAAAAAACTGGAATACGATCTGGGCATTACCCTTTTCATTCGAAAAAAGAACAGGCTTGAACTAAACGAGAACGGGGAATACGTACTGGCATTGACACAAAAACTCCTTGAAGATGCAGATTCCCTTACCGTAAAAGCAAGGGAGTTTGACCGGCGAAACCGTACTATTGTTCTTGGCGTCTGCGCTCCCGCTCCTGTCTGGCGGCTTGCGCCGTTAATATCCAATCTATACCCACACATGACATTGCAGACTGAAATGGATGAATGCAGACGGCTATTGACGGGACTTGAAAGCAATATATACCAACTTATCGCTGTAAATGAAAAGCCAGAGGGAAAACAGTATTATTGCAAAGAATGCGGAAGGGAATCCCTGATGTTTGCCCTGCCGAAAGGTCATAGATATGCCAGACGAAAAAGTCTGTCTTTCGCAGAAATGAATGGTGAAAATATTCTTTTAATGTCAGATATCGGCTTTTGGAACTTCGTACAGACCAAAAAGATGCCTGATTCACGTTTTTTGACACAAAGCGACCGTTTCGACTTTAATGAGTTGGTGCAGGCATCCTCTCTGGCTTCTTTTACTTCTGATCTGGCTGAAAAATATATCGAAGTAGCTCCCGGACGTATCAATGTGCCAATTTCAGATGAGGAAGCAACTGTAACTTATTACCTCGTCTGCAAATTAGAGAATAAAAAAGAATTTATGCCCTTATTTTCAACAATAATCAATCTGTAATTTTCTCCCTTTTGGACTACTCCCAATGCTAATTTCAATTTTGTCAAATACGATGATCACTCCCAGCCTAAAATACAGGATATTAAGATTCAGTTCCATTCCTGCGTCTTGTAAAATATCTTCATTTTTCCCTTCAAATATAAAACTTTACAAATCAGTTTATTTCATATGCCATCATCCGACTCATAAACCCCTGCATACTCGCCATCCGAAATCTCAAGATGCGCCGGGACTCCTGGATAATAAATAACGGTCGTCCCATCATCACAGGTATAAATTTTCCAGTCATTTTCCTGCTGAAACTCATTCGCCATAGTGTTATACAAGGAAAGACCGTCAACCGCGAACTGCAGCATGCCCTCATCATCAAAGAATACCTCCAGTCTGCGTCCGTTTTCATCGACATAGACACTGCCTGACTTATACCATGTATCATCCGCAACATTTGGCAACACCGCGTCAAGGTCCTCGCCTGCCTGTGTTTTTTCCTGTATAACAGGTTCCTCCACCACATTTACCGACTCTTTTGCATCGTCTCTGCTCCCGCATCCGCCGCATAAAAGCAGGGCTGCCAAAATCCCAACAATCCATTCAGGTTTTCTTCTTTTCATAATTTCCTTACCTCCTAAAAGATCAATTTTTTATATTTAACAGCAATATTTATTATCATTACCTGAAACACAATTTCAACCTATTTTGTATGAAACGACATTTTTCGTCCCATTATGGGCTATCATAACCCAAAAATGACTGATAAATGCCTTTTTATGCAGCTTTTCTATGCTTTTTTCTTCCCATGCTGTATACTATAGTCAAAAATCTGTACGAATCTCCCTGATCTGGAAAGTACGAGGTAAACCCGATGGAAAATATAATCTTCTATTTTTTCAGCTTTTTAGTGGAAGCAATTATCCTCCACCAATATGCTTCAACTCTTTTTATTTCCAAATGTAAAACGCAGACCAAACTTATGGTACTGTGCGCTCTTTACTTTCTCCTGTTTGCAGTCTCCCTGTGCGCTTCCATACTGCTGAATATTGTTATGTATCTGCTTGTCAATTTTACGTTTCTGGTTACCCAGTATCAGTTAAAGTGGCAGTCAGCTTTTTTGCACTCCGCCATACTAACGGCGGTTATGGCACTATGTGAATTGGCAGTATACAATATTGTCCAGCATTTTGTACCGCATTTTTTTACAGAGACGACACATTTTCATAACAAGATCATTTTTGCCATTTTCAGCAAAATGATATTTTTTACTATTATTTATATTTTTATGCATTTTTTGAAAAGAAAGCCGAAATTCAGCAGACAGCACGAGCATGCTGTACTGCTGCTGGTTTTTATTCCACTGACTTCTGTTTTTGTGATGGTTACCCTGTTGACGATCAATGATATGTATGCGCTTTCGGATGCCATGGCTGCTGCCATCACCCTGGACGCCGTTTTTCTGCTGGCTACAAACCTGCTTATTTTCGGGATCGATCTGTATAATCAGAAAAAGAATATGGAGTTTACAGAAATGCAGCTACTGCTTCAAAAAGAAGCAAACTCCGCTGAATACTATCAAATGCTGTTTTCTCAAAGCGAAAATCAAAACATTCTCATCCACGACATCAAAAAGCACCTGCAATCCATTGATTTATTAAATAAGAAACAGGAACACGATAAAATCGAAGCATACATCAAGCAGCTTACACTTTCCTCGGATTTAAAAGAAACCTCCCGGCTATGCAGTCATGAAATGCTGAATACCATTTTGTGCCGCTATAAGCGGCAATGTGATAACCATCGGATCGCATTTCATGTGGATATACGGCATGGAATCATCGACTTCATTGCGGACAGCGACCTTTCTTCCCTGTTTGGCAACCTTCTGGACAACGCCCTGGAAGCTGCCCTTGACATTCCGGAAGCTTATATTGAAGTAAATGCAGTGAGAAGAGCCAAAACTCCGTTTATCGTAATAACCGTTATCAACTCCAGCAAAAAAAATCCTTTTGAGGGTTCCCATGGCAGCCTTACCACCAACAAGCCTGATAAACGCAGACATGGCTTCGGTATCAAAAGCATCCAAAAAACTGTGGACAAGTATCATGGTGATATCCAAATGTACTATCATTATGATACCCTTACCTTCCACACAATCATTACGTTAAAAATGCCGGGAGAAACACCCCAGCATTCTTAAGACATTCATCAACACAATAGCGGCATGACGCATGGGTAAGAGTAAGCGACACGAAATTTCAGCCATGCTTTCTCATGTTCCTTTGATGTAAACTTCTTTTTGCACGAGATCAGCTTCAAAAAAGTCTCCTGCACCATATCTTCCGTACGCAATACCTTTCTGCTCTGAAGCATGAGATGCCATTCTATCGTTATTGTGAATAATTATAGCAGTCGCATCTTTACACTATCTCAGCAGTGCCATGCTCCCTGTTAGTTTGTTTATCTTCTTTTTCGCACCACAGATGGCAATCCCCAAATAATTCAGCGACCCCTCTGAAACATCCTTCATCTTTTCTATAAACTCATCATAGGTCTTGCATCCCTGCGCCAGATCAGAAAAATCAACCACCGTCAAATCTGAAAACTCCGGCTCATACAATTTCTCACGAATAGCTTTGATCACATCCCCATTACCCTTTAAAATCGGCACCGGAAATTCAATAATCCCCAAATGCCCGTTGCCTGTCCTGTCATATACGTCTGCGCCCACAATCTCCGGCATCTGTTTTCCAAGCGTGATCCCCATGATTGCCGCTGTATTCGCTATGATGCCCAGCGGCAGGTTCTCGTCAATTACCATG
>DKYT01000005.1:3813-5732 GCA_002492465.1 Lachnospiraceae bacterium UBA7093 | reverse complement strand
TTTTCATTCTGTAAATCCATTTTCAATCCTCCTGTTCATTGGCGATATTGTCACTCCCCTTCCCGTTATATTCAGAAAGGAAAAGCCCCACAACCGCCAAAACTGTCCCCATAACGGAAACCCACGTCACCGGTTCCTTCAGTATGAACACAGAAGTCACCACCGTTATGACGGGAACCATATAAATATAAACGCTGGTCTTAACCGCCCCAAGCTCCTTTACCGCAAGATTCCATGTAACAAAACAGAGTGCGGACGCTCCCAGCCCAAGATACAGGATATTAAGCAGGCTCGTCATATCAGCAAACCGCTCCAGCCCCATTTCAAAATTAAAAAAGAGCAATGCCGGAACCATGAATAGGATGCCATAAAAAAATGTCCGTCTTGTGGTAAGGATAACCGGATACCCAAAGCTGCTAATCTTCCTCGTCAGTATGGAATAACACGCCCATACAAAAGCCGCGAGGACTGCCAGTACATCTCCTACTGGGTTCAATTCCATTCTGGAACCGTTAAAGCTGATTAGCGCGACACCAGCCATCGCCACCACAAAACCAATGAAGAAATTTGCCCGCAGCTTTCCTTCCGATTTCAGGAATATATGCGACAATATCGCTGTAAAAAATGGTGCAACTGATATGATAACACCCACATTGGAAGCCATCGTATAGGTAAGGGCGATATTCTCCAGCAGATAATACAGGCATACCCCGCACAGCCCCGCCAGCGCAAAAATCATTTCCTGTCTGCGATTCACTCCTTTCATACGGTGTGGGCAGACGAGAAACAATGCCGCGAATCCCATGACAAAGCGAAAGAATAGTATCTCCACTGGCTTAAAATCCGTAAGCAGGACTTTGGTGGATATAAATGTTGTCCCCCATATGATGATCGTAAACAGCGCCGCCAAATGCCCTGCTGATTTCCTATTCCCCATGCCGGTCACCCTCCCCGCCTTTATCCGAAAATATTTCACGGTAAGTCCCCGGTGCAAGCCCTATAAATTGATTGAAATAATTTGTAAAATGGCTCTGATCTGAAAACCCTGTCCTGACTGCTGCTTCCACAGGCAAAATCCCTTCGGACAACAGTTTCTTTGCTTCATTGATGCGGATTGTCTCAAGGTACCGGTACGGCGTTACTCCCTTTTCTTTTGTAAAGGCACGCAGCAATGTTGACTTGCTAAGCCCTGCATGATGGCAAATCTGGTCTAAATAGATGCGTTCCGTGTAATGCGCCCTTATGTATTCACAGGCTCTTTCAATCTCCTGCCTGCACTCAGGGATACAGCTTTCAAAGGGCTGTCCGTAATTCTGAATCAGATACGAAAGCAGGAACAGCAGGGTTTCTTCCTTCCCAAACTCCCCTGTCCCTTTCATGACCATCTCGTGCAGCAGGCGCAGATGACAGGCTGCCTCTTCATCATAGATAACATTTTCTGAAAATCCGGGAAGCATTCTCTTCCCTGTTACTTCTTCCGCCAGATCGAACATGATCTCCTTTGAAATGTTAAATCCCCGGTAATCAAACGTCCCTTCGTCGCTTTGCACACAGGCATGGCTGTCTCCCGGATTGAAAAGCACGATGCTGCCTCCCTCTATGGCATATTCCCTGCCCCTGCAGGAAAGCACCCGCTCCCCAGCTTCCACAAATCCAATCACATAATGCTCATGGAAATGGCTTGGAAAGGGCTGCACGATTCCTTCAAAACGGTATGCTTCTATCCTTAATTCATCATCATATACCACTGTCCTTGTTTCTTTCTTCATGCGGATTACCTCCTATTTCATATTTGAAATTTGTTAAAAACCATTTTATCGCTTATTTTTTCCTGCGTCTTGTAAAATATCTTCATTTTTCAAATTTATAGGGTTTATTTATCTTTGACATTATCTGATAAAAAGAAACGGTTTTATGTG
>DKYT01000005.1:0-3572 GCA_002492465.1 Lachnospiraceae bacterium UBA7093 | reverse complement strand
AAAAGAAACGGTTTTATGTGTATTGGAGAATTTGATTTGAATGTTACATTTTAGAAATAAAGAAATGCATCCGATTGACTAAAATAAAATCAGTCCCTAAAGTCTCTGGCACCGCCTTTGTTGTCCAGGGACTCAATACCAGACAGAAAGTTTTATACAGCAAAACACCTTATCAGGCACCTGAATAAAGGGGGGATGATAAGGCATTGAAATCTTATCTCTCTACGGTCCGTAAATGGATCCCGGCTGATCCTGTCATCTTTTCATCAATCCTTTTCACATCATTCTGACACTAATGCCGCATCATAAACATGCGTATAATAATCATGACTGAGCACAGACTTGGAAAATGTCATTTTATTTCTCACCATGCTGCATATCTGCTTTACGTAATCTTCCGGAATGACGGCATTTTCATCCGTCGGCGTAAAAATATTCTTGGATGAACTATAATGCCCTAAGTCAGTCTTCCAGTCATAATTTCCAAAGAAAACCAGGGGGAGCACATCTGAGAGCACATCCCTTCCCACATAAAGCCTGGAATCCCATTCTACGCCAAAGAGATTGCACAATGTCGGAAGTATGTCTACGGAAGAGGTAGGCGTATCCACAATAATCGGCTCCTTATTTTCAAGCGCACCGCACCAGATAATAGCACGGCTTCTATCCCGTTCCTCATAGGTGTTCACTGGATAACCGTATAATTCAGATAGATACGGCATATTTCCCAGGGAGGCATCTGAATCCAGGCCGTAAGGAAAATGATCCGGCGCAATGCAGATGACCGTGTCATCTGCAATACCTTTTTCTTCAAGGGTTTTCACAAGATAATCCACTGCCTTTTCAAGCTCAAGGTTCGCGGCTATATAAGCGCGTACAGGTTCCGTGTAGGAAAGATTGTTCTTCGCGCACCACGCGTCTACGGTATCTTTATTTTCCCTTGCCATGGCATTGTTGCCAAAAGCGTATACACTATGACCGCTTACCGTCATGTAATAAACATTAAAAGGCTGTTTGTCAATGTACATCGGCAAAGTTTCCTGCATCAATTCCAGATCGCTTGCCGGCCATTTAGGGCTGATAAGCTTCTCAAGACCATTTCCCACTCCCATATATCCCCCGCTGTACCCCAGCTTTGTATGGGTCTCATGCCGGTCGTAATAGGTGTAAGTACTGTTGTGGAAAGCCATGCCGAAATATCCCTTGTCATTTAAAAGCGCGCCCATATTGGTATGCGTTCCGTTCTGCGTAATCTCCTTAATGGAGCTTCCGCCGGAAGTGGGGAGCAAACCAAATAAAAGCTGATATTCACCTCCGGTTGTTCCGGAAATTGACTGCTGGTAATAATCATTGAAATTAATTCCCTTTGTGGAAAGCCTGTAAAGTGTCGGTGTGAGCTCCGGGTCAATGAGAAAGCCCGAAAATGCTTCCGCACAGATCAAAATCAGATTTTTCCCCGCAAAAGAACCCGTATAGGCATTTTGGCTTGACGGTGTGAGCGTAGAAACATAAGCATCAATATCGGCACAGTTCCCGCCTGCGTCAGCAAGAGCAGCAAAATCAACAGAAATCACACTCTGACCGTATACAGCCGGTGTTACCGTTTCATCCTCCTGCGCAGTTTTCGCGCTTTGGGAGGAACTCTCCTCTTGAAGTATGGCTACCTTCTGAACGCTGGCAGCCTCCTTTGCCTGTGCGACGGTCTTACTGTCGGATACGGCTTCCTCCATGCGTTCAAAGACAGGAGCGGACGTTTTGGATGAAGCAAGATTCCGGATATCCAGACACAGCCCCTCGCCCAGCCCAAACTGCATTACTGCCGACTCGAAATTATATTGATTTGTAAAAATGTCCTTATGCAGACCACAGCATAAAATAAGGAACAGAGCCGCTCCATAACAGGCAGCTCCCCCAGCCAAATGTGCCAGCAAAAAATAAACGGTCTGCCCTTTACGCCTCCGCCAAATGCTCTTTTTGGGTAACCGCCCTGTTATCTTTTCTCTTAGTACAAACCACAGGATAAGCGGCATCAAAAAAAGCGCAATATGACTGATTCCATCAAAGCAGAAGATCAACCGTCTGATGTCAGCACCAAATCCGCCCAGTGCGTCAGTCGCGGCATTCAATATGGTATTTATGTCATATGCCACCTTAAATTGTCTATATACCAGAAATTCCACAATGAAAATGAGACATAAAAACCCCAGATAAAATGGTGTCAGAAGCTGCACTGCTTTTTTCGGCAACAGCGAAATAATTCCTGAACCAACCAGCCCCACACAGAGGGAGAATAAAGCCAGAAATACAAATGAACTTCCGGTGTGCATTGTTTCGACTGACAGCTTGAAAACAATCTCCATATAAAAACACGAAAGAGCCAAAAAAGCAGCCAGCCGTACAGAGCCCTGTGCCAAAAACTTCTTTTTTCTTTTCTTCTTTTGTAATCTCATAACGTCTTGTCATTGCGAGCGCTTTGACTTGCGTCCTCCTTCTTCTTTTTCCATTTCCCATAACCTCATTTTACACTGCTATTTTACCTGTCCCATGCATCATTCTTGCATCATTTTTGCATCATTCTTGCATCATTTCTCTTTTCGGTGTCAGTCCCACCCCGGAAAGGTTGTTCACATCCCATAGCTGTGACTGCGTGCTGCGGATGTTGGTATTGACCGATTTTAAGGCGGTGGTGAAGAACCAGACACACTCTTTTCCTATAAATCATATGATACAATAAATTATATCTCGCTACACTCACGATATAACAGACTTCACACCCACAGGAGGATTTACCATGCACGAGCCATGCAGTTTCAGTAGTTCTACCAAAGAGTACCTGTTCGTTTTCTATGACATTTTAGACCATATGATTCAGGGAATGGAGGGTGCCTGTCTCACGGACAGCATCTCTCAAAACTTCATCGTACAGATGATTCCCCACCACAGGGCAGCGATCCAGATGTCTGAAAATGTACTGAAATACACCACCTGCAATGCATTGCAGCAGATTGCGTCAAACATCATCGCCGAGCAGACGAAGAGCATCTGCGAGATGCAGAATATACTGTGTTCCTGTAAGACACAGAAAAGCTCCTGTCAGGACATCAGTTTATACCAACGGGAGTTTCAAAATATCATTCACACGATGTACACCGGCATGAACACCGCCTGTTCCACTGACAATATCAGCGACAACTTTATGCGGGAAATGATTCCGCATCATCAGGGCGCGATCGCAATGTCCCTAAACGCACTGCGCTACTGTATCTGCCCGGAACTTGTACCGATCTTAAACACCATCATCATTTCGCAGGAAAAAGGCGTTAAAGAAATGCAAAAGCTGCTTTCCAAGTAATTTCCGTTATCAGCCCGCACGGTCTGCCTACGGATTTGCCAATTTATTAATATAGTTTCCAATATCATTTGGAATAGAATAAAAAATATCCATATCATCAATATCTTCTGAACAATTTGGAATAATATCATGTATATAGTATTGATTTTGAACTTCAAATAATATCAATTTTTCATTTTCAATCAGATTTTTCTCTCTTGTATGCCGCTCCAGTTGATAA
>DKYT01000042.1 GCA_002492465.1 Lachnospiraceae bacterium UBA7093 | reverse complement strand
TCGAGAATTCTCGATTATCTCATGCATATTGGTATTGGTACTTATGGTGTTTAATTATGCTACTATATTTACATCCCTTTACAGACAGCTTTTGCTCTATCAAAAACAGCAGAGCGAACGCATTTTGCAGGAGCAGAAGAGCAGCCTGGAGACGCAGCTTGAGAGTCAGCAGCGTATACGGAAGATGAAGCATGATATGAAGGGATATACGGCGACCTTGTCGGGGCTTCTTGCTGCCGGAAAAGTGAAGGAGGCGCAGGAGTATTTGAAAGGTGTGGAAAATGAAATGGATCCACTATCCCCCTCATTTTGTGCGAATCCCTATCTGAACGCAGTGTTTGTCCACTACTCCCAGAAGCTTCAGGAATTGGGGGCGGTATGCAAAATGGATATACAGGTGGGGAAGGAGGAACTGCCCTACATGGAATTGTGTCAGATTCTTTCCAACGGTCTGGAAAATGTGTGCGACGCGTTCAAAAAGCTTGAAGTTGAGGAACGGGATGTTTCGGTGCAGATGAAATATAACGGAAGCTGTCTCATGATCAGGATCAGGAACCGGTGCAGAGAGGATCTGCATGTGGAGAAGGGGACCATCGCTCCTACAGATAAGGAGGGATGGGATCATGGGTTTGGACTTGCCACCATACAGGAGGCGGCAAGTCGGCTTGATGGCGAGATGTCCTGTTATACGGAGAAGGGCAGCTTTGTATTGGATGTAATGGTATCCTGCCAGTCCTTTGGAAAAAGTGCAATGCAGGGATAAAAACAGTAGGAGGTAAGAGAAATGAAAAAGGGAAAGAAAACTTTGTTACCCAAAACAATGGCGGCGGTGCTTTCCATGGCGCTGGTGGTGGGCGCGCTGTGGAATGCGGCGCCGGTGAATGTGCTGGCGGCGGAACTGGCTGCCCCCGTGGATAATATGATTGGAGAGCCCGAGACGGATGAGGAGTCTGCTCCCGGGGAAAACCTTCCAGAGGAAACCACGCCGGAGGAAGCTCCCCAGGGAGGGACTTTCAATGCAGCAAGATCTATGGCGGAAGGGGATACATATAACTGTATTATGCATTTGTATATATATGGTGAGAAAGCGGAATTCCCCTATCAGGATCGGGTAGAGATAACGATGGTGAGCAGCGATGACGGTTCCGAAGTTAAGGGCAAACAAGTTGAAGGTGGAGAAGGCCATGAATACATATTTGAGTTAGAGAGAGGGAAAGCGTATGCGATAAAAATTAATGATTGGGTAGGACCTTCCAGTGCAGATAATTATCCAAGAGTTGATGTTAATTTGTGTGCAGCTAATTTTTATGATGGGGATGTTCTGCAGGATGTGCAATACATAGCAGCGGGGAGAACGGCAAGTGAGCCTGAACCCTTGAAAAAGAACGGCTATACTTTTACAGGATGGGTGACAGAAAATGGCGGCAGCCAGAAGTTTAACTTTTCTGATTCGATTAATGGTGAAACGAACATTTACGCGTCCTGGACGAAAGATTCCTCCGGTGATGAAAACAAGGACTGGACGCTTGGGGAGGACGGAACGCTGACTATTCTTTCCCAGGCGGGTATGGATGATTGGAAAGCTCATGACGCAGGGAAAGAATCTCAGGTTGTAAAGGTGATTGTACAGGGAACTGTGACCGAGCTTAAGGAAAGTCAGTTTAATTCCTATAAAAATCTTAAAGAGATTGATATGACCGGATCTCAGATCACGAAGATCGGGGGATCAGCGTTTCAGGATTGCGTCGCCCTTCAATCAGTGGTACTTCCAGGGGGGATTGAAACGATTGAAAATTGGGCATTTCTTCGATGTGAGAGCTTAAAGGAAATTTCCATACCGGGTAGTGTGAAGGAACTTAAAGGAGAGACTTTTTCAGGGTGTACAGGACTTGAAAAGGTAGTGATGCAGGGCAATGTACCTCCGGAGCTTGTAAGTGAAAACTCTATGTACAACATCTTTGAAGATTGTGGATTTGTTACAGGGAACACAAAAGGTATTCTGGTGCCGGAAGGTGCAAAAGCAGCCTATGACGAAAAATGGAGCGACTGGAAGGACTACATTACAGACGGGACGGTAGAGGATACCCGCAGTAAGATAACGGCTGTGCAAGCCCAGTTGCTCGATTTCACCGTTCCTGCATTAGGGGCGGAGGTGCAGACGCCGACGCTTGTATCGGATAAGGAGCAGTTGTACACCTCAATTTCCTGGCAGAAAAAGAATGAGGAAGGAAATTGGACAGAGGTAACGGATTCCCATTACACAGAAGGGGTTTACTGTTTAAGGGCATCTTTTACACGGCAGCCGCAGTTTGCAGGAGATTGGGTGATTACGCCGGACTGCAGCGTTACGGTGGACGGGCAGGTCTGGACGGTTGTCCCCGATTCTTATTTCAATGGCGCAGAGGCAAACTATATTGACATGTACTCACCGGAGTATGTTGTTTCTGACACAAAGGCGGGAGAGATTAATAAGGAGGTTGTGAAAGAGGAGAATGCGCCGGATATGATGTTTGCTGAGACACCGGAGGAGCTGGCGGAGCTGCTTCTCACAGAAGAGGAAAAGCAGCAGGCAGCAGCAGGAAAGGATATCAGGATCGTTCTTTCTGTAAGGGATGCAGACGCAATTGTCAGCAGCGAGCATAAAGCGGCGGTGGAGGCAGCGTTGCATGATTTTACCCTGGGGCAATATCTGGATATCCGTCTGATAAAATTTATTGAAGACATTCGCAGAGAAATATCGGAGACGAAGGGAAAGCTTACCATCACTATTGCGGTGCCTGACCGCCTGAAAAATACCGGCAGCCAAAGTGCGAGAACCTTTGGCGTGATCCGTGTCCATGACGGACAGGCGGAGTTCCTGGAAGACCTGGATCAGAGTGAAGATACGATTACCATAGAAACGGATCGGTTTTCCACTTATGCTATCGTTTATCAGGATGATGCAAAGGACAGCGGAAATGAAAACGGCGGAGGCGGAAGCACCGGCGGCGGGGATGAAAACGGCGGAGGCGGAAGCACCGGCGGCGGAGATGAAAACGGCGGAGGCGGAAGCACCGGCGGCGGGGATGAAAACGGTGGAGGCGGAAGCGTTGACAGCGGAAATGCCAATGGCGGAAGCGGAAGCAGTGCCGGCGGAGAGAATGGCAGTGAAGGCAGCGCCGATAGCGTTCAGGGAGCAAAGGATGTTCAGAACCCTGAAAGTAAGGGCAGCGGCGGCAATGCCGCAGGCGTACAGGAGAAAAGCCCCGTCCAGGGAAAGGATCAGGAGCCGAAAACCGGGGATACAACTCCCCTGGAGCTGTATGCAACCCTTGCCATGATCGCAGGGCTTGCCTATCTTCTGATATATTTTACAGATGCCGAAAGAGGCATGAGCGAGGAGAAGAAGAAAGAATTGATCGGAACCCTTGTAAGATGGGCAAGGCAGGGAGGAAGACTCAGAAGGCTTGCCGCCTTTGCAGCGGTGTTTGTATTGCTGGTGTACTACCACGGGACAAAGAATCTGCACCGGAGTGTGGAAAGAAAAACAGTTGTAGAATAGAAAACGAACGCTGACCCGCAAAGCGGGCCGGCGTTTGTTTTATTACTTTTTGATTACAGGTATCCATACTTCGTATTGCGCGTTTTGGGGATCGGGATTTAAGTAGACCTCCACATCAGGGGCATTGCCATATTCGTAACCCGAAGTGGGCAGCCATTCCGTTACAATGCGCCGCTCCAATTCCTGGATAGACTGGTTTGTCCCTGACCCGGAAAAGATTGCCCAGGTGGCAGCCGGAACAACATACTCTTCCAGATCCTCCGCCGTCTGGGAGGTGGATACTGCAATATAGTACCTCCAGGGTTCCGTGTCGTTGCAGGTGCTGACGCCCAGCACGCCCATGGGGGGCGTGTCCATCATGGCGATCAATCTTTGCAGGGTTCCGTTTTCGGCTATTTCTTGCCACTTTGGAGGAATTGTCGTGAAGTTTTTCTCAATATCCTTGTGCAGGGGCACAGATACGCCGACAATCCGGAAGGGTTCTTTTGTTTCGATTCGGTAATTCATTTCTTCTGCTCCTTTGACTGTGATTTTAAACTGGACAGGAGGGAAGGATTTTACGGATACCCCTTCATTTTTTACGGCAGATGGGGCGATGCCGTGGACGGACTGGAAGGCTCTGTTAAATGCGGTGGGGGAAAGATAGCCGTATTTCCCGGCAACGTCGATGATCTTCATATCCTTTCCCTGCAAATCTACGGCGGCAAGGGACATTTTTCTTCTGCGGATATATTCGGATAAAGGAATACCTGCCATATAAGTAAACATTCTCTGAAAATGGTAGGAGGAACAGCAGGCGATCCGCCCAAGCTGTGCCACATCGATTTCGTCCGTCAAATGCTCCTCAATATAAGCCATTGCGTTGTTGAGTCTTTCAATCCATTCCATAATCTTAAATCCTCCCGACAGCTTTTAGTATATCCTGTGCTTTATCCTTTTTCCTCTCAATTTCTGCACCAAAAAGAGAGGTTATTTTTTTCGGTTTTTCCAGGGTCTGTTCTTCTCCAACCAGCCCTGGGAAGCCCAATATTTTCCGTCACGGTCTTCCGGGTTACTTTTATAAATTGATTTTTTTATCATGCGGCAGAAAAGAAACTTTATCCTGGTAATTACGTTTACGCTGGAGGGCTTTTCATAGTCAACCAGGGAAAGTTTTTGGGATAACTGTTTCATTTTTGCTGTAAGCTGGGAGCGTTTCTTTTCCGGAAGCTTTTCCCAGACGATCTCACTCATAAGCTTTTCGGTAAATACGCTGATTTTGGAGATGCCCCACCAGGAAAGACTGTGCTTTATGTCCGTTGCCGTGGACTTTGCGCCTGCGCCAATGCATTGGGTAATCACAACCGCCCGCTTTTGAAACATTTCGGGGGCAGGACGGTGGGAAAGCCACAAATAACCAAGATGGTCAAGGAAGGCTTTCATTGCGCCCGTTGCGTGCATCACATAGGCAGGGGAGGTCATTACGATCAAATCGGCTTCTAACAGCGCCGCTGCCATTTTTGATATGTATCCGGCGTCCTTGCAGGTATGCTCGCCCTGGAAGAAACAGCTGCAACAGCCGCTGCAAAAGGCGGGGCAGTCCCTGGGCAGATAGAATTCCGTAATTTCTGCTTTCTCTCTGAACGCTTCCAGAAAGATTTCTTTCAAGCGCCAGGTTACGCCGTGTTTTTCTGTTCCGTTTATAACTGTGATTTTCATATGCTGTCCTCCATGCTGGAGCGATTATATCTCCAGAATATCATGTAAAATGGTCTCGTGAAATGCTTTGCGCTCTTCCGGAAGGGTCAGATCGATTCCGTAGAGCTGCTGTATCACTTTGTGCCGCAAAAAAGACTGCTGCATGACCGTAATCAGGTAAAAGGTTTTCCGTTCAAGGGTTTCCCGGTTCCAATCCGGACGGCAGGCGGACACAAGGGGGAGATAGGCAAGGTATGTTCTGTGGGTATTGTCATCTTCCTTTGGCGCACGCATATCTGAAAGGATAGAGATTTTGGACACGGCATAGTGCTCAAACAAAAAGGTCAGCGTCATGTTCCCAAGATAATCGAGCTTTTCAAAGGCAGTCAGAGCTTCCGTTTTTTCTCGGATGGAGCCAAAGAGCGCAACAATGCCGTTTACGATACGTTCAACGCACAATTCTATGAGCTTGTCTTTGTTGCCAAAATGATAGTTTACAAGTCCCAAGCCTACATTTGCTCTTTTGCATATTTCCCGTACGGTAATGTCGGTCATTTGCTCGCCTTTTTCATTGATCAGCTCTATTGTTGCTTGTATGATGGTTTCTTTGTTGTCCATATAGCCTCCTTGAACGGTGTTCAAACACATTATACTGAACGATGTTCAATGTGTCAAGAGAGAAAACTTTCTAAGTAAAAAATTTCAGCATAGTATGGCTATGGAGTGTGAGTAAGATTACCTTTGCGGAAGATGCTTGGGAGGAATATCTCTACTGGCAGTCACAGGATAAAAAAACTTTGAAAAAAATAAATAGCCTTTTAAGGTCTATCCGGCGTGAGCCTTTTACCGGGGAAGGAAAAAGAAAACATAGATAATTTTTCAACGAGATTATAGTTGAAAAATAGCCATAGATTTAGTACAATAAATCCATCGATAGAAACAAGGTACGAAAGGAAGATGCGAGATGGAATTTATGTTGTTGGCAGGGGGCTTTCTCATTATAGTAATAGCGGTGGTTGTGGCTGTAGTGTCTTCTGTAGTATCAGCCGTAGCAGCAGACCAGGACGAGGAAGACTAGCCCATATACCAGATGAATCAGAGAGCAGGCAAAGCGCCTGCTCTTTTTAGATAGTTCGTTACAATGCAAGTCTACGCCAGGGTATGTATTCAGGCGTGGCATTACCCCAGGCAAAAAACAGGATGTGCCAATGGGCATCCTGTTTTCTGCCTGGGGTAATGCCACACCTGAAAAATTTTACAAACTTACATTTTTTTCCTGCTGCTGTAGAGGTATAGTAAAGAAGAAGCAATCGCGGTAATAGCCATCAGGGAAGCCGACAGCCAAAATGCCGGGGAAGCAGGATCGGTAATACTCGAGCCAAGAATCGTTGATAAGACTACGCCCAAGGTGGTTCCCAGGATGCCGCCGGCAAGATAAGATGGAAAAGGAATTTTGGCGGCGCCAAGGTACAGGCTCACGCCATCTCCGGGTAAAAAGCTGAATTTGCGCAGCAAAAAGGAAATAAAAAGAGGGTGCTGCTTTTGACGGGAGCAGACCTCTTTTAGTTTCGGATATTTTTCTGATAAATCATCCACTGTATCGGAACCGGAAAAACGTCCGATCCAATAAGGGATTGTAAGAGTAACCGCTCTTCCCAGAAAATTGACCAACAGCGCGAAAGGCGTTGCAAATAAATGCCCGGTTGCTATTTGAAGAACAGCGATGGGAAAAACAAAGGATATGCTTTTAAAGGCATATAAAAGCAAAATAATAAGAGCTGCAGTGAAGGGAGCCTTGGGCGTATAGCTTAAAATCATTTCAACGGTGATCTCTTGTCCGGAGGAAAGAAGCAGAATCATTATGACAGCGCAGACTATCAATGGCAGCGCTTTAAGAATTTTTTGCGTTTTTTTATACATAGGCAATTTCATGTTTCCCTCCATTCCGAAGCGTTTTACGCTGAGTTTGCCGTCAGGCATACTCATAGGAACTGCGAGCAGAATCTCCAATTCTGCTCTGCGATCAAAAGAATTTGTGACGCTTCGGCACAAATTCCTGGTTGAATAAATTGCTATCAAGCAATTTATTCAACCTTTTTCTCCCGGATTTTAGATTTGTCACATGTTGAAAAGAAAATTGGATTTTAGTATAATGGCATCAATATAATTTTGGAGGCGGGCATATGAACCGGACAAAAGAAGTCATCAGCGATGCATTTTGGCAGATTCTGGAAGAAAAACCCTATAGCAAAATTACAGTGCAAAACATCGTAGAACGCTGCCAGGTAAACCGAAATACGTTTTACTACCATTTCAGGGACATTCCCGATCTTGCAGAGTATTCCATCCAGGCATGGGCGGAGCAGCTAATTAAAGAAAATTGTGAGTTAGGATCTCCCTTAAACTGCATCACACCCATGGCACAGGAACTTACCAGGCGCAAATCTGCGGTAATTCATATTTATCGCTCCGCCCACCGGGAAGCATTTATACGGTATCTAAATGAAATCAGCTTTCTGATTGTACAGCTTTATGTGGAGCATGCAACGGAAGAGATCATCCTTAAACCAGAGGATAAGGCGGCTTTGATCAAATTCTATAAATGCACGCTGGTCGGTGTCGCCCTGGACTGGCTTGACGGCGGAGCGTCCTACGATCTTGTTGCCTTTTGTGAAAAGGTATGTATTTCCTTTGAAGGTGCCAGCAAAAAAGCCTTTTTGGGAAATGCAGAAGGAACACTATGCTCCTTATAGGTTTTTTTCTTTATTTCGGGGGCTGTTTTGCCACAACTCCTCCGCTGCCGGCTTCCAATTCTGTGCGTAGCGGTCACATTTGGCACAGAGATGGTCTACGCTTTCCGGAGACTGCAGATCGGTGGAATGAGCGCCGGAGCACCGGACCATTTCACGGAGCTTTTCAGGATTTTCAAGCATAGGGCAGGGGCGCAGCATATTCTTGTTAAAAGGCTGCCTGTCGTGATATGCCATCAGCATAGGGGAGCGCAGCGCCTCCAGAAGAGACTTTTCCCGGATATTGGAATCGGAATAGTGGACAAATACGCAGGGATCTATATCGCCGTTTGCATTAATATGGAGATAACGGTGTCCGCCTGCGATACAGCCGCCTACATATTCCGCATCGTTTTGGAAATCCATGGCGAACAGCGGTTTTTCCAGGCGGTACCGGCGTATCTTTTCATAGACGCCTTTGCGCTGGGTGGGCGTAGGCATCAGCTCAGGAACCGCATCGTTTCCCACAGGCATGTAATGGAAATACCAGATGAACCAGGCTCCCATTTCAATTAGCTTATCCAGGTATTCTTCCGAGGTGATGGATTCATAATTAGCGCTGGTATAGCAGGAGGAAATTCCGTAGACCAGCTTTTTGCTTCGAAGAAGCGATAAAGCATACAGTACTTTTTGATAAACGCCGCTGCCCCGTCGCTGGTTGGTGGCGTCTTCAAATCCCTCCAGAGAAATTGCCGGGACGAAATTACCTACCCGCAGCATTTCATCTGCGAATTCTTCATCGATCAGGGTTGCATTTGTAAAGCACAGAAATACGCAGTCAGAATGCTTTTCACACAGCCGGATCAAGTCTTTTTTCCGAACCAGAGGTTCCCCTCCGGTATAAATGTACATGTACACGCCCAGTTCTTTTCCCTGTTGGATAATGTCGTCTATCTCATCATAGGACAGATTCAGTTTATTTCCGTATTCTGCCGCCCAACAGCCTGTGCAGTGAAGATTGCAGGCTGAGGTGGGGTCTAAAAGGATTGCCCAGGGAATATTACAGTCGTATTTTTTGCGCAGTTCCTCCTCCTTTGGCCAGCCAATCAAAGCGGCGTTAATAAAAAAGTTTACGGCAAGGGTCTTTGTCACATTAGGGTCTATGTCCGTGAAAAGACGGCGGACATAGGGATAATATGGATGTTTAGGATTGGTGATTACTTCCCGGATCATCTTTCTCTGGGAAACGAAATCGTCGCCTGCAAATTTATCAGCCCAGTCCATAATCTTAAGCATATTCTTTTCAGGATCCTTGTAAATATAGTGGAACGCCTGTTCCAGACCAAATTTTTTCAATGTTGTTGATGCGTTCATAATGTAGTACTCCTTTCTTTTATCTGCATGAAAATTTCCTTATTTGTAAAAGGTTCTTTTGTAAAACCGCTGCTGGCGGAATCAGAGATCTTACTCCCGGGCAAGTCTCTTGGCGGCAGGGGATAAGCGGACGGTACACTGGACAATGTATTGTCTCATAAATCCTTCGGCAAGAAGGGCAAGTCCGGCTGTCATTAAGGTGTGCCGGACGATCAGAACAGCGCCCAGGGTTCCGGAGAGGATGGAGGCGATCAGGATGACATACCATGTGGAAAGACCAAATTTTTGTGCGTCCAGCGCCGTCTGAATGGAGAGCAGGCTGTCCAGTAAAACCAAAGCGCCCATGCCTGACAGCAGATGATGTTCAAATCCGGCATTGACGGCGAGAACAAGAATGCCAAGCACGATCAAAAATAAACCGCAGGCGAGATCGTATTGAAACGCCAGGCAGAAAAGATCCTTGGAGAGATAGCCTGTTATCTTGATTACGCCATATGCGATGAGAATCACACCGCCTGCCATGGCGCCTGTTTTTGCGTTGATATCCGTTGAAAGGATACAAATGACACCGAAAAAATAAAAAATGACTGAAATTAGGATATAGCCTGCTTTGGCGATCTTTAGCTGTAACAAAAGGATCCCTCCTTTACTCCTTATATTTAAATTGCTATTTAGACTGACTCTTTCCGGCAGTTTCTATGGCATCGTCTGCAGCGCTGTTTGAAGTAGCGCATGTCTTTTCCAGGTTTTTCAGGATTTTTGCTGCAAAGTCTCTGCCTCCTAAACCAAAAGCGATAGCAAATGCCACAGAGAGGGCGGCGATGATCAGAATAAATGCGGTGGTTACAATTTCAGTAGCGATTCCAAGTTCATTCAGCACCATAAAAATACCGATGGTATAAATGATGATCCTGGAAATCAGGGCAAAACCGGCATGACCGTTTTTGGCAAGCGCTTTTCCCATGAATCCATCGCAAATATAACAGGCAAGGAGAATCAGGGCGGAAGCGAGAACGCAGGGCATATACCCTATGACTGCGTTTCCAATATTTGTAAGAACCTCCAAATGTAGTACGCCGAAACTTTCCACAACGAAGAAGATAACCATAACGATATGGATAATTGTGCCGATTACCTTTGACAGCACAAAGGGTTTCCCTTTATCGGACAGCTGCTGGGAAAGCTTTGCATCGAGACCGGCGGAGGCGATCAGGTTTTCTACAATGCTGCCTGAGAATCTGGCAACCATACATCCGATGATAATGATAACCAGAGAGGCAAATATATTGGGAATGAAGGTAAAAATGGTATCAAGCATCCTGATTGCCGGGGCGGAAACTGCCTGAATGTTCAAGACCTGTAAGGCAGCGATCATCACCGGGATTAAAATCAGTACATATACAATGTAAGAGAGTGTGTTGGAGAGTTTGCCGGCAGCAGCAACCTGTATTCCGGCTTTTTCCTGCAGGGCGTTTATCTTAAGTTTGTCAAATACCGGAATCAAAAGTTCACGTACCAGCCGGGCAATGAAAAAACCGACCCACAAAACCAGTACAGCCGCAAGGATGTTTGGCAGGTATCCCCACAGAGTATTCAGGATATTTAAAATAGGAGAGGAAACCTCTCTCATGCCCAGGTTCTCAAAGATGCCGGGGATAAAGAGCAGGAAAACAAGGAGATGAACCAGCTTCCCAATAAAATTTACGGTTTTTTCCCGTTGGCTGTTTATCTGACCCTCCACTCCTGAAGCAGAACCCTCCCGCCCAAGCAGGGCGTTTAGTTTGGTTTTGGTAAATAGTTTAACCACCAGAGATTTCACGATGGCGGCGGTGATAAATGCAAGGAGAAGGATCAACAGGGCTTTTATAACGGCCCAGAGTCCTCCGCTAAATAGAGATGTAAATATTTCGTTCATGGTAGAACCTCCTTCTGATAAGTGATTTTAGATAGTACCTTGTTCAGCGGTAAAAGGAATGCTGTGTCTGTACTGTACCTTATTTTTTTTTGCCGAAAAATGGGCAAACCGGGGATCCGTGTCCAAAAATAAGGCAAATGGAAGCGTATTGACTGTTTTTTGGGCATTGAGGGTCCATATGTCCATTGCTAAATCGAAAGGAAAAGACTACAATATTTTCTGCAAAAAAATTCATATAAAGGAGTGGATAGAAAATGGCAGCGAAGCCAGGTAAAAACAAAGAAGATGGCGGAACCATGATAAAAGTCGCAACCTTCATTGTGGACAGGCGGAATCTATTCTTTTTGCTCTTTGGCATTGCCCTGATTTTTTCAGTAGTGTCAATGAATTGGGTAAAGGTGGAGAACGCAATGTCGGCATACTTGCCGAAAACCACGGAAACCCGGCAGGGTCTTGACCGAATGGAGGAGCAGTTTGTAACTTATGGAACGGCAAAGGTGATGGTAACGAACATATCCTACAGCGAGGCTGAGAGGCTTTCGAAAAAGATAGAAGAGCTGGAAGATGTGATTATGATGACCTTTGACAGAACAACAGATCATTACAACAATTTTTCGGCGTTATATGATATCACCTTTGGATATGAGGAAACGGATGAGCGTGCCCTGGAGGCGTTAGCGGAGGTGGAAGGGCTGCTGGAGGGATATGACTTTTATGTGTCTACTTCCATGGGAGACGCTTCTGCGGAGCAGATTGCCAGTGAGATGCAGGTGATCAGCGTGCTTGTGGCGATTGTGGTGGTTTCCGTGCTGCTGCTGACTTCGGAAACCTGGGCGGAGGTGCCGGTGCTGCTTTTGACCTTCTGTGCCGCGGCATTGATCACCAAGGGCACCAACTTTTTTATGGGAACGATTTCCTTCGTATCTAATTCTGTGACCATTGTGCTGCAGCTGGCACTGTCCATTGACTATGCTGTGATTTTCTGCAATCGATATAAGGAGGAACATCAGAAGCTGTCTGTCAGGGAGGCGGATATTGTCGCCTTAAGTAAGGCAATTCCGGAGATTTCCTCCAGTTCCCTGACGACAGTAGGCGGTCTGATCGCTATGATGTTTATGCAGTTTGGCATTGGCAGCGATATGGCTTTGTGCCTGATCCGTGCCATTGTGCTCAGTCTTTTGGCGGTTTTCCTTTTGATGCCGGGGCTGCTCATGCTTTTTGGCAATGCAATGGATAAAACCAGGCATAAAAGCTTTATTCCCAAGATTCCTTTTGTGGGGAAATTTGCCTATGCCACGAAATACATAATGCCGCCCCTGTTTTTGGTGTTGATTATAGGCGCCTACCTGGTTTCCTCCAAATGTCCTTATGTATATGGATATACCAAACTGGAAACGCCGGTGCAGAGCGACGCTATGGTGGTGGATGAAATGATCCGGGAAAGCTTCGGGGATACCAATATGGTAGCGTTGGTGGTGCCGGCAGGCAGCTATGAGAAGGAGAAAAAGCTTTTGGCGGAGCTGGATGCAAGGGATGAGGTGGACTATACCATGGGTCTTGCTAATACGGAGGCAATGGATGGGTATATGCTTACCGATAAGCTGACGGCAAGAGAATTTTCAGAGCTCTTGGAGCTGGACTATGAAGTCGCCCAGGTGCTGTATATGGCGTATGCGGTAAATGACGAGAACTACGCCAAGATCATAAACGGATTGTCTACCTACAGCGTTCCGCTGATCGATATTTTTATGTTTTTGTACGATGAGGTAGACGAGGGGTATGTGTCATTGGACGATGATTTGATGGATACGCTGGAGGAGGCGCATACCAAAATGCAGATCGCGCTGGATCAGCTGCAAGGCGAGTCCTACAGCCGTATGCTGGTGTATCTGAACCTGCCTGAGGAGGGGGATGAGACTTTTGCTTTTCTGGATGAGATGCACGAGATTGCAGGAAAGTATTATGAAGGGACGATTCTGATACCGGGGGAAGCGACCAGTCAGTACGACCTTTATAAAACCTTTCAGAGGGATAATAAGGTGGTGAACGTAGTCTCTATTATGGCGGTGCTGGTGGTGCTGCTGTTTACTTTTATGTCCGCCGGAATGCCGGTGCTGCTGATCATGGTGATTCAGGGTGTGATCTGGCTGAATTTTTCCGTACCGGCAGTTCAGCATAAGAATGTGTTCTTTATGAGTTATCTGATTGTAAGCTCCATTCAGATGGGCGCTAATATCGATTACGCCATTGTAATTTCAGGGCGGTTTATGGAATTGAAAAATAAAATGTCCAAGAAGGAAGCGATTATTGAGACAATGAACTTTGCTTTTCCCACCATCGTGACATCAGGTTCCATGCTTGCTCTTGCCGGTATTCTCATTGGACAGATGTCCTCTGACGGCGCCATCTGCGGTATTGGCCAGTGCCTGGGACGGGGAACCATTATGTCTATTGTGGTGGTTATGTTCGTTCTGCCCCAGATTCTTTTGCTGGGAGAGAAGATTATTGAAAAAACTTCCTTTGCGGTGTCCATTCCTATTAAGCTGGAGAAAAATACCGGGCTTATGCGGGTAGACGGGTATGTCCAGGGACAGATCAACGGAGCTGTTATCGGTGAAATGCATGGCTTTATACGGGGAGATGCAAGCTTGTTTGTGAATATGGGAAAAATGGAGATCAGGGAGGATCATAATCAGGATCTTGCGTTGCTGATACAGCAGGAAAAGGAGGAAGAGGATGAAAAATAAAAAACTTCTTTTAAAAGCAATATCCCTGGGGATGGCTTTGACGTTGATCTGCAGTATGTTTCCGGTACGGGAGCTGAGAGCGGAAGAAAAGACAGCGATAGAGGAACCGGAAGAGCAGGAAAAAGAGGTCATAGAGATCAGAAATACAAAGGACTTTCTTACCTTTGCAGAGAACTGTTACATAGATAAGTGGTCGTCCAATAAGAGAGTTCTTTTGCAGGAAGATATTGACCTGACAGATACAGATTTCGGTACGGTGCCGGTTTTTGCCGGGGTCTTTGACGGGCAGGGGCACACCGTGTCGGGGTTCTGTTATAGCGGCGACGGATATGTGGCAGGGCTGTTTCGTTATATTGAAAAGGGCGGCGTAGTAGAAAATCTGACTCTGAAAGGAGAGGTAACAGCTACCCAGGAGAAGGAGTGTATCGGCGGACTGTGCGGCGTCAATTACGGAACCATTTACAATTGCAGCTTCCGGGGAAATGTAAGCGGCAGGAATACAGTAGGCGGCTTGGTGGGCGTTAATGAGGGAAACGGCGTGATACAGAGCAGTACCGCAGGAGGGCGGGTTACAGGCTATTATTCCACAGGAGGAATTGTTGGGAAAAACCACGGTACCGTTACCCGCTGCACCAATCATGCCTGCATCAACAACGATACCCAGTGGGTGGAAGAGGACGATGAAATGGGCGTGGGTATTTTCCTGAGCATCAGCCTGGGGGAATCGGAGACGGAGCTTTTCAGCGGCGTGGACACAGGGGGTATTGCCGGCCATTCGGATGGCACGATTACCGGATGTGTCAACTACGGAAGGGTAGGCTATGAGCATACCGGATATAATATCGGAGGTATTGCCGGAAGACAGTCAGGCGTGTTGTCTGCATGTACCAATCACGGAGTGGTGTACGGAAGAAAGGATGTGGGGGGCATTGTAGGGCAGATGGAGCCTTACATTGAGATAGACGAAGCTACATCCCTGCTTCATGCGGTAAACCGGCTTCACGATCTGATGGAAAAGACCCTGGATGATATGCAGGAAGGTAAAAACATCATTAAAGAAGACCTGGATGGGCTGGTTTCCTACAGCGAAGGGGCGGTGGACGCCGGGGATGCGCTTGCAGGGCAGATGACGGATTTTGTGAATGACAATATGGATCAGGCGCAGGCGGTAACAGAGCGCATGGAACATATTATGGAGATGCTTCCCGATGTGTTTGATGATGTTTATGCGGCGGAGGACAGTTTTGCCGGTATTAACAGAGAATTATATGCGCTTGCAGACCGCCTGAAGGATGCAGGGGAGATCAGCGGCGAATATGTGGAGACAGATTACAACCGCTTAACGCTGCTTTCCACAGTAGGTGGAAACATATTAAGTCTTCAGTATTATCCCGCAGAAGGAGATACGGTACAGCTCCTGACGGAACCTGACAGGGATTATGGTTTAGACCGGATCCGGGTGGTAGATGCGGAAGGAAGAAATATCAGCGTACAGCAGGAGGATGAGAACAGCTATACCTTTGTTATGCCAGCGGAAAATGTAAGGGTGGAGGCATACTTTAGCTATCAGGGAGAGGAAAATCCGCCTGTTGAGGAAGAAGACAGTCACAATCGTACAGAACAGAACAGGGAAATTTTAACCGAAAAAAAAGCAGACAATGAGAAACTGGAAGAAGACTCTGAAAAGGAGAATCCAAAAGAGGAGGAAAACGAAAAAAAGAATCCCGAAGAAGAAAAGGATCAGGGAAGCTTGAAAGAAGAAGAGAACGATAAGGACAATTCGGAAGAGACAGAAAAGGGAGATTCGGAGGAAAAGGTTCCGGAGGTTCCGGAAACCGGGACAATCGAGGGTGGTGCAGCGGAAGATGGGACGCCCGGGGAGGATGCGTCAGGGGAGGAAAGTGAAAAGGAGAATCCCGATACAGAGAATCAACCTGAGGATATCGGCGGGAGCCAGACAGAGGGCGAAGCAGAAGAGGAGGAAGAAGCCGGTGAGGATATGTCCCCTGTTGCCCGCATAGAAAGAATAGAATATCATCTGGAACCGCTTATGAGCAATATTACGCAAATTTTCCAGGAGCCGGAGACTGTAGAAGAGGAGCCTGAACAGGAGGAAGACCCGGATCAGGAAGAAAGCACCAGAATGCCGGTGGTGAAGTTAAGCTCCAATTTAAGCGGGAATGCTTCCTGTGAAATTCGGGGAGACCAGGCGCTTGTGACGGTTGTGCCTGATGGGGCGTACACCCTGGGGGATATTTCGGCTACAGACCAGAATGGACAGAGCCTGTCTGTCAGCAGGCAGGACAACGATGTTTATGGGTTTGATGTGGACATGGGCGAAAATTATCAGGTATACCTGTCCTTTGAGAAGCTGGATAAGCACCATGCGGTCAGCGGCGCGAAAGAAGATATAACCAGCGCCATCAAACGGCATCAGGAAGCGGCTGAAAGGGTCAACGCCATTATCCGCGAGATTCAAAACGGCTCCGGCGCCAGCCAGGAACAGCTGGAGGAGCTTTCAAGGGAATTGGAAGAAATGTCGAAGGCAACCTCTTCCATTTTAAGCAGCTTAAGCGTGGTTTCCAATGTGGTTGGACAGCAGACCCTGGATCAGATCGGCAATGCGGGAAAGACCATGGAGCAGGTGCTGGACCAGCTGCAGAATGCGGTAAACGCTGTGAGGGAGGCATCCAGAGACACAAAAAGCATGGTAGATTATGTAAACGGACAGTCCCCCATCCGCTTTTCCAGAATGGGACAGGAATTTGACGTAAACAGGGAAAAACTCCACGAACAGCTTAAAGGAATGTCGGGAAGCCTGCAAAGCCTCAGCGGCAATGCCTCCGATTACTCCGATGTGCTGAACGAAGATCTCCGTGCCGTAAACGATCAGATCAACGTGATCTTCAATATACTGGCGGATAATATCACCGATTACAGCGAGTTGAACCTGGAGGAAATGTATGAGGACGTAGATGTGGAAAATACGGAAAGCATTACCACAGGAAAGACAGAACATTGCACCAACCAGGGAATCGTGAAGGGCGATATCAACATAGGCGGCATTGCAGGAGCCATGTCCATCGATGAGGAAGACCCGGAAGACAGTGCGGCGGGAACCGTGGACTATCAGATGGGCAGGAGATATTTTACCAAATGCCTGATCACCGGCTGTGTCAATGAGGGACATATAACGGCAAAGAAAGACGGCGCCGGAGGCATCGTAGGCTACATGAAGCATGGCATTGTGGTGGATTCGGAGGGGTACGGCAGTGTAGAAAGTACAGAAGGGGATTACGCAGGCGGTATTTGCGGCGAATCCCTGACGGTAATTAAACGCTGTTATTCCCTGTGCTCCGTTTCAGGGGGAAAAAACGTAGGCGGTATCGCCGGCTTTGCCAATACCATAAAGGATTGTTATGCAATGGCGGATTGTAACGCATCGGCAGGAAGAATGGGGGCTATTGCGGGACAGACGGCAAATTATGACGATCCTATGCTGGAAGAGGAGGAAGCAAGGGTAAGCGGTAACTGCTATGTAGGCGAAAAGATTTACGGGATCGACAATATCAGTTATGTAGGAGTGGCTGAGCCGATCAGTTACGAAGAATTGCTGACGGTGGAGAACCTGCCCATAGAATTTCGGCATTTGAAGGTTACCTTCAGAGTGGATGATTTATACCTGGGCACCCAGGAAGTGAAGTTCGGAGAAAAGCTTTCCGACCTGACTTATCCCGAAATTCCGAAAAGAGAAGGTTACTATGGCGTATGGCCTGATTGCTCAGATCAGGTTATGACCGGCAATCTCCTGATAACAGGAGAGTATAAGGAGGATGTGACGGTGGTAGAGAGCGGCGGCAGTGCATCGGGAACAGGGGGAGAAATCTCAAAGCCCTACGCCATGGTAGAGCAGAGCTTTACCGAGGATACCGTACTGAAGGCGGTCATTGGCGATGAAGAACCTCCCGAGCAGATCCGGGGCAGAGAGTATGTGATTTATGATATTACCCTGGAGAATGCGGAAATCGGCGTTGGAGATACCTTTGCCATCCGGCTTTATAATCCATACCAGGATGCAGAGGTATGGGGATATGCAGAAGGCGCCTGGACGGAACTGGAAAGCAAAGCAAGAGGAAGCTACCTCCAGGTGGACATGAAGGGAACGAAGCAGTCCTTCTGTGTGGCGGAGAAAGGCTCCGGGAAATGGATAATCCCGGCAGGTACGGCAGGCGGAGCCGCTTTGCTTCTTCTGCTTGTTTTGTGGAGAAAAACGGCGAAAATCAGGAAAAGAAAGAAGTAGAGGAAAAGCGGTTTATAGACAAATAGAGGAACACTGTGTGAAAGGGAAACCAATTGCACAGTGTTTTTGATTCCAATAAGCCGGCTCGCAAAACGTGCCGGCGTTTGGTTTGTACAAAAAAAAGTGGAAAAGCTGGTCAAAATCTGGTAAAATGTTATAAATGATTGGAAAAGTACGAAAGTACAGGGGAGGATATAACGTGAAGAAGAAAAACGGGGATTTCGAAAAAAAGAAAGCAAAACCGGCAAAACCGGTTAAGGAGCCTAAAGTAAAGAAGGCTGCAAAAGGGAAAAAAGAAAAGAATCCCATTCCCTTTTGGAGGCGAATTCGTTTTAAGCTGATTGCGGCATTCCTGATACCCATCCTGTTTATTATTATTTTGGGATTGGTTTCTTATCAAAAGGCGTCCGGACAGATCGTGGCAAGCTATGAGACTTCCGTTGACCAGACCATGGGAATGATGAATCAATATTTGAGTCTTGCCTTTGATACGGTACAGACCAAGTATAAGGAATATTTAGCAGACGATGATCTGAAGCAGTTTTATAAGGGACTTTTGAACAGCGACACGGTCAAACATTCCTACATGCCCAAGGAGTATGGGGATACCTTCGGCAAGGCAGTGACAGGGGATGCCCTTATTTCCAATATTTACTTTTTGTCGGACACCCAGGCGTCCATTACCTCTTCTCAGACAACGGCGGAAAAATTGTATTCCGCCTATCTGGAAACGCCCCAGGGGCAGATGGTGTACGAAGATCAGTATAAATTTTTCCTGTTTGGCAATCAATGTCCTATTGACGACCAGTTAAAGGCGAATGAGGGGCGTCAATACGGCGCAAGGCTTGTACGGTATTTTAATAATGTCCAGGCGATTATGATTGTGGACATCAACAAAAGTGTGATAGAGGATACGCTGTCCTCTCTGGATGCAGGAGAGGGAAGTATCGTAGGTTTTGTTACCTGTGACGGAACCGAATATCTTTCCGCTTTATCCAGCCAGGCGGAGGGCAATGCGTTTGTAGGAAAATCTTATGTGGAGGAAGCGTTTTCCGGTGAAGAAACAAGCGGGTTTTCTTATGTGGAAAATAACCGGTATCTGTTCCTGTACTCCAAGTTGGAAAGCAGAAATGCTTTAATCTGCGCTCTGATTCCCAGAGAGACGATCATCGGGCAGACAGCGGATATACAGAGAGTTTCCGTGATTTTGGTTCTGCTGGCAAGTATTGTGGCGATCCTTTTGGGATCTATGCTGGCAAGGCAGTATGGCGGCGCCATCTATGATATGCTCCATAAGCTGAAAAAGGTTTCCGAGGGAGATCTTACAGTGGAAGTAAAATCCAAACGTAAGGATGAATTTAAGCTCCTTGCAGAGGGCGTTACAGATATGACGACCCATATGAAAAAACTGGTTACCGGACTCAAAGATGTAAATGGAGAGTTGACCAGTGCAGTGGAAGGCATGTCCGCTGCTTCAGACAGCTTTTTGAAGTCTTCAAGAGATATCCAAATGGAAATTTCTGAGATGAAGCAGGGAATTGGAAAGATGGACGATGAATCGGAGGATTGCCTGAAACAGATGGATGCTCTTTCCGGAAGGATCGGAGAAGTGGCGGATCATTCAAGCCAGATCGATGTTCTTGCCAAAGGAGCGGAACAGGTTATCGATACGGGTATGGACTCTGTAACCCAGCTGAAAGACAGCACAGGCTCCACCATAACCATTACTTCCAATATCATCGATTCCATTGAAAGTCTTGCAGAAAAATCAAAATCTATTGGAACCATTATAGAGGCGATCAATGAGATTGCAGAGCAGACCAATCTGCTTTCGCTGAACGCGTCCATTGAAGCGGCGCGTGCAGGCGCAGCCGGAAAAGGCTTTGCAGTGGTGGCGCAGGAGATTAAAAAGCTGGCGGACGAATCCATTCGCTCATCGGCGGAAATTTCCCGAATCGTGGAGGAGATTGAAACGCGTACCGGAGAAGCCGCCGGCGTGGCAAGACAGGCGGAAACCATCGTAGATGAACAGCAGCGTGCCGTGTCCCTTACCATTGATTCCTTTGACCGGATTGGTAAAACAGTGTCAGAGCTTTTAGAGGCACTTGGGCTTATAAATGACAGTGTTGTCAACATGGAGGAGGACCGCAATGCAACCCTCTCGGCAATTTCAGCAATTTCAGCAGTGTCTGCACAGACTGCGGCAGGTTCCGAAAATGTCTTTGATACTGCGAAGCAGCAGTTGATTTCAGTGGAAGAGCTGGATAAGGCGGCAGAAATTTTGGAGAAGCGTTCTGGGGAGTTGTCGGGACTGTTGGAAGTATTCCGCGTCTAAGGATTTACTTCAATCTTATAAAAGATATTTCAAAACGGCATAGCGTTGGCTATGCCGTTTTATAAATTCTTTAGATTCTTTTATATTGCGTTAATTGCTTTATGTGATAAAAAGCAGTAGGATAGGAAACAGAACCAAAGTGAAGGGTGTGACCACGGATGAGAGAAAAACTATATCGATTTATGCAGGGTAGATACGGCGCGGATCAGTTTAACCGTTTTCTGATGACTGCGGCGCTGGTATGCTTTTTTGTATCGCTGCTGGGGATCAGAGGATTTTATCTGATCGGGGCGGCGCTTTTGATTTATGCATATTTTAGAATGTTTTCCAAAAATCTATACAAGCGCAGGGCGGAGAACACCGCTTATATGCAGCGTACGTACAAATTAAGGCAGAAATGGGCATCCTGGCAGCGGGATATGAAGCAGCGTAAAACTCATCATATTTATAAATGCCCGTCCTGCAGGCAGAAGATCAGAATTCCCAGAGGAAAGGGGAAGATAGAGATCCGATGCCCCAAATGCGGTCAGACCTTTATTAGGAAAAGCTGATTATGGATCAGACAGGAGAAGTGCATGTTCGGATATATTATCGTCAACAAGGGGGATATGAAATTCAAAGAGTTTGATGTTTACCATTCCTATTACTGTGGGCTTTGCCAGACGCTGCATAAAAAGTATGGCAGGGCTGGGCAGCTCACCCTGACTTACGATATGACTTTTTTGGTGATGCTTCTTGGCAGTTTGTATGAGCCGGAGACGAAAACCGGAATGACAAAGTGCATTGCCCATCCCTTTGAGAAGCACGTGGTCAGAACCAATACGTTTTCAGAGTATGGTGCGGATATGAACATTCTTTTTTCCTACTATAAGTGCAGGGATGACTGGGAGGATGAGAAAAAGATAACCCGTCTGGCATATGGAAGACTTTTGAAGGGGGCATGCCAGAGGGTGTGTGCAGCGTATGGTCAGAAGGCAAAACGGATTGCGAATTATATGCGGGAGCTTTCCCTTGAAGAGAAGAAGCAAACCCAGGATATTGACAGAATGGCTGGCATATTTGGAAATATTATGGGAGAAATTATGGCGGTAAGGGAAGATGAATGGCAGGAGAACCTGAGAGCTATGGGAAGCAGTTTGGGAAAGTACATTTATCTTCTGGATGCCTATGAAGATATTGAGGAGGATATCAAAAACCATCGGTATAACCCTCTTACCAGGCGATTTAACAATCCGGATTTTGAGGAGGAAATCAAGACAATCCTCACCATGATCATGGCGAATTGCTGCAAGGAGTTTGAAAAGCTTCCCATTCTTGACAATGTTGAAATTTTAAGAAATATCCTTTATTCAGGCGTTTGGTATAAATATGAGATGGTCAGACAGAAACGGGAAGAAAACCAGAAAGAGAAAACGAGCGGGGGGAAAAGATAAAAATGCGCGATCCCTATGAAGTTTTGGATATTTCCAGAAACGCCTCGGAGGAGGATATCAAAAAAGCATATAAGGCGCTGAGCAGAAAATACCACCCGGATGCCAATATTAACAATCCTAATAAGGAAGAGGCGGAAGAGAAGTTTAAAGAAATACAGCAGGCATATCAGCAGATCATGAAGGAGCGGACGGAAGGCTACAATTATCAGAACGGCGGTCAGAGAGGCAGCTATGGAGATTTTGGGGGTTATGGCAATTTCGGAGGCTTTGGCAATTTCGGTGGTGCCGGCAATTTTGGCGGTACCGGCAATTTTGGCGGTGCTTATGATGGAACGGGAACCGGCTATGAGGAAGATTCGCACCTGCGCGCAGCGGGAAATTATGTGAGAAACGGTTATTATAAGGAAGCGAGAACGGTGCTGGACGGCATGGACGAGAGAAACAGGAATGCAAGGTGGTATTTTTACAGCGCATTGGCACATGCCGGTCTGGGCAATCAGGTATCCGCCCTTGAACACGCGCGTCATGCCCAGGCGTTGGAGCCGGAAAACAGAGAGTACAGCAATCTGGTATACCAGTTTGAAAACGGCGGCACCTGGTATCGGCAGAGGCAGTATACCTATGGACAGCCTTATGCAGGTGGCAGCAACCTGTGCCTGAAGCTTTGTATTGCCAATGTCCTTTGTAATATTTGCTGTGGAGGCGGAGGGCTTTGCTGCGGCGGAGGACCATATTATCCTTACCGATGATTTCTTTTTCAGTTTTGCTTGACAAGGCGTAAGGATTATACTACAATATTTGTTGTTGCAAAAGAATGTAGCAGATGTGCGTTTAGCTCAGCTGGATAGAGCGTTTGGCTACGGACCAAAAGGTCGGGGGTTCGAATCCTCTAACGCACGTTTCTTAGTCCAATAAGCCGGCTCGCAAAGTGTGCCGGCGTTTGGTTCAATAAGCTGGCTCGCAAAGCGTGTCGGCGTTTGGTTCTATAAGACTGTTTGCGAGGCAGAGGGCGTTGCCTGAGATCTCGCGGAAGGTGAAGAGGAGTGGTGTGCACGGTAGATACGTGTGCACCTTTTTTAAACAAATAAAAGATATGGAAAATATTGGAGGGAGCAGCGAAAGATGAAGACATTTATGAAGGAATTCAAGGAGTTTATTTCCAGGGGCAACGTGATGGATATGGCAGTGGGCGTAATCATAGGCGGCGCTTTTACGGCAATTGTGACTTCACTGGTCAACGATATTATGATGCCGGTTTTGTCATTGGTTACGGGAGGGATAGATTTCACGGCATTGTGCATTGTTTTAGGGGAAGGGGACAGTGCTGCGACGTTAAATTATGGCGCATTCATTGCGGCGGTGATCAACTTTTTGCTGATCGCGCTGGTCATTTTTATATTGATAAAGCTTCTTAACCGGTTTGCCAGAAAGAAAAAGGAGGAACCGGCGCCTGTTGCGGTGAAAACATGTCCTTTCTGTAAAGAAGAGATATCCGTTGATGCCGTTAGATGCCCTCACTGTACCTCGGAGCTGACGGAGAACTAAATGGAACAGAGGAGACAGAAAAAAATCGCGGCAATCAACGATCTGACAGGGTTTGGCAGATGCGCTCTGGATGTAGCGCTGCCGGTTATTTCCCATATGAAAATTCAATGCTGTCCGGTGCCCACTTCTATTTTGTCCAATCATGTGGGATATGCGGAATACTTTTTTGACGATTACACCGAAAAGCTGGAAGCATACCTTGCCATGTGGAAAAAACTGGATTTGAGCTTTGACGGAATTATGTCGGGTTTTTTAGGATCCCAGAGGCAGATTGGCATAGTGGAGAGCTTTATCAGGGAATTTAGGCGTGCGGAAACCATTGTGGTGATCGATCCGGTTATGGGAGACCATGGAAAGATTGCCGGAACTTATACGGAAGAGATGTGCCGGGAAATGCGGAAGCTGGTTTCTTTGGCGGATATTATTACACCGAACCTGACGGAGGCATGTAAGCTGACGGATACGCCTTACAGGGAAAGGGGATGGAAGAGGACGGAGCTTTTTGATATGGCTCAAAAACTGAGAAAAATGGGACCTTCCAAAATTGTCATTACAGGGATTCCCCAAGGAGAATTTATCGCCAATTACATGTATCAGGAAGGACAGGAACCGGCGCTTTTCAGAACCCACAGAGAAGGGACGGAGCGCTGCGGAACCGGAGATCTTTTTGCGGCGATCATAGCGGCGGATGCGGTGAACGGCGTACCCTTTGGTCAGTCGGTCAGGAAAGCGTCGCTTTTCATAAAAAAATGTATGATGAAATCTGCGGAAATGGGAATCGATCAAAAAAACGGAGTATGTTTTGAGGAAATTTTGCATTTGCTGAAGGCATAGAGCGGCAGGGCGGAAAAATAGAGGTTGATATGAAACGTTTTTTAAGAGGTCTGTTTAAAATTGTATTTGGACGTACGCTGATCATTATTCTGATGGTATTATTACAGATTGTGGCGCTTTTGGGAAGCTTCCTTGGACTTAGAAGCTACTTTCCTTTTATTTGGGAGAGTATGAATGTGTTAGGGGCTTTTTTGGTTATTTTCATTGTCAACAGGGATGAACCTGCTGAATTTAAACTGACCTGGATTATATTGATTTGTCTGTTCCCTGTGCTGGGGGCGCTGACATATGTCTTTATTATAGGAAATTTCGGCGGAATCGGTCTGAAAGCAAAGCTGGGCAGACGGGTGAAGGAGACGGAAGGACTTCTTGTAACGGAAGAGGATACCAAAGAGGCGGTCAGGGAGTGCTCCGTTTCTTTGAAAGGTTTTTCTCATTATATGGAAAATACTGCCGGGTTTCCCACCTATCACAAGTCCGAGGCAGTGTATTATCCTTTAGGCGAGGATAAATTTGCAGACCTGCTGCGGGAATTAAAAAAAGCAGAAAAATTTATTTTTCTGGAGTATTTCATTGTGGAGCGGGGCATTATGTGGAATGCTGTGCTGGATATTTTAAAGGAAAAGGTAAAGGAAGGCGTGGAAGTCAGGATGATGTATGACGGTATGTGCTCCCTGTTGCTGCTTCCCTATAAATATCCGGAGGAATTAAGGCGTTATGGCATTAAGGCTAAAATGTTTGCCCCCATTGTTCCTTTCTTATCAACAACCCAAAACAACCGGGATCACAGGAAAGTGGTAGTGATCGATGGAAAAGTGGCGTTTACGGGAGGCGTGAATCTGGCGGATGAGTATATTAATAAGGTAGAGCGGTTCGGGCATTGGAAGGATATTGCAGTGAAGATTACAGGGGATGCGGTGCGCAGCTTTACGGTGATGTACCTTCAGATGTGGAATGTTTCCGAAAAGGGAAGTGAAGATTATGAAAAGTATCTTAAGAACATTGTGTTTGAAGAGCCGCTTTATCATGACGGATTTGTAATTCCCTACGGCGAAACGCCCACCAGAAGTACGGAGGTAGGAAAGACGGTCTACGCTTCCATGATCGACGGCGCAACCAAATATGTGCACATTATGACCCCCTATTTCATTGTGGACCGGGAATTTCTGGATTGTATGCGATATGCCGCGAGAAGAGGCGTGGAGGTTTCCATGATTCTGCCCCATATTCCGGACAAAAAGGTGGTTTATTATATTGCAAGAAGCTTCTACCCGGAGCTTTTAGAGGCTGGGATTAAGGTGTATGAGTATACGCCGGGCTTTATTCACGCCAAGGCGTTTGTTTCCGACGATATCAGCGCCACGGTGGGAACCATCAATTTAGACTACAGGAGCTTTTACCATCATTTTGAGTGCGGCGTTTACTTCTATGATCACTCTGTTGTGGCAAAGGTAGAGAAGGATTTTCAGGAGACTCTGCTGAAATGCCAGGAGGTTACGTTGGACTATTATAGGAAGCTCCCCCTTTATCAGAAAATGGTGGGGAGGACTTCCCGTCTTCTTGCCCCTCTGCTATAATGTTTTAGACAGCCGTAGGAAATCATGAATAAAGGAAGTGAGCTTGTTTATGCAGGGAATCCTATATGATGCGTCAAGAGTAAAGGTTTGTCAGGCTTTTTATGAGATCTGTGCTTATGGGGAGCTTCCCGTAGAATGGGCGGATGAGCTGTGGAGGGACATTCTGTCTCAAAAGGAAATGTATGAAGAGCTGGTGTATTATATTGAGCATCATACCTTTTTGGATAAAATGAAAGTATGTGGCTATTCTCTCAGCGACCTGTACGTCTGGCAGATGAACCGCTATAATCTGATTAAGGATACCGGTAAAAATTCCAGAACCTGCAATAAAGAAAAAATGGCAATGCAGGCATTCCGGACAATGGCGGATCTGCTGAGAGAACCGGAAAAATATGCGAAAAGACTGGAATATGGGCAGGGAACGGATAAATTATAGATATAGCGGGAAGGTTAGATGACGAAAACAGAATTTTTAACGGAATTACAGAGATCTTTAAATGGACGGTTGGGGAGCGAAAAAGCGGCGCCCCATTTGGCTTATTATCAGGAATATATAGAGATTGAAGTGCGCAAAGGAAGAAAAGAGGAGGAAGTTGTGGCGCAGCTTGGAAGCCCCAGGCTGATTGGAAAAAATATAGGCGACGTCGCTGACCGTAGTGGTCAAAAAGTCGCATATGGTGAAAAAGCGAAAGAATATGGGGAAAAAATATTAGCATACGGGAGGCTGGCTATACCGAAATGCGCTGCCCTGGGAGCGGCGGCAGCAGGGAAAGTGAAAAAATGGTTTAATCGTCTTTAAAATAAAAAACAGGTACCAAAGTACTACAAAATAAAAGTATAAAAGAATCTAAAACAGAAAATACTACTCCTGTAACCTAAAGAATCAGGAGGAAACAAATATGTCTAAGAATGATTATCAGAACAACCAGAACAATCAGAATCAGGAAAACAAATCCAACCAGAATAGCCAGAACAGCCAGAAGAACAGCTCTTCCAACTCTTCTAACTGCAAAGACAACAACAAAAAGAACAACGAGTTTTAGTGGATTTGGAGAAAAGGCACCCAATTGGGTGCCTTTTCATAATATTGGATTTACGATCCTCCGATCATAACGCCGAGATTTCCATGCAATGCGATTCTGATCAGCCCACAGATGAACAGATGCAGGGGATAATAGAGATAGAAAAACCATTTCATACCTTTCCATTTTCCCCGCTCTCCGTTGTAGCGTTTCAGCAAGGGAATGGTAAGAGCGACGAAAAACTGCAAAGCGCCATAGACAGGATCGATAAAGCGGGCATAGACAAGGGCGTAAGCGGCTACCCACAGCATCATTCCGGTCATTTGTCTTCTAAAATTCCCCCTGTTTTCCCCTATGTGAAGAATAGCGAGTACGGCGATACAGCTCCAATCGGAACAAAAGGAAAGGACAGCGATTCCTAAAATCAATAAGGACTTTTGCCATTGCTTCATTGCTGCATTGTCTGTAATAACCAGCGCCATCAGTCCCCAGAACAATGACCAGAGCACGCTTGTCTGATTAAATACGGAGGTTTGAAAGGGAAGGAACGGAATTCCAAATGCAAAATTGTAAGCAAAGTGTCCGACAATCGAAAACAACAGCAATCTGACTGCATATTTTTTCCAATTCCTTGTGTAATGATAGCCCTCTGCAATAAAAAACCAAAAGATGGGAGCTGCTAATCTTCCGAAGAGATGAATTAAAAGAATCCACCAATCTTTTGGATATCCTGGACGAATGACCCACATGAGATGATCCGCCGTCATGGAAAGTATGGCGATCAGTTTTAATGCATTTCCATTGAGCGTTTTTTGCTTCATCTGTTTTCTCCGTTTCTTTTCTGCAGAATCTCATTTAATTCCTTTGCCAGTTTTTTGTCCGCACTGTAGTGTAACAGGAAAGCTATGAAGTATACCCCTGCGACAGACAAAAGCATCATGACTGCGTCGCCAAAGGAAGGATCCATCCACCCAAACAAAAGCCCGCAGCCTGACATAATGGCATAGAGACACAAATAGTGCAAAATAAGCCGTATGACAAGCCCGGTTTTTTGTCCGCAGTCCGTTGGAATGAAAATGACGGTGACAGCGGTTGTGAGAAGACTTGAAAAAAGAATTTCCCACAAAGTATTTTCAGGGAGATCTCCATGGTGAAATAAGGTAAAATTGATGGCGCATACGATCACAATACCAAAGGTAATATAGGCAAAGTATTGAGAATAATCTACCAGTTTTTTCATGTTTCCACCTCACAGTCCTAATTTTTTTCGCAGATTGCCAATATACTGACGGGAAATAATGATCTTTTCCCCGTTTTTTAATTTCCCCTCAAAGCGTCCGTAGAGAAGCGGCTTGAGATGAATGATTTTAGAAATATTAACAATCACAGACTTTGAAACCCGGACAAAATCTGTATTGCTATATTCTGCTTCCAATTCATACAGCTTCCGCCGAACCTCAAACACGGCGCTTTCCATATAGGCAAAGGTTCTGTTATCCACAGATTCAAAGTAAAAAATCTCCTCCGGAGATAACATCACAATGCCGGTTTCCGAACGTGCCGGTACTTTTGCTCCGTTATTTTTTAACATTTGAATTAAAGCCATCATCTCCGCGTCTATATGAGAACATCTGAAAATAACTGCGTCCTCCTGCCCCTCTTCCGGCGTTTCTATCAAAATTTTCATTTCCACTCCGTTTCCTTTGAAAAGCTTTGAAAGCTTTTTACCCACAAAGCCCTGTTTCATTCCGGTAAATTATAGATTAACACTATCACAATTCACGTTACCATAACACCCTGAAATCGTTAACCTGCATTTTATTACCGTTAAAATGCATTCCCGTCTCAGCCCCTTCTATACAAAGAAAAACGATTGTGGTATAATTCTTAAGAAATTTGAGGAAAAGAGGCGTATATGAGACGATACGAGCTGATCGCTCCCTGCCATTTTGGTCTGGAGTCTATTTTAAAACGTGAAATTACAGATCTTGGTTACGATGTTTCCAAGGTGGAGGACGGAAGAGTTACTTTCGTCGGCGATGCCGAGGCAATCTGCCGTGCCAATATTTTTCTGCGTACGGCGGAGCGCATTTTGATCAAAGCGGGAAGCTTTCGGGCGGAAACCTTTGAAGAGCTTTTTCAGGGAACCAAAAGCATTCCATGGGAAGAATTCATCCCTGAGGACGGAAGGTTCTGGATTACCAAGGCGGCAAGTGTCAAAAGTAAGCTTTTCAGCCCTTCCGATATTCAGTCCATTATGAAAAAGGCAATGGTGGAGCGGATGAAGGAGGTTTATCATGTAGAGTGGTTCCCGGAAAGCGGCGCATCCTTTCCTGTGAGAGTGTTCCTGATGAAGGACGAAGTGACGGCGGCGTTGGATACCACCGGA
Organism: Lachnospiraceae bacterium UBA7093; assembly: GCA_002492465.1. Lineage (GTDB taxonomy): Bacteria > Bacillota > Clostridia > Lachnospirales > Lachnospiraceae > Suilimivivens. Next base: position 2,972 of record DKYT01000042.1, on the reverse strand, counting down.
GATTCCCTTCATAAAAGAGGGTACCGGAAGTTGACGGCAAAGGCGCCTATTGCGGAAAATCTGGCGGCGGCGCTGATTATGCTGACGCCCTGGAAGGGAGACCGGATCCTGGTGGATCCTTTTTGCGGCAGCGGCACTTTTCCCATAGAAGCGGCAATGATGGCGGCAAATATGGCGCCGGGAATGAACCGGAGCTTTACCGCCCAGAGCTGGACGCACCTGATTCCGGTGAAGGAATGGCAGGAGACGGCGGAGGAGGCAAAAGAAGAGGTCAAAACAGATGTCTGCACAGATATTCAGGGATATGACCTTGACGAATCCATGGTAGCGATCGCAAGAGAGAATGCAAGGCTTGCGGGAGTGGAAAAGCTGATTCACTTTCAAAAACGGGATGTGCGCCAGTTGAGTCATAGCAAAAAGTATGGTTTTATCATTACCAACCCTCCTTATGGAGAACGAATTGAGGAGAAAAAAAATCTGCCTGAGCTGTATGGATGGATTGGAGAGAGGTTTAAAACCCTGGATGCATGGTCTATGTATCTGATTACCGCATACGAGCAGGCGGAGGAAGCAATGGGGCTTAAGGCGGCTAAGAACAGAAAAATATACAATGGAATGATGAAAGCATATTTTTATCAATTTCCTGGTCCAAAGCCGCCAAAGAAAAAAATATAGGTGTATTCATGAAACTAAATCTGATAAAAAAAGCTGCGATTGGAAGCGTACTTTTTTCTACTGTGGCTATGGGAATGATTTTATATTTGTCGGCAGGAAAGGTGATTACAATTTCAGATGTGGCGCAGGATGAAGTACATAGAGATGTCCTGGCTGCGTCTAAGGAAGGCGGCATAAAGGAACAGGCACTGACTTTTGTACTGGGAGAGGCGGATACAAGTTATTTAAGGATTCCGTTGCCGGAGGAATGCAAGGCTGAGGATATCGTGATTGAAAATCACTATATGGATCAGGAACTTTGCGTTATCGTAAAGAATACCGACTCGGGATTTTATGGGGAAAATGCCATTTCCGGGAACCGGGAGATGGTAATACAGGGAAGTTTTGAAGAGACCAGAGAGGGCGTCAGGCTTCGTTTTATGCTTACAGATATATTTGAATATCGCACGATCCTGGAGAATAATGATTTATATGTGAGTTTTTTGAGCCCCAGGGAAATGTATGATAAGATCGTGGTGATCGATCCTGCATGCGGCGGTTCTAATGCCGGCTATACCACAGAGCGGGAGGAAGAGAAAAAAATCAACTTACAGATCGCCCAAAAGCTAAAGGAAAAGCTGGATAAGACCGATATCAAAGCATATTACACCAGAATGGACGATGTTAATCCAGAGGAAGAAAAAAGAATAAAGCTTGCAAATGAAACCAGGGCGGACATGTACATCCGGATTCAAATGGATTGGAAGGAAGATGAGCGTATATACGGAACCACGGTGGTATACAATGGAGACTACTTTATTCCCGGATTCGGCAGTGTGGAATTGGCGGATCTGCTGGAGCGGGAGGTGGTAACGGATATTAAGGGCAAGGCGCTGGGACTCATAGAGGCGGAACCTGAGGAGTATGCCGTTAAGCATGCGACAATACCTGCCGCCGCTATCAAAGCAGGCTGCCTGAGTAACAAGCAGGAGGCAATTTTGCTGGCGCGGGAAGATTATCAGGAGAAAATAGCTTCAGGAATCTATCATGCAATCCTAAAGATTTATGAGGAACAGAAAATAAACTAGAGAGGAAGAAAATGTCATGCAAAAGCTTATTTTCGCTACGGGAAATGCCGGAAAGATGCGGGAAATCAGATCAATTTTGAAGGACTTGAAAATAAAAGGTGAACCGGTTGAAATTTTTTCCATGAAGGAAGCAGGGATCCAGGCTGATATAGAAGAAAACGGAAAAACTTTTGAGGAAAATGCTGTGATTAAGGCAAAAGCGGTGGCGGCGGCAGCAGAAGGCGCTATTGTACTTGCGGATGATTCCGGGCTGGAGATCGATTATCTGAATAAAGAACCGGGTATTTATTCTGCAAGATACATGGGAGAAGATACTTCTTACCACGAAAAAAACAGCAACCTTATCTGGAGGCTTAGGGATGCTTCTGAGGAAGAGAGAACCGCAAGATTTGTGTGTGCGATCGCCTGTGTTCTTCCCGATGGCAGGGTCTTAACGGAAAAAGCCGCGATAGAAGGTACCATAGGCTATGAGGAGAAAGGGGAAAACGGCTTTGGCTACGATCCAATTTTTATGGTGCCGGCTTATGGAAGGAGTACGGCGGAGCTGTCCGAGGAAGAGAAGAATGCCATCAGCCATCGGGGAAAAGCGCTGCGCGCAATGAAAGAGAGGCTTATGTATGAAGGTACTGATTGTCAGTGATACCCATCGCAAAAATGACAATTACATAAAGGTTCTTGGCAGGGTAGCGCCGGTGGATATGGTGGTTCACTGCGGAGACATTGAAGGCAGCGAGTATCTGATTGCGGAAAGCGCCGGATGCCCTGTGCAGATGGTTACAGGGAACAATGACTTTTTTTCAGATCTTCCCAGAGAAAAAGAATTTATGATAGGAAACTATAAGGTCTGGCTTACCCATGGACATAACTATTATGTTTCCATGGGTAATGAAAATATTAAGCACGAGGCAAGGATGCGGGGTATAGACATTGTGATGTACGGTCATACCCATAAGCCAGTGGTGGATATTGAGGGGGATATTATTGCGGTCAACCCTGGAAGTTTGACCTATCCCAGGCAGGAGGGAAGGAGACCTTCCTATATTATTATGGATCTTGATAAAAAGGGCAAAGCTCATTTCACCATTAATTACCTCTAAGGGAAGAAATTTGACCTCAAGATTTCTTGTTTTTTTAAAAGTTTTTTATTGACAGGAGCATAGTCATCCCTTATAATATATCTTGCGTTGCGTGAGAGTGTGCAACAGGAAAACCAGCGGGGTGTGGCTCAGC
>DKYT01000027.1 GCA_002492465.1 Lachnospiraceae bacterium UBA7093 | reverse complement strand
CGGAGAAAGAGGGATTTGAACCCTCGCGCCGCGTGAACGACCTACACCCTTAGCAGGGGCGCCTCTTCAGCCTCTTGAGTATTTCTCCAAAATCTGAATTACACCGCTACCAATATTGATTATGCGCTTACTGCGTAGCCTATAGCGCAAGTGTTATTATACCTAAGCGCCTTTCGTTTGTCAATGCTTTTTCTTTTAAAATTCAGCGTACGTAATCGCAAAAGTTACAATTCAAGTATATCTATTAATTGTAGTTTCTATTCTTCTTTTAACCTCCCCGGCAATCTCTATTGTTTTCATATTCTTATACTCTTCATAATAGATAGGAGGCATATAGATCAACTTAACTGTCACCGGTTTGATAGAATTTTCATCAAAAGGCTTAAAGGAATCGATCAAAGCACAGGGAACAATCGGGCATTTTGCTTTGACGGCGCTCTTAAAACTTCCGCCCTTAAGTTCCAGCAGAGAATTTCCCATTCTGCTTCGGGTTCCTTCTGCAAAAATCAGAAAATTCTTCCCCATCTTTACATCCTCCGCCATCGAAAGAATTACCTTCATGGACTGTTTAATATCTTCTCTGTCCATGGCATAAGCGCCCAGCGCTTTGATTACCTGCTTTAGCAGAATTACATTGCTGGCTTCTTTCTTTGCCACAAAGGAGAAAGGTCTGGGACAGGAATCCAAAAATACAAGTACATCGAACATTCCCTGATGATTGGGATAAAATATAAACCCATCTTCCTTGGGAATATTTTCAATCCCATATGTTTCAATTGTCACTCTTCCCGCATGATTTGCTCTTTTTGTCACCTTTTGTATAAACCAAAAGGACTCTTCGTAGGTAATCTTGCTGCTTATACCGCACCACCATATTTTAAGTAAATAGTAGGGAGCTATCCAAAAGAGCCTGATTACCATTAGTGCAATTCTCATATCCGCCGCTCCTGCCTGCCAATCATTCTTCTCTGTATTCTTTTATTGCAGTCTCATACAAATTATTCCCTTCAAAGTCAATTACAACAATGACAGGAAAATTCTTCACTTGCAGTTTTCGGACTGCTTCTGTTCCCAGGTCATCATAAGCGATTACTTCAGAGCTTATAATCGATTTGGAAAGCAATGCGCCTGCTCCGCCCACTGCTGCAAAATACACAGCGCCATTACGGACAATCGCCTGCTTTACCTCTTCCGTCCTCTTTCCCTTTCCTATCATTCCTTTCAATCCCAGATCCAAAAGGGAAGGCGCATATTTGTCCATCCGGCTTGCCGTTGTAGGACCTGCCGATCCAATAGGACGTCCTTCTCTTGCCGGCGAAGGTCCCATATAGTAAATCACATTATTCTCCACCTCAAAGGGAAGTTCCTTTCCTTCCTTCAATGCCTCATACATTCTTTTATGCGCAGCGTCCCTTGCAGTGTAAATGATTCCCGTTATGTATACATAATCTCCGCTATGCAGACTTTTTGCCACCTGATCGTCATATGGCGCCGTAATATATCTGTCCATCCTAACCTCCATTTTTTCTAAAGTATCCTGCTGCAATGTCGATTTACATGACAACAAATATTAACCGCCACCGGAAGACCTGCAATATGTGTGGGATAAGTATTAATATGAACGGCAAGCGCTGTCGTACTCCCCCCTAAGCCTCCGGGTCCAATCCCCGATTGATTGATCCGAGCAAGCAGCTCTTCTTCCATTTCTTTCACATAGGAAATATCCGAATGCTCCGCCACCGGTCTGGTTAGTGCTTTTTTTGCAAGAAGCGCGCATTTCTCAAAGGTTCCTCCAATTCCCACTCCTACTACCATGGGAGGGCAAGCATTCGGTCCAGCCTCCTTTACCGCCGTAAGAATCGCATTTTTTACGCCATCTATTCCATCTGCAGGCTTCAGCATAAAAATACGGCTCATGTTTTCGCTTCCAAAACCCTTGGGCGCCACCGTAATTTTAATCTGATCGCCGGCGACAATGTCATAATGAATAATCGCCGGCGTGTTATCCTTCGTATTTTCTCTGAAAATAGGATCTTTTACCACCGACTTTCTAAGAAATCCTTCTTCGTATCCCTGCCTTACTCCTTCATTCACCGCCTCTGTAAGCAGTCCGCCCTGTACATGCACATCCTGTCCCACTTCCAAAAACACGACCGCCATCCCTGTATCCTGACAAATGGGTATCATATCCTCAGCTGCAATTTGAAGATTATCTTCCAATTGATGTAAAATCTGTTTCCCCAAAGGCGATCTCTCTGTGTCTGCTGCCTGATGCAGTGCCTGCTTCATGTCCTCTGTAAGATAATGATTTGCTTCGATACACATTTCTTTTATATTTTTCGTGATTATCTCTGCCTGAATGGTCTTCATATTAAGCAAACTCCGTTTTCCTCTATTGCGTAATGATCTGTTTGATTTTTGCCAGCTCCTCCTGATTTGGTTCGCCTGCAATATATTTTAAAATCTCTCCGTCGTTCTTATATCTGGGAATCAGGTGCATATGAAAATGAAAAACGGTTTGACCGGCAACCTCTCCGTTATTCTGTATCACATTAAATCCGTCGCACTTCAATTTCTCCGTCATTGTGATCATCATCTTTTTTGCCAGTTTCATTGCATCTGCCGCCGTCTCCTCCGGCAATTCATAAAGATTTGCATAGTGATCTTTTGGCAATATAAGCGCATGTCCTTTTGTCGCTGGTCCCACATCAAGAATTACTTTAAACTGTTCGTCCTCATAAAGGGTGTGTGAGGGTATTTCTCCTGCGATAATTTTACAAAAAATACAATTGTCCTGTTTCATTGCCTTCCTCCTTAAAATGAAAGTGTATTTTCCTTAAAGATAAATATCTGATCTAAAGTCCGAAGCGTTTTAAAATCGCCTTTCATCTTCATGGCTCCACCCATAAAAGCTCTTTGAAAGGTCATTCTCCCGTAAATAATATCATTCATGGTTTCTCTGCTGATCTGTATCTCAACATCAGGGTTATCTGCATTCCCATAGAAATAATTATGATCTGATCCGTCTATTTCTATTATAAAAGGTTTGTGCTTTCCCTCTACGTGAATCTTGTAAACTGCCTTGAAACCAGCCTGCGGCACAAAATGACTTTTAAAATCTTCAAGAAATTCCTCTTTATTCTCTTCCTGATCGCCGCTGCCCATCAAATCCCGGAACATGCTGGTAAGCTCCTGTATATCTTTTTTCTGCCTCTTTACATACATGTCATCGGAAACATACTGGGACAGCTGCTCCGACTCCTGCGGCGTCAAATTAATATTTTTATCAATCGAGACCATCTGTTTAACAGCCTGGTTACTTGCCGGGAAACATGCCATTTTCTGATTGATGGTTCGATACATATTCTCTGCTTTCTTCTCGATGATCCTGTTATAATTCTCATCATCATCAAATATGGATATATCTGCAATATAACCGCAGATTCCGCTGCAGGGCAGCCCTCCCAAAATTTCCCAGGAGCTGGAAAGGGTCAGCTTTCCTTCTCTTTCTCCATAGGTTGTAGACATGACGATGGGACACATATAAGTTTTCGCTATTTTTTCTTTATCGCCGTAAAGCCAGCAGGCGTCTAAAAACTGATGCATATACCCGCCAATTCCATGCCATTCCACTGTAGATGCAAGTATAATGCCATCCGCCGTTTTAATTGTCTGAGGCAGCGTAGGTATATTATTTTTCATCTCATAGAGATTAAAGCGTTCAACGGTAACATTCAGCTCCTCTAAAACGCTCTGCATTTTGTTAATAACATATAATGTGGGATCATCCATTAACCCCCTGCCGCCATAGTATATGTTGATCTTCATATTGTCCCCACCTTTCGCTAGACTACTACATCTAGTATAAAGCGGTTTCTTCTATCTGTAAATAAATTTTAATTTTCCCAGGCGTATTTCGTCGCCCGGCTCTATTCGTTCCGAAGCGTTGGGCGTAAGACGCATTCCGTTTTTGAAGGTTCCGTTGGTGGAATTTAGATCCGTAATATATATTTTATTGCCTTCTCTGGAAAATTTGGCGTGCATACGGCTGACGCTGGACTCGTCAAGCACCATATCTACAGCCCCTGCAAGCTTCCCGACGGTAAGAGGAAGGCTTCCCAAACCTATATGACATTTCTTTTTTCTGTCAAGGCAATACAATTTATTTTCACAATTTTCCGTCCATGGAATATAAACGGTGTTTCCAATGTCCGGAGCAGGCGTCTGCGTACTGCTCTCATAAGCAGGCGCATAGCTTTGTATTTCTTCCTGCGCTTTCTGTTTTTGAGGCTGCTTTCTTTGAAAAAACAAGGTATATAAAGCCCATCCCGCAGAGCCGACCATGAATGCTGCCGTTGCAATCCATCCCCCTGTCATATAAATTTCCTCCTCATAGGATAGCTCATAAAAATATCCCACATAAACCAAAGCGCCGACACATACCAGACAGACTCCCCAGACAGATACGAAACGGGCGATTATTTTTTTGCTTTTATCCTCTTTCGGAGCCTCCCGCTGCATTTCAAGGGTCTCCTTTTCTATTTTCCCCCTTTGTTCTTCCTGCCAAAAATCATTTGGGGATTCCCTGGTTTGATCCCAGTTCTCCTCATTACTTTCCCTTGTCTCTCCTTCCCCATCCTCCTGAAACCACTTTAACGCTTCATCCAGCACAAACTGCTCCCGGGAAACCAAATCCGCCAGCTTATAGACCGTTTCTACCGCCTCCATATCTTCATTGTCCACCCGGGAAATTAAAAAATCCATAAGCCGGGGCAAACTGTCTTCTTCAGCATTGGGATAATACAAAAAAGAATACTCTCCGGTTTCTATATTCTGAAAAATATATTCTGGCATCAATAGCAGACTTTTCCCGTCCAGCAGATATTTTTGCAACATATCGTTTACGATCTTCAGCTGTACCAGAAGCCGGCGCAGGTCATCCATCCCCATTCTTTTTCCGCCATAAACGCTGAACAGACTTTGCTTTGAGGTGATTTCATAGTATAACAGGATATCGCCGTTGATATACCTTTCCTGGCTTACCAAAAGTCCTTTGATCCTGTTTTCCGTTACCATTTTCCTTTGATATACATTTTCTGACATGCTGTTATTGTCTTTTATGATCAGATAATTATGCCTATAATCTTTATAATATTTCACATCAAGCATTTAGCGATGTCCTCCATTTTCTGATTATTTTTATGGGATTCAACTTTCTAAGCGTCTTTCTTATGGTTTTTTCCGATCCCTTTTGCCGGCTTTCCACCCAAACCTGTTCTTCCTCTATGCCGCATTTTTCTTCTTCTGTTGGAAAAAATGGGTAAAATTCCCTTTTTCTCTTTAATCTTTCCTCCACATAATCTACTTTGTCCCAATCTGAAACCTCTTCCAAGCCATAGATTACTTCTCCGTAATCGCTTTCACTCCAGGTAAATCTTTCCGCACGCATTGCCAGCAAAAAATTGTCCTGGGAAATAGCGCTTCTGCAATATAAAAATAACGCTGCAAGAATAATCATAAAATATGAAAACAAGACAATAGGCAAAATAAAGGATGCCTCCAACGTAAAATACCCTTTTCTTTTTTTATACATAAATCAGCACTGCCTCCATTCCCAATAATAAAAACGGTATAAAGGGCATAGGATCCTTTTTCTTTCTGCAAAGGCAAACCAATCCCCAGACACCCGACATCAAAATTCCAATACACACCGACATTCCCGTATACCATCCTCCCGTCCACAGTCCAAGGGTTATTACGCTCATACTGTCCCCATATCCAATGCTTTCTCCCGTTACCCATGCAATTACGAAAAGTATTCCTCCCGGAAGCAGACAGCCTGCCAGTTCCCATAGAGAGCAACTGCCCGCACCAAGACGATAGCATATAGCCCCAAAGGCAAAGAAATACACTTTATAGACTGCTATTTTCTTTTCTCTTATATCCTCTGTCCACAGCCCGGCAAGAAACAAAAGCCCCATACAACTACAAACGATTCTGTTCATTCCTGCTTCCCTCCGCATTTACTGCAAGCGCCGTATCCTTCCGCCTGGCTAAAGGGAATCATATAAACCGTTCGTTTTAAAGCGGAACAATCTGATCTGCTATGGTAGCTGTTTCCTCCGGCAGTAAAATAAACCAGTCCGCCTTCCGCCGGTTTACATTTCGAACAGGCGTGGTACTTTTCACCTGATGCATTTCTGATAGACAATATGCTCCCAAAGTCTGTGCTCTGCACCTGTACCCTTAAATGCGTACAGTTATAAGATAAATGATACTTATCTCCTGTTTTCGTTACATAAACGCAGCTTTCCTCTTCCCTGTCCCCTTGCTTTTCCTCGCTTACATATCCTACCCAACCGTGACTTACAAAACCATCCCTTATCCGGATTTCTCCAATGGGTATCCAGCTGATAAAGGGCTTCAATTTATAGGAAACTGCCAGCTCGACCCTTCCGTCTCCGCAAACATCAGACAAATCCTGAACCATTACCGCTTCTTCACCGCCAGCTACACAAAGATACGGATACGTCTGACTGCTCAAATAACTATGTATTGCGGCGCCAACATCAGGCACCATTTCCCTTTGTTCCTTTATTTGATACCCTTCAAAGGCATACTGATTTCCCACCTCATAAAGAGCTTCCTGGACATCCGACTGAAAACGAACCGCTTCCAGACTAAGGAGCACTGTCATCATAAAAAACAGAAATACCGGCAGCACCAGACTTCCTTCCAATGCCATGCTGCCCTTCCACCTGCCGGAAGAAAAGAAAAATGCCCTCTTATGAAACGCAGCATTTTTTGTTTTGTTTTCCTTGAGAGAAGAGACCTTTACCATTGCTTGTTTATAGTTACTTTGCTCCGCCCAAAGAGAGCATTTTTCTTTTCTTCCCTTTTTAAAAGTATCCATAAATCCGCCTTAAATCATAATTGCTTCCATAGCTGCCCTTAACTGTTACAGTCGCTTCATACCGCTCTATACACCAATCCATCTTAAAATTTTGATTGCCGTCATGCAGTCGAATGTCCATCTCCATAATATCCATGGTGCGCATATTTACCGTTTTTTCTTCTGCAAGTAAGATTTTTGCCCCGAGATATTGCTCATAGGACCAGCCGGAAGCAGCCTGCGTACTGTAAAAGCTTCCCCCAAGTACATGGGCTACCGACATATTATGACCTGCTTTTCTCACCAGAATCTTTCCTCCCGCATAAATCGCCCGCATATCCCCAACACTTTCCAGAAAAGCGCAGGCATACAAAATACTTTCAGTTACAGGATCCTTAAATGACTGGTCAAGGGAAACCGCCTGCAGTTTCTCCGCTGCGGCAGCCGCCTGCGCCCTCAAATCACCGTCCGCCAAAGCACAGGATGCATTATCCGCAAACCGTAATTGAAACAGCCATTCCGCCAAAGCTCTTACATTTTCCAGATCCGATGTCTTCCCCTCCGCTATATACTCCAGCTGATCATATAAAAGAGAACCCTCCCGAGGATTTCCAAAGCGTCCCATCTTATCAAAAAGATAAGACAAAAACAAAGCGTCCTCCGTTTTCCATATCCTCTCTGCGGCGTCCCCGTTTTCCATTTCTCTGTGGGAAAGATATTGCTCCGGCATAATATTTGCCGGATTTACAGACTGCAGATCTACCTCTCCAAGATATAAAACGTCGCTTCCTACAAGACCATATACCCAGTCCGCCGGATTGGACAAAGGGACCTCCTCCCACTGTCCATCCTGGTTTAAAATACGGGGAAGCTCCATTCCCCCAAGGGTATCCATAATTGCCCTCCATGCTTCCATGGGCTTTCCCTCATCCAGTCTGCGCACCTCTTCCATACATCCCGGTACTTCCCTTTCCCCGCCGGAAACCCCGGTATCCTCCACATAGCAGATCGCCTGGTTTCTCATAGAGGCGCCCATTCCTGCCGCTGCTGTTTCAAAATAAGGGACTTTCACCTTTTTTAGGATCAGGCTTCCCCAAGGGGCATTCTCCCGGTTTAAAATTCCCGAAGTATTTTCTTCTATGTAATATCGGAGTCTGTTTTCCAGATGGGAAATGGAAGGCTCTTTGTGCAAATAGGATACGTCCACATAAAGAAGATCATATCTCTCAAAAAGCCCTCTGTTGTATTCCGACAAAACTGCATTCATACCTGTGTCCACTGCACACTCGCATCTCACCTTTCCTCCGTTTCTGACGGCATTTCCTGTAAGCAAAAGCACAAATCCGGTTAACAGCGACAGTGAGAGAGATAAAAACACCGTTAAATATCCTTTCATCATGCCAGTATGGACGCGCTGTCCGCTGAAATTTTTTCAAAGATAATACCGGCAAGTTCCTGGATCTGGGTTTTAAAAATCAACACCAATCCAATCAAAACCACGATAATTAAAATCATTTCCACCGTTCCCATTCCACGGTTATCGCTTTTCCTTTTTTGCAGCTTTTTTTCCTGTTTTCTCATATTTTTTTCCTTTCCATATTTTTACATTACTTTTTTAAATACTTCCGAAATCCAGATATGCGGGCAGCAACACTAAGAACATTACCACTACCAGCATCAGCATCATAGGCAGCAGCAATTTTGTCGCCCCTTCCTCCCCTGCTTTTCTTGCCATATTTCTTCTGTCCTCCCATGCGCCCTCCGCTTCCTCTGAGAGAAACGCAAGAAGGCTGTTGTTTCCCTTCTTCAAATGCACCGCCAGCAAAAAGCATAGCTTTCGATATCTTGTTTCCCCGCACCGTTTTCCAAATTCCCGGTAAACCTGTTCTTCCAACACACCGTTTTCCAATTGAAAACATGCAATTTTCATTTCCTCATATAAATAATTTTTTTGCTTCTCCTTTCTCTTGTTATCGTAATCCGCTGTGATTCTGAAAAAAGCGTTTTTTACCGTAAGGCCTGCCGACAAATACAACCGCAGCTTATTGACAAATCCTGCATACTCCGTCGCCAGCTGTTTTTCTCTTTTCTTACAGCTTTTTTCCAGATCGTTTTCCATTCCTCTGCCGACCCATATACATCCCAAAAGGGAAAGGAAAAAAAGGAAAATGCCTTTTTCTTTTTTGATCTCCCGCCACTGAATATTTCTGCCCTGTAGCTGTTCAGGGAGATAAATTTCTTTTTTGCTGCTTCCCTCTTCATCCCATTGAGACAATTGATCCTCCAACGCCCTGAAAAATTTCTCCTCCTCATTCAGGGCTTCCGGCATGAGAATCACTTCATAGGTATAGCTGCTTTTTTGCTGCCCGTAGAACAAAGTTGCGGTCAAGTCAACCTTTTCCTTTTGGATAAGACCTTTTCGGCAGATCTTTCCCGCCCCATCGATCCTTTCATCCTTACTGCTGCTCCATGTAATTCTGAAAGGATATCCGGGAACAGAAGAAACCAGCTCCAACTCACTGACTACATGCAATAGGTCGCTGTTTTCCTTTTGGATTATCTCTGGCAGCTTCCCGTAAAGCTCCTTTTTCAGCGTTTCCTGTTCTTCTTTTGTCAGGATTCTTTCTTTCACCTGAAAAGGAATTTCCTGATTCCAGTCTTCCGCTTCCGCCCGCAGCGTCACTTGATAGTCCCCGGCTCCCTGTTCATTTCTCACTAACCGCGCCCCTTCTGCCAGCCGGCTTTCTATCCGACCATGCAGGCTGGCGCTCACGGCAGACACCATTCCTATCAGGAGAATCAAAAGCATTGCTCCTGTTTTTCTCTTTTGAAATTTCTCTGCTATTTTTTCTGTGTTTTCCAATGGATAAAGCAGTTTTAGCGCCCGATATACTCTGTCATTTTCTTTTTGATAGAGAAAGTGCCTTTGCTTTTTCTTCCGTCTTGTCCCGGATGATTGAAATGGATTTTCCATAGAACGCCTTTCTAAATTTCGATGGAAGCGATACGCACAGACAGCCTGTAGGCAATCAGATAAATAGTAAGACAAATACTCATAACAACCACGCCTCCAGGAGAGTGATACAAGCCTCTAAAGTATCCCGGAGAGGTTACATTGATATATAACATAATCAGAAAGGGCATAGCATTCATTATTTGTTGTTCCAGCCTTTTTCCGCTTAAAAAGACGGCAATTTCTTTTTCTGTTTCTATCTTGTGAATGATAATATCCGCTGTCTTTTCCATAACCGATGCCATATTGCCGCTGCTTTTATGGGCAATCTCATATACCTGGGCAAATTCCGCGATCTCGGCAATTTCCATTTGGTTTCCCAGCTGACGCCACATCTGAAAAAACGCCCGGTTATTTTCCTTTCCGGTTTTCAGGATACGGATCATACGGCAGACGCTGCTGTTTTCCCCAAACAGCGCCTTCATGTCCGGGTAGCTTGAAAGGAAAGCATTTTCCGCCGAGTACCCCGCCTTCTGTCCCACAGACGCCAATAAAATCAATTCCTTAAACTGTTCTCTCGCAGTTTCCTTTTTCTTTTGATAAAGAATTTGTCTCTCCATTCGATAATACCCTATCCCTACCCCTAAAAGAGGCACCAGCGCCCACACGGACTGGTAAAAGAAATAGTCTAAAATGATCATGACCAAAAGGCTTTTTAGCAGAAGTGCTTTTTTCTCTGTAGAGGACAGCGTAAAAAAGGATTCTTCATTACCATCCTGCCGCTTTAACTTTTTCCACATGCTTAAGCTCCCCTGTTTTCAAAAAATCTCCCTGAATTCTTCCATCCTCAAGAACGCCCCGCTGCTCGAATCGGTAAAGGGTCTGCATTTGCACCTCTCCCTCGCAAAATTCTACCGGTTCCGCAATTTCCATTACGCGCCTGCTGCCGTCCTTAAGCCTTCCCAAATGAATCATCAGATCAAACCCCGACGCAATTTGCTTGCGGATCGCCAAAAGAGGCATTTCCATTCCCATGAGGACCATGGTTTCCAACCGGCTGACCACATCCCTCACACTATTTGCATGTACTGTGGTCATTGCACTGTGCCCTACGTTTACGCTTTGCAGCATGTCCACTGCTTCCTTGCCCCGAACCTCGCCTACGATAATACGATCAGGTCTCATCCGCAGAGACGCCTTTAACAAATCCCGGATGGTAATCTCCCTGCATCCCTCCACGTTGGCATTCCGCGTTTCCAGCCGCACCAGATTGGAAATATTTCTGATTTGCAGTTCCGCGCTGTCTTCTATGGTAATGACCCTTTCCCATGAAGGAATAAATTGGGACAAAACATTGAGAAAGGTAGTCTTTCCCGATCCAGTTCCGCCACAAACCAAAATGTTACATCCCGACCGCACCAATACTTCCAGCCAATCCCTGCACTCCCTTGAAAGGGCTCCCATGGCGAGAAGTTCCTCCATGGTAATGGGATCAGGGGGAAATCGCCTGATGGTAAGAATCGGTCCGTTAATTGCAACCGGATCCAACACAATGTTTACTCTTGCGCCATCGGAAAGCCTGGCGTCCACAATGGGCGACGCCTCGTTTACCACCCGGTTGCACTCCGCCGTAATCTGCCAGATCACATGCTTTAGCTTTTCGGAAGAGTCAAAAGAAATGTCCAGCTTTTTAAGTTTTCCTTTTTGCTCTATGAAAATTCCCTGAGTGCCGTTGACCATAATCTCCGTAATCTGCGGGTCTTCAATCAATTCCTGTAAAATACCCAGCTGTCTGATAGCATGAAAAAGCGACCGTCTAAGCTGCTCCCTTTCAGAAAGCGCCAGGGATTTTCGTTTGCTCTCCTGCTTGATCTGCTCGTCTATCAGTTCTCTGATCTCCTCTTCCGTGAGCTGTCTGGAAAGATCCAGCTTTCCCAGGATCGTCTCATATAAATCTGTGTATTCCCCTTTATTCATTTGGCTCCTTTCCGAAAAGCTCGGGAAAAACCTTCGTCTTGATGTACCCTGCCAGATCCCCGTAAGTCAATTCCTCTAACCGCAGGGGGAGCTTGTGAAAAATCGGTAGTTTCCACTTTGTGGTTTTCGCCAGCACATCTCCATATTTCATACTTTCCAACGCCTTTTCATACTGCTCGATTTTTGCCATCGCCATTCCGTCCTCCCTGGAAATGGTATAAATAAAGTCGCAATTTCTGAGAACCTCCCACAGATCCAGTATACCGTCTGACAAATCCAACAATAAAAATTCATATTCGCTGCTTTTTTCAATTTCCTGAAACAGATCCACCCATTGGCTTCCCCGGATACCCGCCAGATTCTGATAAATTTCGGCAGGAGGTATAAAATCTAATCCGTTGACAGTTTCCACCATGCTTTCCATTCGATAGGCAAGCTTCTCCCGGGCACAGGAAAAATAATACATAAGATCTGAGAGATCGCTGCTGAAATTTCTGCTCAGCATTCTGGCAAATCCCGAGTAAACTTCAAAGTTTAAATAAAGGGTTTTATGCTTCCTTGCAAGCATTTGCCCAAGGGTCAGGGAAAAGGTTGTCTGCAGGCATCTGCCCACCGGGGTGTAAATGCCGATAATCTGCATTTTTTTCACGCCGGTTCTCAACGTGGCAGGTAATACCGGCGATTTCTCAGTGTAATATTCCATAATTTCACGAAGGATATTTTCACATGACTGGTACTTATTGATGTGATGTAGAGCTTTGTTTAGATTTTCTCCGCTTTCGCTGAGAATAATGATGTGTGGAATTTTGAGGGCTTCCACATCCCGTTTATATGCGTTTTCTGAAATGAGAAGGCATTCAATATCTTTCATGTCAGGACAGGAGAAAAACTTATTCCCATTTGTAAATACATATATTTCAAATGGCAGGTTTGTTTTCCCTGCGATAAATTCCATCAATCGATATGCATAATCCTCCTCGCTGTCATAAATCGCAAGGATTCTTTTATCCAACGACACCCTCCTTTTATTGTATGATTGCGCTTAAGTGAAATATCTGGTTTTCGGAGGGAATTCCTCCAAAAGATTTTAGAGTAGAAATTTGAATACTGAAAGAACGTTCTTACTTGTAAAACGAATTATATAAAAAAAGGATTGGCTTGTCCAGCCCTTCCTTTCATTTTTTTAAAGTTTGGTAATAACTGACAAAAGGGAAACAAACCTGACCTGAAAAAAGACTGGAGAGCTTGAAAATACAAGATTTTTACTTGTCAAAAAACCGGAAGCTAAAAAGCTTCCGGCTTCTTTTTTAAATTATAAGGTACCCTTTGTGGACCATACAGCGCCATCCAGACGCTCTTCATACATGGTTGCCATATCAAGCGCCTTTCCAAATGCCTTAAAACTGCCCTCCGCAATATGATGGTTATTAACGCCTGAAAGCTGCTTTATATGAAGATTTATGGAAGCGGCATAAGAAACCGCATAAAAGAAATCGTATATCATTTCCGTCTGCATGGCGCCAAGCATAGGCACAGTGTACTGCGCATCGCTTATGAAATAGGGTCTTCCGGACAAATCCACCGCACACAGCATCAAAGTCTCATCCATAGGCAGTATGGCGCTTCCATATCTTTTGACCGCTTTTTTTTCTCCCAGCGCCTGCTTAATGGCTTCTCCTAAAACGATCCCGCAGTCTTCCACCGAATGATGGGAATCCACTGCAAGATCCCCCTTGCAGATCAATTCGAGATCAAAAAGACCATGACGGGCAAAACCGCTCAGCATATGATCAAAAAAATCAATGCCTGTATGGATATTGCAATTGCCTCTTCCATCCAGATTAAAGGTCAGACGGATATCTGTTTCTTTTGTCGTTCTGTTTACTGTTGCAATACGTGCTTCCACAAAAATTCTCCTTGTTTTTATGATAATCTCTTAAGCAGTTCTTCTCTCTGCGCCTCATATCCGGGTTTTCCAAGAAGGGCAAACATATTCTTTTTGTAGCTCTCTACGCCTGGCTGATTGAAAGGATTCACTCCAAGAAGATATCCGCTGACGCCGCAGGCAAATTCAAAGAAATAGAATAGCTGTCCCAAATAATATTCGCTGACTTCCGGTACTGTCACCATAAAGTTAGGCACCTGACCGTCTGTGTGGGCAAGAATTGTTCCGTTCATTGCGCTCTTATTTACAAAATCAACGCTCTTGCCTGCAAGATAGTTTAATCCGTCAAGATCAACCGGCTCCTCCTGTAAAATAATCTCTTCTCTGCTTGTCTCAATATTAATCACGGTCTCAAACATATTTCTGGAACCGTCCTGAATAAACTGACCCATAGAATGTAAATCCGTGGTCAGGTCAACGCTTGCAGGGAAAATGCCCTTCTGATCCTTGCCTTCGCTTTCCCCGTAAAGCTGTTTCCACCATTCGGAAACAAAGTGCACGCTGGGCTCATAGTTTGCAAGAATTTCAATTCCCTTGCCTTTTCTTAAAAGAATATTACGAAGCGCCGCATATTTCACCGCATCGTTTTCCTCAAAAGGAGCTTCCAGCGCCGCCTTACGTCCTGCCTGAGCGCCTTCCATCAGCTTGTCAATATCTGCGCCGCTTACTGCGATGGGCAGAAGACCAACTGCTGTAAGAACAGAAAAACGACCGCCCACATCATCGGGAACAACAAAGCTCTCATATCCTTCTTCTGTAGCAAGACTCTTTAAAGAGCCTCTTGCTTTATCGGTGGTTGCATAGATTCTCTTTCCCGCTTCTTCCTTGCCGTATTTCTTTTCCATCATTTCTTTAAACACGCGGAATGCAATTGCAGGCTCTGTGGTGGTACCGGATTTACTGATCATGTTAATGGAGAAATCCCGGTCTCCGATCACATCCATCAAATGTCTGATATAAGTGGAGCTGATAGAATTTCCTACAAAGTAAATTTCAGGCGTTTTTCTAACTTCCTTACTTACTGTGTTATAAAAGCTGTGTCTTAAAAATTCAATTGCCGCTCTTGCTCCCAGATAAGATCCGCCAATACCGATCACCAGAAGGACTTCTGAATCGCTCTGTATTTTAGCAGCCGCCTTTTTAATTCTGTCGAACTCCTCCTTGTCGTAATCTACCGGAAGGTCAATCCAGCCAAGGAAATCGTTTCCCGCTCCTGTCTTGGAAACCAACAGTTCTTTCGCATCCATGGCAAGCTTTTTCATGGATTCCACTTCATGCTCTCCAATGAAGGAAGATGCCTTGGAATAATCAAAGGTTACTTTGTTCATAATATCCACTCCTTTTTTATTAAAATTATTATTTTAACTGCATTTATCAAAATTTAGTGTAGCAAAAGCCCATGCTTTTTTCAAGGATTTTTATACTGTTACAGCATTTCCCGGTCATAAACGGCTCTTTCTCCGCCGATGAACTTTCCTCTTGTCCTGGCGCACACCAGATGCGCCTGTCCAATTTTCTTTGTAGGAATACGTACCGGTACAGCCACCTCCACAAGATGCATACCGATCAATGTGTCGCCAATATCCATCCCGGCATTCGCTCTGATTTTTTCCACAGCCGCCGGCTGTAAAAAACGTTTATAGGCTGTGGTTGCAAAAGAGCCTCCCGCCTTTGGCTGGGGCACTACGTTAACCACAGGAAGCCTCTCCCTTTTTGCAAGCTCCCTTTCAATGATGAGCGCTCTGTTTAAATGCTCGCAGCATTGAGCGGCAAGATAAATCCCCTTTTCCTGAACTACTTCATAAATACCCTCAAACACTGCCTCCGCTGTCTCCAGGCTGGAGGAGGTTCCGATTCTTTCTCCCGTCACCTCGCTGGAGGAACATCCCACTACCAGAATATCTCCCTCTGATAAACGCGCCTGCTCCAATAGTTCCGTCACCGCCTGCCGCGCTTCTTCCTTTATCTGCTTTAAAATTTTTTCTTCCATTTTTTCCTCCATTCCGAAGCATTTTATATTAAAACCATGCTTTATTTTATCAACGCTTTTTCCTCCTGTCCAGTCCTTCCAAAATCCTTATAAGTTTGTTACAATATATTATATATTATACAATCTTACGGAAGTATGGAGGAAGCTGCATTGACAGAATTCATTGGTTTTTTGGAAGGCACAAGCGAAATTGCGATCGCCATCCGCCTGGTGATTGCCACCTTTTTCGGCAGTATGATTGGTCTGGAGAGAGTTACCAAAAATCATTATCACTATGTGGGCATCAGAACTTTTGCCCTTGTAAGCCTGGGCTCTGCTATGGCAGTCGTCTTGAATCTTAAGCTGGCACTTATCGGTCAGTTCACGGCAGACGTGGGCAGAATTCCCGCCAGCGTCGTCAGCGGGGTCGGTTTTCTGGGCGCCGGTATGATTATGGTAACAGGCAAGAATAAAATCAAAGGACTTACCACCGCGGCAAGCCTTTGGGTTACTGCAACTATGGGTATGGCGACAGGCGGCGGCTTTCTGCGGACAGGCGTCGTATGCTTTGTTCTGATCATGATTGCCAACCGTGTTCTTCAGCGTTTCAGCCAGCGTGTGGAAAAGCATAACCGTTTTTTGAATGTTTATCTTGAAGTAGAGAAAGCAAAGGGCGTTGTCCGTCTTCGGAAATTTCTCTCGGAATCAGGTTATATTCTTCTGTCTATGAATAAGGCAAAGGAAAAAACCCTTCAACCCTCAGACGTTGCCATAGCCGTAGAACTGGATTTAAAATCTCAGATCGATCATCAACGGGTTTTGGAGGCGCTAAATAATCTTGAATATGTAAATTATCTGGAGGAAGTTTAGGTCTCCTTACAGATTGCTTTCCTTTCGATTGAACCTCCTGCGCAGATAATTGCCAAGATCGGTAACACATACCAATGTGATAAGCAGAAACATGCCGGGTATGAGAATAATCCACCAGGCATTTGTCAGCAATGCATTTTCTGACAAAGAAAGCATGCTTCCCCATGAAATTTCTTCCACAGGCAGCCCAAGTCCCATAAAACTAAGGGCGGATTCCGCCACAATTGCATTTCGGATATTCAAAATCACCATAAACATAATGGCGGAAATAAAATTAGGCGTCAAATGCTTCCACAATATATGAAAAAACCCGCCTCCCATACACTTTGACACAATAACATACTCTCTGGTACGAAGCTCTCTCACCTCTGTTCTGACCACCTTGGCAATGCTCATCCAGCTTGTAATTCCAATTACGAAGGAAATGCTGAGCACGTTTGCTTTTCCTAAAATTGCCTGCAAGAAAACCACCAGCAGAAGCCCCGGCACGCTGAGCAGAATTTCCGTAAATCGCATCAGCACCCCATCCGCCCATTCCGGCATGCTGCCGCTGAGCGCGCCAAATATGATTCCCACCGCCGCTGAGAGCGCTGTTGCAACAATCCCAATCACCAGGGAGGTTCTTCCCCCATACCAGATCATGGAAAAAATATCTCTGCCCATGGAATCCGTCCCAAAAAGAAATTCTCTGTTGGGCGCAACATTAAAATTTTTCAAATCCAAATAAGCCGGATCTTTTGTCATAATCAAATCACAGGCAAAACAACCCGCTATGATCAGGGCAAGAAAAACCATCGGGAAAACAGGTTTTCCCTGATACCATTTCCTCTTTTGCACCCTCTCTTTCTCAGACGCCGGTATGATACCCACTATTGCAAACTGCTCCTTCATCCTTCTTCCATTCCTTCCATTATAGGATTGTTCCTTATCCGGGGATCGATTCGCTCGTTTATGATCTGCGCCGCCATGCTGCACAAAATAACCCCAATCCCCGAAAGCATACACAGTACCATTAGCAGGTTATAGTCCTTATATCTGGCGCTTTCGTAGGCAAGAGTGCCGATTCCGGGATAAGAAAAAACCATTTCTATCATATAGGTTCCACCCAGAATGTGGGGAACGGAAATTGCCATGATACTGAAATAAGAGGGAAGCGCATTGCGCAGGCAATGTTTCAGCAAAATGCTGCTTTTCTTAACCCCCTTTGATCTTGCAAGTAAAACATAATCCGCTCTTGTCTCCTCTAAAATCCTGTTCCGGATCATGTAAGCGTAATACCATAAATGCCCTGTCACAACTGCCAGCAAGGGCAGAATTAAGTGACGAATCCGATCTCCCATCTCCCCTGCTCCTCCCACCGTATAAGCGCCGCCGCTGGGCAGCCACTTTAAATTCACTGCAAAAATAAGAATCAGCAGTAAGGACAGCCAGAATTCCGGAATACAGCTGGTGACAATACCGATCCTGCAAATAATACGATCCGTCAACTGCTCTTCGTGCAAGGCACAAAAAACGCCCAAAAGCAGCGCCAGTCCAAAAATCAGCAAAAAACCAATCCCGCCTAAGATCAGCGTATTTCCCACACGTTCTCCTATTACCTCTGTTACATCCCGCTTGTATTTATAGGAAATGCCAAAATCCCCCTGAAATGCCCTGCCCAGCCAACGAATGTACTGAACGGGAAGGGAATCCGTTAAACCTAATTTTTCTTCCGCCCATTGCCGCTCCTGAAAAGACATTCTTTCGGCACGGTCCCCATAGTAAGATACCAGCGGATCTCCCGGCGCCAGTCGGGAAATAAAAAAGACCGCCGCCGACAGAAGAAAAACACTTAAAATAAACAACAGTATTTTTTTACCGTAATAAACCCCTTTGCTTTGCTTTATCATTGGTTCTTCCTCCTTGCCGTCCCCTGCCTGGGATCGGGAACAGCCGCCGCCGCTAAAAGCGCCTTCGTATAAGGGTGCCGGGGATTAGAAAACAGCTCCTCTGTAGACGCCACCTCTACCAGCCTTCCCTGATGCATAACCCCTACCCGGTCGCATAAAAACGCTACCATCGTCAGATCATGGGCAATAAAAAGAAAGGAAAATCCATGCTCCTGCTGAAGGTGCCTGAAAAGATTTACGATCTGCGCCTGGATGGACACATCCAGGGATGCAAGGGGTTCGTCCGCCACCAGCAGCTCCGGTTCCGTGACCAGCGCTCTGGCTATGGCAACGCGCTGCCTCTGTCCGCCGGAAAGCTCCGTGGGATACTGCTCCAAATACGCCGGATCCAACCCTACATAATGCATTTGAAAGGCGGCTTCCGCCCGAAGGGAGCCTCTCGGTGAAGTCATGCCCTGTATTTTCATAGGCTCCGTAATAATATCCCAGACCTTCATGTGAGGATTTAAGCTGGAATCGGAGTCCTGAAAAATCAACTGTCTTTCTCTCTGCAACATTTTCCTGTTTCTGGCATATGATTTGGGGTCCCACACATCTACCCCGTTCATGGTAATTTTTCCTCCCTGGGGCTTACAAATATTCATAATACACCGGGCAAGGGTGGATTTACCGCAGCCTGATTCCCCCACCAGACCAAAGATCTCCCCTTTCCGGATCTGAAAGGAAACATCCTCCACCGCCCTGACCAGAGTTTTTTTGGTCAGCGGAAAGAAACAGGTAAGATGCTCCACGTTCAGCAGGATATCTCCCTGTATCTTTTTTCTCTTCCCGCCTTCTTCCCCCGAAAAGACAGCTGGAATCTTTGGCGCTCTTTTGTCAAGAAGCCAGGTAGCGGCAAAATGGGTGTCCGTCACAGGGAACATGGGCGGCTCCTCTTCATAATCGATTTGAAGCGCCTGAACATTACGGCATGCAAAAGCGTCCCCCTTAGGAGGATCGATTAATGTGGGAGGCATACCCGGAATCGCATACAGGGTATCCTTCCCCCTGGAAAACCAGGGCAGAGATTGCAGAAGCCCCTGGGTATAAGGATGCCTGGGATCATAAAAAATTTCTTCCACTGTGCCTGTCTCCACTATTTTTCCTGCGTACATCACAGCTACCCTGTCCGCCGCTCTCGCCACCACACCCATGTCGTGAGTCACTAAAATCAGACCTGTATTCCGCTTTTTTTGAATCTCCCGGAACAGTTCCAGAATCTGCGCCTGGATCCTTACATCCAATGCCGTTGTAGGCTCATCCCCGATCAAAAGTTCCGGGTTCCCGGCGAGCGCTATGGCAATCACACTGCGCTGCCTCATTCCGCCGGAAAGGTGACAGGGATACATCCTTCTGCGCTCCCTGGGATTCTCAATGCCCACCAATTCCATCAATTCAATAACCCTCTCCTCCAGTTCCCCTCTGGAAATCCAAGGCTCCTGCACTTTCACCGCTTCCCCAATCTGCGTCCCAATGGTCATAGTCGGATTGAGAGATGTCATAGGATCCTGGAAGATCATGGAAAATCGCTTTCCCCGCAGCCTGCGCATATCCTTTTCTCCGTATTGGGTAATTTCCTCCCCCTTTATGGAAATACTGCCCGATCGAATTCTTGCAGAGGGCGGAAGCAGTCTTGCGATCCCCTTACACATAACGCTCTTTCCGCAGCCCGATTCACCTACAATCGCCAACGTTTCCCCGGCACTGAGAGAAAAGCTCACATCCCTTACCGCCTGCACTTCCCCCTTGGCGGTACCAATGGTGATAGATAAATGATTTACTTCCAATAGCTTTGCCATTTATAACCTCTCATTTACTCCAAAATCGTCCACTGGGTAACATTCCAGAAAATCCCTACTCCATGATGTCCCATAACCGTATCCTCAGAAATACCCTGAATTTTAGAATCCGCCACATAATCTGCATCCACATAACAGATAAAAGCAAAGGGAGGATCCTTCGCCAACTCTTCCTGAAAACGGTCATAGGCATGGGCGCGAACTGCCGGATCGGCAGACTGCCGTGCCTGTATCAGATATTGATCTACCAGTTGATTGGAGTAACCATTGTAATTTGCCCCTTTATCGGTTCCAAATACCTTATACGTATGGTCGTCTGCATCAAAAGGACTGCCCCAGCCGATCAGGTAAGCCATCTGTCCTTTCCAATCTACCCGGACGGGAATTTCCACCTTGCAGTCTATTCCCACCTCCCGCAGCTGCTGCGCCGCCGCCTGGGCAATGTCAAGGCGAACCTGATCCCCTGCCCCAACACTGATCACAAACCCAATGGTTTCCCCTTCTCTTTCATAAAAACCATCGCTGTTCATGGTACATCCGGCACTCTCCAGAATCTGTTTTGCCTTCCCCGGATTATAGGTATACTGTTCTACCTCTTCCTTGTTATAAGGATTGCGCTGCAAAGGTCCATAGGCGGGAATACCCTGCCCCAGCAATACCGCTTCCACAATCCCTTCACGGTCAATGGCATAGCATATTGCAGGAATCAAATCTCTGTTTTCCTTCCAATATTCATGCCAGAAGTTAAAAAGAATGCCGCGGTAATCGGAAGTTCTCATGGTATAGCAGGTATACCCCTCCCTGCCCGCGAAGTTTTGGGCATCCCTGGGGGTAAGAAGCGCAAGATCCAGTTCTCCTGCTTCCATCTGCATTGCCTTTGCCTGATCATCAGGCACAATTTTAAAAATAATTTTATCGATCTTGGCCTCCCCCTTAAAATATGCCTCATTTTTCACAAGGGTGATTGCCTGTCCCATATCCCAGCCCTCCAGCCTGTAGGGACCTGTACCTACCGGATGGCGAAAAAACGCCGCCTCCTGCATATCCTCCCCGGCAAGTAAATGTTTCGGAAGCACCGCCATTGTCATATAATCCAAAAACGCAGCATTGGGCGCTGCCAGATGAAAAGAAATGGTTTGCGGATCGATGACCGTAATTTCCTCCACGTCTTCATAGTTGGGACTGTTCTCCGAACCGTTTTCCGGATTCATAATCGCCTCTATGGTAAATTTCACATCTTCCGCCGTAAAAGGTTCTCCGTCATGCCAGCTTACATTCTCTTCCAGATGGAACGTATAGGTACAGGCATTTTCATCAAACTCCCAGCTTTTGGCAAGTCCCGGCACCACCTGGTTGTTTCCGTCGTGTGCCGTCAGTCCGTCAAACAATAGAATATTGATCTCCCCATGTTCGTCCATTGCCGGATTGATTCTGGTATAATCTCCGCTTCCGTAAACCAGAACCCTCTCCCCATTTTCCGTACCGGTCGAAGCCCGGTCTGTGTTTCCACACCCTGTCAAAGCTAAAAGCACTGCTGCCGTCAGCAGCCTAAAATTCCTTTTTTTCATAATCATCTCCCGCTTCTGTGAACCAAACGCCGGCACCCTTTGCGAGCCGGCTTATTAGACATAAAAAGCACACGGTCCTTCCGGGAAGGATCGCATGCCTTCATGTACATACATTTTGAAACAATCATACTTTTCGCCCTGGAACCCTCCGGGAACTTCGGTTCCCTGAAAAAGCTTCTTGCTTTATCTGTCGGTTCTCCGGGCATTATTTTATATTTTTTTCAACTTCTTTGATTACACAGTCTATCAGCTTCGACATGGATAGATCCGGTACTCCTACAATGTAATTATCGCAGTGGTTTACCGGAATCAGAATCCGCTTTGCTCTGCTTTGACCGACTGCAGCCGCCATCACAGGGGTTATTTCCCCCAGCAGCGCATCTGCAATCACAATGCCTACCGGTCCGATAATCAAGTCAGCCTTTCGGCAGCAGACCGTCACTGCGTTTTCTCCGGTGGCAGCCTGATCCGCGCCTGCCTTTAGCATTGCGGAAGCCGCCGTGCTGTTGGTTCCCACAGCCGTTACAGATTGCTCCGGAAAAATTTTTTTCAGCGCCCCAATCACCTGTCTGCCGATTCCTCCGCCCTGTGCGTCTATTACCAATATGTTCATTTTAAAGTCCGCCTCCGTCTGATTACGCCCATTATAACACAGGATTACGGCTGCGTCCATTTTCATTGCAGTTGATCAGCCTTTCAGTTTTGCGCTGAAATCCGCCATCGCCTCCGATATTTTGATCTGCTGGGGGCAAACTACCTCGCAGCTTCTGCATCCCACGCAGGCGGAAGGTTGTTTATCTTCCGGCACCGCCATTAATGCCATGGGGGCGATAAATCCGCCGCCGGTAATATTATGTTCATTGTACAGCTCTATCAGAGAAGGAATATCCAGTCCCTTAGGGCAGTGGGTTGTGCAGTAACGGCATGCTGTACAGGGCAGTCTCTTCTCCTTCAACATCTCTTCCGCGATTCCCAACAGCGTTCCCATCTCTTCCTTATTTAGCCCTTGCTCTGTCTCAAAAGTTTTTATATTCTTCTGAAGCTGTTCCATATTGGACATACCGGAAAGCACCACCGTCACACCTTCAATACTTTGCAGAAAGCGAAATGCCCATGCCGCTACATCCTCATTAGGACGAAGCTGCGCCAGCTTCCCGGTTTCCTCCTCTGATAAAGAGGCAAGCTTTCCTCCCCGCAAAGGCTCCATAACCCACACAGGAATACCATATTCTTTTAACAGCTCTACTTTCCCTTTGGCGTCCTGGAAAGTCCAATCCAGCCAATTAATCTGTAGCTGGCAAAATTCCATCTTTTCCCCATAAGCATCCAAAAAGCGTTTCATTACCTCATAGCTTCCATGGGCTGAAAAACCAAGATGACGGATTCTGCCCTTTTCCTTCTGTTTTACCAGATAATCAAATATACCATACTTGGGATCCAGATAAGCGTCAATATTCATCTCACATACATTGTGGAAAAGATAGAAATCTGCTTGTGTCAAGTAAGGA
>DKYT01000007.1 GCA_002492465.1 Lachnospiraceae bacterium UBA7093 | reverse complement strand
TCCTTACTTGACACAAGCAGATTTATATATTTATCATATGTGGGATTATCAAACGCCGCTTTATGATATCATGGAGGGGCTGAATAAAATCCTTAAGGCAGGAAAGGCAAGATATATCGGCATTTCTAATTGCTTTGCATGGCAGCTTGCAAAGGCGAACGCACTGGCAGAAAAGGAAGGCTTTGCAAAATTTGTTTCCATACAGGGGCATTACAACCTGATCTTCCGCGAGGAAGAAAGAGAGATGGCGAAGCTATGTGCAGAAGATAATATTGCCATGACGCCTTACAGTGCCCTTGCCGGCGGACGTCTGTCAAAGGTCCCCGGAGAGACTTCAAGGCGTCTGGAAGAGGACAGCTATGGGAAACTCAAATATGATGCGACTGCGAAGCAGGATGGGGTGATTATAGAACGTGTAGCGGAACTTGCGGCAAAGCATGAGGTATCCATGACAGAGATTTCTCTTGCATGGCTTCTTACAAAGGTGACGGCTCCCGTTGTTGGCGCTACAAAGCTGCATCATATTGAGGGCGCGGTGAAAGCGGTAGATTTGGTTCTTACGGAAGAAGAGAGGGCATACCTGGAAGAGGCTTATGTTCCCCATGCGCTCGTGGGCGTTATGGCGCAGAATACTATGGCAGCGGCAAAAGAAAAACATGTTTGGACAATCAAAAAATAAAAGGAGGAAAAAAAGATGGTTAAACAGACAGCAGGAAGGAATCAGCTTGGAACGTTTGCTCCGAAGTTTGCACAGTTGAATGATGATGTGCTGTTCGGCGAGGTGTGGAGCAGGGAAGAAAAGCTTTCATTAAGGGATAGGTCCCTTGTAACAGTGGTATCATTAATGGCGCAGGGATTGGTGGATTCCTCGTTCCAGTTTCATTTGATCAGTGCAAAAAATAACGGAATTACAAAAGAAGAAATTGCAGAAATTTTGACCCATGCGGCTTTCTACGCAGGCTGGCCCAAGGCGTGGGCAGCTTTTCGCATGGCGAAGGAAGTCTGGACGGATGATGTCCCTGTGGAAAACGCCAAGGAGGCGCACGAAAAAAGTATGCTATTTCCGGTTGGAGCCCCTAATGATGGATTTGCACAATATTTTACAGGGCAAAGCTATTTAGCGCCCCTGTCTACAGATCAGGTGGGAATTTTCAATGTCACCTTTGAACCGGGATGCCGTAATAACTGGCATATCCATCATGCTGCATCCGGAGGCGGGCAGATTCTGGTATGTGTAGGCGGACGTGGGTATTATCAGGAATGGGGAAAGAAGGCACGGGAACTGTATCCGGGGGATGTGGTCAATATTCCTGTGGGTGTGAAGCATTGGCATGGCGCGGCGCCGGACAGTTGGTTTTCTCATCTGGCGGTTGAGGTTCCCGGCGTGGACACTTCCAATGAATGGCTGGAGGCAGTGGACGATACACAATATGGCGTTTTATAATTGCGATTACAGGAGAAGGTAAGGGGATCGGGGGGATAAAATGTGCAATTTGTATGTATCAGATTTAGATGGAACATTGCTGAGAAGTGATGAAACGCTGTCGCAATTTACAATTGACACGATCAATGAGCTGACCTCTAAAGGTATGCTGTTTTCTTATGCAACGGCAAGATCTCTGGTAACGGCAAAAAAGGTTACAAAGGGGCTTAATACACATTTTCCATTAATTGTATATAATGGCGCGTTTATTATGGATAATGTTACGGAAGAAATTCTTGCGGCACATTATTTTGAAAGGGATATAAGTAATGTATTTGCAGAATTATTTGCAAATGATATTTATCCAATTGTATACGCATACAGGGATGGAACTGAGAAGTTTTCGTTCATACCGGAGAAATGCACCGCTGGAATGGATAAATTTATACAGAGTAGAAGCGGGGACAGGCGTACCAATCCTGTGAATACGCCGGATGAGTTGACGGAGGGAAATCCCTTTTACATTACGTGCATCGATATACCGGAAAAATTAGAGCCTTTTTATAAAAAATATAAAGATCAGTATCATGCCGTATATCAGCGTGATATTTATACAGGAGATCAATGGCTGGAAATTATGCCCAGGGAGGCGTCTAAGTCCAGAGCAATCCAGGAATTGAAGGAAATGCTAAAATGTGAAAGACTGATTACATTTGGGGATGGAAAAAATGACATGGATATGTTTGAACTGTCCGATGAAGCCTATGCGGTGGAAAATGCAGATGAGGAATTGAAAGTCATTGCAACAAAGATAATAGCATCCAATAATGAAGACGGCGTTGCCAGGTGGCTGAAAGAAAATAGTGTGAAATAGGCGAAAAGGCTATACTTCTGAAATTTTTAGGGTAATGACAGTATGGAAAGTCAATGATTCCCGGTTATAATACATCTGCATATCGCCATGATATTTGGCAACGATTTTGCGGATGCTCTTTATGCCAAATCCATGTCTGCTTTTATCTGATTTGTGGCTGATAAGTTTGCCATCCGGATGCGCAAAGGGATCCGTTCGGCTGGAATTCACAACGGTTATCACTATAAAGGGTGTTTTTTCCCGCTTACAGGCGCTGATTTCCAGAAAGGAATCAGGAATGTGCTCCGCCGCTTCCACTGCATTGTCCAGCAGATTACAGAACAGGGAAGTAAGATCTGCATCTGTGATGAAGCCCATAATGTCATTTCGGATATCGGCATGGAAGGCGATATGTTTGCCTGCACACTGCCGCCTGTATCTTGCCAGAATTGCATTTAGCATCTCATGGTCGCACAGCCGTGACATTTCTTTTAAATCGGAGGACTGCATCAGCTCACGAATGTACAGATCAATTTTACCCGGTTCCTGTTTCTCATTTAATGTACTGATAGATTGCAGATGTTTTTTGATGTCATGAATCAGGATGCTTTGGTTTTCATGCTGGGAGAGCAGCATTTCGTAATATTGCGCGGAATCTGACTCCTTTTGCAGGAGCAGCTGCATTTCTGTAAATTCCATACTCTTTTTCCTGTTATATTGGTTGATTCCAAATACAAGCAGATTCATGGCAAGGAGAAAGACGGCGCTTAAGGTCAACATCCAGTTGAGAGCGGAGGTAAGGGGAAAGGAATCGCTGATTTTGATAAAGGTAAGCATAACAAAGACGGAGGTTATGGGAATCAATGCCAATAGGAAGACAGACTTGTCCTGCTCCTGGTCGTATGCTTGTCGTTCCTTCAGAAAATGTAAAAGAATATAGATGATTGTAAAAAAGATAAGCTTGGAAAATATGGCAAATATGGTAAGGTTATGAAAATTTTCTTCCCTTGCTAAAAAATGCGGCGAGAAATATCTGGTCATATAGTATACCATCACCTCACAGATCATCATTACAGATGTGAGTATGGAAGAATGAAAAAATGCTGAATAGGAATTCAGGCAGCATTGGGTAGCAAAGAATAGGAAATTAACCATAAAATACAAAGCCACATTCAGCCATTTTGACGCAAGCATCGATGCGGTAAATAAAATGAAGTAAAGTCCGCATAATACGGCGAGCTTTATTTTTCCAGTATATTTAGAAGAAAAAAGAGAGGAAGCATATTGCCAGAGAATAAACGCTTCCGCAAAAAAGATGAAAAAATAGTAGATGATTTTTTCCATGAGAATCTCCTGCTATTGTTTTATTTTACCTTGTGCTCTCCAGGTAAAGAAGATAGGCGTCTTTAAATGCGCCGTATTTCCTTTTGGTCAGGTATGCCTGGAACTGGTCGTCCGCCAAGTGTACAAGGGAACGATCAAAATCTGATACATGTTCAAAGTTAACGATAAAACTGCGATGGGTCTGGAAAAAGGAGCTTTTTGGCAGCAGATCCAGCCAGTATTGCATATTATGGACAGATTCAAAATCATGCAGGGTAGTATGCACGGTTACTTTCCGTCCCTGCGCTTCGATCACAATAATAGAGGAGGCGAGAACCGTATGCATACCCTGTCTGGTTTCAATGGGAACCTTAAATGTTATGGTATGATACAGGTCAACTGCATCTTTCATATTACGGAGAAACCGCTGCTTGTCCAGAGGCTTTGAGAGATAACGGAACACATGGAAACGCATTGCGTCATCCAGATATTCAGAGTAAGAGGTAATGATAAAAATAATGATCCGATCATTTGCCTTTTTTAGCTCATTTCCTACATAAATGCCGTTGAGACCGGGCATTTCTATATCCAGAAAGCAGATGTCCTTATCCCCCTTGTCGGCAAGCAGGGATTCCCCGCTGGAAAAGCAGACGATCTCCGGAGATTTTAAGTCCTTTGTTGTAAAAAAGGCATTGATATAATTTTTTAGCTGTTCACGCACCAGGGCGTCGTCATCACAAATTAAGATTCGCATTACATTTCCTCCCACGTATCTCTTATAGTATAGCGCAAAAGATTTGGAAAACGCAAAAAATCCGCACGAAAAGACATTTTCATGTTCGTTTTGGGAATAGAGCGTCCAAAAAGGGGCGGAAAATGTCGTTTTATACAAAACCCGTTGCAATTAAAAAAAATGAAAGGATAATAGGAACTGACAGTGCACTGATCCAAAAATGGAAAGCGGGATAGAAGCAGGCGGAAAGGAGAATAGGATGAGTGATAAGGAATTAGTGGTTCAATTTTTTAAAGAGGGGTATGTGAATAAAAATTATGATTTTATTATGAAATGCGTATCGGAAAATTATATTGATCATAGCCCTGCAGGCGCAAGAAGCAACCAGGATGCAGTCAATATTTTGATTGCCGTTTCAAAGATGTTTGGGGAGCTGCAGATCAGCGTGGAAGACGTCTTTTCGGAGAACGGAATGGTAGCAACAAGAATACGGTACAATGCCGTTCATATTGGGGAATGCATGGGGATTGCTGCAACCGGCAAAACCATTTCCTTTGAAGCCCTTGAAAATTTCAAGGTGGCAGATGGAAAAATTGTAGAGTCGTGGGGATATTGGCCTGATAAAGAGATTGAAGCTATGTTGAAATAAAAGTGTCTGTAAAAAGTATGAAGTATCAATTAAGAGCCGGGAATTCTGTTAATGAGATTTCCAGGCTCTTATTAATTTCAAAATAAGAAATAATAGGTTGAATTCATCCTAGAAAATGGATATAATAAAAGTATAAAACTGTCAGGAGGTGTGAGAGATGACAATAAATACAAATGCAATGGTTTCTATCACTGAAGCTAACCAGAATTTTTCTAAGGTAGCAAGATTAGTGGATGAACATGGAGCAGCTGTCATTCTGAAAAACAACGTACCAAGATATCTTGTCATAGACTTTAGCAAAGCAGACAATGATGCTGTTGCATCAAGTGAAGATGTGTTGAGCATATCAAAAAGGTTAATTGAGAAAAATAGGGAAGCCTATGAGGTGCTTGCAAAATGATAAAGATGGCAATAAAAGAATAGGGGCTCATGCCATGTTAGTATTTTTAGCATTAAATGGTTATGAGATCGAATATACACAGAGAGAGTTATCAGACTTAATATTAGATGTAGCAGAAGATAGGGGAGGATACGAAGATATTTTACAATGGTTGTTGGCGCATCAGATATAAGCCAACATATTATTTGTATATTTGAAATGTTTATTGGGCAATTCGATTTATAGAGAGGGGACTTTCATGTATCAACCAATTGACCAGAAAAAAACAGGTATAAAGTTAAAGGCAATGGTGAAAGCGGCAGGCTATAATGTGAAGTATATACAAGAGTATCTTCATTTGTCATGCCCACAATCGATATATCGATGGTTCAAAGGGCATATCTTGCCATCAGTGGAGCATTTATGCGCGTTGAGCAGTCTGCTTGGGGTTCATATGGAAGACCTGTTGGTGTTACAGGGACAGCCAATTATTTATAGCATAAAAGCGACAATGGATGTTCCAAGAACGAAAAGAATGCTTTCTTATAGGGTACTTCTTTCGATGTAATGTTTTCCTAAAAATCAGTCCAGAGCAATTGGACTATCTGTCCAATGACAAACTCGTAGAATTCAGGTATGCTTTTAGCTATAGAGAGGTGAGCTTTCAATGTTGTTTCTGATTGACTATGAGAATGTTGGAAATATTGGAATGAAGGGTTGCGATTATCTGGGTGCTGAGGATAGGCTGATCGTTTTTTACAGCGAGGCTAAGAAGCACATGGAGAAGAGGACTCTGGAAAACATTACAGCATCGGGGTGTATCTTTGAAATATGTAAGCTTTGCAAAACAGGAAAAAATGCTTTGGATTTTTACATTGCTTCCAAACTGGGAGAGGTGTTTGGAGAGGGATATGACGGCATTGCGGTTGTAATCAGCAATGACAATGGTTTTCAGGCAGTTCGTGATTATTGGGAGAAAAGAGCGACTCATAAAAGGCGAATTATTTTATCCTCATGTATAGAGGATGGTATTGTAAGCGGAAACGAAAATAGTGAACGCATGAGACATCTGCGTGAGTTGCGGGAAAAGCTTTCCATCAGCGGATACTATTCTGCTTATGCAGAAAGGAAGAGGCTTAAATCAGTTTTGCAGGAACTGTTTGAAGGCACGCAATATGAGAAAGAGATAGAAAAAATTCAAACTATGCTTGAAGGTAAAGAAAAAAACTCAAAGGTAGTTTATCTCAGCAGCTTGCATTTGTTTGGTAAAAAAGAGGGGTTGGAAATTTACCATAAAATCAAAGAAAGCAATAGGTTACAATAAGAACAGAGTAGTAAAGTGTCTGTAAAAAATATGAAATATCAATTAAGAGCCGGGAATTCTGTTAATGAGATTTCCAGGCTCTTATTATTAACATACGGATGTCTGGCGAAGCGTGGCATCCGTTGTTTATATAGATAGTAAGGAAGCCCTACAGTCAGTCGACAATGCAGAGAAGTTTATCACTACAAGGAAGATAGACAGTTTTGAGAGCCTTGCAAAATTCACAGCGGATAAGGAACAGAGATACCAACAGTTAGAAACGGTACATCTTTCACAGAGCAGGACGAAGCGGAGGGAGGAAGAAATTTAATGAAGATGAGATAGAAATATGGGTGTGATTGTGGTATTCTATTACCAGTACAAATCGGGATTTGGGAGATAATAGAATGATATTGTTGATTGTTGATACTCAAAATTTAATTATGACTAATGACTTATATGAATTTGAGATTTTTGTATATCGTATTAAAACACTAATCAAAGAGGCGCGCAATAATAGTATAGAAGTTATTTATGTTAGACATGATGATGGTGCTGGACAGAAATTAACGAAAGGCGCATTAGGCTATGAAATATACGAAGAATTTCAGCCAATGCCAAATGAGCGTGTTTTTGATAAAAATGTAAACAGTGCTTTCAAAGATACGGGGTTGTTGGACTACCTACATGAAAAAGATGAAGATACAATTATTATTGCAGGGCTACAAACAGATTATTGCATAGACGCAACAGTAAAATGTGGTTTTGAGCATGGACTTAAAATGATTGTTCCAGCAAATACAAACAGTACGCTTGATAATGCGTATATGACAGCAGAAAAATCTTATAGATATTATAATGAGTTCATGTGGAATGGAAGATACGCAGAATGTATTTCATTTGAAAAAACTCTTGAATTGATGAATAAATAAATTCCAGTTTGCTTAACCATAGTCAAAACAGAATAGTAACACAGCGTCAGAGCGTATAGAAACCAGTCTATGCGCTCTATTTTTATGTAAAGGAGCAGAGAATATGGCAGAAACCCAAAACGAGCAACAAACCCACAGTTTCAAACGGAAGTTGGGGAATACAACTTACACCGTCAAAGTACATTTCAGTAAAGATACTGATAAAACATTTAAGGACAGAGTGCAAAAGCTGATTATTAAGGAATGCCTTGAAGAATCAGAAATAGTCCACATCAACACTTTACACCTCTTATCAGAAGTCATGCAATATGAGAATTTCCGGGATTTATCTTCTTTGATTTTTTTGATGAACAGATCAAATTCTTTAAAGCTCATATATTGTTCTCCCTTTTCTAAATGACTAAGGAGCTGTGTATCAGCTGGTCTATCTTTAAAAAACAAAATCTGCTGCAATGTTTGCAAGGCTTCGTCATCATACAGGTGATAGCCGGATTCCGTTAACTGACTTGGTTTTAAGAGCCCAATTTCATCATAATATTGCAGGGTTCGTGTGTTGTTTCCCTGCGAAAAGAATATCCTATCATGTTACATTGAAGTCATACATACTTTGTTCGACGTAAAAAATGTAATTGTTTTTCTAAAAATCGTTGTATTTTTTGTGAATGTGTGCTGTAATATACCCGTATGATAATGATGGAGGTGCGCCCATGTATCGAATTGCCATTGAAAAACTGTTAAAGTGGAAAGAAAGCAAACGCCGCAAGCCGTTAATCATCGAAGGAGCACGACAAGTCGGCAAGACTTGGTTGATGAAAGAGTTCGGTAAACAGGCATATACAGATACTGTTTATATTAACTTTGATTCTAATTCCAGAATGGCGGAACTGTTTGCAACCGATTTGGATACTGATCGTCTGATTATGGGACTTGAGTTGTATGCAGGTCACAAAATCGACCCTGCTAATACGCTGCTCATTTTTGATGAAGTGCAGGAAGTTCCGAGAGCATTGGCATCACTCAAATATTTCTATGAAAATGCACCGCAATATCACATTGTCTGTGCAGGTTCGCTGCTTGGTATTGCCTTGCATGAAGGCACATCTTTTCCTGTTGGCAAAGTTGACTTCTTAAAACTTCATCCGCTCTCCTTTAGGGAGTTTTTGATGGCAACCGACAAGGAGCGTTTTACAGAACTTCTTGATAAACAGGATTTTGGAATGATCGCAAGTTTTAGGCAAACATACATTGATGCTTTGAAGTACTATTACTTTGTTGGCGGTATGCCCGAAGCGGTACAGAGTTTTGCTGAAAACAAGGACTTTAATGAAGTTCGTGATATTCAAAAACGAATCCTGGCGGCTTATGAGCAGGACTTCTCTAAACACGTTCCAAATGAGATTGTCCCGAGAATTCGTATGTTGTGGAACAGCATTCCTTCTCAGCTTACAAAGGAAAACAAGAAATTTATTTATGGTCTTGTCCGTGAAGGTGCTCGTGCCAAAGAATATGAGACAGCAATCATGTGGCTTTCCGATTGTGGACTTGTCCATAAGGTCAGCCGAGTCAATGCTGCAGGTATTCCTTTGAAGGCTTATGAGGACTTAAAAGCATTCAAGCTGTTTGTAGTAGATGTAGGACTGCTCGGCTGTATGACAGGACTGCGGCAGCGTACATTGCTTGACGGCAATGACCTCTTCGTAGAGTTCAAGGGCGCTTTGACGGAACAGTATGTTTGCCAGCAGCTTAAGACGATTGAAGATTTGGGCGTTTATTATTACACCAACGATAGAGGCTCCTGCGAAGTTGATTTTGTGATTGACACAGGTGAGCTGACTATACCGGTTGAAGTAAAGGCGGAAGTAAATCTCAGAGCCAAGAGCCTGAAAACTTATCAGGAGAAGTTTTCGCCCAAATTATCCGTTCGCACTTCTATGACAGATTTCAAAAAGGAAGATTGGCTTGTAAATCTTCCGCTGTATGCGATTGAACAGATTACCAGATTATAAAAAAGGGAGCAGCAGAATGAGACGGTGGGAAATCAGAAAGTTAAAGGAGTCGGACAACCGGTTTGCAATCAGTCACATCTATGAGGAAAGCTGGAAGTATGCATATAAAGGTATCATTCCACAGAGCTATCTTGACAGTATTCCCCAGGGATGCTGGGCGTCAAGGGTGGATCAGAATGGAATCTGGTCGTTGGTATTAATTGAAAATGATACTATGATCGGTACCTCCAGCTGCTGCAGATCCAGATGGGCTGAGTTTGAGGGATGGGGCGAAATTATTTCCATTTATCTTTTACCGCAATATATGGGAAAGGGATATGGCGGACATTTACTGAATGCTGCTGTAGAGGAACTGAAAAAACAGGGGTACCGGGATATTTTTTTGTGGGTGCTGGAAGAAAACATAAGGGCGAGAAGGTTTTACGAAAAGCACGGATTTGTATTCAGCGGTTATAGCAAGAAGGATAATATAGGCGGGAAAGAGCTGGTGGAGATGCAGTATAGACTGGAGAAAAAGCTGCAGCGGAAAGAGCGGACTGATATTCGAGTGGAAAACAGGATAATAATGTGATATAAAATACATAAAAAAGCAGGAGATTTATGATGAAGGATTTTGGCGATGCGGAAAGAAGAATATTGGCATTCATGAGACCTGGAACGGAATTCATGCTTTGTGGCAAACGCCACAAGGTAATTCTATCCGGTAAACCAACATGCTATGATGGAGAACCTAAAACGGATGTTTATATTTTGGCGGAAAGCATAAACAGACCGATAGAGATTAAGATTTCATATAAAAAAGAAAATGCTGATTTCATAGAAAATAAAATAAATGAAGAGAGAGCAGAGCAGCTATTTGGTCCCAACTGGGGGCAGTTTATTGAGTGCGCGACAACTGCAATTGGCGACAGATTTAAAAACAGAATATTGATCTATCAAAATAGATTTAAAAAAACAGAGCGGGGAGCAATCACTTTAGGGTGGAAGTTTGAGCTTATGAACAAATCCAGCGGCGATTTGTCTGGCAGGATGTTTCTTACAAGAGAGCAGGTGCTGGATGTATATGCAGGCAGTCATTTATCTGAGGATAAGCGGGATGCATGGGTAGGGCAGGAAAGAATAAGAAACAGTGGTGTTGCAAACTGCATATTAATGGATGAAAAGGTATCTTCAGCGCAAGATATTATCAACCGAATGGTGCCAATACAAAAGTATGTCCAAATGCATCCGGAGGTTTATTTTGCCTGTAAAGCCTTAAACTATCGAACCTTTAAGAAAAAATGGGATGGAAACAGACCGTTAGCCGTTTCAGTATATTGGACGGCTGAGCATGGAAGGCTAACACCAAGGCTGGTATTTGACAGACCATTGCAGGTAAAAGGAAATGCTATGGCAGAGCGTCTCCGAGAGAGTATGAAGATGCTGAATATCGAAAATACAGATGACATTACTGCTTATAATGCAGGGACAGATAGAATAATTTGAGGTGAACAATGGCTGTGATATTGCAGGAGCGAGGACGCGGAAAGTTTAAGCCGGCGCCGGATTATGAGGTAGAGGAAGTAAGAGCCTTATTAAATCAGAAAATAGAAGAAGAAAAAGAAAAATTTGCAGATTGCAGCAAGGAAATCGATTTTTCGAAATTAAGGTATGATAATCAAAAGTTTAACCTTCTTTCTCTGTTCTCAGGCTGCGGCGGCTTGGATTTGGGCTTTGAGATGGCAGGGCTGAAAGCGGTTATGGGAGAAGCGGTTATGGAAGCCGCTATGAAGGATAAGGAGATATTTGACAGAAATATTCGGAACAATGTGTTTCATACCATATATGCCAACGACATATTTGACGAGGCGAGAGAGACTTATGAGAGAAATGCAGGCAGATATATTTACATGGATAAAAATGACATTAGAAAGATCAAGAATTTTCCCAAGGCGGATATTGTGTTGGGAGGATTCCCATGTCCGGGTTTCTCAGAGGCGGGACCAAGGCTGGTAGACGACGAAAGGAATTTCCTGTATGTGCATTTTATCCGCTGTCTTATGCAAAGTCAGCCTAAAATATTTGTAGCGGAAAACGTAAAGGGAATGATGACTCTGGGAAAGGGCGAGGTATTCAGGCAGATTGTGCAGGATTTTGCGGCAGCAGGCTACAGAGTTCATCATAGGCTTTTGAATTCGGTCGAATATGGGGTTCCCCAAATCAGAGAAAGGGTCATTTTGGTGGGCGTAAGAAACGATATAGATTTTGAATACCGTTATCCGGAACCCACCCATGGGGAAGGCGTACCGGGGTTAAAGGAGACTGTAACCCTGCAGGATGCGATTGGAGATTTAGAGAATGATCCGGGAGAGTATTTTACCGGTTCTTATTCTACTATTTTTATGTCACGTAACCGAAAAAAGGCGTGGAATCAGCCCAGTTTTACCATACAGGCATCTGGACGGCAGGCGCCCATCCATCCGGCAGGGCTTCCAATGGAACATGTGGGAAAGGACAAATATATTTTTCAGGATGGAGAAGAAAATAACCGCCGTTTATCCGTCAAGGAGATTGCCAGGATTCAAACCTTTCCCGATTGGTATGAATTCAGCCGGGGAACAAAGAAAAAAAATGATAACGCAAAACTGGATCTGGTTTATAGGCAGATCGGCAATGCTGTGCCTGTGAGGCTTGCCCTCGCGGTGGCGGAGCCAATAGCGGAGTGGGTGAAAACGCTCTGATATTCCGGGCATCCTCAATACTTGCCGGTACATATTCAGCTATATCCAAACGTGAGGTTGACACCTGTCTATGCATCTGTTTAAATGAGGTTAGACGAAAAAAGGAGGTAATTGTATGAAGAAGGAGACCGTGGTGATTGCATAGCGATGGCTGTTGCAAACATAGGAAGAATGATTGTTATAGCCATTGCTGATCCGAAGAATTATTTTCAGGAGGGCAGCCATGGGCTATATAAGAGCGGAAGATATTCTGCCGGAAGAAGTGATCGAACTGATTTGGCAGTACGTTGACGGTGAATTGCTTTATATTCCAAGAAAGGGTAAAAAACGCTGTTGGGGATCAAGGACTGGCATACGCGACAGCCTGAAACAAAGAAACGACAGCATATATGCGAAGTATCTTCAGGGAACGTCCATTCGCCAGCTGGCAAATTGCTACTGCCTTTCGGAGAAAAGTATCCAGAGAATTATCAGAAGCTATATAAATCAAAAGGAAGAATAAATTGAATAGAGAAAATAAGAGAAGATCCTTTGAAAAGGGATACTATAAGAATCACGCCTGTAATGAAAGGTTTATCTGTAAGGTCTGTGGCAGAGAGGTAGTGCCCCAGGGGGCGGGAAGCGATCACAGAAATCACTGTCCTAACTGTCTGACAAGCCTGCATGTAGATCTTATACCGGGAGACAGAGCGGCGGACTGTGGTGGTTACAT
This sequence comes from Lachnospiraceae bacterium UBA7093, assembly GCA_002492465.1. Taxonomy (GTDB): domain Bacteria; phylum Bacillota; class Clostridia; order Lachnospirales; family Lachnospiraceae; genus Suilimivivens. Next base: position 78,648 of record DKYT01000007.1, on the reverse strand, counting down.
GGATCCGGTAGCCGTATGGGTGAGAAAAAACGGAGAGTGGGCAATTATCCATCGCTGCAGAATGTGCGGCATGTTTAGCTCCAATCGAATAGCGGCGGATGACAATCCCATGAAATTGATGTCAATTGCCATGCGACCGTTGACGCTTCCACCCTTCCCCTTGGAAAGGATCGAGGAAATGACCCGACTTATGGGCGGAGATGGAAACCTACAGTAAAAGAAAACTCACCAGTCACATTTATAAAATGGGCTGGCGAGTTTTTTTAGCAGTATAGATGCATCATCGTGTATATACATTTTGTTTTTTCTGTTGTGCCGGGCGAAGACCAAGGCTTCTGCCTTTGGATTTTTTCTCTTTGCGTGGGTTTTCCGGAGGGGCGGAAGTGCAGACCAGCAATACGGAAATCAGCAGCATAGTGCTCATGGAAATAATCGCCAGGGGGATGCTGCCCCGATCTGAGGTGCCGGAATAAGAGGCAGTGTCAAAGCCGATCAGTGTCAAAGCCGCGGAAAAAGGATAGGCATGACGGAGCAGTCCTGATTTGAAGAACAGGACACAATACCCCGCCATAAAGGCTGCCACGGAACCGCCCATGAACCGTCCCGGTTTTCGGCTGCAAAAGGCAATTAAGGGAAGCACCGCGATGTAAACGCCCAAAGAAAGTCCTGCAAATTGTAAAAGGCTAAGCGCCAAAAGGGAAAGCCTTATTTCCGGAAGCCTTGCAAGAATTGCCACGATCAAGGTCACCGCGCAGCAATAAACGCCCAAAATAAGGGCGAGCAGCCCCATTGCGGCGAGCTTTCCGGCAAGAAGCTTTTGAAAGGAAATGGGAACAGTGAGAATATTTTTCAGGGTATCGTCGGTATATTCCCGGTTGATCAAATAGCCGCCGATCAGGGTAAAGACCACCGGCATAAAAATCTGCGCGCTGCCCCAAAGGGTCATTTCTGACAATGCGGCAAAATTAAAGTCAGCCCTTTTAAATTCTTCAGCTACTACAGCTTGAGAAAATAATTGAAGAAGAGGCGAACACAGCATGCCGATCATGCCGATCAGCAGGATATGATATCGGTTCATTTTCTGAAATTCTGTTTTCATAATGGCAAGCATATAAATTCCTCCTTATACGTTCTGTTTTTGATAAATCCCGGAAAGGAGCAGGATACAGATTACCGCCTCCGAAATCAATACCCCAAAAACAACGGGCGTCGGCACAAAGTACGGCGAAAAGCGCTGATAAAAATCGAGCATTATTTCTCCGGCATTTTCCATGGAATGAAATTGATACAGCCACCTGAAAATCATGGGAACAGGAAGGAAGGTGGTAAAATTTAAGCCTAATGGAACCATCAGAAAGGCATCGTTAATTCGAAGAATGTAACTGAGTCCTGCATAGGAAAATGCAATAATGACAGAAATAATGTAGGACTTATTACACAAGACCACCAAAAGAATGCAGGGCATGGCGGCTGCCCAAAGCAGGATTCCGTCGCCAAGGGCAAGAAGCAGCTGTAGTCCCCAGCGTTCCAGGGGTACGCCGTTCAGGGCGCACATCAATATAGCGATTCCATATCCCGTAAGTCCGTAAGCAATATCAAAAAGCAGGAGAACAAAAAGCTTTGCCACAGCCAGCCGCCTTTTGGTAACGGGAATGCACATCAGGTTTTTCAACGTATCATAATCATGCTCCTGAAAAAACAGATTGGCAGCGATCACCACTGACAAGGGAATCAAAAGCAGAAAGCCGTTATCTGTCAGGACAACAGACATCATGTCATCCAGATCCCAGTCGGATAACAGGAGGGAATAGAACAGGGGCATGAGAAAGGTTGTGAGAAAAGCGGTTTGAAATAATTTTTTCCGTTTCATTTTCTGAAATTCACAGGCAATTAACTTAAGCAATTCCCTCACCTCCCGTTACCCGCTTGAAGTAGTCTTCCAGGCTTTCTTCGCAGGTGTGCGCTTCCCATACCTCCAGGTCGTTTTCTACAAAGGCAGTTATGATCCTGCCTACCGGGAGGTCAAGGTTATGCAGCCGCAGGTCATGGTCGTTTTGGATGGAAAACTGATGCTCATGAAAATCCTGTTCCAGAATCCTTGCAGCCTGGGCGGTATCCGAAAGAGCAAAATGCACATGTTTATTGCTTTTTGCCTCCAGATCTGCCAGGCTTTCTTCCTCCAGCAGTACGCCATGGTCGATAATGCCGATATCGTCTGCAAGAAGAGAAATCTCAGAAAGTATATGGCTGGAAATGAAAATGGTTTTACCTTTTTCATCACATAATTGGCGGATAAAAGAGCGCACCTCCGCAATGCCAATGGGGTCAAGCCCGTTGATAGGTTCATCCAGAATCAAAAGCTCCGGATCATGCATGACGGCAAGGGCGATAGCAAGTCTCTGCTTCATCCCCAGGGAATACTGGGAAAATAATTTTTTGTCCTTATAAGGAAGACCTACCAGATTTAAAGCGTCCTCTATGGCGTGACGACTTGGTACGCCCCGGAGGGTGGCAAAAATACGCAGATTTTCCGTGCCTGTTAAGTTAGGATAAAAACCGGGGGATTCGATCAGACTGCCGATCCGCGGCAGAAGCTTTTTTTCATTTCCCTGTAAAGCTTTTCCCCAGATTTTAATTTTACCGGAAGTGGGGGCGGTAAGACCTAAAAGCATTTTCATGGTGGTGGTTTTTCCAGCCCCGTTTCTTCCAAGCAGACCGTAGATCCGTCCCTTTTTTACGTGAATGTTCAGATCGGCGACACTTTTTTGCGCGCCATATTGTTTTGTCAGATTTTCTGTTTCGATCATGTATTGACTCATATGCAAACCTCCTTATACTGTATTCTATCTTAGCACATCAAGCTTGCATAAACCTTGCCGTAACCTTGCGTTAACCTTGCATTTTGGAGCTTGCCTCTTTTGATTGATCGAAAGGAAAAAGCAGGATAAAAGAGGTTCCCTTTCCCGGTGTGCTTTCCGCCCTTATGGTTCCGTTCATTTTTTGCGTCAGCTGCCCTGCGATGGATAAACCAAGACCGCTGCCCTTGTGGGAACGACCTTCATCGCATTTATAGAGCCGTTCAAAGATATGCTTTAAATCTTCCTTTTCAATGCCGACCCCATTATCGGACAAACGAATTTGTACAAACGCCTCTTGGCGTGACAGGGAAATTTGGATTTGGCTGCCGTGGCTGTGGGAAAGAGCATTTTGAATCAAATTATTTATGATACGCATATAGCTGTCCGGATCCAGCTGTGCCCACAGGGGGCAGTCGGGTATATCAATACAATAGTCGATCTGTTGATTTTCAAATATGGGAATCCAGTCAATCAGAATATTCCGGGTGAGTTCTGTTGTCTCGACGGTTTGGATGCTCATAACATATTCATTGGAGTTCAGCTTAAACCAGTCGAAAAGTATGTCAATATATTCCTTCAGGTCATGGGATTTGCGGCGGGCGATCTCAAGGTACTGCTCCCGTTCCTTTCCGGAAACGATGCCTTTTTGCGTTGCGTCAAGGTAGCCGATCAGCGTAGTAAGAGGTGTTCTTACATCGTGAGAAAGGCTTGTCATAAGCTGTTTATTGGTTTCTTCCATCCGGCGATAAGCAGAAAGTCTGCTTTCATAGGATAGGATGATATTGTTCATTTCATAAGCAAGGGGAGCGGTAAGCTCATGGGCGGAGGATAAAATGCGCCGGTTGCCGTTTCCGGCGTTTACATCCGCCAGAGCCTCTGACATTTCTGATATTTGCGTTTTAACCCGCCGGATCATCAGGAAAGAACCGAGGAGAGATACGGTGGCAATGATGATGGCAAGAATCAGGATAAATTCCTGGTACAATTGTTACACCTCCTTATTGAAACGGTAACCAATGCCTTTTACCGTTTGAATGTATTTGGGAGCTCCTGGATCTTCCTCCAGTTTCTTTCGCAGTCTGCTAATAACCGCCATGATGTTACTGTCGTCATAGAAATATTCTTCTCCCCACACGGATTCATAGATCTGCTGCTTGGTCAGGATCTTTCCCTGATTTTTGGCGCAAAATAAAAGCAGGTCGAATTCTTTGGGAGGAAGCTGGAAGGTTCCGCTTCCGGTAGTGACCAGGCGGGTATCCAGATCAATGGTCAGACCGTCATAATGAAGAATTGCAGGTTGCCCTTCCTTTTGGTTAAAACGGGTATAGCGGCGTATCAGAGAGAGGATGCGGGCAATCAGCTCATCCATGTCAAAGGGCTTGGTGAGATAATCGTCGGCGCCGGCACGGAGTCCTCGTACTTTTGAGATACTGTCATTTTTAGAGGTTAACATTAAAATGGGAAGGCTGTATTTTTTCCTGATTTCTTCCAGCGTTTCGAAGCCGTCTATGCCGGGCATCATAACGTCCAGTATGACCAGTTGATATTCATTTTCCGCCAGTTTGGCAAAACCGGATTTCCCGGAGTGGCAATAGTCGGCTTGGATATTCTCCATTAATATGCTTTGCTGAATCAGGGCGCATAATTCTTTGTCGTCGTCTATAATTAAAATTTTTTCCATGGGATCCTTCATTTCGGTGGGGCAGGATAAAAAGGTTTTCATACATTATAATTCCGGAGCTTTGGGAAAGCAATACGAAGCGTTTTCAGGAGTGAAAGGATAATTGAGAAAAAAGATACGGTATGCTAGAATGGTTTTGTGAAAACAAAAAAGTGTTGTGGAGAAGCTATATATGAGACTGGGTGCATTGGAAGCGGGCGGAACGAAAATGGTGTGCGCCATAGGGAATGAATCAGGGGAAATATTTGAAAATGTGACGATTCCTACTGAAACGCCGGATGTCACTATGCCGGAGTTGATTCGTTTTTTTCAGGAGAGAAAAATGGAAGGGCTGGGGATCGGGTGCTTTGGACCGATCCAACTGGATCCCGAAGCCTCTGATTATGGCTGTATCACTTCCACGCCGAAAGCAGCATGGAGAAATTATAATATTGTGAAGGAATTTGCAAAGGCATTGGGCTGCCCCATTGGCTTTGACACAGATGTAAACGCTTCGGTATTGGGAGAGGCGGCTTTTGGACAGGCAAAGGGGAAAAGGTGTGTGATCTACCTCACCATTGGTACCGGTATTGGCGGCGGCATTTATATAGAGGGGAAACTTCTTCATGGGATGCTCCATCCGGAAGCGGGGCATGTGTTGATTCAGAGAAGAGAAACGGATCTGTATGAGGGAAAATGCCTTTATCACAAAAATTGTCTGGAAGGGCTTGCGTCGGGCCCGGCAATCCAGGAACGGTGGGGACAGAAGGGAGAAGTTCTTGCACACAGACCGGAGGTTTGGGAGCTGGAGGCGGACTATATTGCCCAGGCGCTCACAGGATATATTTTAACGCTTTCGCCGGAGCTGATCATTCTGGGCGGAGGCGTAATGTGCCAGGAGCAGCTTTTTGGATTAATCAGAAGGAAGGTGCCGGAGCTTCTTGGCGGCTACATTCAAACCAGGGAACTGGAGAATATGGAGACCTATATTGTCCCGGCAAGCCTGCATGGCGATCAGGGGATTATGGGCTGTTTGGAGCTGGCAAGAAGAGCGTTACATGGAAAAGTTGGGACATAAGGTGCTCCAACTCTGAAAGCGGTTAATAAACGTACATGCAAGGAGGTTTAAAGTGGTTGAAATACATCGAATCCCAGGCGGAAATGTGAACTGTTATATTGCATCTGACAATGGCAGAGCGATCCTGATCGATACAGGAAGGAAATCCTGCAGAGAAAAAATTTTGAAAATGTGCAGAGAGTATCAGGTTGGATTGATTGTACTGACCCACGGACACATGGATCATTGCCAAAATGCGGCTTACCTGAAAGAGGCGCTGCATATACCCATTGCCATGAGCGCAAAGGACATGGATTTGATACCCGATAATCGAAAACAGCCTCTATTTGCCAGGACCTTTTTAGGAAAGGGAGTACGGAAAATATCCTTAAGCAGTTTTGAAAAGGACAGCCTTGACCCTTTCACGCCGGATATTGAGCTGAAGGAAGGGGATAATCTGCGTGCCTGCGGCATAGACGCAAGAATAATGGAATTGCCCGGTCATACGAAAGGTTCCATAGGCTTGAAAATAGGCAATAACCTGTTGGTGGGCGACGCCCTGATGAATATGTTTTATCCAACCACGTCGATGCTTTACACCGATGAAAAAGTAATGAGGCAGTCGGCGGCACGGATCAGCAGGATGGGAAAACTGAAAATATACTTTGGTCATGGCAAACCTCTTGCAAACAGAGTATGGGCGAAGGAAGAATTCAAAGAGGTTATGGGCAGAACTCTTAAATCAGATTGAGGTTAACAGATATGACAGACCATATTGTGAGAGGAATTCTATATTTGCTTTTTTTGCCTCTTTGTATTCTCAGCGGCTGCGCTCACGTGAGGGAAGAAAGATGTACAGAACCGGTCCAGGAGCTTTGCAGGCAGGAATTGATCCGCTGCTTTGGAGAAGAATATAAGCTTTCGCCTGGAATGGAAAAGGAAAAGCGCTTTTTTGAGGAGCACGAGCAGGTAGAGATTATCACGCATTATACTCAGTGGGAGCTGACCTGGGAGGATACGGATGGGGAGGCGCATATTTTTACTTTTACCAATCTGCCCGGAGGAGGAGAGCCCAAGGAGCAGATGGGCAAAGCCATAGATTCCTATTTTTCAGAGCTGATAGAGGAATACTATGGGCAGAAATTCTGGAACGAGACAATGGAAAAGATCCCCGGAGCCAGGATGGAGGACAGTGCATTCAGGTTTGGCAGGTACAGGCAGTTTTCCATGCCCAGGGAGCCTAAGACCCAGGTTATGATCAAGGAAAGGATGCATTATCATTTACAGGATCATATTTATTTTCCTCAGCTTCGACCGGAAAAGGTTTGTGAGGAATTTCCGTATCTGTTTCAGGTGTACGTGTATGTAGACTATCAAAGCGAGGATGAAGGAGAACGGGAAAACCAGCGGCAAAGGATAGAAGAAACGTTGCGGGAAATGGCGGATGAGATGATTGATTATACGGATGGAACCCTGAATGGAACGGTGAGAATTACCATGATGGATCGTGAGAAGGGGGCGACAGACAGCTTTGGCTTTGCGGTTTTAAAAGGGGAGTATTTTTCGGAGGGAATCGGATTAGATTATGAGATTGCCCTTCATGAGAATTTTTTTGGTTCTATTACATAGAGTTTTTAGGGAGTATTTTTTCGGTAAATAATATAAGGTGGGGTAGGAGATACAGATTGTCAGCGGGAAGCCCGGAACCGACTTTGAATAAGGTCAGTTCCGGGCGTTCGTTTTGCTTTATTTTGTCATAATAAAGCGCACTATAGGTAATATTGCCTAAAAAAGAAAAATATTTTTATTAATAACATAGAAAAGAAAATATTTTTCAAAAAACTATTGAAGAAAAAAATATCTTGGAATATGATAAGCATATAAACTTTTTGGTTTTGAGAAAGGAGGATATTTATTATGAAACCTGAAGAATTAAAGGAAGCGTTGAAAGGAATTTGTGCGATTGCGGTAACACCCATGAATGCTGACCGCAGTGTGAACTATGATGGTATGAGAAAACATATCCGCTTTCTGATCGATCGGGGAATCAACAGAAGTAACTGCTGTACGCTGGTGGTTGGGGGAAGTACCGGGGAGTGTGGCGCTCTTACAATGGAGGAAAGGAAGAAGCTGATAGAGACAGCTGTTGATGAAGCTGGAGACGAGCTTCCTATTATTGCAGGATGCAACCATAGCGGTATTGAAGATGTGAAAAATCTGCTTATTCATGCGCAGAGTGCAGGTGCGGCAGGCGCAATGGTGCTTTCTCCCTATTATTATGTGCCCACGGATGATGCTATTCTGCGGTTTTATCAGGAAATATCCAAATGTGTGGATTTTGGTATTCTTTTATATAATAATACGGAAGTGACACATAAGGACATTCCTGTTGAAGTAATGGAAAAGCTTGTTGATACATCTAACGTGGTTGGTATTAAAGAATGTACACCCAATTTTGTTAAGATGGAGAAAGTTGCCAGAAAGCTTGGCGATAAGATTACGGTGGTTAATGGGCATGGTGAATTTATGGAACCATTTGCGGCAGTTGCCGGAACCAAAGGTTTTATTTCCAGTACTTCTAATTTCGCCCCTCAGATCGCGGTGGAAATGTGGAAGGCAAGGAGTTCCGGAGATTATGCAGAGGCAAAGAAGATCCGCGACCGGCTTGCTCCTTATCTGGACTTGGCGGCTTCAGAGTCTCTGACAGGGGGAGAGCCGGTTGTGCTGGCTATTTTAAAACGAGCCGCGACCCTGGCAGGTTCTGACTGTGGACCGGGAAGAATTCCTCTTCCGGAAATAACGCCTGAACTGGATGGAAAGATTCAGAAAATGCTTAAGGAAGTTGGACTGATATAGTCCTTACGATGAAAGACAGGAGGATTGAATATGAAATTTAAAAAGTTAATCAGTATGATATTGGCGGCAGCCATGATTTTATCAGTAACGGCATGTGGTTCATCTCCTGAGGATACTGCGGGAAACACCAATGAAGATACAAATGCGCAGGAGGTAAAGGAAGAATCAACTGTGGAGGCGAACGAAGAGCCGGCGGAAGAAGAATTGACAGCACAGGAGCAGGCGCTTAGACAGCGGGCGGAAAATGGCGATAATATCTGCGGCGGCAGGGAAGTAACAATTACGGTATTGACGAAGGATGCGATCAACGATGCCAGAGGAATTGCCAATACCAAAATTTTTGAAATGTTCATGGAAGAGCATCCAAATGTAAAAATTATAGACGAGTCTGCATCAGGTACAGCGTTTGACGAAAAGTTTACCACAGGGGTTTCCACCGGCAACATGCCTGATTTTGCTCAAAATTATGGCGTATCGCAGATTTGGCCTCTGATACAACAGGGCAAGGTGGTAGATCTTCAGCCATTTATGGATCTGGATACGGACTGGTCTGATAATTTGACCCATCTGGATACCCTGGAGGGGCTTTGGACCTTTGAAGACAAAGGAATTGACGGTACTTATGCCGTAATTCGTGATCTTTATTGTGAAGGGCTGTTTTATAATGTTGAAATGTTTAAGGAGTATAATTTGGAGGTTCCCAAAACCTTGCAGGAGTTTGAAGCGGTTTGCGATGAGTTCTTAAAGCACGACATTATTCCCATGCCCCATGGCGCAAACACCGTTTGGGTTAATGGGCATCTGTATACAACGCTGGCAATGGCTATGTATGGCAGTCCCCTGGAAAAGGATCTGACCAGTAAGCAGCAAAAATGGACGGACGAGCAGATGTTATCTGTATTCCAGAAATTAAAGGACTGGCAGGAAAAGGGTTACTTTGGTCCCAATATCGCATCTATGGATTATACAATGGCAAAAACCTACTTTTTAGAGGGACAAGCAGCTATGCTCTGCGATGCCGGATGGTTTATTCAGCAGATCGATCAGGATAAGTGGTCGGAGGGTACAATCGGATTTGCTCCGTTCCCCTATGACGGTGATAAAGCGGAGTTGAAGGGCAGTACTATGGGAGGTCAGAATGGCGCGTACAGTATTTTTGACAATGGTGATCCCGACAGAATTGAAGCGGCTGTTGCGCTGGCAGAGTATCATACGTCTCCTGAAATTACGGAATATAAGATTGATGCCTATGGAGGTATTTTCCCGGTTAAGACTAGCAGGACGATTGGCGATATGCAGCCGATCTGGGCACAGTATGAAGAAGTGCTTAATGCATGTACCGATCTGAGAATTGATTTCATCTTTTATGATACGATTCCGGAAATGGAAAATGCGGTAAGGAATGGAATTTTAGGTATGTTCGCGGGGGAGACGCCGGAGGAAACATTGGAACAGATCCAACGGGTAGTGGACGAGAACTCATAAACAGTTAAGTAGCGGAACAGGGGGTGCGGAGACAAAATCCGTGTCCCCGTTCCTCTCATCAGGAGGGAACAGAGTGACGAAGTTAATGACAAAGGGGTTTGGGAAAAAACCGCTTGTGACGATCTTATTTCTTTTTCCAGCCGTATTTTTGTATCTGATTATCCTGATATGGCCTATTTTTCAATCGGCAGGGTATTCGCTGTTTGAATATAGCGGGATTATGAATGACACAAAGAAATTTATTGGGTTGGATAACTACATAAAGATGTTTACGGATCCCTATTTTAAAAGGGACATGCTGAATGTACTCAAGTTGACGGCAATCTCTTTTATTGTACATATTCCGTTGGCTTTTGGGCTGGGACTGATCGTTTCCAGAGGGAAAAGGGGAAGTAATTTGTTCAAGACAATCTTTTTCATTCCCACGATTCTGCCTACAGCTGCTGTTTCGTTGATGTGGAAATTTCTTTACAATCCCAACTGGGGAGCTATTAATTCTATTGTCAGGGCACTTGGTTTTACCAGTTTTAATTTGGACTGGCTGGGAAACAGGATGTCTGCTATGTACGCGGTTTCTCTTGTAAATGCCTGGGTATCTTCCGGTGAATCCATGATTATTTTTGCAGCCGGTATGACCGGAATTCCTTCGGAGCTTTATGAGGCGGCAAGCATTGACGGAGCTACGGGGCTTAAGAGGCTGACACATATTACGATTCCATTGTTAAGGGAGACTTTCCGAACGTATTTTATTCTTTTGATTACCGGCGCGCTCAAGTCCTTTAACTTAATCTTTGTGATGACCCAGGGAGGACCGAACGGGGCGACAGAGGTTCCTACCATGATGGTATATTTCAACGGTTTCAGATATTACAATTATGGATACGCAAGCGCGGTGGCGTTCTTTATTCTGATTTTGGGCTTTTTGATCAGTTATATCGTAAACAAGCTGATTAAAACGGAAAGTATGTAGGGAGGTGCTTTTATGACGAAAAATAGAAAGAAAATCTCAGTCAGAAAAGCGAAAAAAGTACTGGGCGGCGTTGGATTGGCTTTGCTGTGCCTGATTCCGCTGTATCCTCTGTTTTTTACTTTTTTGTGCTCTTTTAAAGGAACTTTTGAAATTTATTCCAGTTCTTTTGCACTGCCCGAAAGCTGGGCCTTAATCAATTATGAGACAGTGATTTTCCAGGCCAGATTTTTCAAGTATGTGGGAAATTCGCTGGTGATTGCTGGTGGTTCCACACTTGTCCTGATGATTGTCACCTGTATGGCTTCCTACGCGCTTGCGCGTCTGGGGTTTAAGTTGAATCCATGGATTTATATGTTTTTTATTACAGGCGTTACAATCCCCGTGCACAGTATCATCATTCCCCTTTATAAGATGTTTGCGGATCTTAATCTGCTTGATAAGTATATACCGCTGTTTTTCCTTTACGCGGCAGCGCATTCTGCCAGGAGTATCCTGATTATCACGGGTAATATGAGGGGAATCAGCAGGGAAATTGAAGAATCTGCCATTATTGACGGCTGCAATGCGTTTCAAATATTCAGCAGGATAATTGTCCCATTGGCGAAACCGGGTGTGGCGACAGCCGCTACGATTTCATTTTTGTACATTTATAATGACCTGCTGTTCCCGATTCTGTTTTTGACCAGCAGAAGTAAACAGACTATTTCTCAGGGTCTTATGTCCTTTGAGGGTGAGTTTTCTATGGAACTTGGACCGATTTTTGCAGCAATTATTGTCTGCGTTATTCCCATGATGCTGCTGTTTTTTATTTTCCAGAAACAGGTTATTAACGGAATCGCAGCAGGTTCTGTTAAGGGATAAAAATAGTGAGCCGCATAGAACGGCGGGAAGGGAAAAAATGAATAACAATTTAAGAGAGGATTTGCAGAAAATGCTTGCGATTTGCCTGACACCCATGACGGAGGATCAGGTCCCGGATCAGGAGGCGCTGAAACGTCATCTTCGGTTTATGCTTCAGGGAGGGTTGACAGATGAAAATTCCATGATGATCATCAATGGAAGCACAGCGGAAGCCCATTCTCTTGGGATAGAGGATAGAAAGAGACTGCTGGAGGCGGCACTGGAGGAAATAAACGGGCGGATGGGCGTTGTGGCAGGCTGCCAGCATACGGATATCAATGTGGTGACAGAACTTATGAAGCACGCAAAGAGCGCAGGAGCGTCCTGCGCAATGGTTTTGCCGCCCTATTACTATCGTACAAGCGAAGAAGGACTTCTGGATTTTTATGCAAGACTTTCCGACAGGTGTGATATGGATATTGTGATCTATAACAATGTAAGCGCTTCCGGAATGGATATTTCTGTGGAAATGTATGAAAAGCTTATTGCCCATGCTAAGATTGCCGGCGTCAAGGAATGTACCAATGATTTTTCCAAGATGGCGGAAGCCGCAGCAGCGTTAGGGGATAAAATGGTAATTATCAGCGGGCATGGTATTATTTACGAGCCCTATTCCGCTATTGCAGGTGTGCACACCTTTAATTCTTCGGAGGCATGCTTTATGCCTGGATATGCGCGGAAAGTTTGGGAGCTGCGCAAGGAGGGCAACTATGAGGAAGAAAAGAAAATGCGCGACCATCTGAGACCGTATTTCAAACTGGTATCGGAAATTTCAGGAGAGCAGGGGGCAAATGGGGTGATATCCCTTATTAAATACTTGACAGATTTGGCGGGCTCTTATATGGGACCGGGGAAAACACCGGTGGTGCCTCTTACGGAAATGCAGAAAGACCGGGCAAGGCAGGTATTTGCCCAAATCAGATAATAGGAGGGAAAATGCATGTATCATATACCATTTCGAAAAAGCAGAGTAGTAGGAAAGTGGGATCAGGGAAAAGCTGCAATTTGTTATCGTGTTAATTTTACCGACCCCAAGGCTACAGAAATTGCAGCTGCAGCGGGAGTTGACTGTATCTGGGTGGATCTTGAACACTGTGCAAATGACTGGGGAGTTGTTAACGCGCACATTTTGGCGGCAAAGGCTTTTGATACGGATGTGATTGTGAGGATCAGTGGAGGAGGCGGTTATTCGGAATATATTAAGCCCCTTGAAATGGATGCAACGGGCGTTATTGTGCCTCATGTAAACTCTCTTGAGATGGCACGGCAGGTGGTGAAACTGACAAAATTCCATCCACTGGGAATGCGGCCTATTGATGGAGGAAACAGGGACAGAATGTACCATCTGGTGGACTTTGAAGATTATCAGAAATGGGCAAACAGGGAGCGGTTTAATATTATCATGATTGAAGAGCCGGTGGATGAAGGGGAACTGGAACAGATCATGAGTTTGGAGGGGATTGACGGTGTTCTATTTGGAACGCTGGATTATACCCAGGCGGTGGGGATGACCGGTCAGACCGAACATGAAAAAATAGCTGGTATGAAAAAACATATTCTTGCTCTTGCTCAAAAATATCATAAACATATTATCGGCGGAACGACACTGGAGGATTATGAAGAAACGCTTCAGGCCGGGTATGATCTGATTGTAGTCGGAACAGACGTTTACGCTCATGCAGAACATTGCCGTGAAATTGCGGAGCGGTTATCGGAGAAAAAAGAAAAATAACAGGGAAAGGAGATTCGTATGCATGCAGTATTGGAACAGATTAAAAATGGTTTGATTGTTTCCTGTCAGGCATTGGAGGATGAACCGCTGCACAGTTCTTATATTATGCAGAAAATGGCATATGCGGCTATGCTGGGGGGAGCGGTGGGAATTCGTGCAAATTCTGTGAAGGACATTTGTGAAATACGTAAGGAAGTAAAACTTCCAATGATCGGAATTATTAAGAAGCAATATGAAAATTCTGAGGTCTTTATTACACCCACTGTGCAGGAGGTGGATGCCCTGGTAGAGACGGGGGTAGAGATCATTGCGTTGGATGCTACAAACAGAATACGTCCGGGCGGACAGAAAATACAGGAATTTTTTGAAGAGATTCGTGGAAAATATCCAAATCAGCTATTTATGGCAGATTGCGCTACCTTTGAAGAGGCTTGCTTTGCGGATAAACTGGGGTTTGATCTGGTTGGGACTACGCTTAGAAGCCATACGTCTTACACCAACGACGCGGTCATTCCTGATTATGATATGATGAAGCGGCTGGCGGTGTCCTGCAGGCATGCTGTTATCGCGGAAGGAGGGATCTGGACACCGGAGCAGTTAAAAGAGGCTTTGGGGGCGGGGGTCTGGGCGGCTGTTATCGGAACTGCAATTACGCGTCCTATGGATATTACAAAAAGATTTGTGGCAAGCATACAAAAATAAGTGTATAATGCATATAGAAATATATGGAAAAGGAGATTTATGAGAATACTCGCGCTGGATATAGGAGGAACTTCGATTAAGGCGGCAGCATGGGAGGAGGGAATGCTTTCTGAAATTCGGGAGTATGATACGTTGGCTGGAGAGGGCGGAACATTTGTGCTAAACAGGGCAGGAGACATTCTGGAGCGCATGGGTTCCTGCGATGCGATTGGCATCAGTACTGCAGGACAGATTGATTCTGCCAGAGGACTTGTCAGCTATGCAAATGAGAATATACCGGGGTATACGGGTATAGAAATTGGTCCCGTATTGCAGAAGCGTTTTCTGGTGCCTGTTGTAGTTGAGAATGACGTAAATGCGGCGGCTATAGGGGAAGGAGCCTGCGGAGCAGCCCGGAGGTATGACAGCTATTTGTGTCTTACCTATGGAACCGGAGTCGGCGGGGCAATTGTAATGAATGGAGAGCTATACACCGGATTTTGCGGGGCGGCGGGAGAAGTGGGCAGCATGATGATTCATGGAACCGAAAGCCCCCTCATGGATGAAAGAAAAGGTTATTATGAAGAATATGCTTCTACAAAAGCCCTGGTGGCAAGCGTAAAGCATATAGACCCTGCCATTCAAAATGGGCGTGAAGTGTTTGCGGCGAAGGAACGCCCCGAGATTGGAAAGATAGTTGAAGAGTGGATATGGGAAATATCCCATGGACTTGTTACGTTGATTCATATTTTCAATCCCCAGTGCATTGTCCTTGGGGGCGGTGTGATGAATCAGGATTATGTGGTCGAACGTGTTGAGAAAGTGACAAAGAGCAGGGTGATGCCTCTTTTCCGGAATGTTGATTTTCGCAGGGCGCATTTGGGAAATGCGGCGGGAATATGGGGAATCATACATCTGACTTTAAAAAGATTAGAATTGGAATGAACGAAAGATAAAGGAGGGTGGCTATGTCATCTGGAGGAGATTTTCTGGCGAGCGTGTTATCAAATTACAACCAATTTACAAAGGCAGAAAGAAAAGTTGCGGATTTCGTACTGCAGCACTGGCAGGAAGTGCTGTTTATGTCTATAACGGATCTTGCGGATGCCTGCCAGGTTGGAGAAACCACCGTATTTCGTTTTTGCAAAACGATGCAGACCCAGGGATATCAGGAGTTTAAAATTCAGTTATCCCTGAGTATTAAAGAAAATCCGGAGTCAGATAAGGAAAAAACACAGGAAGTTGAGAAAGGAAACCCTGTTTTCCCGACGGAACAGCTGCTGGAAGTCAATTATAACGTGCTTCGGGAAACGGATTCCCTTTTGAACAGGGGGCAGTTGATAGAAATTTTGGAACGCATGAAAGCAGCCAGAAAAATCGTTTTTATGGGAGTGGGTTCCAGTGGAATGGTAGCGATGCTTGCAGCCAATAAGTTTTTGAGGATAACCGGAAAAGTACAGTGCTTTGCGGATTCTCATATGCAGGCTATAAATGCTTCTCTGCTCGAACCTGAGGATATGGCTGTGATTATTTCTTATTCGGGTTCTACGAAGGATTCGATTATGGTTGCAAAGCTGGCAAAACAGGCGGGCGCATATGTGGTTGTTATTTCCCGGTTTATGAAGTCGCCTCTGATTGATTATGCAGATAGAACAATCCTGTGCGGCTCCAAGGAAAATCCCCTGCAGGGAAGCTCCATGACAGCAGTCATCAGCCAGCTTTATATTCTGGAAATTTTATATTCCGGTTATTATCAGCAGACCTATGACGAGAGCTATATTAATAATAAAAAGTCAGCGGAATCAGTGGCTGAAAGGATGGTTTAGAAAGAACAAAGAAAGCAGGAAATGTAGATGAACATTGTTTTATTATCCGGCGGTTCAGGAAAGCGGCTGTGGCCCTTATCCAACGATATCCGCTCCAAACAGTTTATTAAGTTGTTTAAGACGAAGGAAGGCGCCTACGAGTCCATGGTGCAGCGGGTGTACCGTCAGATCCGCAGTGTGGACAAGGATGCCCATGTGACCATTGCTACCTCCAAGACCCAGGTGTCGGCGATCCATAATCAATTAGGCGGGGAAGTGGGGATTTCTGTGGAGCCCTGCCGCAGAGATACCTTTCCGGCAATTGCGCTGGTAAGTGCTTACCTGCATGATGTGCAGGGGATTTCCGGGGAAGAGCCGGTGGTGGTTTGCCCGGTGGATCCCTATGTAGAGGATGATTATTTTGAAAAGCTCACAGAGCTTAGCAGGCGCGCCGCAGAAAGCAAGGCAAATTTGGTGCTGATGGGGATCGAACCCACCTATCCCAGTGAGAAGTACGGTTATATTATTCCGGAAAGCGGAGAGGATGTAAGCCGGGTATCTTCCTTTAAGGAAAAGCCCGACGCGAAGACCGCGGAAGCATATATTGCACAGGGCGCGCTGTGGAATGGGGGTGTGTTTGCCTATAAACTGAATTATGTGTTGGAAAAGGCGCATGAACTGATTGATTTTACAGATTATCAGGATCTCTTTGCCAAATACGATACTTTAACGAAAATCAGCTTTGACTATGCGGTGGTTGAGAAAGAGCCGCATATTGAGGTGATGCGGTTTAGGGGGCAGTGGAAGGATCTTGGAACCTGGAACACCCTTACGGAGGCAATGGAAGAACCCAGCATAGGCGAGGCGATGATGAACGAGAACTGCAGCAACGTTCATATTATCAACGAACTGGATGTACCGGTGCTTGCAATGGGGCTGCAGGATGTGGTGATCTCCGCCAGTCCCGAGGGAATTTTGGTTTCCGATAAAGAGCAGTCAAGCTATATTAAGCCCTTCGTGGACAGCATCGACCAGCAGATTATGTTTGCCGAGAAATCATGGGGAAGCTTTCGGGTACTGGATGTGGAAGCAGGAAGTATGACCATCAAGGTTACCTTAAACCCCGGTCATCAGATGAATTACCACAGCCATAAGAACAGAGACGAGGTGTGGGTGGTAATTGCAGGAGAAGGGCATACCATTGTAGACGGTATGGAGCAGGCGGTTACAACAGGGGATGTGATCACCATGCAGGCAGGCTGCCGTCACACCATTATTGCGGAAACGGAATTAAAATTGATTGAAGTTCAGTTGGGCAAGGAGATCAGCGTCCATGACAAACAAAAATATCCACTTGAATAATCCTTTTTTACTAAGACCGGCAGGAAAGGATTATCTATGGGGAGGCAGTCGGCTGAATGATGATTTTGCCAAGGGCATTGATATGCAGCCGCTGGCGGAAACCTGGGAATGTTCTACCCATCCGGACGGTCCAAGCATGGTGGCAAGCGGGGAGTATGAGGGGCATACCTTGAAAGAGGTGCTGGAAAAGAATCCCGGTTATCTGGGGTCGCATCCGAGAACAAGAGGGGAACTGCCGATCCTCATTAAGTTTATTGATGCCAAAAAGGATCTTTCCGTGCAGGTTCATCCGGATGATGCCTATGCTATGGAATATGAAAACGGTTCGTTGGGAAAAACGGAATTCTGGTATGTGCTGGATGCGGCGAGAAATGCCCAATTGGTTTATGGGCTTGCCCATGATACAGACGCCGAGACCCTGCGCAGGGAAATCCAGCAGGGAAGGGTGGAAAAATACCTCCAGAAGGTTCCCATCAGAAAAGACGATGTTTTCTATATAGAGGCGGGTACCATCCATGCCGTCGGCGCAGGGGCGCTGATTGCGGAAATACAGGAAAGCTCCAATTTAACCTATAGGCTGTATGACTATGACCGCATAGATAAAAACGGACAAAAGAGAGAGCTTTGCCTGGATAAGGCGCTTGCAGTGGCGAATTTAAAGGAAAGTCCGCCGCCCCGCCAGGGATTGCGGGTGCTGCGTTACAGCCCGGGCTGCGCAACGGAATTCCTGTGCCGCTGTAAGTATTTTCAAGTAGAGCGTATGCTGATTAATACAGAGCGGCTGCGGGAAATGGTAAGTTTTCAAACCACCGGCATTTCTTTTCAGGCGTTGTTGTGCATCGGCGGCTGCGGCACCATTTTTTTTGGAGATTATGAGGAAATTCATTTCTTTAAGGGGGACTGCATTTTTGTACCGGCAAATTCTGTTGCAATGAAGATTCACGGGAAAGCGCAGCTTTTGCAGGTAAGCTGCTGACGGATGCAGGGGATGAGGATGGAAGAAAACAAAAGGGATAAATTGCCCATTTCCTTTACCTATACGCTGGATGAAGAGAAGTGGGTACGTTTGCGAAAAGGATTTGTAGATGCATTATGCAGCCGTACAATGGGAAGAAATAGGGTTTTTAATATAAGAATACTGCTTTGTTTTGTGTTTGTAGAGGCAGTATTTCAGTTCGTGTTGGAGCGGTTTTGGACGACTGGAATATTCAGATATTATATTTTTTTTATGCCACTGGTATTCCTTTTGATGCTGCTATTTCGGAATCGGGAACGAGAGATCAGGATTCAGGTGAAAAGTGCGGCGACTCAAAAGGAACTGGGAGGAAAATGGCTGGTAACGCTTTCAGAGGAAGGCATATCCAGATGTACGCCTGATGGATTGACGCAGGCTTTTTCCTGGGAGAAATTTGGGTGGCTGGTGGAAGGAGAATTTGCGTTTTATGTATTTCAAAAGGATAAAAAGGATGCTGTTTTGATTCCCAAAGAATGTTTTGGCAGTTGGGAAACTGTATGGGCAATGCAGGAGCTTGTCGGGCGAAAAGGGCTGATTCAGGTAAAACAAAGAAAATGTTTTAAAATTCCGGTATGGTGTATTTGTTTGGCAATGCTGGCAGCAACACTTTTGGGTGGATTTGTTGCTGCTGTAGATATAATCGGACAGATACTTGGCGATGCGATAACTACGGCAGCGACGGAAACTGCAGATTCGCCAGAATATAGAAACAGTACATCTTTCGGAGAGGATGAAAAGGCATATTTTTACATAGAACATCATACGGAAGTATTGCGCGCCTTAGGGCTTACCGTTCCGGAGGGAGCGGTCAGATCTTTGCAGGAAACGATAGAAGATCCTATGTTTTCTGAAATAGTGACGGAGCCGGAGGATGTTTATTTACAGCTTTTAATGAACCTTGCCTGGGGCTATTTAGATGAAGAGGGGAACTTGGTGGAAGGCACGGGCGAAGTGTTTTGGTTCGATTTTGAAGGCATGGATGTGAGCACGGATTACATTTATGTGCTGGAAGGTATGCTGGCGCTGGCGGAGGGGAGTCCGCTGGATGGCATTGGCGAGATAGAGGAAGATATCGGAGACGTGGACTGGGAAAGGGGACGTGGAACGGTAACCGTCAGTCTCACCTGGGAAGGACAGAAATATGAGTGGGATATGAAGGTGTACTATGACTGGATCGATTCGGATGTCCTGGGAATTTTAAACAGTCTTCTCAGGAAAAGCCAATCTGAGAAATACTTTTATATTGCCGATGATGGAGGGCAGGGAGTCATTGTATTTTTTTGCACGAAAGAATGGGCGGAAAAGTTTACAAAAACAACGCATATAAAGCTGGTGCGCGGATGAAAAATCATTCCGCGCACATTTTATTTAACATAAGGATGACTGGCAGAGCCCGGCATCCGTTGTTTAATATAAGGATGGCTGGCAGAGCCTGGCATCCGTTATTTGATCTCGGGAACCTCCAGAACCTTGGAAATTTCTTCTAAAAGCTGCAAGGTATTGATTGGTTTCGTCAAATGGGCATTCATGCCGCTTTCCAGGGAGGAACGTTTGTCGCTTTCAAAAGCGTTTGCCGACAGAGCGATAATGGGAATCCGGGAAAGAACAGGATCCTCCAGGCTCCGAATGGCTGAGGCTGTCTGCCAGCCGTTCATGACAGGCATTTGAATATCCATCAGAATCAGGGCATATTCATCGGGCGGTGCGCTGGACAGCATTTCAAGGGCAATGCTGCCGTTGGCAGCTACATCCACCTGAAATCCCTGGGAGAGAAGAATTTCTGACTCAATCTCCTGGTTGATTTCGTTGTCTTCCACTAACAGGATTTTTCGATTGACCAGGGGAGGCGGAACCGGCAATGCCGCCTGGGGCGCATCAGACACCGTATCCTGGAGTTGAAGGGTCAAACTGACAATAAAGGTGCTGCCCTTATTGACCGTACTGCTGACTTTTATAGAGCCACCCATCATGTCTACCAGATGTTTGGCGATGGTAAGCCCAAGACCGGTACCGTGTATGCCGCTGATAGTAGTGTTTTCCTCCCGCTCAAAAGGTTCAAAAATGTGGGCAAGAAAGTCCTGTTTCATACCGATGCCGGTATCTTTGATTTCAAACCGATAAAGAGCATAGCCATTTGGAAGAACTTCCGGCTCAACAACGGTTAATGTGACGTTGCCGCCGGGTTTGGTGTAGGTGATGGCATTACTGGTAATATATAAAAGGATCTGTCTTAACTTGTCCGAATCTGCGTAAATATCAGGATGGTTCAGTTTATCGGTGTGTAGAGAAAAAGCAATGTTTTTGGAGGAGGCAAAAGGAGTAAGGTAGTGGTGCAGTTCCTCTAGCATAGCGCATAAATTACATGGAGAAAGGGAAAGCTCTACATCGTTGGATTCCAGCCATGAGATTTCCAGTACTTTATCGATCAGATCCAAAAGCTGTTTCCCGGCGGTATCAATTTTAGAAAGGTATTCTTGAAGAAGGGAAGGATCCTGACAGTTTTTTTGAGCCAGATTTGTATAGCCAAAGATGGCGTTTAAAGGGGTACGCATATCGTGGGACATGTTGGCAAGAAAAGAATTCTTAGCAATGATTGCAAGATTTGCATTGCTAAGAGCCTTTTCAAGAATCTGCTTTTGCTCCATTTCCCGACGGATTTCTTCATCCACGCTGCGATGTCCAAGAACGATCTGAGAAATATGATCCGTGCTGCCTACATTTACAATACGCAGCTGCATGTACAGAACTTTATCATGGAAACAAACGCGGTAATTTGTGTAGTAGGTTTGACAGGAGGATAATTTTTCGCGGATATATTCAGGGGAAGTCATTTTGAAAATCAATTCCCGGTCATCTGGGTGAACCCAAGTGTTGATATAATCGGAATTAAACCAGAGAAAGTCCCGAACCTGAAACCGTTGCTGAAACTGTTTTTTGGTGCGGTCGCTCAGCCGGTAGGGCAGGGCTTGATTGGCATCCAGATCTATGTAAAGGATGGATTCATAATTAACACTCAGCCCTTCAATTACTTCAAGACGGCGCAGATATTCCCGGTTAATGGATGCTCTTTCGGCAAGAAGAAGGTTTCTTTTTTCTGTTGCATCTCCTACAAATACATAGAAAAAATCTCCGAAAGACTCGTTATGAATGAAATGTCCGTAATCCTCTATCCAGCGAATCTGTCCATCCCTGCGGATAATGCGGTACTCTACGTAGTCGAGATCATATTGGCTGTTGCAGATCTGCTCCCGGATACTTGCTTCTACCGTGTCTAAATCTTCAGGGTGTACAAGTCCCTTAAAAGAGTTTCCGGTAAACTGCCGAAATTCGCCCAGAGTATCACACTGAAAAATACGGAGCAATGCCTTGTTGGCATAAAGGATTTCTTCAGAATCATCTGCGCGGTAAATGAAAAAGCCACCGGGCATTTCATCCATAAAATGGGCTAGTTCGTCGTTTTCAATTAATAGGTGATTAATATTAATGTCGCTCATACAGCATCCCCCCTGTCCTTTAGCAATTTTAGCACAAAAAGAACAGGCTGTCATGAGCCTTGTTTACTATTTCATGATACAGCCTGCAATATTTTATGTAACATTTATATTTTTATGCCATGAGATCCAGATTTTCACCTGCTATGGAGGCTGGAACCGACGCAGCGTCCACCGGCACGTCCATTCCCCCCAGTTCTAAGGATACGCCTTCGCAGCGGGAACCATCGTTACTGCCGGAAGAACTCGAAGAACCTTCCTGCTTTTCTTTTGCCAGTTTATCAAACATTGCTTTTAAATATTTCAGATCGGCTTCCATAATATCCCGCAGTTCCTGGGCACGATGTTTTTTCTTTAAAAGGTCTAAATCGGCAGGATCCATATCCCCGCCTGCCTGTATAAGCTCTTCAGACAAATCTTCCAGCCCGCTTTCTTCCATCATAGCGCGTTCTAATTCCTCGATTTGCTGCTGAAGCTCCTGCATCAGCTTTTTAACGGTTTCCTCGCTCAGTTCAGGTTCATTCTCATCATAGAATTCTTCCTGGTCAAGAGCAAAGGCTTCATCCTCCAGCTCGCCTTCGCAGATACCGCCATTTTTATCCGCCCGCTCTTCCTCCATCAGGTGTTTCATTTTCTTTTTGGCAATCCGGACAAGCTGCTGCGCGTGGATCAGGGCATGCCCTACCTCCTGGTCGTCATATACCCCTGAGCGGTACTTCATGCGCAGGGTCATAACCTTGACAAACGCTTTGGACACCACTGCCCTTGCGGTGGAAGACTTTTTGGATTGCAGAATCATGCCGGAAATCTGTTTAAAGTTATAAAAAAGACGTTTGGTTTTCTTAACCGGCGGCTTTGATACGGACACGGGACGACCCGCAGAGCTGCTACTGCTTTTATAAGTATTTTTTTTGGTATTAGAAGAAGATACACCAGAAATCATATTCATATTGATAACCCACCCGGAACTCCGTTTCCTGTTTATATAAGTCATTATATATATCGACAAAATAGAAGAGGCTTATTAGGATGGGAGGAAGTATCTTATGTCAATATATGGATGAATGGTTACATTGACAGGCGGACGGCGGCTTCTTCAAATTTTTATAGTAATTCTTGCGCCGCTTTTGTATAATGGGGGTGATATGTGAGGAAGGCGAGATGGAAAAAAGAAAGAAAAGAATTTTCGACATTATTCAAATTGGGAAGAAAGATGATTTCATAAGCAGAGCCTTTGATATTTTTATAGTGGCAGTTATTTTGATCAATATTGGGGTCTTGTTTATGGAAACCTTTGAAGAACTGCAACAGTACACGGCGGTGTTTAAAACCATAGAAGCTGTTACTGTGGCAATTTTTTGCATTGAGTATGGGCTGCGGATCTGGACAGCAGAATATCTTTATCCTGACAGGGGCAAAAAGGGGGCTGTGTTAGGGTTCCTGATTTCCTTTGACGGGATCGTGGATCTTTTTACGATTTTGCCCTTTTTCTTCCTGTCCGGGTTTGTTGCCTTTCGGATGCTGCGGGTGGTAAGAATTTTTCATTTGTTCAGAATCAATGCTTATTATGACTCCTTCCATGTGATTACCTCGGTTTTGTATGAGAAAAGGAATCAAATCATTTCTTCGGTCTTTATTATTCTGGTGTTAATGCTTGCCTCATCCCTGTGTATGTACAGCGCGGAGCATGAGGTTCAGCCTGAGGTGTTTAACAACGCTTTTTCAGGTATGTGGTGGAGCATCTCCACGATTCTGACAGTAGGCTACGGCGACATTTATCCGGTAACGGTATTGGGAAGAGTAATGGCGATTCTCATTTCCTTTTTGGGCGTGGGCGCGGTGGCAATTCCCACAGGTATTATCTCCGCCGGTTTCGTGGAGCAGTATACCCGGATACAGAACCGGGGAAGAGGCGGGGGAAATGTCCGGGGAACCGTAAGCGTTACAGTAGAGGAAGGGGGACCTTTTGCAGGGCAGGCAGTACAGACCATTGAAGAAAGGTATGGCATCGATGTAATTGCCTTTGTGCGCAATGGTGCGGTGGTGCTTCCCTCCGATGGAAATGTGGTCAGGGCGGAAGATATTTTGTTGTATCAGAAAAGCGAACCGGAGGGGAAAAGGAGAGGATAGGAATGATCTATGAAGTGAAGAACATGAAAAAGGCGGCAGATTTGTTTGAAAACTGGCAGGAATCCCTGATCTGGTCCTGTCTTCAGGGGGTTATGGGAAGGATCTATGGAGACTCTGGGGAGAATCCGGAAAGCGTGATGGCGCTGCTGGGCGATTTTTGTTATTTTGCCGGGAAACCAAGCAGGGAGTTGGCGTTATATAAGCCGGAGCAGTGCAAAAAGGATTTTGTGATTATGGTTCCCCAAAATGAAAGATGGGCGGAAATGATTGAAAGCTGCTACCCCGAAAAGGCAAAGAAGGTTACCCGCTACGCCATCAAAAAGGAGCCGGGCATTTTTGACCGGGAAAGGCTTCAGCAGGCGGTGGATGGGCTGCCCGAGGGATATTCCCTGAAAATGGTGGATGAGGAGCTGTTTTACGGTTGTAAAAAGCTGGAATGGTGCCGGGATTGGACGGCACAATATGAGACTTATGAGCTGTATCGGAAGCATGGACTGGGGGCTGTGATTCTGAAGGATGGCGAGCCAGTATCCGGCGCCTGTTCCTATTCGGGGTATCTGGAGGGAATAGAGGTGGAGATTGATACCAGGGAGGAGTACCGCAGACAGGGGCTTGCCTATATCTGCGGGGCAAAGCTGATTCTGGAGTGTCTGGAGAGAGGCTGGTATGCCAGCTGGGATGCCCAGAATAAATGGTCGGTGGCGCTTGCCCAGAAGCTGGGATACCATTTTGAACGTGAATATACAGCCTATGAAATATGGGGGTATTGACTTTGAGGTGCATGAGAAGGAATTTCAAGATGAAAATGGATGAAATTTCGTAGGAACTATGATATACTTCGTATATAAGAAAAGAGTCGGAGAGACAGAAACGGAGGAAAATATGCACAAAGAAAATCTATCCGCAGCGGAAGCATTGGAGAAATTGAAAGAAGGAAACAGGCGCTATCTCACTGCGGCAACCAATCCGGGCGATATTTCCCAGCAGATCAGGCAGGATACCTGTGAAAATGGACAGTCGCCTTATGCCATTGTTGTTACCTGTTCGGATTCAAGAGTCATTCCTGAAGGAATCTTTTCGGCGGGAATCGGAGAATTATTTGTGATTCGTGTGGCAGGCAATGTAATGGACAAGCATCAGCTGGGCAGTGTGGAATATGCTGCAGATCATTTGGGGTGTAAGCTGGTAGTGGTATTAGGACATGAGCATTGCGGTGCAGTAGGAGCGGCAATTACCAGCGCACCTGAAGGCTACATTAAGTACATAACCGATGAGATTCTGAAGGCAATCGGAGATGAAAAGGATGAGCTTCGCGCGTGCCGTTTGAATGTGGAAAGAAGCGTGGCTTCCATTAAGGAAAATCTTGGTATGCCGGAAGAGAGACTGAAAGTCTGCGGCGCTGTTTACCACATTGACAGCGGCGAGGTTGAGTTTTTGGATTAATCTGTTTTGATGGCTTATGAGAAATGCCCTCCCCGCCAGATGGAAACGTTTGGTGAGGAGGGTGTTTTTTGTGTAACAGAATTGACTTTTTACAGGACGCCAATTATAATTTTAAGTATATACGGAAAGAACTGTTATGGATGAGGTAATGCGATGAAAGGCAGCAGCATAGGAAGAAGGACAAAGAGATTTTTGATTGGCAGCATTATTGGGCTCATTATATTGGGTACCGTTGTTTTTCTGTGGCTTGGCGTGGAAATGGGTCATAGAAGTGATGCGGCAATTAATGAGATCAGTAACATCTATATGTCCGAGATGAGCAATCAGCTTCAGCGCAAATTCGAGTCGGTCATAGATCTGCATTTAGCGCAGGTGGATGGTGTTGTCAGGCGTGTTGAGTCGGAGAATCTTGTAGAACTGGGGGACAGCGAAAAGCTGAGGGATGAATTAAGGCTTTCAGCGGAAATTAGAGATTTCAAATACCTGGGACTTTACACGAAAGAGGGAGAACGTGATACTATCTATGGAGAGCCTATAGAGGCAGAGAAGCAAAGCGAATTGCTGGAAATGCTGCAAAAAAGCGATATAAGGATCAGCAGCGGAATCAACGCAAACGGTGAAAAGCTTTTTTTGCTCGGGAAAGAGGTGGCTTATCCCATGAAAAACGGCGGAGTCAGCGATGTGCTGGTGATTGGCATACCGATGGATTCGCTGGCGCAGATGCTTGCCTTGGATGAGAAAGAAGCTATTTTGTTTTCCCATATTATCAACAAAAACGGTGATTTTATCATCAGAAGCAGCGAAGCATTCCGGGATAGCTATTTTGAGCGTATCAGAGAAGAATTTGAAACGTATAACGGAAAAGAGCCGGAGCAGTATGTGCGTGAATTAGAAGCGGCTATGAAGAATAAGGAAAATTACAGTACGGTTATTTCGATAAAGGGTCAACACCAGCATCTGTACTTAACCCATCTCCAGCATTCAGAGTGGTATCTTTTGTCGGTTATGCCCGACGGTTTGCTAAACGAGGTGGTTTTACGTCTGGGAAATCAACGCCAGCTTAGAATGTTGGTGGCAGGCGGCATTATGCTTGCCGCGGTTCTTGCGATCTTTATTTTGTATTTCGGAATGTCCCAGAAACAGCTTGCCGAACTGAATGCGGCGGAACGGGAAGCAGTCCGTGCTAATAAAGCAAAAAGTGAGTTTTTATCCAGTATGAGCCATGATATTCGTACGCCAATGAACGGAATCGTAGGAATGACGGCAATTGCCCAGGCAAATATCAATGACTCCATGCGGGTAAAGGACTGCCTGGGGAAAATTGCATTGTCCAGTAAGCATTTACTTGGCTTAATCAACGATGTGCTGGATATGTCCAAAATTGAAAGTGGAAAGCTGTCCCTTAATATGCAGTTGGTTTCCCTTAGGGATACCATGAACAACATTGTAAATATAGCCCAGCCTCAGGTAAAAGCGAAGAATCAACACTTTGATATTTTTATTCAAAAAGTACAGACAGAAAATGTTTACTGTGATAATGTACGGCTGAGCCAGGTATTGATTAATCTTTTATCCAATGCAATTAAGTTTACGCCTGAAAATGGAGAAATCAAGGTCTATATGGAGCAGGAGGATTCTCCTAAGGGAAGCGCTTATGTGCGCTACCACTTCCGTGTAAAGGATAATGGCATTGGAATGACGCCGGAGTTCCAGCAGGATATATTTGAGAAATTTGTCAGAGAAAAGAAAGAGCAGGTAGATAAAACAGAAGGCTCCGGTCTGGGCATGGCGATTACAAAGGCAATTGTAGATCTTATGGAGGGCAGCATAGAACTTCAGAGCAGCCCGGGTAAGGGAAGTGATTTCCATATTATACTGGATTTGGAGAGATCTACCGTGGATGAGGAAAACATGATGCTTCCTCCCTGGAAAATGCTGGTGGTTGACGATGATCAGGATCTGTGTAACAGTGCGGTGCTTTTCTTAAAGGAGATCGGAATTACAGCAGAGTGGGCCTTGAACGGGCACACAGCCATTCAGATGGTAGAAAAGCACCATCTGGATAATGATGATTATCAGATTGTGCTTTTGGATTGGAAAATGCCGGATATGAACGGCTTAGAGACGGCAAAGGAAATGAGAAAGCATTTAGGCGAGGATGTTCCTATTTTGATTATTTCCGCTTATGACTGGAGCGATATTGAGGATGAAGCAAAGGAAGCGGGGGCACAGGGATTTATCTCGAAACCTTTGTTTAAATCTAATTTATTCCTGGGACTTAAGCCATATATGTTGGGAGAAGAAGAGGAAAAAACAGAAAGCCAGGAAGTGGAAGTTCAATTTCAGGGAAAACGCATTCTACTTGCAGAAGATAACGACTTGAACTGGGAAATTGCAGAAGCGATTTTAAGTGAAGTTGGTTTCCAGATGGAAAGAGCGGAAAACGGAAAAATTTGTCTCGAGAAATTCAGCCAGTCGGAGATTGGATTTTATGATATTATTTTAATGGATATCCGAATGCCGGTTATGAACGGATACGAGGCGACTCAGAAGATCCGCGCTTTGGACAGGGAGGATGCAGATTTACCTATTATTGCCATGACGGCGGATGCCTTTTCGGAAGATATTCAGCGCAGTAAGGAATGCGGCATGAATGAACATATTGCGAAGCCTCTTGATATGAACAGGCTTATGCAGATACTGGATCGCTATTTGAATTAATGAGAAAGCGCTTCAAATGCCAATATGCTATGGGCATTTGAAGCGTTTTTTGCGTGCCTAGACGGTAATCCGGATTCACGGTTTAAAAACGGTGCCCGCCGCCACCGCCGCTTCTATGGCTGCTGCTCCTATGGCTGCTGCTCCTATGACTGCCGCTTCTGTGACTGCCGCCGCTGCTATGCCCGCCGCTGCTGCTGGAAGGGCAGTAAACCTTGCTTTGACCGGTTTGTCGTATCCGGGGATTGGAAAGCACATATTTGGTGGAAATGGCAGACAGCACTTCGGAGGATGAAGGCTTTGCCGAGCCGGATAGCTGCTTTGCCAGGAAGTAATTGATCAGTGCGGCAAGGATCAGCGCAAGCAGAGCATTGCTTATGTATTTCATAGGCTGTGCAATTTTACGACCTTCTAAAAGTGCATGAATCTGCTGGTAGGCTTCTGAAGCACAGGTGTAATATTCCTCCTGGGAAGCATAGCGGTATACATTGTCCGTGATGGTGTTGGCATAGGAGTCTGTGATGGTTTTGTACACAGCGCCGTCACTGTAAATATAAATCTCCCTGTTATCCATGTCGATCAGGAAGAGGGTGCCGCTTGACGATCCAAAGGTATCATAATAGAATTCGCTTGCATAGAAGGAGGCAGAATAGCTGTTGTAGGAAATAGATTTAAAGGCAACATTTCCATAGGCAGTGATCTGCTGCATTTCTTCCGCCAGCCTGGCGCGTGCCTCAGGGCTGAGAAGCTGTGCATCATCCTCTAAAAGAACATGAAAGCCTGTTTCCGGATTTTCCCAGAGGATAGACGCAACGTTTTGAAGATCCTCCTCCGACTCTGCGCGGACTGTCAGAGGAAAGCAAAGACCGCTGATCAGCAGAAGCAGGATTAGTATTTGTCTGATAGGTCTAGGCACGGTCATCACCTCCTTTTCGCTCAAACTGAGGCAGTTTTCTGGTGGCAAGGATATTGTATTTTTGAATGATTGCCATAACAGTGACAAGGATGCCGGCAAAAGCGGCAATAGCGCCTCCGTAATACCATAAATCCGATACAGGGTTTATGACAAAGATCAGTATGGCAATCATGATTGCGGCCAGGGAACCGGAGAATCCGATGCCATATTTCAAAAGTTCTGTGGAGGGAATACTTTCCGGAGCAGTGTTCCTGCTCTTGCTTTGCGGTTCGTTGGGAGACTGCCGGAACTGATAGCCCCGGTCATCCGTCCGCATATCACGATGATAAATCTGCTTGATTTCCAACAGATATACAAGGAAGGTGAAAGCGGCTAACAAAAGGGAAAAAACAAGGGTAGCTGTGGGTTTAAAAGTAAAAAAGAGGTTCAGCAACAGGAAAATAGGGAGGGCAAGAAGTCCGGAGCCAAGCAGATATTTTCTGATATCTATGGGAATATCGGCAGCGACTTTTCCGGTCTGCCCGTTTACCGTAGCATATGCGACTCTATCCCCCTTGCGATAGGACATGAACCAAACCGGATAAAGGGTGCGTTCCGGAGGATTGCAAATGGTATTAAGCGAGGAAGAAAGAGAAAAGTCATTCTTTTTACTGGTCACAGTAATACCCTTGAAAGCATTTTCCCGCATAATTGCATTCAGACTGGTGGAATTGGCAAGCTTGATGGCGTCATTTTGGTATAAGCAGCTGTCAACGTCCGCCGTGTCCGCATAAAATCCGCTCAAAAAGGAAGGGGTAAACCGCTTTGTTCCCTTTACATCGTAGGGAGCGATCTTTTCGCTGATGTTGTCGGAAAAAGAGGAGGAAGCATCGTAGGAAAGATCATAATAGCATGCGTCGAGTTCACCGCTCAGATCATATTGGTCTGTATAAAGATAATTTCCCCTGCGGTAGGATTTGCTCCCATTGATATGGATGGTGCCTTTCTGAGAGATAGTATAGGTCCAGTAAGGAATATAAATTCCACGGAAGCCGTCAATATATTTTTGGTGTTTTAACTCACTGGGCGCAAAAAGAGCGCGCCGCATTTTGGTAATATACGCCTGTTTACATGCTTCTTTGGTCTGCTGAAAAGGAATAATATAGGAAGGTCTTTTTTCTCTGCTGATGCGGCTGCCAAGAATCGTGGAAGCGCCGCAAAAGCTGCAAAACTCTGCAACGGAAGTGTCGGTGCTTATGATCTCGCCGCCGCACTGAGGACAGGTAAAGACGGTTACATCGAAGAGGGTATTTTCTTCCGCGTCCTTTTCTTTGGTTACTTCATATGGGTCTTTTTGCGTGAGACAGTAATCGCATTTCAACTGTTGGGTTGCAATGTCAAATTTCAGATTACCACCGCAGTTTGGACATTTGTACAAAAGGGAATCCTCCTTTATCCTTTAATAATATTATTTTACAGGCTGAGATTATAAAAGTAAATAGGAAGGAAATTGACAAGGCAACTATTTAAATTTATAATGAGGAAACTAATAAAGGGGGAGAAAAATGCACTTTGTAGATGCAAAAGGAATTTTATCGGCAAAAAACGGTATGAATCTTTACAGAGGCTGTACCCACGGCTGCATTTACTGTGACAGCCGCAGCAAATGTTATCAGATGGATCATGCTTTTGAAGATATAGAGGTAAAGCAGAATGCGCCGGAGCTTCTTGAGAAGGCGCTGCGTTCAAAACGGAAAAAGTGCATGATCGGAACGGGAGCTATGTGCGATCCTTACATGCACTGTGAGGAAGAACTGGGACTGACCAGGAAATGTCTGGAGATCATAGAAAGGTATGGATTTGGAGTTGCAATTCAGACCAAGTCGGACAGAATTTTAAGAGATCTGGATTTGCTGAAAAGGATCAACGGAAAGGCAAAATGCGTGGTGCAGATGACGCTGACTACCTATGATGAAGAGTTGTGCAGAATATTGGAGCCTGAGGTTTCTACCACCAGAGAACGGTTTGAGGCATTGCAGGTTTTCAGGGACAACGGGATTCCAACGGTGGTCTGGATGTCGCCCTTTCTTCCTTTTATCAATGCAACAAAGGAAAATCTGGAGGGAATTTTAGATTATTGCATTCGTGCGGAGGTTTACGGCATTATCTGCTTTGGTATCGGGCTTACCCTGCGGGAGGGAAACCGGGAATATTTTTATAGGGCGCTGGACCGGCATTTTCCCGGCTTGAAGGAAGTGTACCAGCGCAAATACGGATATGCCTATGAAATTGCAAGCGATAAAAACAGGGAACTTATGAAGCTGTTTCGCAGTATATGCAGAGAACATGGCATAATAAGCGATAAGGAGTTACTTTTTGAGTATCTTCATACATTCCCGGAAAAGGAAACTTATGAGCAGCTCAGTCTGTTTATGTGAACTCCAATTTAGCTGGCAACGGGGATATAAAAAGAAAAGATATGATACAGAAAATGGAGGGCTGTTTTGAAATGAGGATTCTGATTACAGGCGCAGGGGGCTATCTTGGAAAAAGATTGGTGAAAGCCTATGAAAAAAAGCATAAGGTCTATGCCGCATACCGCGATAATATGGATTTTACCCTTGAAGAACAGGTGGAGGATGTTTTTGGAAAATTTGAACCGGAGGTGGTGATTCACTGCGGCGCAGTCTCCGATGTGGCGGAATGTGAAAGAGATCCTGAAAAGTCGTTTCAGGTGAATGTGCTGGGAACGCAAAATCTCGCCAGGTACTGTGCCAGGTTTCATGCAAGGATGATTTTCTGCAGCTCGGATCAGGTGTATATAGAAAGTCTGACGGAGAAAAATAGAGAAACCTATTATTTGCCTCATAGGGAAGAAGAGGTATTGAAGCCCTTGCCGGTTTACGGGCAGCACAAACTGCAGGCGGAGAAGGTATGCCTGAATGAAAATCCGGACAGCGTTATTTTGCGCCTTACGCTGATGTATGACGTGCCGGATGAAGCAGACCGGAACAAACAGAAGGGAATGTTTGCAGAAAATCTGAAGGCGGCTTTTTGCGAGGGGCGGAGGCAGCAGGTTTTTCAGAATACCAGCAGAGGCATTACAGATGTGAGAGAGATTCTTGAAAATATGGAGAAAGCATGGACGCTTTCGCCGGGGGTTTATAATTTTGGAAGCACCTCTACGGAAAATATGTATGAAATGATCGGGCGGACCTTTGCCCTGCTTGAAAAGAAAGAACTGATTTGCCGCCGGGAGGATGGAATCGTGCGCAATATGCTTATGGATACGGGAAAGGCGGAAAGAGCGGGGATATTTTTTCAAGATACCGTATGGGCGTTGTATCGTTATATAACGGCATAGAAAGACGCCGCAAATCGTTGGGAAGATGATTTGCGGCGTCTTTTGGCATTTGATGCAGCCATATGGGCAACATGCGTTCAGGCGTCTTGCCTGGAAGTCCGGGGTATGCTATGTTTTGGAAGGAAAGAGGGAGAGAGACCGTGAAAATAGGAATTCAGGTAGACGAAAAGATAAAGGATACGGAGATCATAATCTCCTGCAGCAGGCTGACGCCGGAAATTGAAAAGATACTTGCCACACTGCGGGTTCTCGACAGACAGCTGACGGCAATGAAGGGAGACGAAATTTACCTGTTGGATGTGTCCAAAGTAATTTACATTGACGCGGTGGACCGGAAAACTTTCATTTATACAGGCGAAGGGGTTTACGAATCCAAATTAAAGCTCTATGAGCTGGAATGGCAGCTGTGCGAATGCGGTTTTTTCAGGGCGAGTAAATCTTGTCTGGTGCAGCTTCGATATATTAAGTCGTTAAAAGCGGATATCAACAGAAAAATCAGAGTTACGCTGGAGAATGGGGAACAGCTTATGGTTTCCAGAGGGTATGCGGAAGAATTGAAAAAGAAACTGGGGGTGAAATAAATGGAGGAGAGAAAAACGATCATTGAATATATAGAGCAGGTCATGAAAATATTTGGATTCACTGTCATTGTACTGAATATTTTGTGCCTTTTATTTGGAGAGGATGCCAAGGAATTTTCCAGTATATTTGCCCTGGGAAAGGAAGGAATCAGGCTTAGCACCATGGTGCAGTTTTTGTCCGTTTCGGTATGGATCACATTGGTTCGCTTCCTGTTTTTTACGGATATTGTCATTAAAAACAAGGGGGTTCCGTTCAGAACCTGCTGCATGATCGGCTCCGTGCTTATTATTATGATGGTGTATATTTGGTACTTTCAGTGGTTTCCCATTGGAGAATGGCTTTGCTGGGTTATGTTTTTTGGCTCCTTCGGGATTAGCTTTGTGATAAGCCTTGGAGTGACGGCGCTAAAGGAACGGACGGAAAACCGGCGGATGGAGGAGGCACTGGAGCGCCTTAAAAAGCAGACACAGCAGGAGGAAAAAGGGAGAATGGAGGAAAATTTTAATGGAATATGCAATTGAAATGGAACATATTGTTCAGAAATTTGGAGAGAAAGAGGTGCTCAGAGGAATCGACCTGAAAGTCACCAGAGGTGAGATATTCGGATTGCTGGGTCCTTCCGGGGCGGGGAAAACGACGCTGATCAAAATACTTACAGGACAGTTGGAGCAGACAGGAGGGAATGCTCTGCTCTTGGGCAGAAATACCAGAAAAATTCAGGAGGTGCATCAAAGGCTGGGCATGATGATGGATCAGTTCGGGTTATATGAAAGGCTTTCCTGCTATGATAATCTGAAATTGTTTGCCAAGATATACGGAGCGGAGGAGAAACGGATAAAGATGGCGTTGGAAAAAACAGGGCTGTTTGAGGACAGAAAATGCATGGCGGCAAAGCTGTCCAAAGGAATGCGCAGCAGACTTTCTCTTGCAAGGGCGTTTCTTTCGGAGCCGGAGGTGCTGTTTTTAGATGAGCCTACTACCGGACTGGATCCGGCGACCGCGGCGGAAATTCACAAGCTGATACGGGAGGAGCAAAGGAGAGGGGCAACGGTCTTTTTAACCACCCATAACATGGAGGAGGCATACAAGCTCTGTGATCATGTGGCGCTGTTAAACGAGGGGAACATCGTGGAGTACGGCGAGCCTGAGGAGGTGTGCAGGAGATATAATCATCAAAAGAAACTGCAAATACGGCTTTATGATGGAGAACTGGTGGAACTGCCCAACGACAGAAGGGCGGCGGAGATTCTAAAGGATTATCTGGAAAAGGAGAAGCTGGAGACGATTCATTCAACAGAGCCCAGCCTTGAAACGGTGTTTATGGAATTGACAGGAAGGAGATTTGTATAAATGATGACAAATATAGCGGCGGTTTTTTGGAAACAGATCAAGGATACTTTGAAAAATAAGGAAACTCTTATTCAGTTCGTGATGTTTCCCCTGATGGCTGTCATTATGGAAAAGGCGATCAAAGTAGACGGACTGCCTTCGGGGTATTTTGCCAATATGTTTTCCGCAATGTATGTGGGAATGGCGCCTCTTGTCAGCGTTGCCGCAGTGATAGCCGAGGAAAAAGAAAAGAATACCCTGAGGGTTCTGATGATGTCCGGCGTGAAACCGGGGGAGTATCTGCTGGGAGTCGGATGTTATATTTGGCTTGCCTGTATGGTGGGGGCGCTGGTTCTGGGAATGGCGGGAAACTATCAGGGAGGAAGCCTTGCCGTATTCCTGGGAATTATGGCGGTGGGAATTTTAACCTCCCTTTTAATTGGCGCGGCGATCGGCACGTTGAGCCGGAATCAGATGATGGCGACCTCGTTGATGGTACCCGTTATGTTGATCTTTGCTTTTCTCCCCATGCTTGCCGGATTTAATGAGACCATTCAAAAAGTGGCAAGATTTGCCTACTCACAGCAGGTGGGAATTTTGCTGGGGCGCGTAGGGGCGTTTCGCATAGGCTTTGAAAATATTTTTGTAATTGCCGTCAATATGCTTGCAGCACTGCTTGTTTTCAGATATGCTTACAAAAAATGCGGTCTTGCTTAAGAATCCAAAGATAACGGAGGGCAGCCTTCCTGTTGGATCTGGAGAAGCCGTTGATTGCGGCTGCCCCGGAATTTCAGGCTGATGTCGTGGAGGGACTGGTCGAACTCGCCGTCCACTAAAATGTCAATATAGCTTAAAAACTCGTCGGTGACTTCGCAGTGTGCCCTCCCATTGGGGTTCAGCAGGTCAGGTTCGTAAGTATAGCCGGTATAGCACCAGATATCTTTTTGAGGGAAACGCTTCTTCATCTGCCGGAGCAGGGGGAGGAGCGCCCGCTGGGAGGACGGCTCCATAGGCTCGCCGCCCAAAAGGGAAAGCCCTTTTATATATTTAGGTTCAAGAGAATTCAGAATCTCTTCTATGGTTTTTTCCGTAAATTCTTTTCCGTAATTAAAATCCCAGGCAATTTCATTAAAGCAGCCTTTGCACCTGTGGGTACAGCCTGAGACAAACAGGCTGGTTCTTACGCCCAGCCCGTTTGCAATATCGTAATATTTGATATCCGCGTATTTCATCGGTGTTCCTTTCTTTTTGACAATACAGCTTTGACCGAAAAGGATTAAAGATGCATCACTCGTTCTTTGATTTCCTGAGTACGCCCCTGATTCCAGAATTGGGTTCCGATATAGCCGCAGGTTCGTCTTGCCACATTCATCTTATTTTGGTCACGATTGCCGCACTTAGGGCATTCCCAGACCAGTTTATGATGTTCATCCTCTATGATGCGGATTTCCCCGTCATATCCACAACACTGGCAATAGTCGCTTTTGGTGTTCAGTTCAGCGTACATAATATGATCGTAAATATGCTGCATAATGGCAAGAACCGCATCCAGATTATTTTGCATGTTGGGTACTTCCACATAACTGATAGCGCCTCCGGGAGAAAGCTCCTGGAACTGTGCCTCAAAGGTAAGCTTGTCAAAGGCATTGATGGGCTCCGTTACATGAACGTGATAACTGTTGGTGATGTAATTTTTGTCGGTTACACCGGGGATAAGCCCAAAACGCTTCTGGAGGCATTTGGAAAATTTATAGGTGGTGGACTCTAAGGGGGTGCCATAGAGGCTGAAAGCAATGTTTGTTTCCGCTTCCCATTTTTTACATGCATCGTTTAAATGATGCATGACTTCCAGGGCAAAGGGAGTTGCCTCAGGATCGGTATGGGATTTCCCTGTCATGTAGCGCACGCACTCGCATAAGCCTGCATAACCCAGCGAGATGGTAGAATAGCCCCCATAGAGAAGTTTATCGATGGTTTCTCCCTTTTTCAATCGTGCAAGAGCGCCGTTCTGCCATAGGATAGGTGCCACATCGGAAGGGGTTCCCTTAAGCCGTTCATGGCGGCACATCAGCGCCCGGCGGCAGAGGGTGAGCCGTTCGTCCATGATCTGCCAGAATTTTTCAAGATTTCCCTTTGAGGAGCAGGCAACATCCACCAGATTTAAGGTGACTACGCCCTGGTTAAATCTTCCGTAGAATTTGTATTTTCCCTCTTCATCCTGGTACACGGTGAGAAAAGAGCGGCAGCCCATGCAGGGATAGCAGTTACCCTTTTTCAGCTTTTTGATGATCTTCTCGGAAATATAATCGGGAACCATCCGCTTGGCGGTACATTTAGCGGCAAGACGGGTAAGCTCCCAATATTTGGAGTCCGGGGAGACATTGTTTTCTTCCAGCACATAAATCAGTTTGGGAAAAGCAGGGGTGATATAAACGCCCTGTTCATTTTTAACACCCTGGATCCGCTGAAGAAGCATTTCCTTGATGATCAGAGCAAGATCGTCTCTGGTCTGTCCTTCGGGTACTTCGTTTAAATACATGAATACGGTGACGAAAGGCGCCTGTCCGTTGGTGGTCATGAGGGTGATCACCTGATACTGAATCATCTGTACCCCTTGTCTGATCTCACGCTTTACCCGCATTTCTGCAATTTTAGCTACTAACTTATCTGTGACTTCCATTTCCTGTGCTTCAAGTTCCTGACGGACCTCCCGGCGGAATTTTTCACGGCTGACCTGCACGAAGGGGGCAAGGTGGGACAAGGTAATGCTTTGTCCGCCATACTGTGAGCTGGCGATCTGAGCGATTGCCTGGGTGGCAATGTTACATGCGGTGGAAAAACTGCGGGGTTTTTCGATCATGGTTTCGCTGATAATGGTGCCGTTTTGAAGCATATCCTCCAGATTAACCAGACAACAGTTGTGCATATGCTGGGCAAAATAATCTGCGTCATGAAAGTGGATTAACCCTTTCTCGTGTGCTTCCACAATATCTGCAGGGAGGAGAAAACGTCTGGTGATATCCTTGCTCACCTCGCCTGCCATATAGTCCCGCTGTACGCTGTTGACAACGGGATTTTTATTGGAATTTTCCTGCAAAACCTCTTCATTGTTGCATTCCAGCAGAGAAAGAATCTGTTCATCTGTAGAGTTGGATTTTCGAACAAGCTCTCTTTTATAGCGGTAGGTGATGTAATTGGAAGCAAGCTTGTAAGTCTGCTGCTTCATAATTTCTTCCTCTACCATATCCTGTATCTCTTCCACATTTGGGCTGTGCTTCATGCGGCTGCACAGGGCTGTTACGTTTTCTACCACAGTTTTAATCTGGGCATCGGAAAGACGGTCGCTTTCCTGGACGCTGGCGTTTGCCTTTCGCACGGCGTCTTCAATTTTGATGGCGTCAAAGGTGACTTCCATACCGCTTCGCTTGATAATGTTCATTTAATCCACTCCTATATCTTGTACTTTACATGGCTATAAAGACCCATATCTAGTATTATAGCGTGCCCAGAAAAATAATCAAGTAGCCATGGTTACATCTGGAAAGAAAAAAATAGATAAATTTTACCATCATAATTTGTGCATAAATGTGAAAATAAAAACAGTGGTTGTCATAAAATAGAAAGTATGATAATTTATTTATGAAATCAAGATTATTCTTATGAAGGAGAGGGAAAATGGCAAGATACGTAAAAGATTTGGTTTTGAACAAGCCTGATGATTTTGTAAACTTTATGATGAACGATTATCTTCAGAAAAATCAGTTTGCAATGTCAGACTGGAAGGGGGAACCTGCTTACCGTGCGGGAGACGCTATGATGGAGGGGTATAAGTTCCTCAAATGGTCTTACATAAACGGTACGTTACATCTGGAGGCATGGTTGAAGGGCACTGGCGGAGGAGAATGGAATCTGGACGGATTCGTAGGAACTCTTCAGAAGAAACCTTATAAAAACAGTCTTGAACAGCTGTTTACCGCGTTGCAGCAGGAGATCCCCGAGGGACAGCAGCCTGGTCAGGGACAAAGCGGCGGACAGAATGCCCAGCCTATTCCGGTACAGACTGTGGATAACAGTTCCGCAGCAGTACAGGCGTTGGTTTTGGGGATTGCAAGTTTGATTTTTGCATTCATCATCCCGCTGATCAGTATTTTGCTTGCAGTTGTGGGATACAGCAGGGCAAGAATGGGATCGGGCTCCAGCAAGGCAGGAATGGCGAAAGCGGGTAAAATTTTATGTACCATAGGCGTGATCGCAGCGATCGTTGTGTGGGTTCTTAATATTTTGGTGACCGTTGGGCTTCTTATTTTCTAATATAAGTGTAGGCGGCAGATAAGTTTAGGGTTTGAAATGACTGTAAGGCAGGTAAAAGCTTACAGTCATTTTTGATTCGTGGGAGACAACATGCCCTGCAGCCTGGCAGGGATTATGGATTGAAGGTGTAAAGGGGAAAGGGGAATTTATGTTACGAATAGCGGTGTGCGACGATCTTCCGGTCTGTGTGGAAAGGCTGACCGAAGCCATTGAAAGCTGGGCGTGCCAAAGGCAGGTTAACGTGCAGCTGAAAAAATTTGCAAAGGGGGAGGAGGTCTTATTTGATCAGGAAGTCGAGGGAGACTTTACGGCGGTATTTATGGATGTGGAGTTGGAGGGAATAGACGGAATGGAAACAGCAGCCAGGCTCAGAGAGAGAAACAGCCTGCTCAGCGTTGTCTTTGTGTCTCAGTATGAGCGGTATTTCAAGCAGATGTTTCAGGTTTATCCCTGCCAGTTTATTGAAAAGCCGGTGGCGCAGGAGAAGGTATATGAGGTGCTGGACAAAATTGTAAGGGAACAGCGGGTTTCCCATGAAAGCTTTCTTTTTAAATCCAACCGAAAAACGGTTAATATTTCCCTGGGGGAAGTGCTTTATTTTGCCAGTGAAAAACGTGTTATTAAAATCAGGATGGAAAGCGGCAGGGAGTATACTTTCTATGAAAAATTGGATAGGATCGAAAAGATACTGGAGGGTTATAGCAATCAATTTGTCAGGATACATCAATCTTATCTGGTTAATGGAAGGCAAATCGAGCAATTTTTTCCCAGCCGCGTCATGGTGCGAAACGGGGATGTGCTGCCTGTCAGCCGGGACAAAAAAGAAAAAATGTTGCAATTTTATATCAGTTTTATGGAAGAAGAATGCTAAAAGTTACATCCAGGTATGCTAATTATTACATAAACGGTCACGGAAAGGTTTTTTATGTATAATGAAAGCTGCTAAGTGAAATTTTCTAAACTCATTTCTATTGACGGGCAGAGAGGGAATCTCTGCCTGTTGTCTTTCAGGGGAGAAAAGGGGTATATGCAGGTCATTGCCATTTAGCACCACGCCAGAGCATACATTCAGGCACGGCATTGCCCCAGGTGGAAGGTCCGTCGGCACATATCGTTTCAGGACTTGTTCGAAATTGGATTTCACTAACGGAATGGGGAAAATATTTATAACTGTGCGGGTCGGAGTATAGCGGCATCCGTGCCGCATACTCCTGATTCCGCCATCCGTAGCGGAATCTCTCTTGGTATCCCGTCCATTCCGCAAGTGAAATAACCAATTTTTCACAAAAGCCCTGAAACGATATGTGCCGACGGATCTTCCGCCTGGGGCAATGCCGTGCCTGAATGTATGCTCTGGCGTGGTGCTGAAGCATAATTGATTTGACGAAAAAACGCTCATTTTGCTTAAATTATGATTGAAAAAGCAATTGCATAATGCTATAATGCATACAAAGCAAACGATTTCTGTCAGCGGCTGAGCCGCTTCTGAAGCATCTATTCTCAATTCTTGAAATCCTGCTTTTAAACCCAATTAATTACAATATGGCAGGAAGTGAAGAGATGCAGGATGGATAATCGTCTGATTTCACATATTATCAAATGTATTTCTGCATTTTCCTGCGGCAAGGAGGAAAGTGTATGACAAACAATGTAACTGTAAAACTGCAAAATTTGAATCTGGAAGACCGCTTTTTGTTTGATGAAACCATGGAGGATCAGGAAGCCTGCCAGGCGGCGGTAAGTATTCTGCTTGCAGAGGAAATACGGCTGTTGAAGCAGCCAGAAACGGAAAAGGAGCTTCGGGTATCCCCTTTGCTGCGGCAGGTCAGGCTAGACGTGGTAAGCATGGATCCCCACGGAAAGATTTACTACACAGAGATGCAGAAGAAAAACACGGGTAATCTCAAAAAACGCAGCCGTTATTACCAGGCGCAGATGGACGTATCCCTTTTGGAGCCTGGCAGTACAAATTTTAATTTGCTTAATGACAGCTGCTTTATTATGATAGCTCCCTTTGATCTGTTTGGAAGGAAGCTGTACAAGTATACCTTTGAGGGAACCTGCCGGGAATGTCCGGAGTTGTGCCTGGAAGACGGTGCGATGAGGATCTTTATTAACACCAGGGGAACCAACCGGGAGGATTTTTCACAGGAGTTTTTGGACTTTATGGAGT
This sequence comes from Lachnospiraceae bacterium UBA7093, assembly GCA_002492465.1. Taxonomy (GTDB): domain Bacteria; phylum Bacillota; class Clostridia; order Lachnospirales; family Lachnospiraceae; genus Suilimivivens. The sequence continues at coordinate 37,831 of DKYT01000007.1, read as the reverse complement.
ACATCAGCGCTTCCACCGACCAGGTTGCCGCCAGGACAGCAAGCAGTAAGATCAAACTGATCCATGAGAGGGTCAAGAAAATCAGGCTTTCAGAAAAGATAGGAGCGAAGTATATGCAGAGATGGGAAGAGATCGAATACGCACGGGATGAGGGGCGAATAGAAGGGCGAAATGAAGGACATGCAGAACTTCTTATTAAGAATGTGGAGGCAATCATGAATAACTTTCATTTAGATCTGGAAAAGGCATGTGAAGGTATTGGAACTACCGTTGAAGAATATTATAGGGCAAAAGAAACCTTCCAGAAGTACACCGCCGGAAACGAACAGGCGGAATAAAAGGGATTTTACAGAAACAAGCCGTTGCGAAAGCAGATAATCTGCCTGGCGACGGCTTGTTTTAAAGCGCATAAACTGAATAAATGTTAAAAAATTTGCAAATAATATAATTATAGAAATGAACTATTTATGTAATTGATTTTAGAAAACCCCATATTTTTATAAAATATTTTCAGAGTTATATATTTTGGCTGGGAGGATATGGGTGAAGGTAGATTATAAAGACCTGGGAATCAGAATAAAGCGAAGAAGAGAAGAGCTTAAAATGTCTCAGGCAGAGCTTGCCGCAAGGGCGGATTTATCCACGCAGCATGTCAGCAATGTGGAAAATGCCAGAAGCAAGATTGGTTTGGATAAGCTGGTGACGGTTGCCAATGTGCTTGGCTGTTCGGTGGACGAACTGTTGTGTGGAAGTCTGAGAACGGGAAGCAGGTCTGTTTACAGTGATGAGATTGCCGGTATTATTGAGGACTTTTCAGACACTGAAATCAGGATTTTGCCTGAATTTCTTCGCAATTATAATTACATCTATAAACTGCTGAAACAGAATATAAAGGAGAACGGAGAACCCTAAGCAGACTGGTTTCCTTGAACTAAGATTCCAATTACTGTCCATGGAAGGTGCTTTACAGAAGAATCAGGAGGAATTACATTAAAAGCTATATAGGACAGATTTTTCTGTAATCGTACAAGAGGTGATTGGAATGCTGAAGATAGCCATCTGTGAGGATGAACCCAGATATGCGGAGGACCTGGAATGGTGCCTTCAGGTTTGGGCAACCAATAGCGGAAATAACATTAAAATCCGAAAATTTGATAATGGGGTTCCCCTTTTGTCCTGTATCGACGTGAACGGCGCCTTCGACCTTATTTTTCTGGATGTAGAGATGGATAAAATGGACGGTCTTGAGACGGCGGCAAAGATACGGGAGAAAGATTTCATTACCAGTCTTATTTTTGTATCCCAGTATGAAGATTATTATAAGAAAGCTTATGAGGTTCATCCCTTCCATTTTTTGAGTAAGCCTATACACCCGAAGAAGCTGGAAGAGACAATGGATTCTTTTATGCGGATGAAAAGGCAGGATGTAGAGACCTTTACGTTTAATATCAATAAAACAAGGTACAGTCTTTTGCTGAATGATATTATTTACTTTTACAGTGAAAGCAGGCATGTTCATGCAGTATGCAGGGAGCAGAAATACACTTTTTACGGGAAGCTGGGCGTTGTGCAGAAGGAACTGGAGGAAAAGGATAACCGCTTTTTGCGCATCCATCAGTCCTACCTGGTGAACATGAAGTATGTAAAGGAATTTCACTATAAAGAATTGGTGCTGTTCAATGGGCAGTCATTGTACATCAGTAAAGAAAACAGAAAGAAAATGCGGGAAATCCATATGATGCTGTTGGAGGAAGCATATTAAGTTGGCAGGTGATGAGAATGGAAACACGGATTTTTGCCTGGATGATGGATATTTTTTTCATATTTACACTACATATTTTATATAGGCAGCTGCTGGGGGTAAAGTACAAAAGCAAGCTGCCTTTGTTTTTGGGATGGGGCGGATGCTTTTTATTGTGGAATGCAAGCAGCTATCTGTTTGTGGGCAATGCGCTGGTTTGCAACGTGTGTACCAGTATCATTTGCTTTTTGACCCTTTGCCTGCTTTACAATGGAAATGCAGGAACCAAGATTGTTCTTGCGGTGCTTGTGGTAGCGCTGGGAATGATTGCCGAGGGGATTACGGTATTTTTGCTTAAAATTTCAGGGCGGTTTATGGGTGAATCATACAGCGGGGAGTATGTGTTCCGGCATATGGCGAATGCCCTGTCAAAGCTGATGTGTTTTGTATTTGTAAAGATTATTACGGTAATTTCGGCAAGGCAGCCCCAGGTTAAAATCGGAATAGCCGAATGGACGGAGATTTTTTTGGCGCCTGTGGGAAGCATTATTATCTGCTATGCCGTATGGTGGGACGCGCATAATCGCATTGATTTTGCCCGAATCGTTGTTTTGGGCGTGCTGCTGGTTATCAATCTGGCAACCTATTACCTGTATCAGAAAATGCAGACCCATGCCATGGAACGCATGGAAAATGAGCTGATTAAGCAGCAAAACAAGTATTTTCGTCTGCGGTATGAAGAATTTGAAAAACAATGGCTGAAGCTGCGCCGGATACGCCATGATATGGCAAATAGCTGCGTCCTGGAAATGGGATATCTGGAAAAAGAGCAATATGGACAGCTGCTCGCCCATTATCAGGAACGGCTGGGACAGATCAAACGGCAGGGGGATGTGATCGATACGGGAAATATCGGGATCGATTCCATTTTAAATTATAAGCTGGAGCTTGCCAGAGAAGGCGGGATTTTGGTTGAAAAGGAGATTAAAATAACAGGCGAGGTTGCCATCAGCAACATGGAATTAAATATTTTGATTGGAAACTTGTTTGACAATGCAATGGAAGCGGTCAGGGAGCTGGCGCCGGAAAAAAGGAAAATACGATTTTCCATTAAGACTAACGCTACAGGGTTTCTCTTTGAAATTGCGAATCCTTATGAAGGGAAACGAATACAAAACAGGGAAAACAGGTTCCTTACTACAAAAGAGGACCGCATTTACCACGGGCTTGGGCTACGGGAGGTGGAGGAGATCGTCAAAAAATATGACGGTAAAATGACGATACAGAGCACGGACGGGGAATTTTGTGTCAAAATATTTGCATATATGTATGATGAGAGCTAATTTTGACGAGCAGAGGGTTTGTTTTTGACATAACTGTTAAGCTGGGGCGGCGGAAGGTTTATGATGTAAAATAAAAAAGGAGAAATTGAACGTATGAAAAGAATCACAAATTCATTTTTGAAAGCAGCTACAACTGTTTTGACAGGCTTTATTTTCCTTATGCCGTTGTATACCTGCTTTTTCTTTGTACATCAGCCCAAGCTGCCTGAAGAGATTAACGATTTCAGAAAACATGATTGATCATTTTTTCAGGAGAATCGCGCTGAGATTCGCGGAAAACGGGAATATTCAGGAAAAATATGTGGAGTTGTACAAGGTTGCAATGGAGTCGGCGCTTGCCATGGTGATTAACATAGCCACAACATTGACGATTGGCTATCTGCTTGGCATGTGGTGGCACAGCGTTATCTTATTTGCAGCATTTATTCCCCTTCGTTCCTATGCGGGAGGATATCATGCAAGAGGGTACATAAGCTGTTACCTGGAATCCTGCACGCTGCTTACGGCAATGCTTTTCCTGATAAAAATTGTGCTTCAAAAAGAAGAAATGATTTGGGGCGTATGGCTTTTATTTGCAGCTGCAACAGGAGTGGTTTTTTGGCTTGCGCCTTTGGCGGATGAGAATAAACCTATTTCCGAAGAAGAGACGGTGGTGTTCAAAAGAAGAACCAGAAGAATTCTGCTGCTGGAAGGCGTTCTTTCCCTGCTCCTTGGAATCCGGGGAATTGATTATTGTTACAGCATTATCATGGCAGTGATGCTCAGCGCATTGTTATTACTGCTTTATAAGGGGAGAGAAGCTTTTTTACGGCACAGAGAAAAATGAATAAAAAACGGGCATGTTGCGGAAGAATATGCCTATGGGAAAACCGCTTTGGCAGGACGCTGCCGGGCGGTTTTTCGATTTATATTTGTGTGATTTGTATTTGTGTGATAAAATATAGGAAATATGCTTAAGTATGAGGTAAAGGAAGCGTGAAACGACTCAGTGGGATTGTGCCCTGCTACAACGAAGAAGAGAATATAGCGGATTTTTACCAGGCGTTTATGCAAAATGAAGCCTTCTTTCAGGAAAAGGAGATAGAGCTGGAGCTGTGGTACATTGACGATGGCTCCCGTGACCAGACGGCGTCAGAGGTGAAAAAGCTGATTCAAAAGGACAACCGGGTTCATCTTCTTTCCTTCTCCAGAAACTTTGGAAAGGAAGCGGCAATCTATGCGGGAATGGAGAAGGCAAATGGCGATTATGTGGTTTTCCTGGATGCGGATCTGCAGGATCCTCCTTCCCTTTTACCGGAGATGTACAGCTATTTGGAGCAGGGGTATGATTCGGTGGCAACCAGAAGAGTTACCCGCAAGGGGGAGCCTCCTATCCGTTCCTTTTTTGCCAGAATGTTTTACCGGATGATGAAAAAGATCTCCAAAACGGAAATTATGGACGGGGCAAGGGATTATCGGCTGATGACCAGGCAGGTGGCGGAAGCAATTTTGTCTATGCCGGAGTATAATCGGTTCAGCAAAGGAATCTTCGGCTGGGTAGGCTTTGAGACCAAATGGCTGGAATTTGAAAATATTGAACGGAAAAAGGGAGAGACCAAGTGGTCCTTTTGGAAGCTGTTTCTCTATTCCATAGATGGGATGACGGCGTTTTCTACGGCGCCTCTTGCCTTTGCCGCTTTTATGGGCGTTTTGTTTTGCCTTGCGGCGTTTGCATTGATTATTTTTACCATTGTGCGGAAGGCGATCTTCGGAGATCCAACTTCGGGATGGCCATCGTTGGTGTGTATTATTTCCCTGATCAGCGGCGTGCAGCTGTTTTGCCTGGGGATTGTAGGACAATATCTTGCTAAAACGTATATGGAAGTCAAAAGAAGACCAATCTATCTTGTAAAAGAGGAAATTTAAATGAAAGGGCAGGAGGAGCTGATCAGTATTGTGGTGCCGGTGTACAACGCCGGCGCTTATATAGAAGAAACGATGGCAATGGTCCGCGCCCAGACCTATCAAAACTGGGAATTGATTCTGGTAGACGACTGCTCCGGGGACGACAGTGTCCCGCGCATTGAAAAGGCAATTGCAGGGGAAAATACCAATATCCGGTTGATTCGGAAAAAATCAAACGAGGGCGCCGCCAGGGCAAGAAATACCGGGCTCAGCGAGGCAAGGGGCAGATATATCGCCTTTTTGGATGCAGACGACGTGTGGATGCCGGACAAGCTGGAAAAGGAGCTTGCCTTTCTGAAAGAAAAAAAGGCGGCGTTTGTATTCACCGCTTATGAATTCGGAGATGAAAAGGCAGGAAGGACGGGAAAGGTAGTACATGTTCCGGAAATCCTGGAGTACCAGCAGGCGCTTTCCAGAACCGTTATTTTTACCAGCACGGTTTTGCTGGATACAAAGCTTACCGGATGGGAGCTGATACAGATGCCGGAGGTCAAAAGCGAGGATACGGCGACCTGGTGGAAGATTCTGCGGCGCTTTAACGCTTACGGGCTTGATGAAGTGCTGACAATTTACCGACGGCCGGCGAAGTCGCTGTCCTCCAATAAGGTGGAGGCGGTAAGAAGAATCTGGAATCTGTATCGAAAGGAAGAAAAGCTTTCCCTGTGGAAGAGCTGTTATAACCTGTTTTTCTGGGCGTTGCGCGCAACTCTCAGAAGGTTATGAAAACAGCGTAGGAAAGAATCTTTCCATACAGGAGGAATACAAGTGAAACGTTTAGAATCCCTGAAAAAAATCATCGCGTTGTGGCTGAGTTATGTAGGTTTGCTCATGCAGGCGGCGATTTATGCATATATTTGGCTGGAATACTATTATCCTATTATCAATAACTTTAACCGTGGATTAAAGTATGAACGGAACGGGCATATTTTGATCATTGGCTTATATCTTGTTCTGTTGTTTTTTTTCACCAAGACCTATGACGGATTGAAGATCGGTTATCTGAAATCCCTGGATATCTTTTTTGCACAATTGTTTTCGCTGCTGATCGTAAATGTATTTACATACTTTCAGCTTTCCCTGATGCACAACTGGCTGGTGCCGGCGAATTACTTTGCGGCTGCCACCATAGTGCAGCTTTTGATTGCCATTATATGGTCCAATATCTGCAATGTTGTCTATCGCAGGGTATTTCCTCCCAGAGAAATGCTTTTGATCCATGGAGAGCGGGATATTGAGGACATTCTTCAGAAGTTTGCCTCCCGTAAGGATAAGTATAATATTACAAAATGTATGGATATCAGGGAAGGTTTGATGAAACTGGAAATGGAGATCGACAGGGGATACGGCGCTGTGGTGCTGTGGGATATCCACACGGAAGAACGAAACCATTTGATGAAGTATTGCTACAGCAGGTCCATTCGGGTCTATATGATGCCTAAAATACCCGATGTGCTGATCAAAGGTTCCGACCAGCTGCATTTATTCGACACGCCTATTTTTTTGACCAGGGAATATGCGCTGACGGTAGAACAGAGGATGACAAAGCGTCTCATTGATATTGTATGCGCGTTAATACTGCTGGTGGTTGTCTCGCCCCTGATGCTGGTTACAGCGGTTTTGATCAAGTGCTATGACGGAGGACCGGTGCTTTATAAGCAGGTGCGCTGCACCATCGGAGGCAAGAGATTTAGGATCATGAAATTCAGAAGTATGCGGGTGGACGCGGAAAAGGACGGCGTGGCAAGGCTTGCCTCTAAGGATGACAACCGGATTACGCCCATTGGAAAGTTTATCAGGGCGGTGAGAATCGACGAGCTTCCACAGCTTTTCAATATTTTAAAGGGGGACATGACCTTTATCGGTCCCAGACCGGAGCGCCCGGAGATTATAGAGCAGTATGTGGAGGATATGCCGGAATTTGTTTTTCGAATGAAGGTAAAGGCAGGACTTGCAGGCTATGCCCAGGTTTACGGGAAATATAACACAACGCCCTATGATAAGTTGAAACTGGATTTGACATACATTGAAAATTACTCTGTATGGCTTGACTTAAGGCTGATGCTTTTGACGCTGAAAATTTTGTTTAAGCCGGAAAGTACAGAGGGTATTGAAACCACACAGGTAACGGCAATGAAGACCTTAAAAGCGGGAGAATCCTTGGACAATGAAGACGGAAAAGAATGAAGAATATCTGAACAGAGGAATGGACCTGAAGCGGTTGATGCTGTATCTGCAGCGGCGGATATGGCTTGCAGTGGTTCTTGCTATTTTGGGAGCTACTTGCGGAGGTGTTATTTATCAGGTGGCGCGGTCCATGAAAATGCCGGTGGAATATGAAGCGGTGTCCAAGCTGTACATCAGCTTTGGCCACGATGAAAGCGGAGAGGTTTATCAATATTACAACGGCTATACCTGGAACGACCTGCTGGATACGGATCCGATTATGGATTTGGTGATGAAGGGACTGCCTGGATATGAAAGAGAACAGGTAAGCGAAGCTACCACTGCGGAAATCTTATCAGACATCAGGCTTCTTACCGTTACGGTAAGGGGAGAAAATGAAAAGTTTGTCCGCGAAATCAAAAATGCGGTGGAGGCAGGGCTGCGGGAATATGCAAGGGACGATGAGGAACTGGAGCAGATTAAGGTGATCCGCTCAGGTGTCCCCGAGAGGGTTTACTGGGATGACAGAACTACATCCGCCTGCGTTACCGGAGCAGTGATCCTGGGAGTTCTGGCGCTTTTGGGAATTCTGTTTGGTTATGTATTGGACGAAGCTGTATACGTGCAGGAGGATATTGAAAAGCGGTATCCATATAAAGCGCTTGGCATACTGACCAAAAATCAGAAAGGGCTGCAGCCCTATGCAAGGGAATTGAAGGCAAATATACGTTACATGATGGGGGAGGGAAGAACCTTTGCCATTGTGGACATGGCTGACCATGGGGATACCCGAAGGCTGGAGCTGGAGAGGCTTTTAAACAGTGAAGGGCTGGAGGCGTTTACCGGTACTGCGCCGGAGGAGGAAGAACTCAGCTGGAGCAGAGAGGCGAAGGAAGAGGCGCCGGAAAAGAACAGCCAGTGGGATATTCTTGCCTTTAACGGCAACATTCTGGGAGAAGATGAGTGCAGAATGATCAGAGAAGCGGGGGGCGTGATTCTGCTCCTTCCCTTTGGGACAGATACGGGGAGAAAGGTTTCAAGGATTTTAAGCCTGCTGAAAAACCAGGACTGCAAGGTGCTGGGAATGATCATTGCTCAGGCGGACGAGGAATTTTTAAACCGCTATTTTGGATCATAACAGAGGCGTTATGCCGGGAATTGAGGAAGCTATGAAATTACAGGTACTGGTGGCGGCAGTGGATCAGGAAGTGAACCAGCTGGCTGAAAGAATGAATTTGCAGACAGAGGCAGTCATTGTGAATCAGTGCGATCATTTTGCCTATCAGGAATATTCCCATAGAGGGAGAAAAATCCGGTGCTTTGCCATGGCGGAAAGAGGCGTAGGGCTGAACAGAAACACGGCGCTTATGCATGCCGACGGGGAGCTTTGCCTGTTTTCCGACGAGGATATCGTTTTTTATCCGGAATATGAAAAAATGGTGTGCAGCGCCTTTGAACAGAACGGGGATGCAGATGTGATCACCTTTAATTTTAAAGTGGATCCCCGCCGCGCTACCTATTATAACAGAAAGCAGGGCAGGATCCGCTGGTACAATTACGGCAGATACCCCACCTATGCAGTGGCGGCAAGAACCGAGTCCCTGCGCCGTGCTAATGTATGCTTTTCTCTGCTATTTGGTGGAGGAGCAAGGTACAGCAACGGGGAGGACAGTTTATTTTTGCATGACTGTTTGAAAAAGGGGCTGCATTTGTACCGTGCCACAGCGGAGCTTGGGGAGGAAGTTTACCGGGAATCCACCTGGTTTCAGGGATATAATCGGAAGTTTTTTACAGACAGAGGCGTGCTTTATCATCATCTATACGGCGGTCTTGCCAAACTTTTTTCCCTGCGCTTTTTGTATGCCCATAAGGGAGAGCTGTTAAAGGAAATGTCCTTGAAAGAGGCATACGGGATGATGAAGCAGGGGATTAGGGAAGGAAAAGACAGAAATGGTCTTCAGGGAGAACAATCCCGGAAGCAGGAGCAGCTATGATTTTGTATGTAATGGTGGCGGCGCTGACGGTTCTGTCAGGACTGGCAGTGAACAACCGCTGTAAATATGAAAGGAATAAGGTGAGCAGACAGCAGATGGTGAACGGACTTTGTCTGGTATCTATTTTTCTGCTTTTGTTTTCCCTTGCGGCATGCCGGCTGAATGTGGGCAACGATTATGCGAAATACGTTGAGTTTATGCATCTGATCAACTGTGACGCTTTCGTTCCCACGGAGTTTGGCTTTAACTGGATTGTAAAGATTCTTTATGAAATCAGCGGTTTTGAAAATTATCTGTTGGTTTTTGCCTTTTTTGCCTTTTTCACCATTTTATTTTTCTTGATTGCCCTGTATCAGCAGGCGGATTCTTTTGGCTTTAGTTTTTTCCTGTTTATGGCGCTGGGCTATTATTTTCAGTCCTTCAACACAGTACGTTATTATTTGGCGCTTGCCCTGGCGGTGCTTGCCATTCCCTATGTGCTGCGAAAGGAATGGCTGAAATTTGTGTTTTTGGTGTTGCTGGGCGCTACCCTGCACAAATCCATTCTGGTGGTGCTGCCGTTATATGTGCTCGCCTCCTGGCAATGGAAAAAATGGCAGCTTGCCCTGGCGGCGGTTTTTTGCAGTACCTTTTTCCTTCTTCAGGATTTTTATTTGAAAGTGGTGATTTTTCTCTATCCCACCTATGAAGACACAGAATATCTGGAAGGCGGAACCAGTCTGGTAAACATCGCCCGCTGCGTTGCCGTTCTGATTCTTTCCCTGTTTTGTTACAAAAAAACCGTAAAAGACCACAGGCGCAACCGCTTTTATTTTTATTGTAATTTAGGAGCCCTTGCCATGTATGTATGCTGCTCCTTCCTGCCCATTATATCCAGAATCGGCTATTATCTGACCATCACTCATATTTTTTTCCTGCCGGCACTGCTTGCAGATATAGAAAATCCGAAATGGAGAAAACTTTTGACGGCAGGGGTAACAGGAGCGGCAATATTGTATTTTGCAATCTTGATTCTCATGAAGGCAGGAAACGACGGACTGCGGATCCTGCCCTATCAAACCTTTATGTTTCATGATATGGTGCCGATTCTGTCAGATGTAAACTGAGGCTGCGGACGTGGCATGGGAAAAGGAGGAATGGGAAGGATGAATCCATATTTTTCAATTCTGGTTGTCTGCCTGAATCCCGGAGATAAGCTAAAGGATACGCTGGAAAGCATTGGGATGCAAAGCTTTCGAAATTTTGAGGTGATTCTGAAGGACGGAGGCTCAGGGGACGGTTCTCTTGCCTGTGCTTACGGCTGGAAAAAGGCATGGGAAGAAGGAGAGGGACCCAGGCTGCGGATCATAGAAAAGAAAGATGGGGGTATCTACGATGCCATGAACCAGGCGGCGAAAGAGGCGGAGGGAAGGTATCTTTATTTTTTAAACTGCGGGGACCGGTTTTACGGATCTGACGTTTTGGAAAAAATGCAGGATTTTATAGAGAGCAAGGGAGCGGAAGAGGGGATTTTTTATGGGGATATTTATGAAAGGCTGACCCGGCAGAGGGTTGCCTCCAATCCCCGGATGGATCCTTTTGGATGCTATCGGAATGTGCCTTGCCATCAGGCGTGCTTTTACTCCCGAAGGATCTTCAGGGAGCACCCCTTTGATACCGGATATCTGGTAAGGGCGGATTATGAGCAGTTTTTGTGGTGTTTTTTTGTAGGTTCCAAAAAGGAAAAGCTGACTTTTGCGTATCAGAATATGCTGGTGGCAGACTATGAAGGGGGAGGCTTTTCGGAGACAAAGGAAAACAGGAAGGTTTCTGCAAGGGAGCACAGGGAGATTACCGGGAAATATATGACCGGAGGGCAGCGCTTTCGCTTCCGGCTGACTCTGCTGCTTACGCTGGCGCCCCTTCGCAGTATGATTGCAGAAAATGAAAAGACGGCAGGTCTTTACAACCGTTTGAAGGAAGCGGTTTATGCTGGAAAAGGTCGGAAAAAATGAAAAGGATTTTATGGATATGTAATATTATGCTGCCTGCAATTGGGCGGGAACTGAATTTGCCTTATAGCAACCGGGAAGGGTGGCTTTCCGGCATTTTTGAGAGAGTGCAGAAGGAGAATGCGCCTTTTGAGCTGGGCGTTTGCTTTCCCATGGGGGAGGAGGAGCTTGGCAAAGTGCAGGGACAAGGCACAAGGCGGGTAAAGAGCTTCATAGTGGAAACGGTCCGGTGCTATGCCTTTGAAGAGGATTTAAGCAGACCGGAGGATTACGATGACCGGATGGAGGGGGATTTTGCCTGGATTCTGGAGGATTTTAAACCGGATCTGATGCATGTTTTCGGAACAGAGTTTCCCCATGGGCTGGCGGCGGTGAGAGCTTTTGGACGCCCCCAAAGAACCCTGGTGGGGATACAGGGACTTTGCGGAGAGATTGCAAAGGTTTATATGGCGGGGCTGCCGGAGCGGGTGCAAAGGAAAGTTACCTTCAGAGATTTTGTGCGAAGAGATTCGATCAGGCAACAGCAGAAAAAGTTTTTATGCCGGGGAGAGAGGGAGAAGAAGGTGTTACTGGATTGCGGCAATATTACCGGCAGAACCCGCTTCGATCGTGAGGGCACGGTAAAAATCAATCCGGGGGCAAAGTATTATCCCATGAATGAAACCCTGCGGGAAGAATTTTACCAGGGAAAATGGGAGCCTGAAAAGTGCCGGAAGCACAGTATTTTTCTTGCCCAGGGAGATTATCCTTTAAAAGGAATGCACTTTGTGCTGGAGGCGATCACGCTTCTGTTGCCGGAATATCCGGATTTAAAGCTTTATGTGGCTGGCAACAATATTTTGAGATACAATTCCCTGAAAGAAAAATTGAAGATTTCTGCTTACGGCAAATACCTTCTGAGACTGATTCGAAGAAACCGTCTGGAAGAGTGTGTGATTATGACGGGAAAATTGGACGCTGGTCAAATGAAGGAGCAGTTTTTAAGGAGCAGTATATTTGTGTGTGCTTCCGTATTGGAAAATTCCCCAAATACGGTGGGAGAAGCGCAGCTTCTGGGGGTTCCCGTGGCGGCATCCGAAACGGGAGGCATACCGGATATGATCACAGACGGGGAGGACGGGCTTTTGTTTCCGGTGGGAGACGCCGCCCGGATGGCGGAAAAAATCAGACTGCTGTGGGATGAAAATACGGACGAAAAGGGACGCTGCCTTGCCCGGCGGATTTCAGAAGGAGCAAGGAGAAGAGCAAGGCTGACCCATGACGGGGAGAGAAATTATGCAAGGCTGTTGGAGATCTACGACGCTATAGAGGAGGAAGCAGAGGGATGAGGGTTACCTTTCTATCCAACTACATCAATCATCATCAGATTCCTTTTTCCAATGCCTGTTATAAGCTGCTGGGGGAGGATTACCGTTTCATTCAGACTGTGCCTATGGAGCAGGAGCGGATTAACATGGGCTGGAGTCAGGCGGGAGAAAAGCTGCCCTATGTATGCCGCCTGTATGAGGAGGAAGAGCGGTGTGTAAAGCTGATTATGGAAAGCGATGTGCTGCTTGCCGGATGGAGCCAGAGGGAGGATCTGGTACAGGAGCGGTTAAATGCAGGAAAGCTGACGGTGCGCATCAGTGAACGGATCTACAGGGAAGGACAGTGGAAGGCTTTGTCGCCCAGAGGCTTAATTCATAAATACAGAGAACATATCAGATATCGAAACCAGCCGGCATATCTTCTCTGCGCAGGGGCTTATGTGCCCTCGGACTTTCATTTGATTGGCGCTTATCCTGATAAGATGTTTAAATGGGGCTATTTCCCGGAAACCAGACATTACACGGAGGAAGAGCTTGACGGCATCAAGGGGGACGAGAAGGTGCTGACCAATATTGTATGGGCGGGACGGTTCATACCCCTGAAGCACCCGGAATACATGCTGCGTCTGGGGGCGGCGTTAAACGAAAAAGAGATGCGGTCCCGGATGGGGAACCGGCGGATTCACATTCATATGGTGGGCGGCGGCGAGATGGAGGAGGCGCTTCGCAAAAGCTGCCAGACCCAGGGACTGGAAGAAATAATGACCTTTCATGGTTTTAAAAACCCTGAGGAAACCAGGGACATTATGGCGAAGTGCCATATTGCCGTTTTTACCAGCAACCATTTAGAGGGCTGGGGGGCTGTGGTGAATGAGGAAATGAACAGCGGCTGCGCCGTGGTGGCAAATGTGCAGGCAGGCGCAGTACCTTACCTGATCCGGCAAAAGGAAAACGGCATGGTTTATCCCGATAATGATTATAAGGAAATGGAGAAGGCGGTGAGGTATCTGCTGGATCACCCTGGGGAGAGAAAAATGATGGGCAGGAGGGCATACTGGACCATTGTCAACAGCTGGAACGGAGAAAATGGGGCGAAGGAGCTGATCCGTATGCTGGAGGGGCTTCTGAAAGGAAAGGCGGAGCCGGCGGCGGAAGGGCCATTAAGCGTTGCGCCTGTGATTCAACCCGGAAAGATGGTAGAATGGATGAGAAAGGATTCGGAAGGGAGAGGAATCGAATGGAAGGTACCGGAAAGCCGGTTTTAATCAGTGTAATCGTACCGGTTTATAACATCATAGATCTGCTTCCAAGGTGTGTGAATTCCATACGAAGACAGACCTATCGCAATATTGAAATTATACTGGTGGATGACGGCTCCACCGATAACAGCGGCGCTCTTGCGGAGAAAATGGCGCTGGAGGACAAAAGGGTCCGGGTTTTCCACAAAGAAAACGGAGGCTCCTCTTCGGCAAGAAATCTGGGCATTTCCAAGGCGAGAGGAGAGTACATAGGATTTGTGGACAGCGACGACTTTATTGAACCTGCGATGTATGAAAAGCTCCTTGCGGTGGCGCTGGAGGAAAAGCTTTTGATGGTTCAGATCTCCCGGGATGAGATAGACGAACAGGGCAACCGGATGCCTGACGTCTGTCAGCCCCCTGAACAGCCGGAACTGTGGGATTGCCAGCACTTTATGCGGGAACTGCTTTTACATAAGGGGGACTGCTCCTTTTGCACCAAGCTGATCCATAGGTCCCTGCTGCGGGAAGAGCGGTTTCCGGAGGGAGAGTTGAACGAGGATTTTCACTTGCTGGTAAGGCTTTTGCCCAAGGTTCCGGCAGTTGCCATTTTGCCGGATCAGGATTATCATGTGTATTACCGTTACGGCAGTAATACCAGAACCCGGAATAAGGATGAATTCCCCCGGGTTTTTACGGATATTGTGAGAAATGCGGATCGGGTTTATGAGATCGTTCAGAAGGAATATCCGGAGCTTTTGCCGGAGGCAATGCGGTTCGGACTGATCCAGCGTCTGGACTATATGCTCCATATTCCCATTTCCATGATGAATGGAAAAAACGAATTTTATGTTCAGGTAAAAAAATATCTGAAGGCGCACAAGAAGGATGTGCGCAGATCCCCTTACCTTACCGGGAAGAATAAAAAGTATCTGCTGTTTTTAGGCACAGCCCCTAAGCTTGCCAGAAGGGTACACAGAATTTTAAAGGGAAAACAGGAATGAGTACTGCATGGGCAAAGAAAAGAAATTTCATATTTGTGCTTATGATGGCTTTGCTGCTTGGCGTCCAGCTGCTGGTTTTGGTTTATTACGGGAACCGGAAGGCAGGGTTCCATGAGGATGAATTGTATACCTACTATTCCAGTAACAAGACGGCAGGGCTTTTTGTAAACGACAGGCAGTGGATGGAACGGGACGCCCTGAGAAATGATTTTGTGGTGCTGCCGGGAGAAGGCTTCCGGTATCAAGTGGTAAAGCAGATGCAGTCCTGGGATGTGCATCCTCCCTTTTATTATTATCTTTTTCACACCGCATGTTCCCTTTTCCCGGGGGTATTCAGCAAGTGGCTGGGAATCGGCGTAAACCTGATCGGGTATATCGGCTCCTATCTGCTCCTTGCCTACGGCGTATATACTGCTGTAACCTGTGGGGAAAGGGCTCCGGGAAAAGGGGAAGAGGAAAAGGAAAAGACAAGAAGCAAAGGCCGGATGCTTGCCCTTCTTACCTGTCTTGGCTGGGGCTTTTCCGGCGCTGTAATCTCGGGGGTAATGTTTATCCGGATGTACCAGTGGCTGACTTTTTTTGTGTTGCTTTGCCTGGGGCTGCACCTTCGTGCCGTGAAAAAAGGGGATTTCCGGGTGAGAACTTTTTTCCTTCCCCTTGCTCTGACGGTTTTCCTGGGATTTCTGACGCAGTATTATTATATTATTTTTCATTTTTTCCTTGCCCTTGCCTTTTGTTTTTGGCTGATCAAAAGCAGGAAGGTGAAGGAGGTGTTTGCCTATGGAGCGGCATGCGGGGCAGGCTTTGTGGGGGCGGTTCTTTATTATCCTGCAAGTATGTCCCATATATTAAGAGGCTACAGGGGAACGGAGGCGGTCAGCGAATTCAGCGACGTGTCCAACACCTGGGAACGGCTTCGGTTTTTTTATGGATTATTTGACGATTATGTGATGAACGGTACGTTAAGCTGGTGGCTTCTGGGAATCTGCCTTTTTGCCGTGACCTATGAATATCTGAGAAAAAAAGGAAAAAGAAAGGCAGCTTCTTTTGGGGCGGCATGGGACATGATTTTGTTTGCCTGTGCCGGTTATTTCTTTACCGTTTCCAAGACTGCGCTGCTGTTGGGAGAAACCTCCAACCGCTACCAGCTTCCCATTTACGGACTGCTGCTGTTTTTGATTTTGTACGGAGCGTGGACGCTGCTTTCAGGGTTTGTTAAGCCCCTTACCGGAGGAGGAAAAGAAAGAACGGCAAAGGTGGTTCTTGCGGGGGCATTCGGCGTACTGTTGCTGGTGACGGAAGGACTGGCGTTGAAAAGCGGCAGGGTCTTTTTCCTGTATGAGGAGGAAAGGGAGGCAATGTCCTTTGTACAGGAGCACAGAGAGGATACGGTGGTGGTTTTCTACAATGAAGCCTCTTCCGATCATATTTGGTGGCTGTCTGACGAATTGATGGAATATGAAAGGGTGTATCTGGCAAGCCAGGGAAATCAGGAGCCAATTACCGACAGGCGTATTTCGGAGAGCGACCGCCTGTTGGTCTATGTGGCTGACCATGAAAACAGGGAAGCTTCCCTGGAGCTGCTTTTAAAGGCAAATCCAAAACTCAGCCGCTGCCAGATGAAAATAGAGAAGGGTTTGTGGACTTTGTATGAGCTGAAGTGACAGGCGCAACCGAAAAGATACATGAAAAACTTTAAAAGCACCATGAAATTGGTTGGAGTTGCCCTCTCGCAACCGCAAAATAAAAGGTACAAAGCGGCAGGTCAGAGAAACTGACCGGAAAAATGCGGTTGAAATGGAGGAGAAAAAAATGAGCTTTGGAGAAAATTTACAGTTTTTAAGAAAACAGAAGGAGATTACCCAGGAGCAATTGGCGGAACAGCTGGAGGTATCCAGACAATCCGTGTCCAAGTGGGAATCCGGAACAAGCTATCCGGAGATGGATAAGCTTTTGCAGATCTGTAGTATGTTCCAATGTAATATGGATACACTGATGCAGGGAGATGTGAGCAATAATTTCGCGGAGGATGTATGCGGCTATGACCGCTTCCAAAATCGGTTTGCAAGACTGATTACGGCGGGGGTGGGGCTGATTCTTTTTGGACTCAGCGTTATGATGCTGCTTACCGGCATGGGGGTGGACGACGCCTTAAGTTCGGCGGTGTTTTTCGTCTTTGTGATCGTAGCCGTTATGATTTTTGTGGTTATGGGAATGCAGAACGAAAGATTTCGCCAGAGGAACCCGGTGATTCAGGATTTTTATACGGAGGAAGAGAAAGAGCGGGCTTATCAGAAATTCACCGTAAGAATTGCGGTGGGGGTAGGAACGATTTTGATCGGCTTACTTTTTGTAATCATCGGCGATGAAATGGCGGAAGAGGTGAAGGAAGAATTTATATCCGGGATTTTTATGCTTATGGTCACGGCAGGGGCTTCTGTTCTGGCATATGCCGGAATGCAGAAGACGAAATATGATATTAAGAATTACAATAAGGAGGCAAATCCTTCCCCTGAGAGAAAGAAACGGGATGAGCTGAAAGGGAAGATTTGCGGATGTATTATGCTGATTGCGACGATTATTTTTCTGATCTGGAGCTTTAGCACAGGCGCATGGCGGATTACCTGGATCGTCTATCCGGTGGCGGGAATATGCTGCGGTATTGTCGCAGTGGCTTTATCAAAGGATGATGAAGCGGATTAAAAGGTAAGCGGTGCGGCGGACTTACGAAGGAGGGCTGGCAATATGACGATACTCAGGGATTTATCAGTTCTGTGGTCTCTGTTTCATATACTGATTCTGTTCATGTTGTTGTATCGTTCCCGTTATCCCAGAAGAAAGACTCTTTTTCTCACCGGTATTACAATGGGGACATTAAGTGTGCTAAATGTGGCAGGGCTGGCTCTCTATGGGGTAGGTGTCATGGGAAAGATATTCATTTTAACCTGTACCCTGCCCAGTCTGCTGTTTTTCTGGTTTATCTCAAGGGACAGAAACGGAAGGTTTTTCTTTACCTTTTGTATGGCAGATACGGTTGCTCTGTGGATTATTGATGTAACAAATTTAGTGGATTATTATTTTGGAGGGGAGCAGTTTATTTTGATGTTTCTTGGCAGGCTTGTTCTGTTTCCGCTGGTGGAATGGATGGCGGTGCGGTATATCAGAAAGCCCTACAGGGAGCTTCAGGAGGCAGTGCCCAAGGGATGGGGAATCTTTGCGGGAATGACTGCTCTTTACTATATTTTACTGGTTGTTCTGGGAAATTTTCCTGTGATCATTACTGCAAGAGAGCAGGAACTTCCGGCTTTTATACTGGTACTGGTGCTGATGCCCATGACCTATGCCACGATTTTTGCGGCGCTTTACCGCCAGCTTTTGCTTTATTGGAGGCAGCAGGGGGAGCGTGTCTTGCAGGAGCAAAAGAATATGCTGGAAGCGCAGCTTGATAACCAGCAGCGTATCCGGAAAATGAAACATGACATGAAAGGTTATACGGTGACCCTTTCCGGTCTGCTTTCCGCAGGTAAAACCGAGGAGGCGCTGGCGTACTTAAAGGGCATGGAGACAGAGGTGGACGCTTTGTCAGTGCAGCTTTGTGTTAACCCGTACCTGAATGCGGTGCTGGTTCATTATGCCGGGAAGTTGGAGGCAATGGGAGCGGACTTTAAGAGAGATATACGGATCGGCGGGGAAGAACTGCCCTACATGGAGCTGTGCCAGATACTTTCCAACGGGCTGGAAAATGCCTGTGATGCTTTAAAGGGGCTTGCCGTGGAAAAGCGGCAGGTTTCCCTGCACATGCGTTATAATAAGGGATATCTTATGATCAGGCTCAGGAACCGCTGCCGGGATGAGTTGTATGTGGAGTCGGGGACGATACCTGCCACGGACAAGGAAGGGTGCGACCATGGTTTCGGGCTTATTTCAATAAACGAGGCGGCGGAGGGGCTCGGCGGGACGATGACATGTTATACGGAAAATGGGGATTTTGTATTGGATGTTATGGTCTCGTGCAGCAGAGAATAAAACATTGCTGTACCCGTGGATTTATGATATGATGTTCGGAAAGGGCGAAATCCCTTTCAATCACAAGATCAATGGAGGAATTTTCATGTTGTTGGATAACCAAACGATTCTGATCACCGGAGGCACCGGCTCTTTTGGTAAGTGTTTTACCAAATATGTGCTTACAAATTACAATCCCAAGAAGGTCATTATTTACTCCAGAGATGAATTTAAACAGTTTATAATGGAAAATGAGTTTAAAGAGTACAAGGACAAGCTGAGATTTTTTATAGGCGATGTGAGAGACAAGGAGAGGCTGAAAAGAGCCTTTGAAGGAGTAGATTACGTAATCCATGCTGCGGCGCTGAAGCAGGTGCCGGCGTGTGAATACAATCCCAACGAGGCGATCAAGACCAACATCCACGGCGCCCAGAATGTGATCGACGCGGCGCTTGACTCGGGGGTGAAAAAGGTAGTGGCGCTTTCCACCGATAAGGCGGTAAACCCTGTAAATTTGTACGGCGGTACCAAGCTGGTGTCGGACAAGCTGTTTATTGCGGCAAATGCTTATGCAGGGGAAAAGGACATTAACTTTTCCATTGTACGCTACGGAAATGTGGCGGGAAGCCGGGGCTCTATTATTCCGGTATTTCACAATATCATTAAAAACGGCGGAAAAGAGCTGCCCATCACCGACTATCGCATGACCCGTTTCTGGATCAGTCTGACAGAAGGAGTGGAACTGGTGATTAAGGCGCTGGAGGAGGCAACCGGCGGGGAGACCTTTATCAGTAAAATTCCATCCTTTAAGGTGACGGATCTTGCCCAGGCAATGCTGCCCGACTGCAAGATGCCGGAGATCGGCATCCGTCCCGGAGAAAAACTTCATGAGATCATGGTAACGGTGGAGGACTCCGCTACCACCTATGAATATGACAAGCACTTTATTGTGTATCCCCAGGTGGTTTGGAACGATAAGCAGAAGATCAATTTAAGCGGGCGCAAGGTGGAGGACGGTTTTTCCTACAGCTCCGGTAACAACAAGGAATGGCTGGGCGTGGAGGAAATCAGAGAATTGCTGAAGACCGTGGAGCTTGAAAAGTAAAAAAAGGCGGAGTGCCGCATATAGTGAAAGAAAGAGTAAAATAAGGTGCGTTGGAATTTCCGGTGCACCTTTTTCTCTAAGCCGGGGCATGGGCTGCCGGGGCGGAGAAAAGCGTTAACGGAGGCGGCATGGATTTTCAAATTACAGAATATGCCATAGAGGAGGCAATGAAGCTCCACCGGAACAATCCGGCGGCGGACGCCCATCTGGATCTGGCAGGTGAAGTTCTTTTAAGGAAGCAGAGGGGAGAAAAAGACATTGTAAAGAATTATTATCTGCCTTATTTTCGAGCCGGAGGGATCCGGCTGGTAGTTTCCTCGGTCTATGTGGAAACCGGGAATCTGGAACATGGATGGGAAAATGCCCTGGCGCAGATTGGGGCGCTGCAGGAGGATGTGAAAGGGCTTGCAGAGGTGACACTGATCAAAAGCAGAAGGGATTTGGAGGAGCTTCTGGAAGGAGACAGGATCGGCATTTTATTGTATATGGAAGGACTGGACTGTATCGGAGAGGATCTGGAAAAGCTGACGGAGCTGTATAACCTGGGGGTGAGAGGGGCTTCCCTTACCTGGAGCAGACCCAACGCCCTTGGAACAGGGTGCTGTAAAGCGCTGGAGCACAGGCAGATTTCCGGAGGTCTTTCTAAAACAGGGGTGCAGGCGGTAAAAAAGCTGGAGCAATTGTCCATGTTTTTGGATGTGAGCCACCTAAACGATGACGGTTTTGAAGAGGTGTGCCGGATAGCGGAGAGAAGCTTTACGGCGACTCACTCAGGCAGCAGGCAGGTTTATGACAGCTATCGTAACCTTACGGATGAGCAGGTCAGGGCGTTGGCGCGCCAGGGCGGCGTCATGGGGATGAACGGCTGCAAGTATATTGCAGGTTCCCAGGAGGGAAATCATCTGGAAATGCTCTGCCGCCATATAGAATATGAGATCAAGCTGGCAGGAAACGGGCATGTGGGATATGGATTCGATCTGTGCGATTCCTACGGAAGGGCAAGGGCGGCGCTGAAAGGGGAGCAGTATACAGACAGGGACGACTGCCTTTTGGATCACAGTCAGGTGCCGCTGGTGAGCGCAGCGCTGCTGCAAAGGGGAATGGCGCAGGAGGAAGTAAAAGAGATTATGGGAGGAAGCTTTATCCGTTATTTCAAGGATATTCTTCCCGGGGGGTAAAAAGCAGATGAACAAAAGAAGACAGAGAATCCTGGTTGGAATGGCATGCATTGGAGCGGTGTTTTTACTTTTGCTGGGAAGAATGGATGCGAAGGCGGGGTTCGGAGACTTTAACGATTATGACAGCGGCGGCTATGACGGCGGTTACAGCAGCGATTATGGAAGCGGCGGTGACAGCTGGTATTATGATTACGGCGACAGTTCCGGAGGAGGCGGCAGCTTTGCAGCTACGGTTGTGGTTTTTGTGATTATAGTGTTTGCCATCTATGAGACCAGGCAGAGGTCAAAATTCCGCAGCCAGGGGACGCCCTCCGCATCTCCTGCCCAGAGACAAAACGGAAATCGGAGACTGCCGGACCGCACGGACGAGATCAGCAGGGTTATTCAGGAGAGAGATCCTATGTTTACAGCGCCGGACTTCCTTTCCTTTGCAAAACAGGTTTATATGGATATTCAGGCGGCATGGGAACGGCGTGATCTTACGCCGGTAAGGGGCGTGCTCCATCAGAATCTGTATCAGCAGACCCAGCGGCAGATCCAGAAGAAGATTGAGGACGGTATTGTGAATCATCTGGAAAGAATCAGCGTCAACACGGCTTACCTGACTTCCTACAGAAGGGATAAGGACTATGAATATCTGACCATCTATATGGCGGCAAGCATGATCGACTATCAGGTAAAGGAGGCTACCGGAGAAATTATTCTTGGTAATAAGACCACCAGATGGAATATGTATTACAAGATGACCTTTATGCGTTCGAAGGAATCGAAAACCGGAAGCGCAAAAGAGCAGGAAAGAGGATTTGTATGTCCTAACTGCGGCGCGCCGCTTAAGGGCACTTCGTTCGGTAAATGTGAATATTGCGACAGCGTTGTAACTACAGGCGTATACAGCTGGGTATTGTGTGATTTTGGAGTTGTGAAAGACGATACGGTGGACGAAGGCATTAAGCTGTCATAGAAAAGCGCCGGAAGCAGAGTATGCTTCCGGCGGTTACATTTCACACCGGCGCCGGGATGCGGCATTACGACAGGCAGCACCAGGATTGAGGACGGGATGCAGCAGGGCAGGGCGTTGGAACACATGGATTCAGGGCTGGTCTCAAAATCGAATTTCACTAGCGAAATGGGGTAGGTTATTCTAAACTGTACGGGGCGGAATCTAGCGGCGTCCATGCCGCAGATTCCTGATTCCGCCCTCCGTGGCGGAATCTTCCTGGTCTTTTCACCATTTCGCAAGTGAAATGATCGATTTTTCGCCAAGACCCTGAATCTATGTGTTCCAACGCCCCGCCCTGCTGCATCCTGTCCTCAATCCTGGTGCTGCCTGTCGTAATGCCGCATCCCGGCGCCGGTGTGAAATGTAAATTCCGGTGTTTCGCTATCTTATGATCTGAAAGGTATCTGCAAGAAGCAGCCAGTTGGGGCGGAAAAGGCGCATGATTTGCCAGTAGCCCATGCCTCGTAAGCCGTATAAGGGGAGCAGGGCAAATTTCTCCCGATAGCTTCTTACATCCTCGAACCAGACCTCGTGGAGAAGACCGTCTTTTTCGTAATGGAAAAAAGGAGACATGGCAACTTCGTCAAATTCAATGGGAACCCCTGCGGCGATGGCGATCTGAACCGCTTCCAGGTTACTGATGGTTCTTGCGGCGGAGGAACCTCTCACATAGGGCAGAGTCCAGTCATAGCCATAGTTGGGAATTCCCAGATCGATTTTGGCTGGATCGATACGGGTGACGGCGTAGTCCACCACTTCCCGGACTTTGTTGATGGGAGCAACCGCCATGGGCGGACCGTAAGTATACGAACATTTAAGTTATACGTAGTATATCAAGAAGAAATGCGAGGATAGATATGCAGAGAAAAGTTGCAGTTTTCCAATTTACCACGGGTATTCCGTTCATTCTTTTCGTAGGAGATATGGTCAATAAGTTCTTTTAAAATTCTATTATTAGTTTCTACATCGTTAGAATTATAAGAATCCAACAGATGCTTTACCTTGGGAGCAAAATTATTTTGTGTATCCATTAATTTTTGTAATTGAATTAAATCATTTTCAGCAGCTTTTCTTTGATTTTCAAGTGTGGAAATAGAAGACTTAATCGTTGCTTGTCTTTCTTTAAAAATGTCAATGGTATATACTTCTTGCTCAAGGAGGTCATAGGCACGGTTAAGCTGTGAGGTGAGCAACGAAATGTCATGGTCTATTTTGGGGATTAGGTTTCGTTTTAACTCAATCTCATTGTTTACTGGAGCAAAATCAACTATTTTACCGTTTAATTTGTAAGCATGAAGCCAATCGCGCAGATATTGCAATACTTGACTCTCTACAAGATATAGAGGAGATGAAACATTATCGCAGTATCGGTTAGGGCATTTTAAGGCGGCATATTTATTTCGGTTGTTGGGACCGAGACGGGTCATAAGGGAACCGCACTTCTGGCAGTATACAAGCCCGGATAATGGATTCTGTAATGCGAGGGAAGATGGCGTAGTACATTTTTGCAATTCTTTCCGCTTTTGCTTTGCAAGGTTAAATAATTCTTCGTCAATAATGGCGGGATGCTTTCCGATCGCAATGGTATAATCAGGATTGTATACTCTTTTCTTAGAGATATTTCCGTTAATAGTAGTTTTAGTCTCTTTATATTGACCAAAAAAGACCTTGCCGGTATAAGTAAGGTTTTTAAGCATATCCTGAATAGTAGCTTTTGACCATTTATCCTTGATCGGTGGCTGAATTCCCAGCAAATCCAGTTTGGCGGCAATGGCATCAGTCCCCAGGCGCTTGATAGAGCCGTCAGGCTGCTGCTCACCATAGCAATACCATTCAAATATCTGCCTTACAACCGCTGCTTGTTCCGGGATGGGTTCAAGCGTATATCCTTTGGATAATTTCACCTTCTTATAGCCATAGGGAGCACTGCCCCCAATAAAATTACCCTCTTTTACAGACGCAATGCGTCCACGCTGCAGACGTCGGTTAATAGTCTTATATTCCCGTCGTGACATAAAAAGACCGAATTCAAAATATTCTTCATCAAATTCGTTGCTAGGGTCATAGGTTTTTATGGGAGTAATGATAACAGTGTTGGAATATTTAAAAGCATCTGCAACGATTCCCTGATCCTTTGTGTTCCCGCGAGCAAGACGTTCCACTTCCACAACAAAGACACCTGCCCACATATCAGACTCTACATCTGCAAGAAGTTCCTGCATTACAGGACGGTCTGAGATGGTTTCGCCGGATACAACTTCGAAATAAAATTTTGAAATAGGTTTTTGCATTTTTTCAGAGAGTTCCGTTAAGATGCGTTTATGGCGGGCAAGGGTTTCTTCTTCGCCGCGTAGCTCTGCATCACGATCAGCACGGCTTTTCCTGAGATATGCGCAGTATTGTTTTGACATAGTGTTATCCTTCCGTATTGACATGATAACGATAGAAACAGTTTGAATTGAATATTGTTGGTTTATGATACAATGAAATGAATTTGCAGTCAAGGGCTATTGAAGAGCAAAGCGAACGTAATATAATACAAATATACGTTCTGTATAGTAATTTGGTAATTAATGGTATATAATGAACTAAGGCATCGTTGTTTTGTACAAAACAGGGTTATTGAGATAGACATTGTTTTGTGTATATGTTATAATAAATTACAAATTCAAAGGGAAATAGAGCACAATGGATGAAAATTTAGAGAGACAATTTCAAGAATCAGAAGCGGATTGGGCAGAGATTGAGAAAGCAAAAGCCGAGCGGGAAAAGAAAGACAGAAAAATAATTAGTAAGTTTTGCGCGGAGAACACCCAGGCTGATATGTTTCAAGTTTTAGAATTATTGGAAAAATATAATGGAATGCCACAGCATGATAAGGATATTGTTGATGAATTTAGGAAGTGCTATCCGAGTAACTTAACTGTCAAACTTATTCATAGCTTTTTGGATGTAACAGATATTTATAGCCGGTACTTGGAATCAGGAGGTAATGAAAATGAGTAAAAGATATGTTTTTCATTTACCATCAGATCCTAATGATATGGTACATAAATTTCATTTGAATAAGGTGCTAAAAAATGCCAGAACGTCTATATATCAAAACGAATATGCGAGGTTTAGCATTGATAAGCAGGTGGTAAGAGTTCTACTGTTTGATGATCAAAATATTGATATTTTGGAAAAAGTACGTAATTATTTTTATGGTGAAGAGTATGAAAAATTATGATAATTTAAAATTGAAAATGAAGAAAATATTTGATTCATTACAGATTGAATATTCTATGTTAGAGTTAAATGATGATGATTTAAATTACAGGATACAAATCAGTACGATCGGAAGACTAAAACCCCTAAATTCTATAACATGTGTCTTATATTTGTGCGAAACAGATATGTCTATGAACCTACTAGTAGGAAATATATATAGAGTCAATAATGAAAGTAATTTATTATTTTTATATAAGACAATTAATGATATAAACATGTCAATAAGTAATGGGAATTTTGTGTTGACGGATGATTCACCCAAACAGATATTTTACAGAAGTTCGGTGAACTGCGGGGATGATTTTTCAGATCTGGATGAGGAACTGGTTAGATATCAAATTATTAGTTTTATTAGTGCATTGGAAAGATTACTTGAATTATTAAAAGAAAGCAGTGCACAAAAATAAGATGAAAAAGCAAAGTAATGCTATGTTTATTATTGTTACCGGCGTTATAATAGGAATCGGTAGATTGATGCTGGGATGCATAGGGAACTCTACACAAAAAGATGAAGCTATTTTAATAGTCATGGCAATAGTTAATTATATTGCATTAGCGTTTGTTCTCCTATTTGTAAATAAAGATTTGAACAGCTATTGTGATCAAATGATTGACAAAGCAGGGCTGGATACAGGTAAAAAGAGGAATAGAAAAAGAGCTATTCATATATTATCCGCCATTTATTTATGCATTTATTTGGTTGTAGGGATGTTATATATAGTCTTTTTTAAATCTAATGATCGGAATGACACGATATCTATTATTGCATTGGCAATCTCTATTGCGACTAATAGTTTAAAGGAAGATTTCAGCCCGTTGTATTACAAATTTATAGTCAAAGTATCATCATTATTTAAAAAAAATAGTTTTTAAAAAGCTTGAGGAAGAAATAACGCTACACTTTATAGAAAAGTGGAAGCGTTATTTTTAGTAAGCGCATAGTTTCGAAGCGTTCTCTGAAACTATGCGCTTACTCTTATCCTAAATGAAGTTGAGATTTAAGAGCGTCCTGCAACACCTGTGAAAAATTAATATTGTGTTCTAATGCGGCGGCGTTGAGCCATGCAGGTAACGTTACAGTACGATTGACAGAACGGTTAATGTGTGCTTGGCGGATAGACGGCATATATACGTCTACTAGTACAACACGTTCATTAGGCTGTACGTCTACTTCTGCCAAAGGGGTGGGGGCAGGAATTTCTTCTGCATCTTCTTCTAGTCCGTAAAGGACGCAACCGAGAAGCTCTCTTGCGGATAAGAGTGCATCATCATCATTTACGCCGCTGGTAGCGCATTTCAGATCAGGAAAATCAATAGCGATTTCTTGACCTGGCTCATAAGTGAAAACGGCAGGATAAAAATAACGTTCTACTTGTTTCATGGAAATGACCTCCTTAATCAGGTTTGCCGGGAGGGAGCCGGGGCTATCTGAATTTTAGCCCCGACTGTTCTTCGATGCGTTTTAGCGTTTTAAGTGGGATGTCTTTGTCAGGATGCTTTACTGTTGTACGTCCCTTTTTGGTTGGATGTTTGTATTGGTGGTGGCTTCCCTCCACATTTACTTCGTACCAGCCATCCGCTTTTAGCATTTTAATAACTTCCCGTGATGAATAGCTTTTCATTCGTGTACCCTCCTGACATTATTACAGTAACACATATAAAAGTATTTGTCAATAAGAAAAACAAATATTTTAATATGTGTTCATAAAGCTTAGTGAAGAAAAACAGACATGGAAATAGAATTGGCAGCAGGTACCATAAAAATACTTCACAAACTTTTTTCAGAGCAAGTGCCGAAACCATACAAGAGATGATAGAAACTTTACAATAGCATTGTACAAGTCATATAAAAAGCAGCCATATCTACCAGATCAGCTCCGATCAGGGGCGTTGATTTATTTCTGGAAACAGATAAAATAAAAATATAGAGCATCAAAAAAGAAACCTCGAACACCCAAAAGCGTAACTGATTTTTACTCTGGCGTGCAAAAAGTTACATCCAGCTATGCTATTTATTACATAAATGTAAAAAATGACCTTTTATATGTCATAATTGGACATAGGAAAAATTTTGATCTGCAGGAGGTACATACGAATGAATTATAAAGAAAAAATACTGGAGTTTTTAGAGAAGATAGAAAACGATGATATTATTTTTCTCAGGCAGATATATACGATCATAAAGAGGCATGTAGAGAAAAAGGAAGGTCAGGAGAGACCTTCCTCATGAAAACGTGAGTCGAAATAAGCAATTTTTCCTGTTTGTTCCCAAAAAAGAAAAGCCAATAAAGGCTTTTCTTAAATAATTATTGGTCAATGCGATCCACAGCAATAGCAGGGACGGTGATTTGCCCACCAAGTGTTGACTGATAGCTTATCGTACCGGCTGAAAGTCCGTATATAGTGATAATATCATCTTCTAAAACTCGAGACTCCACAATGGATGAATCGTATTCACATAAAACAACTTGATCATAGTCTTTATTTATTGCAAAACGAATTTGAATAGAGGAAGTACCCTCAATTAGCTGTATGACTTTTCCGGTAAACTTTACTTTCTTACCTATGTATTCATCGGGATTCCTTGCGATATCGTCGTATGTAATACCGGTTTCGTAGCCTTTAGCTTCTTCTTCTGCCAAAAGAGCAGCCGCTTCGGCAGCAGCCGCTTCCTCAGCCGCTTTTTGTTCTGCAATAACTTGATCAGCTTCAATTTGTCTTGCTTCCGCTTCAGAAGCTTCAAGATTTTCGTATGGTTGCATTCTTTCTTTGTATGAATCATATTCCGATTGCAAAGAACTAATAGCATCATTTAATTCTTGATTTTTTGAAGATAATTTTTGGTATTCTTTAATAGTAGAATCGTATTCAGATTGCAAAGTATTTAACTCTTTTTGCAAATCATCATATTCGGTCTGGGGCACTCCTTTTGAACAGGATGCTAGAAAAAACATTGAAATGCCAACTAGGAGAGGAAAGACAATAAAAAATTTTTTCATTTGATTAAATTCCCTTCTTTTGTAATTTTCATAAGTAGTAGTTTGTTTTAGAATGAGCGTATGTTTTAAATAAATTATAAACGTAAGTAACAGAAAAATCCACAAAAAAGAGAGGAATCATAGTTCCTCTCTTTTGGAATTATTGTTCTTCTCTTTTCTCTATGTACCCTTTTAACACATCATCAACATATTTATCCAGAACTTTTTTAGAAGTTTGATCTAAATTTTCGTATTTTAGAAGCAATTCCTTTACCAATGTATAAATGGAATTATCACATTTGATATCTTCTAATACATTTGAAACAGCTGCCGCTATTTCATCCTCAGGCAAAAGTGTCTTAAGCATAGGTTCTTCGCCGGTACGAAGCCAAAGTTCGTTTACCCCGAATTCACGACAAATATCTAATATAGTTCTATCAGATGGAATACGTTCGCCTTTTTCTAACATCCAAACAAAATTTTTTGACAAATTAAGTTTTTCGGCAAAAGCATCCTGGGTTAAATGGTTGTCTTTTCTTATTTTTAAAATTCTATTGTTCACTGTTACACCTCCTTGTAAAACAATAATAGCAAACAAATCTAACTTAGTCAAATTTTTTATTGACAAATACAACATAGTGGTATATTATAATCTCACAAGATAGATATTGGAAAGAGAAAAGCAGATAATGAGGCAATACAAAGAGGAGGAGAGCAACGAATGAATAGATATTTAATGAGAATCGAAATTAAACAAGGAGAAGTTGAAAGAATTTTAAATGAATTGCATGAAGCACAGGAAAAAATATATGAGTGCTATAGTGAGTTAGAGAATTTAGGGGTTATTACCGTTTCTAGAGCAGAGAATTCTACCCCAGAAACATGAGATTCTTATTGAGATTTTTCAATTTCATTGACAAAGGTGGTCATTAATTTTGCAGTTTTATCAATGACTTTGCGTAAATCCCCAATAGTACATGGATGGCTACGTGTACCATCACTCGGTGGAGCATAAAATTGAAATTCTTTTATAGCCTTTCGTAATAAGTTTGTATCTATAGGAGTAGGCATATGAAAATTCTCCTTTCCTTTATACTCGGCATTGGCAGATGCCTGTACGTAAATTATAGGAGAAAAGGAAAAATATGGCAATAAAACAATAGGTAATCAACAAAGGGAGGTGTAATCAATGTTAGATACAGAAAAAGAAAGAATCAAAGAAAGAGCCGAAAAGCTTTCCCAAATGAGTAGTTATCAACTGCTCATCCTAAAAGCCTTTCAGGATGGCTTATTAGCCGGACAGAAGATCGAGCAGGAGAAGATGAGAAAGGTGTAAAGCAATACAATCAACAAAAATAAATTTACCCAATGAAAGGACATGTGATGAAAAAGAAAAAAATTAACAAAGTAATGAAGTTTGAAAAATTTTTAGTATGCCCCAATTGCAAAAGACCGTTATGCAGAAAAAGAGCATTAAAAGTAAAAGGTTTAAGAACAAGATATTGCGATAGATGTGGCTTTGATTACACGGATATGATTAAACACACGCCCGCTGGGAAGACAAAAAAGAAAGATACCGACTTTGGTGGAAAATGGTATCTTTCAGGTCAACAACAGTTTGAAAAACTTATGAAGGAGCATCTTCAAAGCCGAGAGAGGATGAGGTTTGTAGGAGGAGGTAAGACAAGTATAGATGAGAAAAAGCTCGAGGAAATTGTAAATGAGATTGCTTTGAAATATGCAAAGTTGGTAAATGATCGCATTGACAAAGCAGAAAAAGGACTTACCGGGGAAGATTTGCGAGAGATTTATGATGGAATACAGATGTTGGGACATGTAACGGCAACCATGGAAAGATTAAGCCGTATGGGAAATCCCGCAACGACTCAATCTTATGAATTGAGTTAGCAAGATTCCCATTCGCTTAAATCGTGTGGTACGTTAGGAATTTGACCATCCAATCTATCCCAATCATAGCATCCAGTACAGTGCATATAAACGTTGTCAGCTTCCGCTTGTGGTGAATCGCAGGATTCCCAAACAGTACCATTGTAAATAAGTCCATAATGCCCATCGTTCAGTCGCTTAATGAATAAGGTACCTATGGGACTTTCGTATTTCCACATATGCAGCCCATCCTTTCTTATGTACTCGGCATTGGCAGATGTCTGTACCCAAATTATAGAAGAAAAGGAAAAATAAGGCAATGTAACAATAGGTAATCAATAGCAGGATGTGACAATCAGATCAGGGCGGCAGCAGTCGCCCGGTGTAATGTAGCCTACCAACGGTAGCCAGTCCTAAGCCTGGGAAAACACAGAAGGCACGCAAATGATTGTATTGTGTATTGGTCAACAAGTTTAGGTAAGTTTTAATGCGAAACTTACGTCGGTTAACAGGTTTGACGGGTTTTTAAGGTGAAAGCCCGGAACAAATACAATCATTTGTGCAATAAATAGAAAGATCTGATTTCGCCAGACAACATGTACAAGCAATAAAGCATAAGATTATCAAAAAACAAGGAGGTAGTGTCATGGCAGTAGTCAAAGACTATTTCAGCCCTGAAGGTTGTCACATTATTGTTCATGACGACTGCTATAAAGATAAGACTTTGGAAGAAGTGCGGGCAATAGTTGACAGAGTTTCAGAAATAGTATTACGTGCGGAGTATCAGAAGTACATAGAAAACAGAAAATGAGAAAGTTGAGTTAAATCAAAGGAGAAGAGGCTGTGACACGATTAAAGTGTATAAATACAGTGAAAATAAAAGAAGCAGCTGTGTTTACTCTTTTTCTTTTATCGGCAGCAGGTATGGACAGCGAGCACTTCGAAATACCAGCGCTGCTTTTAATATATGCATCTTTATTATTGTTGCGTTATGGAGGACGAAATGAAAAAAATAATCAAATGGTACATAACAGGCATTGCCATGACAATAATTTGGTTTACGCTCACGGTAATGTCTGTAAATGCCCAGGAAGCAATCATAGTTCCGGAAGATGTAAAAGAAATTTCGGAAGAGCTGGGACAAGCTTACAACATATGCCCGGAGCTGATCCAGGCGATTTGTTGGCAGGAGAGCAGATTTCAGCCGGAAGCGGAAAGCGCTGGATGCGTTGGAATCATGCAGGTAGCGCCGGAATGGCATCAAGAAAGAATGGACAAACTGGGAGTCACAAACCTGAAGGATACCAGACAAAATATGATCGTAGCTGTGGACTACCTGTCAGATCTTTTAAAAGATGGGGAGGATATGGAAGAACCACTGATGCGGTATCACGGAGAATCACGGATCGCGGAAAAGCTGGATGCAGGAGAGATGTCTGAATATGTAAACAGTATCCTTACTCTTACAGCGGAACTTGAAAGGCAAAATGGAAAGTGAGGCAGGCAATGGCAGGAAACAATAAATGGTCATGGTTGATGAAAATAGTCGATGATGAAAATAAAAAATTACTTCCGGTATTGGGGCAATGTATAACAGGAAGAATGGAAATACGGGTTTTTCTTATGGAAAAGTACATACAAGCAATGAAATCAAGCGCTGAATTTGACAATGACGTGTATTGTAAATTAAAGCATATTTTGCAGTGGCGTATGTATAGTGCTGCTGCGCACAAAGGAGAAGATCAGGAAAAAATAAAGCGTGAAATGGCAGTGGCAATCATGTTGGATAGAATAGTTCACGGATTGCCAATAGAGTAATTCTTTTAACATCATTGCTGGAAAGAGGAAAAATATGTATGCACAACTAGAAGATGCGGGATTGATCGTTGGTACGGAAGAATGGGAAGCCAGGCAGGAAGAAAAGTATATCCAGATAGTTGGTAAACAGGGAGAAAAAATAGATGTTGGACGGGAAAGAAATCATAGAAAAACTTTATCTGTTAGCCAGTGAATTTAATGTACATATGCAAAACAAGGAATATGTCAGAGCGAAGTCTTGCTATGATACAGCTGTAAATGTGGCAGTTTTTTGTGAAGTGGAGAGTAAATATATGGATGAATTGTTTGGAATACGTGGAGAACGTGGCGTAATTATAAAACCAGGCTTATTCCCAGAAGAAAAAGTAATCAGGGCATATGGTGAATGTATCAAAAGGCACCAAACACATGAAAACAAACAATATGAGCCTATAAAACGACAAAAATATAGCGCATGAGCATGAACCCATGCGCTTGCATCCGGCTAAAGCCGAACACTAAACCAACTGTCATTAGTGTATCTCAAATAGCCGGAAAAGTCAAGTAAAATGAGGGGTTTAACCCTCATTTTCTAACAATCTAAGTATATTAAAGTTAGAGGTAAAACTATGGCTTACTGGTTGGACACGTTTAAATTCCCTAATTCAATCGAATATGAGTATAAATACGCAGGAAAATATGGAGCAAAAGGTGAGAAGCGTCTTGCCAAAAAGAAGATTACCCCAGAACAGATAAAAAAACAGAACCAGGCTAACCGTGAGACATATGTGCGGCGCTTGATTAAAGAGAATTTCTTTCCGGAAGATTTATGGATCACTTTGAAATACCCCAAGGGGACAAGAAAGCCAGTGTGGGAAGTGAAGAAGGATTTTGCAAGATTTCTGGAGCGTCTCAGGTATCGGTACAGAAAGCATTGGCATGAGCTTAAGTTTATTGCCCGGAAGGAAATAGGGAAAAAAGGTGGGATCCATATCCACATATTGGTACCAAGGATAAAAGGGGCAGATACAGATCTCATCGTAAAGGATGCCTGGACATATGGGAGCATTTATTTTACCAGTATCTATGAGATGGGCGGTTATAAAAAATTGGCAAATTATATTGTAAAACAACCAGACGAGGAGGTTGAAGAGCAATTGAGCCTTTTTCCAAAAAAAGAGCGGGAAGAATTGATTCGTTATTCATGTTCCCGAAATTTAAAACGTCCTGAGCCGGAACGTAAAGTTTATTACAAGTGGACTTTACGAAAGATTATAGAAGAGGGCATGGATCCACGTCCGGGATATTACATTGACAAGGACAGTATTAGGACAGGCATTAACCGATATACCGGAATGAGTTACCTGCATTACACAGAATGTAGGATCAATCCTATCAGCAGGGATGAATGGATGCGTGACCAAGGAGGTGGGGGATAATGCAGGACGTAAATATCTACATAGAGACGTCAATAAAGGGAATACAGAGCCAAAAAGCGGCAGGAATATATGTGATGGAATGCATTAAGTACGATGGGGATGATTCGAAGGTAGTTGGAACCAAAGATGGTCTTGTTTGCATGAAAAATGCTACAGAGAAAGAACTTGTTTTAGAACTGCTGAAAGATGCTTTTTCGAGGTTTACAAAATCCTGTTCAGTCCAAGTAATTACTAAATGCGGATACATTTCAGGAGCAATAAATAAGCATTGGTTTTTGGACTGGAAAAAGAATGGATGGATATCGAAAAAAGGTGTACCTGTAGCTTATAAAGAAATATGGGAACCGCTTTCAGAGCTCCTGGAAAGACATCTGGTATCTGTGAATTGGTGGAACCATAGCTATAGTGACATTATGCAGTATGAAATCAATAAAGAGTTACAGGCGTGGCAAGCGGCGGCGATGGCTGTGAGAAGAGATGTTTTAGCAGAAAAACTGTGAGAGCAGATAAAAGCAAGGAGGTGTGGAATGACAAAACGGACACGTAAGCTTCAATTCGATAAAAAGACACGGGAGAAAATATATTATCGGGATCGTGGTCAATGTATCTTTTGCAATATGGGATATCACATGAAGTGTAAATCAGGTCTTCTTCTCGAAATAAAAGATATTATGCATTTTATCCCCAAATCATCCGGAGGGCTTGGCGTAGAGCAGAACGGTGCTTTGGGATGCCGTTATCATCATGAGCTTTTGGATAACGGCAAAGAAGGATTGCGAAAGGAAATGCTGAAGCTGTTTGAAAAATATTTGTGCAGCATTTATCCCGATTGGAGTAAAGATGATCTGGTATATAAAAAGTGGTTTTAAAGGAGGGAAGGGTATGTTTATAAACACATCAATTTTTAAGAAACTGATCAAGGAAGCCTATAACGCATACATGCTGATGGTAGGGGCAACGGAATATGAGTATTTTATCAGCAATGGGGCGTGGATCATATGCGTTAATAAGGATGATTTTACAAAAAAGGAAAAGGCAGCAGTCATTGAACTTACAGGAGAATTACCAGACATTGGGCAGGCTTTCAAGGCAGGAAAAGACGCGCCGAATCAATATGAAATATCTAAAACCGTTATACGGGATATTTGGGGGGGGGATTTGCAGACTGTAAATGTGATGTGTCAGTAACGAGGTCGGTTTATCAAACGGAATGCGGGATGTATCAGGTTATGCAGCACAAAGAAACAGGGGAGTGTTTTTTTGTAAATAAAAGAATTATCGATATGATTGACCCGAAAGCGATCACAGAAACAGAAAATACGCCTACAGGTCCCAGGGCATTGAATAATAAAAGCAATATCTTGTATTGGGAAAATCATAGCATGGCTATGATGGTCGCTCCTGTTGAATTGAATGAAAGCGATAAAGAGGGCATGGAATATTTGACGCTTTTAGAAAACATGGTGCTTCCAGAGATATAAAAAGCCTTTTGGTCAAACATATCACATAGAAACTGTTGGCAACGCACAGGGGAAGCCTTTTATTGAAAGGCTTCCCAGAAAGGAGAAAAAAGTGATACCAGCAAAAGAAGACCTACTGGAATGGCGCAGGCAAGGGATGTCAAATATAGAAATAGCCCAGAAGTTGGGAAGGTCATATCACAGTGTTACAAATTATTTTAGGCACTATGGATTGGGACGGGGAAATCCAACACCTCAGGAAAAGATAGATGCTATTGTGCAAATGAGCAGATCGGGGAAAAGTGCAAAGGAGATATCAAAAGAAACAGGGTGCGGGCTTAGTACCGTATACATTTACAGGGAGGCAGCAGGCGCACCAAAGGAAACTAATCTCGAATCAAATTCCGCGTCAAGATTAGAGTTGCCTGAAATGTTTATTATGGCAAAATCAAAGAAGCCTAAAAAGAAAGAGCATTTTCTTATTAATGGCAGAATGTTTGCGGATGTTACATATGAATTCTGCCCGTGGTAATGCGATATTAAGAAAGGAATAACAGGATGAAAAGAAACATACAGAAATTGTTAAACGAGGTTGATGCAACAAATAAAAGGCAGGATATGAAAGCTTTTAACGAAGCATGCCAGAGGCTTGGGGAGGAAATATATCGAAGATCGTTAAGAAAGAATGTATATAAGATCAGGGTGGAGAATCCGGAAATAGCTTGCGATTAATTTTGAAAGTAACAAAAAGAAGTAGTAAAAAACCAAAAAGAAAGGAGCCGAACCTCCAGCTGGGGCAACGTTATAACGGGTTCATTGAAAGATGAGACAATTAACATTATTTGACGAAGAAGAATTGACCGGCGTTAGTGAAGAGGCACCGGAGATTGTAAGGTCGGCATGGAAAAAAGCCAAGCAGGATATGCGGAAGAATTTCAGCGAACTGCAGGAAATGCCCTATGAAGAAAAGATAGCGCGCCAAAAGGTTATTGCATGGGATTTTTACAATGAGATGGCAAAACGGGGATGCAGTTCCCATGTATCTGTAGGAGGGCTAGACAGCATTACCCTTCACATATGGTTGAAAAGTATAGGAATTGATGTGCCGGGGATATCGGTTTCAGGAGTGGAGGATAAAAGCATCCAGAAAGTGCATAAGGCGCTTGGGATTGAAATAATAAAATCCTATAAGACCAAAACCGAGGTCATTAATGAGATGGGGTTCCCTGTCATTTCAAAAAGGATTGCCGGGAAGATTGACTTGTTGCAGCACCCTACCGAGGATAATAAGACAGTGCGGCATGCTGTCATCACAGGTGAATGTGGAGAGCAGGGGCATTATGCAAAGAATAGCCGTATGAAGCTCCCTCAGAAATGGCTGAGACTCTTCGGCGGTTACGAAAATGAAAATGAAGGGGTAAACTATCAAAAACCCAATTTCCAGGTATCAAATGACTGCTGCTACTGGTTGAAAGAAAAGCCATGTGATGATTGGGCAAAAGCCCATAAAAGTTTCCCATACCTAGGGCTTATGGCAAGCGAAGGAGGGCAGAGGGAAGAAGCGCTTATTGAACATGGGTGCAATTACTATGGATCCAGCGTGACGCGGTCGGCGCCTTTTGCTATATTCATGCGTCAGGATATCCTGCAATTGGCGCTTGAGATGAATCAATGGTATTTAGATAATACAGAGGTATTTGAGAAATTATATTATAAGCAGCCATACAGCAGGGACGATAAAGGAAATGTTATTCCGTATGAGCCGCTTAAAAGTACTATTCCTGAGATCTATGGTCGGATTGAAATGGACAACAGTGGCAAGCTGGAAACTACTGGTGCAAAGCGTACAGGGTGCAGTATGTGTGGTTTTGGGATCCACATGGAGAAGCGCCCACACCGGTTTGACAAACTCCGGGAACGCAATCCTAAAGAATGGGAGTTTTATATGTATAAATGCTGCACGGACCCGGATACCGGGGAAAAGTATGGATGGGGAAGGGTGCTTGATTATATCGGGGTAGAGTGGGAGGATGTCCCGGCAGTCCAGATGGACATGTTTGACTATTTAGGGGAGGGATTCTGATGAAAGCAGTAATGAAATATCCCGGGAGCAAATGGTCAATCGCAGATTGGATTATCAGTTTCTTCCCGGAACACCATAGTTACCTGGAGGCGTTTTTTGGATCCGGCGCCGTGTTATTCAATAAGCCGCGGTCAAATATTGAGACAGTGAATGACCTTGACGACAACGTGGTCAACCTGTTCGAGTGGATAAAAAGGGACCCGGAAAAACTTGCCCATGAAATCTACTGGACACCCTATTCCCGGAAGGTATATGAAAATGTATTTGCGGCGGTACCGGGAGACAGCCTGCAGAAAGCCGTCAACTTTTACATACGCCTCAATATGGGGCGTGGGTTCCGCATTAACGGTGAAAAAGTAGGCTGGAAGAATGACATACAGGGACGCGAGCGTGCTTATGCATCACAGGACTGGTGCAACCTCCCGGGGAAGGTCATGCAGGCAGCGGAGCGGTTACGCGGGGTACAGATCGAAAACAGACCAGCTGTAGAACTGATACAGAAATTCAATTTACCCAATGTATTGATTTATCTGGATCCACCGTATGTATTGGGCACCAGGTGCAGGAAACAATACAGGTACGAAATGGGTGATAATGCCCATAATGACCTGCTGGACGTATTACTTGCCCATAAGGGGAAGGTAATTTTATCAGGCTATGACAACGATCTGTACAATGATCGCCTGAAGGGATGGCACAGGGAAGAGACTTCCTGTTATTCGCAGGCATGCAAAAAGACGCGGGAAATCTTATGGATGAATTTTGAGCCGTGCAGGCAGATGAATTTAGGGGATATGCAGGAGGCAATACTTTGATAAACGGAGAATTAATAGTTGACAACTTTGCCGGCGGCGGTGGAGCCAGCACCGGCATAGAGATGGCAACCGGGTACAGCGTGGACATA
>DKYT01000050.1:493-42048 GCA_002492465.1 Lachnospiraceae bacterium UBA7093 | reverse complement strand
AGCACATCAATCATTAAATATGGAGTTCTTCCCTTTGCAATCCGTTCCTTATTTGCTTTCAGATAATTATACAAATGCTTTTCGCCTTCTACCTGACGAATAAATACATCCTCGCCAAGCAGCCAGTACACATTTTCTTTCAGTCCTCCCGGCATTGGGTAGATCGAACCAAGTCCATACTCGATCTCATCACTTACCGGATCTCCCTTTATATTATGGGTTCTCACATACTCCATCAAATGAGAAAAAGTAACATTATATTTTACATACCCTCCTGTATTCGGATCCTCAATCTCATTTTTCTTTGCGATACATGGACTGATAAATGCAAGACTATCCCTTAATCCCATATATTTCCGGGCATAAATTGCACTGCACATCATAGGGCTATGAATTGGCATCAATTTCGGCAAAAGCTCTGGTAAGTATTTCTCAATATATCCTACAACTGCAGGACAAGGTTGAGAAATTCCTCCGACAAAATTATGTTTCTGAATATAGTTGATGTATGCCCAACTTGTAATATCTGCTCCATAAGATACGCTCAAAATACGATTTACGCCAAGTTTCTTTAATCCACCGAGCACTGTCTCATACTCATCATAATAATTCGCCTTAAACGCGGGTGCTAATATAATAGAAATTTTCTCGCCTCTTTCTAAATCTTCAAAAAATCTTTCGGTGTCATCTACATATTCTCTTGCATGATGTTCGCAAACATCAAAACAGGCACCACATGCAATACACTTATCCATATCAACTTCTATTACATTCTCACCATTAATGTTCTTTGCAATATTGGCTCCCTGGCAACTGCAAGCTCCTATGCAACGGTTGCACCCCACACATGCATCTGTAGTAAACACAAGTCGATTCATTTTTGTCTCCCTCTCTTTCTCAACTATTATATACGTTAAACTAACAGCAATATAAATATCTCAAGTATGTTCATACCACCCTTCTTTCTCACATCTTTCTACGGATGCAGGCTACTCTCCAAATCTTTTAAGAGTTCATGGTTTTTCTCCTTTCTCCTTCTTCCCTTTAATTTAATTCAATAAATGCATATATAATTAAGATTTTAATTTACTATAACAAAAAATCTCATAAAAAAGGGAAGGTTGGTATAATTTGTCATTTTTCAGGTACAATTTGACTATCCGGCTGCCGCCAGGGGTCGATTGCAGCCCAGCTTTCCCGTTCCCTCCTGGGATCTTATGCTATAATGACCTCGTAACAGGATAAAAATGCGTACAAAAATCGGACGTCACTTTTGTCTTACAAATTTTGTAAGCCGAAACTCACGTCTGCTATTTTCCCTATTATCAGCCAGCGGTCTGCGTTTTTTAGCTTGTCCTTATGTTACTTTTTTAGGAGTCCTGGCGTGAGGTGATGTTGGTGGCGTCAACCTCATGACGTCCTAACTTCTGCGCCAGTTCTTCCCCGTAATAGAAACAAAATGTTTCATACGGGCTCTTCCCCCTGGGCACCACCCTTCGGATAAATTCATGCCCCAATTCGATCTCTGCTTTCTGGTAGGGCGCACTTGGATCGCAGTAATAGAACCTCGTCCTCATGAACCCCTTCCCGTCCGGTCCGTTCTCGATGCATTTCGGGTTGAAAAATCTGGCAAAAAAAGGGCAGAAACTGGCTGATTTTTTCATTTTTTGCCCCAAGCCACAATATCTTGTGGTTTAGACTGCCAAATTCTTTATTTTTCCACAAGCCGCATCATTATTATTACCTCAACGTGCTTCGTAAAAGGAAACATATCCACCCCCACTCCCTTCCTCATCCGATACCCCTTCCCGCAAAGGTACTTCAAATCCCTCGCCAGCGTCTCCGGATTGCAGGACACATACACCACTTTCTTTGGTTTCAGTTTCACCAGCGCAGATAAAAAAGTTTCGCTGCTTCCCGTCCGCGGCGGGTCCATAAGCACCACATCCACCTTCTCCCCGGCGTCCGCCATGCTGGTCATAAACGCTCCGGCATCCCCCTGGTAAAACCGGATATTGCCCACCTGATTCTGTTTGGCGCCTGCCACTGCATCCCTTACCGCGTCCTTATTCAGCTCTACCCCTATTACCTTTCCTGCCCTGGTCGCCGCGATCATGCCGATGGTTCCTGTTCCGCAGTAAGCGTCCAAAACCGTTTCCCTGCCGGAAAGCTCTGCATATTCAATTGCCTTCTGGTAAAGAAGCTCCGTCTGTCTGGGATTCACCTGGTAAAATGATCTGGGCGATATTTTAAATTTCATACCGCACAATTCATCTTCAATGTACCGGGGACCGTAAATTACCTGCTCCTTTTCTCCCAGCACCATACTGGTACTTTTATCGTTTACATTTACAATAACCGTGGTGATTTCAGGATGCTCCTTGCGCAGTGCCTTTACAAAATTATTTTTAGAAGGAAGAATAGGCGACCGGAGCACCAGCACTACCATAATCTGCCCCGTCTTATACCCTACCCGCACAAGCACATGGCGCAGCAGACCATAATCCGTATCTTCATCATAGACTTTTATTTTAAAGGACTTTAGCATCCCTCTTATTGTCTGTATAATAGCATCCGCCTTTTCATTTTCCAGCAGGCAATTTTCTACCGGAACTATGATATGAGTTCCCTCTTTGTATACCCCTGAAATCACATTTCCCCTTGCATCTCTCCCAAAAACGGCATGTACTTTATGGCGGTAATGCTCCGGCGCATCCATGCCAATCATTCCCTCCAGTTTTCCATAAGGCTTAAGCAGCGTCTGCACCTGTTCCTTTTTATAGCGCAGCTGTGCGGCATAATCCATGTGTAAAAGCTGGCAGGCGCCACATTTTTTATATACGGGACATATATTCTTCTCTTTCTTTTGTTTTTGGTTTGTTCTCTGACTGCCCGCCGGTTTGCTGCTTTGATTGGATCTTGGCTCCATTTTCATTTCCTCCTGTTCATAAAAGTAAACAACCCCGGGCAGCATCCGTACCTGGGGTCTTCCTTCTTTTATGAGTCTTCTTTTAATCTTCTAAGCTTTATAGAGTCGATTCCCTGCACCAGCTCAGTGGCGCGCTCCACATCCGCTTCGTTAATCCGAATGGTAAACACGACCTTCTCTTTATTTTTCTCTCCGCCAAAAAGCCTTGCAAAAAAAGAACGCTCCTGCCATTCGATAAAATAGGAAATCCGATTTTTCAGAAAAAGTTTTTCCAGCTTTTCTTTGCTGTTCATACTGTATACTCTGCAAAAAGCCACTTCCCTGTTAATCTTCTGGTCGTCAAAAATCAATGGTGTCATACCCTTCTCTCCCCGTACAGTTCTCACATTATGTCAACTATTTATATTATATTCATAATAAGAACTAATTTCAATAAGAAAATAAAAGAATTGCAGCCTTAAAGGCGCATTTTCTTTGACAACTCCCATAAGTTTCTCTGCTGGGTATACTGCTCATTCAACCAGTCCGCCGCTTCCCTGACGCCTTCTTCCGTCAGGGCAAACTCCCGGCGCTGTTTCTTCTCCTCTTCCGTTTTGGCATAGCAGTAAGGCTCCGGCCAAATGATGGCTTCCAGCCTCGCACCTTCCTCCGTGTCCTTCTTTTTCAGCATATAGCGCATGCCGTCCATACTGGCACTGTATTCTTCCTTTTTAATATAGTTGAGAATATGAAATTTTTCTTTATCTATCATCACGTTTTCCCGGTTAATCCTATTTCACACAAACTTTTTTAAATTAGGGCTTGATTTTATTTCTTATACCCTTTATAATATAACTTGCGTTTCGGGGTGTGGCTCAGGTGGTAGAGCGCTACTTTAGGGAAGTAGAGGCCGCAAGTTCAAGTCTTGTCACTCCGACGAGGAAGCACTGGTTTTTGCCAGTGCTTTTCTATTTGGGTGGATCTTTCGGCGTCTCTGCCGGAGGCGCCGTCAAAGTGCCATTCCGTTTATTTACATCCTCCCTGAGTAGCATATAAACTGTAGAAAGCAGAGGAATAAAGACCAGCATACCAAATACGCCCATTAAGCTGCCGCCCACAGTAACCGCCGCAAGCACCCAGATAGAAGGCAACCCCACAGAGTTTCCTACCACATGGGGATAAATCAGATTCCCTTCGATCTGCTGCAAAACGATAAACAGAATCACAAACCAAAGAGCCTTAACGGGATCATCCACCAGCATCAAAAATGCGCCGATAAAGCAGCCGATAAATGCGCCTACTATGGGAATCAGTGCGGTAAACGCAATCAGCACCCCTATCATCACAGCATAATCAAATCTGAAGATCGTCATGGAAATCACAAACATCAGCCCCAAAATAACCGCTTCCGTACATTGTCCGGTAATAAAATGGCTGAAATTCTGATGCAAAAGCCCGCACACCTTAAGCGTTCCCTGATAGATCTTAGGCGTTGTATATGCCTGCAGAAGCCTTTTAAACTGGCTTCCCAGCTTCTCCTTCTGTACCAGAATATAAATGGAAAAGACCAGGGCGATAAAGAAATTAACGGTACTGCTGATAATACTGCTTGCCACCGTAAAAGTGGAGGTCAGCATACTTCCCATTCCGTTCCGCAGGAACTCCAAAACGGTATTGATGATTTTCTGCCAGTCGATCTGGATTGTTTCAAAGCTGTTTAAAATTTCCATCAGTTCAGGATTTTCTGCAAATATAATCTCTAGCTGACTGATCAAACCACTCCAGAATATGGGGATCTTGTTGGTCAGCACCTTGATCGCCCCAAAAAGCTGAGGGATCACCGTAACCACCACCAAAGTAACCGCCAGAATCA
This sequence comes from Lachnospiraceae bacterium UBA7093, assembly GCA_002492465.1. GTDB lineage: Bacteria > Bacillota > Clostridia > Lachnospirales > Lachnospiraceae > Suilimivivens. The sequence continues at coordinate 37,267 of DKYT01000050.1, read as the reverse complement.
CGGCCAGAAAGGAAAGCACCATGCTCACCCCTCTCCGTCCCTTCCTGAAATGACGGTCAAACACCTTTGTTTCAAAAAAAGCCATGGGAATGTTGATTACAAATGCGATCATTCCGCCTAAAATGAAAGGCTTCAAAATATTCACCACGAACACAACAGCAGCGCAAAGAAGATCAAATTTCATCAGCCCCAGGACTGTCAGGGCGGCAAACAAAATCAACCCCCGTATCTTTTTTATGTTTTTCCGGTTTAAATTCATGGCATACTCCTTATCCTGTTTCCTATAGTGCCTTTAAAAGCCTTAAAAGATATTTCCAGACTCTCTCTGCGGAAGAAATGCAAAGTTCCTCCTCCGCCGTGTGAATGTTCTTCATATCCGGTCCTATGGACACACAGTCCAGCCCATGTATTTTGTGGGCAAGCAACCCGCACTCCACGCCCGCATGAATCGCCTTGACCTCCGGCTTTGCCTGATACATTTCTTCATATACTTCTATCATCTTATCCCGCAGCGGCGACTCTTTTTTGTAGGTCCATCCAGGGTATTCTCCGGTCACCTCCGTTTTTGCCCCGGCAAGATAAGCAATGCTTTGAAGCTGCCGGATCAACGCCTGCTTTGCGCTGTCAAAGGAGCTGCGCACGGATATACCCAAGCTTACCTGACGCTCATTCGTGGAAAGCAGCCCCGGATTAAGAGAGGTTTCCACAAGCCCCGGCATAGCGCTGCTCATTGCAAGAACGCCGTGAGGAAGCGCGTTCAGCATACCTGTCAATCGGCGGCTTGCCTCTTCCTCCATGACCATTTCCTCTCCGATCCCATGAGAACAGGTCTTAATACATACTCCGTCGTCTTTGTCCGTAAGTTCCTCCCAAAATTCTCTGCCCAGCTTTTCGCAGGTGTGTTTAAAAAGCGCCAGGCATTCCTGCTCGGAAAACTCCCCCTGCATACTCTTCTGCCTGCTTTCCCCGTTTTCATAACCGGTAAGCAGAATGCGCGCAGTGGCAAAGCTTGGAATGGCGTTATCCGCCACGCCCCCTTCCAGATTTTCAATACATATATCCAGCTTTCCCGAAAGCTTTGCAAGGGTTCTTCCCAAAAGGCAGATTGCGTTTCCCCGCTCCTTATGGATTTCCTCGCCGGAATGACCGCCTTTTAACCCTTCTATACGAACTTCACAGCGAATCCCTTTTCGTGGTTTCCTTTCATGCTCAAAAAAATAATTCACTCTGGCGCCGCCGGCACAGCCTGAGAGAAAAATTCCTTCCTCCTCCGAGTCAAGGTTGACCAGCCGCTTTGCTTTCAAAGGGGTAACATCCAGGGCTCTTGCCCCGTCCATTCCCACTTCCTCATCAACGGTAATCACCAGTTCTACCCTGGGGTGCTGATATTGGCTGCCTGCGAGAAGGGCAAGACCATAGGCAAGGGCAATTCCGTCGTCGCCCCCTAAGCTGGTTCCCTCCGCCATCAGCCTGTCGCCGTCTACTACCAGCTTCAAACCGTCTTTCTCCATATCCAGCGGTGACTCCGGTTTTTTCACCGTTACCATATCCATATGTCCCTGGAGCATAACCGGCGCATGATCTTCATAACCCGGGGAAGCTTCCTTAATTATGATCACATTTCCAATTTCGTCCTGATAGTATTCAAGATTTTTCTCTCTGGCAAACTGTACCAGATAATTGCTGATCTGATCCGTATTTCCTGATCCGTGGGGAATTTGGCTGATTTCCTCAAAATAATAAAAAACGTCCTTGGGTTCCAAATGCCTGAGCGCCTTCATTTCATTCCTCCCTGTATCTGTTCCGTTACAATATAAAGCAATCATATCACATGTTTCCTATAGAAAAAAGACCTTATTGTTCAGAATAAGGTCTTTGGTTCAAACGTATGGAAATCCGTCTTATGCAATTTTGCTTTTTGCAAGATCAGCCAGTGTCTTGAAGCCCTCGGCATCGTTGACTGCCATCTCTGCAAGCATCTTTCTGTTAATCTCCACTCCTGCAAGCTTCAGCCCATGCATAAATTTGCTGTAGGATAAATCGTTCATTCTTGCCGCTGCGTTGATACGTGCAATCCAAAGCTGTCTGAACTGACGCTTTTTCTCTTTACGTCCTGCATAAGAGGAAGCTAACGCTCTCATTACGGACTGCTTTGCTACTCTGTACTGTTTGCTTCTTGCGCCTCTGTAGCCTTTTGCAAGTTTTAATACTCTATTATGTTTTTTCTTGGCGTTCATGCCGCCTTTAATTCTTGCCATCTCTTATATCCTCCTTACGACTTATAAATAGGGTAAAATCTTCTTCATATTCTTAACGTTGGTCTTATCTGTAATTGCAGGCTGTCTTAAATTTCTTTTCCTCTTGGTAGTCTTCTTGGTTAAGATATGGCTCTTGTAAGCTTTGCTTCTTTTTAATTTACCTGTTCCTGTAGCTTTAAAACGCTTTGCAGCCGATTTGCTTGTTTTCATTTTGGGCATAACTGTTTCCTCCTGTATACTAATTTAATTTCCATCGGCGGAGCATGTCCTCCGCCATCTATTTTAACTGCCAGGCTAACGCTTTTCAGTTAAAAACATTGTCATACTTCTTCCTTCTACCTTGGGCGCCTTCTCCACCACGCACACATCGGAAAGAGCCTGGGCAAAGTCGTCCAGAATATGCTTGCTGTTTGCCATATGTGCCATTTCACGTCCCCGGAATCTTAAAGTGATTTTCACTCTGTCTCCCTTGGAAATAAATTTCCTTGCCGCATTCATTTTGGTATTGAGATCATTGGTATCAATATTGGGCGACAGGCGGATTTCCTTCACTTCGATCACTCTCTGTTTTTTCTTCGCTTCCTTCTCCTTACGGGTCTGCTCATATTTATACTTCCCGTAATCCACAAGCTTACATACAGGGGGCTTTGCGGTGGGTGCAATCTTTACAAGATCTACGCCTGCTTCCTCCGCCATCTGTAACGCTTCCCTTGAAGACATGATGCCCAGCTGCTCGCCGTTTTCTCCAACCACGCGCACTTCCTTGTCTCTGATCTGTTCGTTAATGAATAATTCGCTAATGACTGTGTCCTCCCTGTCTCATAAAAAAAGTGGATAGCATAACTATCCACTAAACTTCATAGCAACTACTGCGCATTTGATTCCCGTCAAGCGCAAAGCGAAAACTATAAACGCCTGTAAGCCCAATCGCCACAGGGTGAGAGTGGATACTCTGCTTCATATATCTGCATTTACCGCATGCTCATTTACTTTAACACCTGATCATCTAATTGTCAACACTTTTTTCTTCCCGATACAAAAGAAATAGCAGCAGCGCCGCTGTTACAATCAGCCCCGCTCCTCCGATCACGCCCACCGGCATGGGACCTAAAAATACATTGTATGGGTTTTCAAGGGACGCAAAGCATATACCCAGAGATGCAAGACCGTTCAGGGTTCCATGCCCCATGATCGCCGGAATACAGCTTTCTGTTTTGATTGTAACATAAGACAAAATAATACCCACGACAATACAAAACAGGCACATGGCGAATATCCCCAAATAAGGGAATCCCCAATACCCGATTCCATAATTATGCCCTGCTGCAATTAAAGGCGCATGCCACAGCCCCCAGATCACTCCGTTTAAAAGAAGAGCCGGCACTACTTTAAACCGTTTCAAAAGCTTAGGCAGCAGAAAGCCTCTCCATCCCCACTCTTCTCCAAAGCAGGGCACTGCGTTTAAAAAGGGGGATAGCAAAACGCCTATAAGCGTCTGTACCGCCACAGTCTGCACCACCATAGGCTGGGAAATTTCTCCCTTCTGTCCCAAAGCCTCCATCTGGCTCTCCAACAGACCTTTTATATAGCCCATGTCCGGATCAAACTGCTTGGGAAAAATCAGAAAATACAGCACCGCGCCTAAAGCAATCAGAAAAGCCATGCCAAACCATGCAAGTCCGTAATATTTCAGATTGCCCTTCAAATGAAAAGAAAGCATAACATTTTCTTTTCTAAATTTTTCTCCTGTTACAAGGCGCGCCGTCAACGCTCCCAAAGCCGGTATCATCATAACCCCTGCCGTCAGCATCTGCGCAACAGATGCCTGCAGCAGATCTGCGCTTCCCATCATGGGCATAATGAGAAAAATTTCCACAGCGTACGTGAGAATAAAGGTAACCAAAAGATAAATGAAAATCTGTCTGGTATTTACATTCTTCCGCTCTTCCATCTTCTGCCTTTATCCTTCCACAATCAGGTATCTGCCGTCGCCGATGTCAAATACCTCATCCGCTTCCAGAATTTCTTCTCCCTTCACGTTCTCCACATCGACGCCCTCTTCCTCGAAGAATTCCCATACCTCTTCAACGGAATTCACCACAACGGCAAGACATTCCTCCAAAAACGCCTCCGCCTCTTCCAGATTGGAGGCAACGTCCTCCTCCGGAAACAACTGACTCTGATTGTCTAAAAAACATTGTAATACCGCATCATCAAATTCATGCATAACCTGTTCTCCTATGACAAAATTTAATTGCTAATATTATTATGCTGTATCCTATTTATTTAAGTCAATACCTATCTAAAAATTTTTGTATTTATGATTTGAAAAACGCCCTTTTCCCGCCATCCGGGGCAGATATTGCCCGCCGCTGCTTTCACCTGGTCTGTTGCCGTATCCACGGCATAGCTCTCCCCTGCCGCCAGCATCATGCCAATATCGTTGTCGTTATCTCCAAACGCCATCGTCTCCTCTTTGCCGATTCCTAAATATTCTTCCAAGAGCTTCAGTCCCTTGCCCTTGTCCACTGACCGGTCCATAAAATCCACCCATTCCTCCCCTGCCATACATGCCTTCACTTCGGAAGACCAGGTCGGGATAAAAAGGCTTTCTCCAAGCTCACGGATGCTTTCCTTCCGGTAAACTGCAATTTTAATGATCTCCACATTTTCCTTAAGCACATCCTCCACCAGCCGGAAGGTATTGTGGTATCCATAGGTGATCAGATCGATAAAATCCTGGTTTTTGCTTTCCAGCAAGGCGCCCTGTGCCGTGGAAACCACCGTCTCGCATTCTCCGTAATAGGGACGAAGCATTTGCATAATTCCTTCCACATGCTCCCGCTTCATGTGGGTAACGGAAATATTTTCATGCCTGTAACGGATATGGGCACCATTTTCCGCAATATAAGCGATCTCCTCCGCCACATCCCGAAAGACGTTTTTCAGGCTCTCATACTGCCTTCCGCTTGCGGCGCAGAATAAGATTCCCTTTTCCTTTAATTTCTTTATGGTCTGCACCATCTCAGGGTACAAATCCGGCGTGGAATCCTGAATTAAGGTACCGTCCACATCCGATGCGATCAATTTAATCATAGCTTCTTCATCTCCTGATATAATCTGCCGATGGGAAGCCCCACCACATTATAATAGTCCCCCTTTATTTCCTTTATGAAGACGGCGCACTTTCCCTGAATGCCATAGGCACCGGCTTTGTCCATAGGTTCCCCGGTATCCACGTAAGCGCGTATATCGGAGGCGCTCATGGGATACATGGTTACGTCTGTCCGTTCATAAAAGGAAACCGTTACAGGTTCCCCCTCCTTTCGGGTGATCAGCGTTACTCCCGTATATACCTGGTGGGTTCTTCCCTGCAAAAGCGAAAGCATTTCCTCCGCCCTCTGCCTGCTGCCGGGCTTGCCCATAATCTGATCCCCCAAAGCGACTACCGTATCCGCCCCCAGCACCGCTACGGAATCCTTCTCCCCTTCCGGTATGCGCCCAAAAACATCCTTTGCTTTTCCTGCGGAAAGCTCCAGGACCATCTCCCAGGGTACACGACTTTTGGGGTTTTCCTCTATGCCGCTTGGCAGAATCTCAAATTCCAGTCCTATCTGTTCCAGCAGCTCCCGCCTTCTGGGGGAAGCGGAAGCTAATATAATCTTATTCATGATGAGTCTCCGGGATAAATACTCTGTTGTTCACCAGCTCTTCCTGCTTCTTCGCCGCTTCCACCGCCATATCGCAAAAGGCAAGCTGGGAATTAAAGGTTCCCTTTCCTCTCTTATCTACTTTTTCATAAGTGCCCTGGGGCGTCAGAATGTGCGCTTTTACCGTATCCTTAAGCAGCATCTGTAAAATCGTCATCAATTTCTTTTGCAGCTCCGGTCTGTCGATGGGGAACATGATCTCCACCCGGCGTTCCAGGTTTCTGGGCATCCAGTCGGCGCTGGCACAATAATATTCTGCTTTTCCGTCGTTCTCAAAATAAAAGATACGGCTGTGCTCCAGGAAATTTCCCACAATAGACCGAACCTTAATGCGGTCTCCGATTCCAGGAAGCCCTGTCTTCAGGCAGCAGATTCCTCGGATGATCAATTCGATCTTCACCCCCGCCGCAGCCGCCTCGTAGAGCGCCTGGATCACGTCCTTATCGCACAGGCTGTTCATCTTGGCAATGATGTGCCCCCCTCTGCCTGCAAGGGCATTTTCCTTTTCTCTTCCGATCAAAAACAGAAACCGGTCCTTCAGCCACAAGGGCGCCACAGACAGTTTGTTCCAGCCAAGAGGCTCCGAATAACCGGAAAGCATATTGAATACCGCAGTGGCATCCTCACCGATGGCGGAAGCACAGGTTAACAGCCCAATATCCGTATAGAGCTTTGCGGTTGCATCATTATAATTGCCGGTTCCCAGATGCACATACCTTCTGATGCCGTCTTCCTCCCGGCGCACCACCAGGGTGATCTTACTGTGGGTCTTTAAGCCCACCAGTCCATAGATGACATGGCACCCTGCCTTCTCCAGCATTTTCGCCCATACAATGTTATTTTCCTCATCAAACCTTGCCTTCAGTTCCACCAGAACGGAAACCTGCTTTCCATTCTCAGCCGCCTGGGCAAGAGCCGCAATAATAGGCGAATTGCCGCTGACCCGGTATAGGGTCTGCTTGATGGCAAGCACCTCCGGATCCCTTGCCGCCTGCCGGATAAACTCCACCACAGGACCAAAGGACTCATAGGGATGAAACAGTAGAATATCTCTTTCCCGTATCTTTTCAAAAATATCGCACTCTGCCGGAAGCTCCGGTACCGGCTGGGGTTCCGCATAGCCTCTTTCCTTTAGATGGTCAAAACCGGGAAGCCCGTACATTTTCATTAAAAAGGTCAAATCCAAGGGTCCGTCGATTCTGTAGATATCCTCGTTTGCAATGTGCAATTCCCTCTCTATCATATCAAGAAGCCGCTCATCAATTCCCTCCTCAACCTCAAGACGGATCGCCTGACCCCACTGCCTTTTTTTCAGCTGCCGCTCAATTTCCTTCAGCAGATCCTCCGCCTCATCCTCCTCAATGGACAAATCCGCATTCCGCATAATGCGGAAAGGATAGGCGCAAACAATATCATAATTCAGGAAAAGCTTGTGGATGTTCCTTTCAATGATCTCCTCAAGCAGAATCACCGTGGTCTCCCCTTCTTTCCCTGTGGGAATGGGCACGATCCTTGCCAGCACACTGGGCACCTGCACAGTGGCAAATTCCAGTTCCTTATCTCCTTCCTTCTTCTGCACCAGGGCGCCGATGTTTAAGGATTTATTCCGAATCAGGGGAAAGGGTCTGGAGGAATCCACTGCCATAGGCGTCAGCACCGGGTAAACATTCTCTTCAAAATATTTATCCACATAGGCACCCTCCTTCTGGGTCAGCTTCTCGTGGCGTTCTATCACCTTAAGTCCGTTTGCCGGAAGCTGAGGGATAATAGAACGGTTATAGGTCGTATACTGCTGCGTCACCAGCTCATGGGTTACCTGATTCAATGCCTGAAGCTGCTCCGTAGGCGTCATCCCCGCAATGTCCGTCTTGGTATATCCCGCGTTCACCATATCCTTTAAGGATGCCACACGAACCATAAAAAATTCATCCAGATTAGACGCCGTAATACTTAAAAACTTTAATCTCTCAAACAACGGGTTGTTTTTGTTTCTCGCCTCGCTTAAAACTCTCTGATTAAACAGAATCCAGCTTAATTCTCTGTTGCTGTAAAATTCCGGATCTTCGTATTTGGATATACTCATAACGCTCTCCTTCCCTTTTAAATTCTCTTCCGCCTGATTACCGGTCTTATATTGTATACTTCCTCAAAGAAGTCAGCCCTGTCGTCAAAAAGTCCCTTTTCCAGTGTAATGTCCTCGTTGGTATTAACTGTAATGACCAGTTCTTCTTCTCTCAGAGAAATTCTCATGTCCTTAAATTTCTGCTTGTGGCTTCGATCCAGCCCGTTGGCAAGACGGAGAATGGCAATCAGCTTGGCGATCTTGAGGTAAGATTCATTGTCCAGAGCGTTTAAGCTTCCCTTAGTCTCATAATAGTCAAATTCCAAATGATTGTATTTCACCACGTTGGCAACGATCTCCCGCTCCAGATGGGATAATCCTATAATCTCCGTAGCCATAATAATGCTGTAGGAGCACTCCCCCAGATTCGCCATACTGATATATTTTCCACAGTCATGAAGAATGGTGGCGATCTGTAAAAGCAGCCGCGCCCGTCTGTCCAGCCCATGTACCCGCCTCATACTGTCAAAAACCGTAAGGGCTATCTTTTCCAGGGTTTCGCTTCGCTTTTTGCTGCCTCTGTACCGCTTGCTGATATTTTGCGCGCAGGCTATAATATCCTTCTCGAAATCATGGGAAGACGTAATGATCCTGTTTCTCTCCGCATACTCGTAAGCAATTCCGTCGCACAGCGTTACCCCCGGCGCCCAGATCTGCTCCGCCCCCATATCCTCCATGATGTTCCGCAGCAGAATCATGGAGATCAGTAAAAGCATCATACTCTCCTCAGGCATATCCAGGTTTTTTGCTATCTCCGCCAGGCTTTTGGTCTGCCAGACCTGCATAAAATGATCCATGATCTTTTTATCTGCGAATCCCCCTTTTTGGGTATTGGTTCCCCTGCGCTTTACAATCGCCGAAATATAATCGTCCACCACAATAATATTCTTAATGGTCCGATCCTTCAAATACAGCTTTTTATAAACGTTCATCTGAGACTCTACAATCTCCCCGATCAGCTCCTCATAGCGGCTGATGCTGGCGTCCAAATGGTTCAGATTCTCCTGCAGCCGCAGCACGCCCAGCCGCAGGTTCTGGGTCGATACCAGGGTATCATTGTCAAACAGGGAAAGCTGGATGCTCCCTCCGCCAATATCCAAAATAGCCGTGCCGTTTTCGATAATCCGCTGAAAGCCTTCCCCCTGAAAGGCAATGGATTTGTAATCCAGGAAACGCTGCTCGGAGTTGCTCAGAACATCGATCCTGATTCCCGTCCTCTGCTCAATCTGATCCAGCAGGATTGCCCGGTTTTTGGATTCCCTGATGGCGCTGGTTCCATATGCCTTGTAGTCCGCCACCTGGTAAGACTTCATAATATCCCCGAACTCCCGGAGCACACGACAAAGCTCGTCTACTCTGTCGTAGGAAAGCTTCCCTGTGCTGTAGGTTTCCGTTCCCATATCAATGCTGTGCCTGATATGGTCGATCTCCCGCATTCCTCTCGCCTTTGAAACCTCAAAAATTTTCATGGACAGCTCATAAGAGCCGATGTCAAGCGCCGCAAATGTTCTTACTGACATGGATTTCCCTTCTTTCCCAGTAAATAATCAATAAACTGTTGTGCACACCTTCCGGACAACCCGCCATGGGCAAGCTCCCACTTGTTTGCCTCCAGCAAAAGCTCCTCCTGGGGCATGGAAACCTGATACCGATTTGCCAAAACCTTCACAATATTCTGAAACTCTTTTTTATCCGGCGCGGCAAAAAAGATCGTCACGCCAAACCTGGATACCAGAGAAAGCTTTTCCTGAACCGTATCCCCTGCATGGAGATCGTCCCGGCGCTCCTCCTTGTCCGAAAATTTCTCCCGGACCAGATGGCGCCTGTTGGAGGTAGCATAGATCAGCACGTTCCGGGGTTTCTTTTCCAAACCGCCTTCTATCACTGCCTTTAAATATTTATATTCGATCTCGAAGTCTTCAAAGCTCAGATCGTCCATATAAATAATAAACTTGTAGTTTCGGTTTTTGATCTGGGTGATCACCTCGTTGAGATCCTGAAACTGATGCTTGTATACCTCTATGATGCGCAGCCCCTTCTCGTAATAGGCGTTGGCAATTCCCTTGATGCTGGAAGATTTTCCGGTGCCTGCATCCCCGAAAAGCAGGCAGTTGTTTGCCTTTCTTCCCTCCACAAACGCCTCTGTATTTTCAATCAGCTTCTGCTTGGGAATCTCATAGCCCACCAGATCGTCCAAATGTACATGGGCAATGTTTTTGATGGGTACGATCTCCACGCCCTTTTCCTCATGCACCACCCGAAACGCCTTGTGAAGCCCGAACTTCCCCACCCCGTAATCTTTATAGAATTCCGTCAGGGTATCCTTCATCTCATCCGGCGTGTGATCCTGTGTAAATTTCACTGCAAGGGAACAGATTCTCTTCCGGATCCTGCTGTTGTACACCTTGCTCTCGCTGTCGCTGGCGACGTATTCTGTCACCAGATCAAAGCCCTCCACCTGGAGGGTTTGCACCATATGGGTGAAATCATAATCAAAAAATTCCTTAAAGATTACAATGTCGTGAAGTACCGCCTGATTGATGGTTCCCTCCACCCCTCCTCTGATCTCGCAAGCCCTGCTGTAGCTGTTTTCATTGTTGACCAGCAGATTGGACAGATAGCAGTGCCAAAGATTGCCGTAAAAGCCATGGTTTCCCGCCATCTCCAGAAGCCGGTGGATACACTCGTACAACAGCCCCGCCATATCCTCCCTGTTGTAATATTCATCCTCATAATGCTCCATCAGCCATGCCATATCATAGAGAAGCTTTCCTTCTTCCTTGTCAAAGTCCTTATAGACAATTAATTCCTGTTCCCTCATTTCCCTTTTCTCCTAATAGTTACCCAGGATCCGCATATTGATCGCTTCTTCCCGCAGTCCCCGCAGGGCGTTTCTGACAGAGCTGTCCGATAAATTCCCGTCAAAATCAATAAAAAAGCGATATTCCCAGTTCCGCCCTTCTATGGGTCTGCTTTCGATCTTATTCATGTTCAGATGATTATAGATAAAATGGGAAAGCATGTGATATAAGGAACCGCTTTCATGGGGAACTTCAAAACAAATGCTGACCTTTTTTGCCTTCTCAAGGAAAATCTTCTGGTTGGTGACAATGATAAAACGGGTAGAATTGGTCTGGGAATGATTGACCCCCTTTACAAGCACCTGAAGCCCGTACAGTTTTGCCGCCGTCTCACTGGCAATCGCCGCCTGCTCCCTATCCTGATCTCCGGAAACCTTCTGCGCTGCAAAGGCATTGTTCTGCATACTGATCTGCTGCCAGTTGTATTCGCTTAAAAAACGCGCCGACTGCATCAGGGACTGGGGGTGGGAATATACCCTTTTAATCTCTTCCAGTTTTGTTCCGGGCACTGCCATAAGACAATGTTCAATCCGGATAATCTGTTCCCCCACAATGTAATTCTCAAATTCCACCAGCAGATCATATATTTCACTGACAATACCTGCCGTGGAATTTTCAATAGGAAGCACTGCAAAGTCCGCCCGTCCCTCGTCAATGGCAATCATGGCATCCCGGAAAGTCTCCACATGAAAGCTGTTCACCTGATCTCCAAAATACTGCATCATCGCCGCCTGGGAATAGGCTCCCTCCGCCCCCTGAAAGACCACTCTCGCCTTTCCCGTATCCAGGCTGTCCACTTTAATAAAAGGCAGCTTTCCGCTGCCGCATTGTTCTGTCAGCATGCGGTACTGCAGCTTCCGGCTCACAGACATGATCTGTTCAAAAAGCTCTCCGATACCTGTGCTGTTAAATTCGCTGTGGGTCAACGCCTTCACACTGCGAAGCTTCTCTTCTTCTCTTACCTTGTCAAAAACCTTTTTACCGGTTTCTATTTTATATTCGGCAACCTGCCTGGATATGTCCATCCGCTTTTCATACAGTTCCACGATCCCGGCGTCGATCTCGTCGATCTGTCTTCGTAAATCCAATAAATCCATTTTCATCCATTCCTTTCCTGACAATCCTATTTTAGTATAAAAAAATAAGGGATTCAAGCACAATTCCTATTGCGCAACAAAAAGCAGATTATTATAATAATACCAGAATTATTGAAGCTGAAAGGACGCAACCTAATGAAAAAAAACTGGAAAGTGCTGCTGATTGTAACAATTATTTTACTGGTTCTGATTATTTCCGCCGTTTTCTCCTCTCTTTCCCAGAGAGTACCCCAAAACGACCTGTCCGTTACCGGAAATACCGCCGGAAACTTAAACAACAGGGGACTTTTTGCTGAGAACAACGGAAAAGTATATTTTGCAAACGCCTATGACGGCGGATGCCTTTATTCTATGAACGCAGATGAAACGGAATTTAAAAAGCTCTCCGAAGCACAGGTAAACGCCATCAACACCGGGGGCGATTACCTCTATTATTACATGGACAGCGTAAACGGAGGAAGCGGCATGGGCTATGTGGTCCGCACCTTCGGCGTTTACCGCTCAAAGGCAAACGGCTCTCACACCAAATGCCTCGACCGCAGCGCTTCCGTCAATATGGTTCTCACCGGCGATTATCTCTACTATCAGCGTTATAACAACAAGGACTTCACCAAGCTGTATAAAGTGAAAACCGATAAGTCCGAAAATGAATTTGTCTCTGATGTTATGATCAATCCTGCTGCATGCAACAACGGCATCATTTATTTTAGCGGGGCGGACAAAGACCACTACCTTTATGCCCTGGATACCAGAACAGATACCATCTCCACTGTTTTGGAGGGCAATCTGTGCTTTCCGGCATATCATGAAGGGTATATATATTACATGGATATTTCCAGCAACTACTGCCTGTGCCGCTACTCTCTCTCCTCAAACACTGTTGAGATCCTTACAAACGACCGGGTGGATACCTTCAATGTAGGCGATCAGTTCATCTACTATCAGAAAAATTCCGTTGACGCCCCGGCACTGATGCGCATGGCATTGGACGGCAGCAATCCCGAAATCGTAGCGGAAGGAAACTTTGAAAACATCAACCTCACCTCCCAATACGCATATTTTAACGCATTCGGCGCAGACGTTCCCGTTTATCATACGCCTGTCAACGGCTCGGTCAATGTAACCGCCTTTTCCGCCGCCCAGAATGCCGTTTCCGTAAAATAGCCCCGTCTCTGACGATTCACAAATAAACGCAATCAGTGATCGCCTGCTGCCAGTCCGGTTACATCTGTTTTCTCACAATCAGATATTCGTCCCCGGGCTGGTAGTAAGGGCAGTCCCGATAGGAATCGGACAAAAATCTAGCCATCTCATCCTCATCCAGATCCATCTCACAGGTATAGCACTCATAGTCCTCATCATAAACATAGTTGTTGCACTGCTCACAATTGCCCTGAGGGCGTTTTCTTTCCCTTTTCACTCTCTTCCTCACTTCCGCACTGCTTCTTTAACTCCTCTAGCATCTGTCTTACGCTCTTTCCCGTTACCGGATGCAGATACCATGGACAAAGCTCATTTAAAGGCTCCAATACAAAGGCTCTGTTAGCCATATCCGGATGGGGTACCGTAAGAACCGGATCCCCAGACACAAAATCCTGATAGAATAGAATATCCAGATCCAGCGTCCGCGGTCCCCAATGAACCTTCCTTTCCCTTCCCGCCTTTGCCTCAAGCTGATGAAGAAAGGAGAGCAGCTCGCCGGGGGGAAGCAGGGTCTGCAGTTCCACCGCTGCATTGTAAAAATTTTCCTGCTCTACGCCGCCATAGGGCTTGGTCTCAATCACCTCTGAGCATTTCACCTTGCGGATCCTGGCATTTTCCTTTAACCCTGAAATTCCCTGCTCCAGAAATTTCCGCCGGTCTCCCATATTGGAGCCGATTCCCAGATATACCTTCTTCCACCCTCTTTCGATTCTCACAGACACATTTGAAAAGGGAAGTTTAATAGGCGCATGAGGCTTTTTAAGCTCCAGCACAACACTGTCCACCAGGGGAAACTGCATCAGAAGCTCTTCCGCCAGATGCTCCGCCGCCGCCTCGATGAGCTGAAAGGTATGTTCCCGCAGATAAACGTTGATTGCCTGACACACCTCCCCGTAGTGAGTGGATAAAGTAAGTTCGTCGGCTATCCCCGCAGGTCTTAGATCTGTATTTAAAATAACGTCTACCAGAAACATCTGCCCCTCTCTGGTTTCTTCCTGAAAAACCCCATGGGCGGCATAAACCTCCAGATTTTCAATTTTGATCTGATCCATTTTCATCTCCCTTCCGAAAGGTTCACACGCCCCTCCTAATCACAATGCTTTTCCCTTTTGAAAGGCATACCGTCTGATTTCAAAATCGCCTCCGCCATTTTCACAGCGCGCACATTTTCTTTTATATCATGCACCCGTACAAAAGAACATCCCTGAAGCACTGCAAAAACGGTGGTAACCAGAGTGCCCTCCACCCGCTCCGCCGGAGGCAGGTCGAGGGTCAAACCTACCACAGACTTTCGGCTGCTCCCCAACAGCAGCGGAAACCCCAGCTCCAACAAGCCGTCTAGCGACTTCAGCAAAATCAGATTTTGTTGATAGGTCTTTCCAAAACCGATGCCCGGATCCAGAATGATCTTCTCCTCCGAAATGCCTCCCTGGCAGGCGATTCTAAGGGTTTCCCGCAGATCCTGCATCACATCCTCCAAAAAACGCTGATATACCGCCTCCTGCCGATTGTGCATCAATACGCAGGGAAGCCCTGCATCCCCAATAATCCCCGCCATCGCCGGGTCATATTTCAGCCCCCATATATCGTTGATCAGGTCGGCTCCCGCCTGTATCCCTGCCTTTGCCACCTCTCCTTTGCAGGTGTCCAGGGAAATGGGAACGTCAAATCTCTTTTTGACCGCTTCCATCACAGGAACCACACGCCCTGCCTCCTCCTCCCAGGGCAAAGGCGTATACCCCGGTCTGGTAGACTCTCCTCCAATATCCAGAATATCCATTCCCTCCGCCAGCATTTCCTCCACATGGAAAAGGGCGGCATCCAGACGATTAAATTTCCCGCCGTCCGAAAAAGAATCCGGTGTTACGTTTAAAATTCCCATCACATAGGTATGGCTTTGCAAATCAAAATCACGGCTTCCAATTTTCACAATGATCTCCTTCTAATCTCTTTTACATTTTACAGAAACAGTTTCAGATTCTTTTTATCCTTTTTCCAATCGCAGGCTTCTTCCATTTCGCAGGCAAAGCATGGACGGCTGTATTTATCCGCACGGTACAAAAGCCCGGATAACGATTTTTCTTCCTTCACGCCGGCATTCCTATGGTTTTCAATTGCCTTTACAATGGTTCTTTCTTCTTCCTGTGAAAAACCGCAGGCTCCCAGAATTTCCGGCGCCAGGGCGGCGCTTGCCTGCTCGTGGGGTACCCCCTGCTCATACTGCATCCATCTTCCGATATCATGCAAAAGGGCGGCGGCATAAATCAGCTCCTGCTCCTGCTCATAGCCTTCCCGCTGATTCAGGATGAAAGCGATCCGTGCCACATCCAGAAAATGCCCCATATTATGATGGCAGAAGCGCCGCTCCGCCTCTGCCCTGTTATTTTTCTCCAAATATTCCCGATACATCTGTAACCTTAAAATTCTGTTTACCCGTTCCATCCTGCGCTCCCTATTTTACCAAATCCAGAAAGGTTCTTTTCAATTTCTCATCCTCTTCAAACACCCCTCTGGAAACCATGGTCACCGTACGGCTTCCGGGCTTTTTCACTCCACGCATGGTCATACACATATGCTCCGCCTCCACCAGAACCATAACCCCCCTGGGGTTTAAATGCTCCATAACTGCGTCTGCAATCTGCGCCGTCATTTTTTCCTGAATCTGCAGCCGCCTTGCAAAGACCTCCACTGTCCGGGCAAGCTTGCTGATTCCAACCACCTTTCCATCGGGAATATATGCAATATGCGCCTTCCCGTAAAAAGGCATCAGATGATGCTCGCAGGTGGAATAAAAAAGAATATCCTTTTCCACAATCATCTCATTATTTTCAGCGGTAAAGGTTCTGGAAAGATGCTCCCCTGCATCCTCCTCCATGCCGCTGAAAATCTCCTCATACATGCGCGCCACCCGCTCCGGCGTATCCTTCAGCCCTTCCCTGCTGCCGTCCTCTCCTATGCCTTCCAAAAGAAGCTTCACAGCCTCCTCAATTTTCTCTTTGTTTACCATGTGAATCTCTCCCGATCTCATTTCTGCTTTTACCTGCGGTTATTTTCTCCACGATCTTGATCAAATCTCCCAAATAGGACAGGGAACCGAAGGCAATCACCACCGTATCCTTATCGGCAAGCAGATAAGCCATTTCCACCGCTTCCTCCACACTGTCTAACGCCGTTACGTTATGATGATATTCCCTCACCCGGCAGGCAAGCTCATAGGAACCAAGCCCCCGCTCCCCTCTGGTGGGAACCGTCAGGATCTGATCTGCAAGAGGGCAGGTTGCCTTTAGAATTTCATCCTGCTCCTTATCCCTCAATATGCCTATTATATATAGAATTCTCTTGTTTGTAAAATAAAAACCAATGGTTTCCCCAAGACGCCTTGCGCCGTCCCGGTTGTGGGCGCCGTCTGCAATAAACCAGGGCTTTTTAGACAAAATCTGAAATCTGCCCTGCCAGATGGTATCCGCAAGCCCCTGGTAAACTGCCTTTTCCGGTATCGAAAAGCCCCTCTCCCTAAGCGCTTCTATAACTTCCACAGCAAGCACCCCGTTGTCTACCTGATAACTTCCCGAAAGGGTTATGGTCAGGTTCCGGTAAGTTTTGTAAGTGAAGGTCTGCCTCCCCAGGCTTCTTTTTACATGGGACGCCTTTCCCGGATCCGCCAGGCGAAAGGAAAGGTTTAACTGCTCCGCTTTTTTTTGCAGCGTTTCCATCACTTCCGGTTCTCCTTTAACCGCTACCACCTTTGCCCCAGGCTTCATAATGCCTGCTTTATTCTCCGCAATCTCCCTCAGGGTATTTCCCAGAATCCCCATATGGTCATAGCTGATGGAGGTAAACACCGCTGCCAGCGTATTGGAAACGATGTTGGTAGCATCCAAAAGCCCCCCCAGCCCCGCTTCTAAAACCACAATATCACATTTCTGCTCTTTAAAATATTGAAAAGCAATCGCCGTCTCAATCTCAAAGGCGGTAGGATGAGGCTTCCCTTCTGCGGTAATCTCTTGGCAGACCTCCTTTATGCGGCTCATCTGCCTGCAAAGCTCTTTCTTAGCGATGGATCTTCCGTTGATCTGAATACGCTCCCTGTATTCAAAAAGGGTGGGGGAAAGATATCTTCCGGTACGGTATCCCGCCGCTTTTAAAATCTCCGAGACAAAGGCGAGCACAGAGCCCTTTCCGTTTGTCCCCGCAATATGGACAAAGGAAAGACTGCTTTCCGGATTTCCCAGCCTGGCGCACAAATTTCTGATATTTTCCAGCCCCGGTACGCTTCCGTATTGTTTCAGTTCCTCCACATACTCCATTGTTTCAAGATAAGTCATAATCTTTTGATTTTTTATGATCGGTTCCATTCTGCATACATCTTCCATCATCGTATGAATAATTCTGCTTCTTTTCACCATACTGATACTATGATGAAAACCCTTTTTAAAAATTTTATGAAATGTGGCATTTTAGGCTGGTGCCTTGAGATCACTTTTACGGCGCTCCACTCCCTTCAAAAAAGGGAACTGCGGCTGATGGGACAAACCTCCCTATGGATGTTTCCCATCTACGGCAGCGCATGTCTGCTGGAGCCTCTGTTTAAAAAACTGAAAAATACGCCTTTTCAAATCAGAGGAAGCGTCTACGCGCTGTGCATCTTTGCCGGAGAATATCTTTCCGGTCGTTTTCTGGATCAGCGCGCCCTGTGCCCCTGGAACTACGAGCGCTCCCGCTGGCATATCCGCAAGGTGGTGCGGCTGGACTACTTTCCCAACTGGTTCCTTGCCGGGCTTCTGTTTGAAAGGCTTCTTTCCCCAACGGATCCTCACAATAAGGAAGCGGTATGATCCCTCATACCGCCCTTTCTTAATTCAAATCCTCTCCATCCAGGTCGTCGATTCCCGCTCCAATGTCCAATGTGTTTAATGTACGGCGCTTCATTCTCGCCTGCTCAGATGCCTCTAAAATAAAGTCCTTAATTGCCTTTGCATTTTTAATGTGAGAAAGTATCAGCTTGGGATGGGTGGTATCCCCTGTATAGCATACCACAGTTCCGATTCCCACGATCCTCTCTGCAAAGGAAGTAACCAGCTCCACGTCCTGCACCTTATACATATAGCAGTCGTTCTCAACCTTTTTAAAAAGCCCGCTGTCGATGGTAAGTATATTGTCCTTAATAATGTACTTGGTAAAAGTGAAGGGAAGCCCTAAAAACACCCACCTTTTTCTTTCCGTAAATTCTGCCATACTAACCTCCATTCCGAAATGCTGATTTCTATTTTGTAGTATACTAAATCCCCGGACAGATTGCAAGTGTGCGATTTCTTACAGATTCTTATATTTTCTTCATTGAAAGCCATGCTCCAATATGCTATGATGTTATCAATAACGGTATCCCAGATACCACAAAGATAGGAGTGTGCTTATGACCGTCAAAGACTGTATCAAGGAACGCAGAAGTATACGTAAATTTAAGGCTCAGCCTGTAGATCACGCATTACTTTCTGAAATTATCGAAACCGCATCCTATGCTCCCAGCTGGAAGCATACCCAGATTACCCGCTACATTGCAGTGGAGGGCGAATTAAAGAATCAGATTGCTTCTCAATGTACGCCCGCTTATCCCAAAAACGGAGAGATTATCGCCCAGGCACCTTTGTTGATTGCCGTAACCTATATTAAGGGCAGAAGCGGCTTTGAACGGGACGGCTCCTACTCTACTCCCAAGGGCGGATCCTGGCAGATGTTTGATACCGGTATTGCCACCCAGACCTTTTGCCTTGCCGCTTTTGAAAAGGGACTTGGCAGCGTAATCCTTGGTATATTTGATGAAGCGGAGGCTGCTTCTTTATTAAAGCTTCCCGAGGAAAGAGCGCTTGCCGCTCTCATTGCCGTTGGTTATCCCGATGAGGAGCCTGTTGCTCCCAGAAGGAAACCCGTGGAGGAGTTATTATCATTTCAAAGTTAATATCAAACAACGGATGACAGGCTTCGCCAGCCATCCTTATGTTAAATAAAAATCGAAGAGTCCGTTCTCTTCGATTTTTTATAGAATGGAGGAATATATGAGACATCTTATGAACCCTCTGGATTTTTCCGTAGAGGAGCTGGATCGATTGTTTGATCTGGCAAACGACATTGAGGCAAACAGAGAAAAATATGCCCATGCATGTGAGGGCAAAAAGCTTGCCACCTGTTTTTACGAACCCAGTACCCGTACAAGGCTCAGCTTTGAATCCGCCATGTTAAGCTTGGGAGGCAGCGTCATCGGCTTTTCCGACGCAGACTCCTCCTCCGCCGCCAAGGGTGAAAGCGTATCGGACACCATCCGGGTCATTTCCTGCTTTGCCGATATCTGCGCCATGCGCCATCCCAAGGAGGGCGCGCCTATGGTGGCGGCAAGCAGATCTTCAATTCCCGTGATCAACGCCGGAGACGGAGGGCATCAGCACCCCACCCAAACCCTCACCGATCTGCTCACCATCCGCTCTATGAAAGGACGCTTGAGTAACTTTACCATCGGACTTTGCGGAGATCTGAAATTCGGGCGCACCGTCCATTCCCTGATCAACGCCCTGGTTCGCTATGAAGGCATCAAATTTGTTTTTATTTCCCCCAGAGAATTGATGGTGCCCGACTATGTCACAGATATGCTTAAGGAAAAAGGCATTCCCTACGAAGAGGTCATTCGGCTGGAGGAGGTCATGCCCTCCCTGGATCTGTTGTACATGACCAGAGTGCAGAAGGAACGCTTCTTTAATGAAGAGGATTATATCCGATTAAAGGATTTTTACATCCTCGATAAAGCAAAGATGGAGCTTGCCAAATCCAATATGCTGGTACTCCATCCCCTTCCCAGAGTAAACGAAATTTCCGTGGAAGTGGACGACGATCCCAGAGCCGCTTACTTTAAGCAGGTGCAATATGGTGTGTACGTGAGAATGGCGCTCATCTTAACACTGCTGAATATTCAGGTAGATTAGGGAGGAAATATCATGTTAAATGTAGGAAAAATCGAAGAGGGCTTTGTTTTAGACCATATCAAAGCAGGAAAAAGTCTTTCTATTTATCATCATCTCCAGCTGGATAAGCTGGATTGTACCGTTGCCATCATCAAAAATGCCAAAAGCAATAAAATGGGGAAAAAGGATATCTTAAAGGTGGAATGTGATATTGATATGCTGGATCTTGACGTCCTCGCCTTTATCGACCACAATATCACAGTGAACGTGATCAAGGACGGAGAAATTGTTTCCAAAAAGGAACTGATGCTCCCCAGGGAAATAAAAAATGTGATCCACTGCAAAAATCCCAGGTGCATCACATCCATCGAGCAAGGGCTTCCCCATATCTTCGTTCTTTCCGACGAAAATATGGAGATTTACCGTTGCAAATATTGTGAAGAAAAATACACAGAAAATCTATAAGCTATGACTTGCCGTCATAAGTCGGAAAAAGCCTTTCACAATTCTGATCGTCAGGGTGGCTGCCGATACCACAATAAATCCGGTTATCACAGCCGCCATGCTGATCATCATCTCTTCAGCGCTGTAATGTCTGGTAGGAATATAAATTTTCAGCCATTCCGTCAAATAAGCGATAGATACCAATACAAACATTGTAATACAGGTTTTCACAAACCAGTTGCACCTGCCGCAGGATATATGAATCGTGATTGTCCCTACAATACCGATCATCAAAAAAGCGATTACTCTTCCGTTTTGCCTGATCATGTAAGTAAAATCACTCATCTCCTGATCCGTCAGCGCTCCCTGAGGGTGCTGCGCCTCTGCAAGCTTTGTAATCATTGATTTCCCCAGCTGCTTGGCATCCTCTCCGTTTTGAAAGGACAAATAGGCAACGGCTGCCACCAGCACAATAAACATCAGCCAAAACAATAATAAAATTGGCCATTTTTTCTTTTTTTCCATATACTTTCCCATTTTCAAATCTTTACCCCATATAATGTTGTTATTATATTCCCGGGAATTGGTATATGTCAATTGCGTGCAGAAAGTATTAAGAATATATTTATAAAATGAGTGGGCTGGCTGGCGCACAAGCACACCATAACACAGGCGGCGGAGGAAACAGGCGGAAACGATATGGGGAAGGAAAGGTGCTGCTGGGTATGCAGTGTCCTTGCGAAAAATCGGTCATTTCACTTACGGAATGGTGAGTCCCAGGGTGGTTCTGCCACGGACGGCAGAACCAGGAGTCTGCGGCAGGGACGCCGCTAGACTCCGACCCGTATAGTTTTCGATCATTTTTCCCATTCCGTTAGTGAAATCCGATTTTAAGCTCACACTGCATACCCAGCAGCACCTTCCCTTCCCCATACTGTTTCCACCTGTTTCCTCCGCCGCCTGTGTCATGGCGTGCTTATGCGCTGGTCTGCACCGAAATGATAAAATATTGAAACGCATCCCCGCTAATTTTCAAAGTGGGATTGATCCAGACGGATGAAGTAGCCTTTGTCATGAGCGCAGACAGGGCATTTTTCAGGGGCATTTTCGCCTTCATAAATGTAACCACAGTTTAAGCAGATCCATCTTTCTTTTTTGTCGGAAGAAAACAGCTTATTTTGTTCCATCAACTCTGCAAATCTGCCAAAGCGGTCGCCATGGGCTTTTTCAATTTCCGCAATCATGAAGAAGGAATTCGCCACCTGCAAAAATCCCTCTTCCTTCGCCTTTTCCCCAAACGCCTTATAGACAGAATCATGCTCCTCATATTCATTGTGCTGCGCCATGCGCAAAAGCTTCGATACGTCATCGGTAATGTCCACCGGGTATCCGCCGTCTACATGAATCGTCTCACCTGAAAGCTCCTTTAAATGATTATAAAAAATCTCTGCGTGCTCCTTTTCCTGATTTGCCGTGTAAGTAAACACAGCCTCTATCACATGGAGATTTTTCTTTTTTGCCTGTGCCGCTGCAAAGGTATAACGATTCCTCGCCTGACTTTCCCCTGCAAAAGCACGCATCAGGTTATCCTTCGTTTCACTGTTTTTAAAATCCACTGCCATCCTTCATTCTCCTTTTCATTTTTGCAGGTCAGCGCGCAGGTACGGCGGGGCTTTGATTTCCGGCATGGCAGGGCGGCAGGGCACAGCGCAAGGCACAGCACAAAGCTGGGGATTCCCTACAGGTTTCAGCGTCTTGGCGGAAAATCAGCCATTTCACTTGCGGAATGGTGAAAGGTCAGGGAGGTTCCGCCATGGAGGGCGGAACCAGGAGCCTCACGGCACGGATGCCGTTGGCTCCGCCCCATCCAGTTTTCGATACCGTTCCCCATTCCGTTAGTGAAATCTGATTTGGAGACCAGCGCTGAAACCTGTAGGGAATCCCCAGCCTTGTGCTGTGCCTTGCGCTGTGCTTTGTGCTGTGCCCTGCCGCCCTGCCATGCCGGAAATCAAAGCTCCGCCGTACCTGCGCGCCAATCTGAACTATAACCTATTATGGATAAAAAAGGATATTTTTATGCGCAAAACTTGAACTCACACTGAATTTATATTATATTTTTATATAGCTAATCGTTATTTGGAGGTACCATTATGTTGAAAAAAAGTTTTACTCACTTTTTACAGTTATTAAAAGAACGAAAGTTCTCAGATATTTATCGAATATCCTCTTACTATTTTCTGGACAAAGTTGTTCGCAACATATTAATTATTTTAATTAAAATAAAGGGGAAAATTTTTCACCCACATACAGTTCATCGCTGTCCCTTTTGCCGTAATTCTTTTCCCTACTTTTACCCTATCGTTTCGGGAGATCATATATCCTTTAACGTTCAATGTCCTTATTGTAAAAGCTATGAACGCCATAGAATGCAGTGGTTATATTATCATCAGGAAACTGATATTCTCCGCCCCCAAACTCAGATTTCCATTTTACACTGTGCGCCGGAAGAATTATTTTTCCTACCTTTCTCCCAAAATAAACAAATTGATTATTATCCAGTAGATAAATGGGAAGGCTACTCTGTCTGCGGGCAAAGAATGCGAGACTATGTTGACCTGACTCACCTGCCATATGAAAATCAAAAATTTGATTATATCCTATGCAATCATGTTTTAGAGCATATTCCTCAAGAACAGCTCGCTCTATCTGAACTTAAACGAGTGTTAAAGGAAAACGGTACCGCTTTTATTAACGTTCCCATAGATGACAGTCTGGAGAAAACCCTGGAGGATCCTGCTATTAATTCTGATATTCTCCGTTTAAAATACTATGGACAATGCGACCATGTCCGTAAGTACGGACGTGACTATCAAAAGCACTTGGAAAGTGCCGGATTTTCTGTTAAATGTATTACCGCCAGCAATTTCTTTTCACCGGAAGACATTCGTACATACGGCTTATTACCTAATGATCAAATTTACTCCTGTCAAAAAGAACCTACGAAGTAAAGTACAAAGCAATGCCTTCTGCAATGCCCTGGGCAAGCTTTTCCTGATACGCCTTCGAGGACAGGCGCCTGCTTTCCTCCGGATTGGACAGGAACCCCGTTTCGATCAGGCAGGCGGGCATAAGGGTTTTGTTGGTGACGCAGTAATCCGCTATATCCCACAGTTTCCTTTCCTTTGCCCCGGTGCTTTTCAACGCTTCCTGATGAACCAGCCTTGCCAGCTTTTCGTTGTCCCTGGTTTTGTCTCCTCCATCATACCAGGTTTCGATACCGCAGACACTTTTGTCGCTGCCCTCGTAGGTATTTTGATGGATGCTGATATAAGCGTCCGCCTGATAACTGTTTGCCAGTTCCACCCGCTCTTCTATTGCCAGATATTCGTCCGTTTCCCTGGGCATCATAACCTGAAAGCCCTTTTCCTCCAGTTTTTCCTTTACCAGCAACGCAATTTGAAGATTAACGTCCTTTTCCAGTAAACCGCCTCCCAGACAACCGTCGTCCACTCCGCCGTGACCTGCGTCTACCACAATAAGCGCCGGACCATGCTTTGTCATTTTTCTTACGGCAAGCTCTTTGGGATCCAGCTTTTTTTCGGAGACGATTTTCTCTGTCCTTTGCTGCGCTTTTGCCTCTGTCTCAGGCGCATGGCTTTCTGATGCTGCAAATACCATCATTACAGTGAAAGAGGGAACGCCCAGGGATACAATGGCAACAAGCAACAGGGCAAGTAAAAATCCGCCTCCGCCCCTTCTTTTTCTGTTCATCCGTTTTCTCAGATTTTTTCCTGTGTACATAAAAAATGACGCCCCTTTCGTGTATTACCGCCTATTGTCAGTGTACACAACCGGTGCATCATTTTCTCATCATTCTTGCATCATTGTTCCATCATTTTTGCATCAATTTTGCATCATTTTGAAATTTTTAAAAACAGCTCGTTAATCCCCTCATAAAAGCCCACAGTTACAATACATCTTTCCTCTCCCTCCCCGGAAAACACATATTTTTTATAGTAGGGCGTGGATTCCAAAAGCGGATTTTCCGTCTCATAAACCTGAGGGCTGGAAAGCCCCATATAGCTCCGCCATTTTTCAATCAGCTCATCCGGATCGATGTCCTCCCATTTCAATTCTGTTCTGGCGTAAAATTCATACACCTTTCCATCATCCCCATCCAGATATACGTCGATCAGCCGATTGCGTTTATCTGCATTTTTAATATTGGTAGAAAGGCTTACCTTCCAGACGGCAACATTATTCCTCGGTTCCAGCACATCGATTGCCGAATAAAGCACTGCGTCGTATTCTCCCCCTCTGACCTCCTTTACGGCGTCAGGCAGAATTCCCATTTCCTTTAAATCGGCAAGCATCTGGTTGCAGGTGGAAAAAATCTGCTCATCGGTAATTTCCTTCCCTGTAGGACCTCTATGATTGATTATAAAGGCATAGTTTCCATCTAACTCCTGATATTCCTTTTCTTCCTCCCCCGGTCTTGTAAGGGCGTTCTGCTCGCTTTCCGGAACACTTTGCCCGTTCAATGCCTTGGACAAAATATAAAGCTTTTCGTTACTGCTGAGTCTATAGCGGTAGCCCTCTCCCTCAATCTCTGAGGTCTGGGTGTTAATCCGGTCCAGCACGGTTCTGTCCTTATACCCCGCCAGCCATTCCGGGCCCCATATGGAAAAAACAATAACCAGCACCGTAAAGCTTAAAAAAGCCAAATGAATTGCTGTTTTTTTCATTTTATCCTTCCTCCTGTTCTCTATGGGGAAGTACAAAGCTGATACTGGTTCCTTCTCCTAAAGTGCTTTCAATTTCAAGGCTGCTGCCGTGAAGGGATAAAATCTCCGTGCAGAGAGAAAGCCCAAGCCCCGCCCCGTTTCTGCTTCTGGATCTGGATTTATCCACCATATAAAATGCCTTGGTGATTTTCTGCAGCTCCTGCTCCGGTATGCCGATGCCGTGATCGCTTACGGTGAATCGATAGCCCTTCGGCTCCTCTTTGCCCTTCACCTCAATGATGCTGCCCGGATCTGACGCCTTGCAGGCATTATCCAACAAATTGATTAAAACCGTGATAATCATGCTGCTCTCCGCCCATACCATGGCGCGGTCATAGGAATACTCAAATTCCATGCTGTCATTATTCTGAAACATATCCTTCAGATACAGGAATAAACTTTCCGCCTGTATCTCCTGGAATTGTACCTGCCCATGTCTGCTGACCATAATATCCAGCAGGCGGATGGACATTGTCTCCAGCCGCTTTCCCTCTGTGTAAATATAATTTGCCGACAGAAAGCTTTTTTCCTCATCCAACTTTCTGGAGCGCAGCATATCCGCATAGCCGATGATCGCAGTCAAAGGCGTTTTCAATTCATGGGCAAAGGCGCCCACAAAATCCTCCCTCGCCTGTATTTCATCCTCCAGCTTGTTGATGTTCTCCTCCAGCGCCTCCGCCATATGGTTAAAATCCAACGTCAAATGCCCCAATTCGTCGTCGCTGACCACTCTGGCGCGGTAATCGTAATCCCCTGCCGCCATTCGCTTGGTGGCTCTGGTCAGCAGACGGATGGGCTTTGTAAGAAAGGACGAGATCAGATACATGATAACAGTTCCCAAAATCAGCATCAGAATCGTAACTCTCTGGTATACTTTAAAGCCCAGTTCCCTTTCATTAAAAACCTCTGACACATCCCGCAGCGTCTCCAGGTACAGCACCCGATCCAGCGCATTTACCCGGCTGCCTGTCTGAATATAGTAATGTCCGTTTAAAAAAATGGTGCGGTAAGTCTTTGTAAGGGCGTCTGTCTGTTTTAACAGTTCCTCATCTGTTTCAAACCCGTCGCTGGCATACAGAATATTTTTTCCCTCGTCTGAAAGACGCAGCATACGGCTGGTATTCTGCCCCCCTGTTTCCAGATTCGCTGCAATCTGTTCCACCGTATGGTCCTGCAGTACGTCGTATTTTGCAGGTACGTTTAAAGCGGCAGTCTCGAAGGCAAAGCTTAAAATGCTGTTTTCGTCAAGCGCCTGCCCCGCCTCCCTTGCCAGGGAAGTTTCAAACACATAATTGACAAAATAAAATCCGCTGATGCCCAAGGCGATCGCCATAACGATGATCGTCCACAACAGCAATTTTGATGAAAATTTCATTCCGGCACCTCTAGGCGGTAGCCAACCTTATAAACCGCCACTAAATTATGTTCCCATCCCAGTTTCTTCCGAAGACGCTGCACATGGAGATCCAGGGTGCGGCTGTCGCCGATGTATTCATCCTCCCACACCTTTTCATACAAAGCTTCCCGAAACAGCGCCACATTTTTATTCTGCATAAACAGCACCAGAAGCCCAAACTCCTTGTTCGTGAGAATAACCTGCTTTCCGCCTCTGAGCACTCTCCTTGCATCCACGTCCACCACAATATCGCCTGCTGTCAGCAGCTTATCCGTTTTATTGTACCGCCTTAGAACCGCCTCCACTCTTGCTACCAGTTCCACCACGTCAAAGGGCTTTACCAGGTAGTCGTCGGCTCCCAGCTTTAAGCCTTTAACCCGATCCTTCACCTCATGCTTTGCCGTTATAAAAATCACCGGAATTTTAAGAGGACGTATGTATTCGATTACGTCGTAGCCGTCCGCTCCCGGCAGCATAATATCAAGCAGGATCAGGTCGAAAGCTTCCTTTTCCACCTTGTCTATGGCATCCAGTCCGTTCTGCACCGATGTGCAGTGATAACCTGATGCCGACAAATTTAAATCGATCAGATCACAAATGGGTTTTTCATCATCTACAATTAATATTTTTATCATTCGTTTACTTTCCACCCCCAATAGGCGCGGGCTTTTTCCACCAGTCCGGAAACCGTATCCTCGTCGCTGCATGGATGCTGCCGCTTCATTTCCGTATCCTCATAAAATCCGCCGGTCCGCTGATAATAAATCTTATAATCGCTTTCCGTGATCATTTCGTTTCCTCTTCCCTCGTAGCTATATCTGGCAAGCACCAGAAGATCCTTCATTCCGTCTCCGTCAATATCCCGGCAGGTAATTCCCTTCAGAGCGTAAAGATTATCGAAATCTCCCATGGGCTGAAAGCTCCACACAATGTATCCCTGTTCGTTTACCAGATAAATCATGAAGGTGGCAAAATTTGCCATGGTGTAGGTTCCCGGCACCACCTCCAGTTTTCCCAGCTTCTCAAACTGTCTGTAATAGCACTGCTCCCTGGCAATCTCAAAGCCGTGGCTTAAAAGCTCCTGTTTGGTGGACGCCGTATAAAGAAATTCCGTGGAATAACCGTCCCTCACAAATGCCACAATGCTCTCCACACTTTTATTCATGCTGAACCGGTTGAGCTTATCTGAAATCCGATAGTCCCTGTAAAAGCCCTGCTCATCCTGAAACAGCACATCGCCGATTTTGTAAGGAGTTCCGGCATAGCTCCCTTTGTCATTGACACAGGTAGTGATCAGCACAATGTCCATCCGCCCGTCCCCGTTCAGTTCCTGAAAGGAAACCGCCTTCAGTTCCCGTATCGGCTGCTCCAGCTCTCCCTGATTACGATGGTTCGCCTCCAGCTGATCTGTCTTGTAAACCACATTGCCATCCTCGTCTGTAAAGAACAGTGCCAGCCTGTGATAGTTTTTCTCCAATGCCGGTACAAAATAAGCCTGTCCAAAGCTTTTGGTTTCTATGGGGAATATCTGGCTTTCGATGATATCAAAGCCTGCCGGCTCAATCTCCGAATAATCCTTAATCTGTAAAAAGCGCTCCTGATAGTTCTCATATGCCGCCGCAACCGCCTTTGCCTCTTCCGTTCCCTGGGCATGAGCCAAAAGGGGGCATGAATATAGCAACATACAGATGCTGAGCAGTATGGTTAATGGCAAATTTTTCTTTTTCAAAATCATGTCACCGGCTTCTCTTTTGTTTTATGGGTCTGAAATATTATAACATATGTCCGGATAGAGACACAATGCCCTATCCTATTCTCCTTTCAGCGCACGCATGGCGTTCAAAATCGCAATAACAGAAACCCCTACATCCGCAAACACCGCTTCCCACATATTGGCAGCGCCAAAAGCGCCCAAAAGCAGCACCAGTGCCTTAACGGCAAGGGCAAATACAATATTCTGCTTTACAATTCTTAAGGTCTTTCTGGAAATGCCAACCACCGCCGCGATTTTCCGCACATCATCGTCCATCAAAACCACGTCCGCCGCTTCGATTGCCGCATCGGATCCCATGCTGCCCATAGCGATACCGATATCCGCTCTGGTAAGCACCGGCGCATCGTTAATGCCATCCCCTACGAAGGCAAGCTTTTCTTTTTCCTTCTGCGCTTCCAAAAGCGTTTCTACTCTGGCAACTTTATCCCCCGGAAGAAGCTGTGCGTGAACCTCGTCGATTCCGATCTCTTTTGCAATAGCCTCAGCCGCCCGGGCGGTATCTCCTGTAAGCATTACGCATTTTTTAACGCCTACCTGCTTCATCCTTTGAATGGCTTCCTTTGCCCCCTCTTTTACGGAGTCGGCAATGGCGATGGCGCCCATGTACTGATCTTCACAGGCAACGTAAACAATCGTTCCCGTATGCTCCGCCGTCTGATAAGGAATCTGTTTCATTTTCATCAGCTTTTCATTGCCAAGAAATACCTCTTTTCCATCGATGGGAACGCAAATACCATAACCTGCTATCTCCTCCGCCTTCCCTACCCGGCTTAAATCCGTCTCTTTTCCGTAAGCCTCCCTGATGGAGCCGGCAATCGGATGATTGGAATATCCCTCTCCCAATGCTGCCAGCTCCAAAAGCGCTTCCTTTGTGCAGCCATTGGGGAAAAGTGCCTGCACCTTAAACTCTCCTTTGGTGAGGGTTCCCGTTTTATCAAAAACAATGGTGGTCATCTCGGCAACCGCTTCCAGATAATTGCTGCCTTTGATTAATACGCCGATCCTGGAGGCGGCTCCGATTCCGCCGAAAAATCCAAGGGGCACTGAAATCACCAACGCGCAGGGACAGGAAATCACCAGAAAGATACATGCCCTCTGAATCCAGTCTCCCCAGCCTCCTCCTAAAATCAGAGGCGGCAGCACCGCCAACAGGGCGGCTCCGACGGTTACGACAGGAGTATAATATTTGGCAAATTTGGTAATGAAATTTTCAACCTTAGCCTTTTTGCTGCTGGCGTTCTCCACCAACTCTAAAATCTTAGCCACTGTGGAATCATCAAATTCCCTGGTCACCTGTACCTTCAGGGTACCACTGCCATTTACACAACCGCTTATGATTTCATCTCCCGGCGCCGCTTTCCGGGGCACTGATTCGCCGGTAAGCGCCGCCGTATCAATAAAGGACTCTCCCTCTACCACTATGCCGTCAAGAGGAATTCTCTCCCCCGGCTTAACTACAATCAGGCTTCCGATCTCCACCTCATCAGGATCCACCCGGGTCAGCTTCCCTTCCATTTCAAGATTGGCATATTCCGGACAGATATCCATCATATCGGAGATAGACTGTCTGGATTTTCCCACTGCATACCCTTGAAAAAGCTCTCCCACCTGATAAAAAAGCATAACAGCCACTGCCTCAGAGTATTCTCTCACTCCCAAAGCGCCAAAAGTGGCAATCATCATAAGAAAGTTCTCATCAAACACCTGCCCATGGCTGATGTTTCTCGCCGCCTTATATATAATGTCATAGCCAATGATCAGATAAGGGATCAAATAAATCAGGAACAGGAACCAGGTATGCTCGATTCCATCCAGCCGTCCCGTATGTTCGCATAAGAGCAATCCCACAAAGATGACGAAAGTGATTACAATGCGAACAAGCATTTTCTGCTGTTTCTTGGACATAATCTATCTCTTTACATAAGAATCCGGCAGTCAGGCTCTACCTTTGCGCAGACTCTTACAACCTCCTTCATAATTTCCTCAAACCGGTCATCCTCGGCATCAATAGTCATCTTCTGTGCCAGAAAGCTTACGTTCGCATCGTTTACGCCTGGGATCTTCTTGATCGCCTCTTCCATCTTTGCCGCGCAGTTTGCACAATCCAAATCTTCCAGTTTCCATTTTTTCTTCATTTTTACCTTACCAGCCTTTCTTTATTCGTTGATGTGTTCTCTTCCCTGGGCAATAATGGTTCTCACATGACCGTCGGCAAGAGAATAAAATACCGATTTCCCTTCCCGCCTGCTTTTCACCAGCTTTGACTGCTTCAGAATCTTCAGCTGATGAGAAACCGCCGACTGGGTCATATTCAGAACCTGCGCCAGATCGCACACGCATACTTCCGCCTCAAACAGCACATACAGAATCCTGATTCTGGTGGAGTCCCCAAACACCTTAAACAGCTCCGCAAGATCATACAATTCATCCTCCTCCGGCATCTGTGCATTCACCAGCTTCAAAATCTCTTCATGGGTTTGAAAAGTCTCGCAGCATTCTACGTCATGAATCGCCAAAGTATTGCCCTCCTTTATATTATTCATTCATTTGAACAACTGTTCATATGTTCATCATAAAACAATGTCTGCATTTCGTCAACCCCTTTTTTAGATCAGGATTCCTTCAGCAGACATGCTTTCATTTCCTTATTTGACTTTTCCCTGCTCCACACCGCATTTTGGACACAAATCTTTCAGACAACATCTGTCACAGTAGGGATTGGTTCTTGCAGTACAGATTTCTCTTCCATGATAAACCAGACGGTGGCAAAAATCACTGCCCTCCTCCGGTGGAATCAACTTCCACAAAGCCATTTCAACTTTCTTAGGATCTCTGATCCCATCTACCAGCCCCATGCGGTTTACCAGGCGAATGCAATGGGTATCCGTTACAATAGCGGGCTTTCCAAATACATCTCCCATAATCAGGTTGGCGCTTTTACGCCCCACTCCTGGAAGTTTTAGCAGCGTATCAAAATCATCCGGCACATTTCCCTGGTACTCCTCCCACAGAATCTTCATACAGGCGCTGATGTCCCTTGCTTTACTGTGTCCCAGGCCACAGGGCTTTACAATGCGTTCGATTTCCTCTACCGGCGCTGCCGCAAGAGATTCTATATCAGGAAATTCGGCATACAGATCTTCCACTACTACATTCACTCTTGCATCCGTGCATTGCGCCGCCAACCGCACACTTACCAGCAATTTCCATGCCTGATTATAGTCAAGAGTGCACCCTGCATCCGGGTATTCTTTCTTCAACCGTTCTATAATTGCAAGTGCCAGTTTCTCTTTTGTCATCGTCTTTTCATATCCTTTTACTCAAAATTTTTAAACCGTTCATAAATACTGTCATACTGGTTGACAATCTCCATGTATTTCTCCATGGTCTCGTCCCTTTGTTTCTCATAATTTTTAATGATAACATCATAATTGCTGATTGCAGTCTGCACTACCTGACTGCAAATCTTACCCTCATTGGCATCTGAAATCAGGATTTCCTTGATTTTTTCCGGGGGAAAGGATTCCTTGTAGCTTCGTTTGCCGTAGAGAGCACTTAGAATATCCGCTACCGCGACGATCCTCTCCAATCTGGACAGATCTCTTCCCATAATTCCGTTGGGGTACCCTGAACCGTCCAGCTTTTCATGATGCCTTACCGCCACCTCTACAATCCGGTCATCCATTGCCCCCCGCAGAATTTTATCCGTTATCACAACATGAGCCTTCATAATCCGCATTTCTTCATCAGTAAGCCTTCTTGGCGCTTCCAAAATAGAAATCGGTATAACAATCTTTCCAATGTCATGAAGAAGAGAACTGTAATATAAGATCTGCAATTCCATTGCGGATAAACGCATAAGCCGCCCCAATTCTAAAGCAAAAGTTCTGGTTGACATGGTATGGATGACGGTGGGCTGGCTTCTGAAATCTATTGCGTAAATCAGCATATCCAAAAATCCTCTTTTCTGCCCTTCCGTAAAGGGAACTCTCCCAAAAAAGCGCTCCATTTCTTTTTGATATGCTTCTGTCTTCAATTTTCCTAAAATGTCGAACCTGATCTGCGCCATCTGGAACAATTCCAGCGCCTTGGCGGACAGTTCTCCTCTTGCCTGCCGTATAAATTTCCCTTTGTTGTCTCCATTTCCCTCCGTATGTAAAAAGACCGCAAGCTTGTCTGCAAGGATCAAATATTCCGTAAGCCGCATATAGCTGCTTTTGATCTGCCCATGGAGCTTATAAGGCAGATGATGATAAAGTACGATTTCAGCCTTACCTCCCACCGGCGAAAGATTGTTTAGAAACAGATATCCATAGATGGAATGAGCCCACACGTTGGTTTTCTCGCATTCCACAATATCTCCTTTATAGCCGGTCTTGATCATCCCCAGATCATGCAGCATGCCAATCAGAGTATATTCAGCCAATTCCACTTCCGTATAGCCGCCCTCCGCCTTCAACATATTATGAAAAATATATCCTGTAATCTCTCCATGCTGCAAAATCTGGGCATCCATAACTCCCAACGCTCTTCTCACAACATTATATACGTCCTTGGTGCTGACCAGCCCTGAATTCATCTTATCCTCCACGCCGAAGCGTTACGCTTCCCTACTATCATAGCACATCTAATGTTGAAATGAAACATCCCTTTCAAAAGCTGAGTCAAATTCTCTGCTTACACAATACCGTATTACCGATTCCATCTGGGGCGACACCCATTTATCCCGATGATACAAAAGCTGTTTCCATATTTCAATCTCAAAATCCTCCACCCTCAGGCATACAATCTTTCCGGCGGCAATTCCCTTTGCCGTGACATAATCCGGCAGAAACGAAATTCCCACTCCCTGCTCCACCAGAGAACAGATCAGCGACGTGCTTCCGATTTCCAAAACAGGCTGTATTTCCAAAGACATTGCCGCAAGCTTTTCGTCCATAAGCCTTCGATAACTCATCCCCTTTTCCGTCAGAATAAAAGGCTCGTCTGTCAGTTCCCGAACCAAAAGCGCCGGACGCTTTGCCAAAGGGGAATCTCCTCTCGCCACAAAATGCATTCCCACCTTTTCTTCCCTTACGATCACATATTCCCTATCATAAATATGATTGTCCAGGGTTAAAATCACATCCGCCTCATTGTGATCCAGCAGCCGAAACATCTCCTGGGTAACCGCCGCCGTAATTTTCAGGGTAATATCCGGATATCGGTTTCTGAAATCCAAAAACCGGTCCGCCAGCAGCGAATCGCAAAGGGAATCCGCCATAGCAAGGCGAACATGACCTGCGGCATGTCTTTCGTCGCGCATCTTTTTTTCCAATCCCTGGGTCAATTCGCTGATCTGATGGGCATATTTGAGCACTTCCTTCCCCTTCTCCGTCAATGCCACCGTATGGTTGATTCTTTCAAACAGCTGGGAATCCAGTTCTCTTTCCAGCTGCTTGATCTGAAAGGATACGGTGGACTGGGAGTAACCCAGCTTTTCAGCCGCCTTTGTAAAGCTGTTCAATTCCGCCACGTAAATAAAGGTGGTTAGATTTTTGATTTCCAATTTTTCTCTCCATCGATTTTTTCGATTAATATTATTATCTTTATCGGTTTTACAGATGCTTGCTTCTACTATATACTGAGAGCAGAAGGAATGTAAAGGAGTATTTTCAAAATGAACCAAATTGTAAAACTAATCCATACAATTTATCAATTTCTCTGGGGCGACCTGATTTCGATCCCTCTGCCCGGAGGAAGCTCTCTGGGGTTATCCCTGTTGGTTATCCTTTTAATTCCTTCCGGTATTTATTTCACCGTCCGCACAAAATTTCTGCCCTTCCGCCTTTTTCCTGAAATGCTGAAAATCACCGCCGAGAAAAAGGTATCCTCCCACAAAGGAGCAATTTCCGGCGTCCAGGCGCTGATTATTTCCACTGCAACCCGGGTGGGCATGGGAAATCTGGTAGGCGTTGTGGCGGCAATTTCCTTAGGCGGCGCAGGCGCAGTTTTTTGGATGTGGATTACGGCGCTGCTTGGCTCTTCCACCGCCTTTGTGGAAGCTACCCTGGCACAGCTGTACAAAGAAAAAGATCCCCTGTACGGAGGCTACAGAGGAGGTCCTGCTTACTATATTCATCATCTGTTCATCAAAAAAGACAGCAACCGGAAACGTTCCGTAATTGCTGCCCTGTTTGCTCTCTCCGGCTTAATCTGCTGGTGCGGCATCAGTCAGGTGATCGGCAACTCCGTTTCCTCCGCCTTTTCCAATGCCTTTCAGATTCCGCCTCTTTATACTACCATT
Source organism: Lachnospiraceae bacterium UBA7093 (assembly GCA_002492465.1). Classification (GTDB taxonomy): domain Bacteria; phylum Bacillota; class Clostridia; order Lachnospirales; family Lachnospiraceae; genus Suilimivivens. The sequence goes on along the minus strand of DKYT01000050.1, from coordinate 2,382 downwards.
CTTCTTGTATTGATTGCCGCCGTGATCGTGCTGCGCAAAAACGCTACCGTAAAGGTTTTAAACGTGATCGTCCCTATTATGGCTGGCATGTATTTTCTGATTACTTTATTTATTATTTTGAAAAATGCCTCCCTTCTGCCTTCTGTTTTTCAGCAGATCTTCTCCGAGGCATGGGGCTTCCGCCAGGCTGCTGCCGGTGGAATCGGCGCCGTTATCATGAACGGAGCCAAACGCGGGCTGTTTTCCAATGAGGCAGGCTCCGGATCCGCTCCCTGCGCCGCGGCTGCCGCCGACATAGACCATCCTGCAAAAGAAGGGCTTCTTCAGTCTTTCGGTGTGTTCATCGATACCATCGTGATCTGCAGCTGCTCCGCCATGATCATGCTGCTGACCCCGGCAAAGCTTACCGGCGGGCTTATGGGCATGGATCTTTTGCAGACTGCAATGGACTACCACCTGGGCAAATTCGGTGTCATTTTTATTGCCGCCATCTTATGGCTTTTCAGCTTTTCCACCTTTATTGGCATTCTTTTTTATGCCAGACCCAATATCGCATACCTGTTCGGCGACAACTGGCTTTCCCAGACGCTGTATAAGCTTCTCGCGCTGGTTATGCTGTTTATCGGCGGTATGGCGGCATATACCTTTGTATGGGATCTGGGCGATATCGGAATCGGTCTGATGACCATTTTCAATATGATCGCTTTGTTCCCCATGTCCCGCCAATGCCTGGATTCCCTGAAGGATTATGAAAGGAACCATATGCGCAGGCGCTGATCAGGATTATGCCTGCTTTTGGGGCTTCTTTCTGAGAAGGATACAGATTGCCACCAAAAATACGATGGTGACGGCAAGCCCTCCCTCCGGTCCGAAGGCACCGCCGTTTATAATACCCTTATCCTCCGCCGCGGCGCTGCTGAACACAGAACACTTTACAACCACGCCGCTTACCTGGAATCCGTAAAAATTCCCCTGCACCAAATTCCAAATACTGTGAAACGCACCGATTCCCCAGATGCTTCCCCGCTTAACAAAATACAGCGAAGCTACCACGCCAAATAAAATTAAATTGATAAAGGCAAGAACACTGATCCCATTATTGAACAAATGCAATCCGGCAAAAATCAATGAATTTGCAAAGACCGCCGCCCACATGGGATAACGTCTTCCAAGAGAAGTCATAAAGTATCCCCGGCACATCACTTCCTCCGCCATTCCCTGAATCATAAAACCAGCCAGAAACAGTAAAAACATCCCTATGCCGAAATCCGGTGAAAAGCCTGTTAATTTCACAGAGCCGGTCACCACGCAGATCAGTACAACCACCGAAAATGCTATAAATCCCGTTCCCAAACCTATGAGATATTCCTTCCCCGCTCCCTTCCGGGTAAAGCCAAGGGTATCCGGTTTTCTCTTCTGAATCCACCTGCAAAATAAAATAGGCACCACTATCATGCCCACATTGGAAAACAGCGACAAAACCGCGAAAGCATCTGAACTTACAATCACTTCCGTTACTTCCGCTATTTTCGCAACATCACCGGACGCCACCGCCGCTTGATACTCCGGATTCATAGCAAGCATGGGAATTTCTCCCGGTATTAAAAGCAGCGTCTGAAAAATGCCCACCACAGCGAAAACGCCAATGAAAATCAACATTTCCAGAAACCAGTTTAAGCCTTTTTGCTTTTCCTGCGCCTTCACTACCGCCTCGGGTTTTTCAAGGTGCAAATCTAAAAATGAAACACTCATATCATTTCTCCCCTTTTCTATTGATTGTTACAAATTTCATTATATGAAAATATTTTATGAATTTCAAATATTATTTAGATTAAGCAGGGATAATCGAGTTGGCGGTTCAGACCGATGTTTTGGGGCGGCATTATGGA
>DKYT01000050.1:0-194 GCA_002492465.1 Lachnospiraceae bacterium UBA7093 | reverse complement strand
GATGTTTTGGGGCGGCATTATGGATGGGCTGTAACCCTTGGAAGGCGGCATGAAATCTTGATAGCGCAGCGCCGATCTCAAAATCGGATTTCACTAACAGAATGGATAAATTTATCGAAAACTGTCCGGGTCGGAATCTAGCGGCATCCTTGCCGCAGATTCCTGATTCTGCCATCCGTGGTAATGTCATTAAG
>DKYT01000020.1:204805-227995 GCA_002492465.1 Lachnospiraceae bacterium UBA7093 | reverse complement strand
ATTTCTGAATTACAGGAATGCTTCCTACAAGAAATTCGGAATCCGATCCTTATAATGTAATCGTTCAGGGTGATTCTTTTATGGGTGTAACCACGCATTCCAAGAATCCCGAAGCTGCAGTTGCATTTGTGGAGTGGTTCTACTCTGATGCATGGTATCCGGCATATATCAATTATGTATCATCCGCATCCTCCATGACAAACTTCCCTAAGGATAAGGATCCTGTTTTAGCAGAAGCTGATCAGCTTTGTCCGGATATGACATTGGTTATGTATGACGGCGGCGGGGATGACTTCACGGCAATTCAGAATGAAACTACCTTTGATTATAAAAAGCTGGGTGCGCAGATGATGACAGAGGGCTTTGACCTGGACGCTGCTCTGGCTGAATTAAACACAAAGTGGGCGGAGGCTCGTACAAAGCTTGGAATTCAATAAAACAAAATGCGCAAACGATAGAGGGCAATAAAACAGGTCTTGGGGGCTGCAGTAAACAGCCCCCAATTATTACCGGAGGTAGCTATGAGTAAATTGAATAAAAAAAGGAGCAGATTTATTATCATATCATTGATCGTACCTATGCTGCTCTTGATTGCATTTGTTGTGTTTCCTGCATTTGATCTGTTCCGAATGAGCTTTACCAACTGGGATGGTTATTCACAGGAAAAAAATTTTATAGGGATAGAAAATTACATATCTATGTTTCAGAATAAAGATTTGTGGATGTCGCTGAAAAATAATGCAGTATATTTTGTAATTCACTTTTTTATGATTTTTGTGGAGCTTGCCTTTGCAGTTTTACTTACGGGAAAGCTTCGGGCGGCAAAATTTTATAAGACAATGGTGTTCATGCCTTATATCATCAATGGGGTGGCAATTTCATATGCTTTCTCTTATTTCTTTTCACCTATTAACGGAGCGTTTGATGCAATTCTCACATCCTTACATATGGAATCGTTGATTAGAAGCTGGCTGTCGGATCCGAAGATTGTTAATTATGTACTGGCTTTTGTCTCTTTGTGGAGGTTTAGCGGTTATCATGTGATTCTTTTTATGGCGGCGCTTCAGTCGGTTCCTCAGGATGTGCTGGAGGCGGCAAAGGTGGATGGCGCCACTACATGGCAGCTTTTCAAGTATGTGCAGGTGCCGGCGATCATGCTGATGGTAGATTTTGTATTATTTGATAATATCAGGGGCGCTTTGCAGGTATTTGATATTCCTTTTGTAATGACGGCAGGAGGTCCCGGTTATGCGTCTTCTACCTTTACTCTTTATACCATTAAGACGGCATTTACATTTTCCAATTTTGGTCTTGCCTCCTCTATGGCTGTAGCAATCATGTTTATGATCATTTTTATTTATGTGATTCAGAATTATCTGATCCACGGTTTGATCTTAAAGGACAGGAGGAAATAGGTTATGTATAGAAAAGCATTGACGCAGTTTATAAAACAGATCATATGTCTGGGTATGGTTGTGATCGTGATAGCACCGATTCTCCTCACTCTTTTTGCAGCGCTGAAGACAAAGGGGGATATGGCAGTTACATCACCGCTGCTTCTGCCTGCATGGAATAGAATTACCTTTGAAAATTTCCGGGATGTATTGACAGATAAATATTTGCTGCTGGGATTTAAAAATACGGGTATTATCTTATTGATTTCTTTGTTCTTTAATGTTATGTTTGGAACAATCACAGCATTTATTATCGAGAGATTTCAATTTAAGGGGAAAAAGATCGTTGTGGGACTGTTTTTTATGGGAATGTTGATTCCCACCTTTGTAACAGAGATTGCAAGATTTCAGGTGATTCAGGGACTGCATTTGTATAATACCATATGGGCGCCTATTGTGATCTATGTAGCATCCGATCTTATGCAGTTATATATTTACAGGCAGTTTATTTCCGGTATTTCCGTGGCGCTTGACGAGGCGGCATTGCTGGATGGCTGTTCCTATTTTGGGCTTTTTGCCAAAATTATCTTTCCCTTACTGGCGCCGGCAACTGCGACTGTATGTATTATCAAGGCGATCAATATTATCAATGATATGTATATTCCTTATTTGTATATGCCCAAAAACAAGCTGCGCACATTGACTACCTTTTTAATGAACTATGCAAATGCCCAGCAGGGTTCCTGGCAGACCCTTGCTGCCGGTATTATTATCATTATGATTCCTACCATTGCGATCTATGTTTTTTTCCAGAAATATATTCTGGCAGGCGTAGCAGCAGGTGCAGTGAAGGAATAACGAAAAAAGAAACGGAGAAGAGACGTGGAAGCAAAATTGGAATGGCTGGACGATCCGGAGGTATTTCGCGTGGGTCAGATTCCGGCACACAGCGATCATTATTTTTACGCCAACGAGAAGGAACTGGAAGCGGGAAAGAGCTCTTTGGAGCAAGACTTAAATGGCACATGGAGGTTTCATTATTCTGAAAATGGAGCCGTAAGACCTGCAGACTTTTATCGGGAGAATTTCGACTTTAGAGAGTTTGACCAAATCCAGGTTCCCTGCCATATTGAAATGGCAGGATATGATAAGATCCATTATATTAATACCATGTATCCCTGGGAAGGACATTTTTACAGAAGACCGGCATATTCTCTGAAAAACAGTAAAGAGTGGAGAGGAATGTTCAGTCAGGCGTCTTACAATCCGGTTGGTTCCTATATCAGGGAATTTGACTTGGAAAAAGGGCTTTTGGGGAAGCGGATCGTCGTTTGCTTTGAGGGTGTAGAGCAGGCAATGTATCTGTGGTTGAACGGTCATTTTATCGGCTATGCGGAGGATAGCTTTACCCCTTCCGAGTTTGATCTGACGCCTTATGTGAGAGAAAAGGGCAATCGGCTGGCGGTGGAGGTGCATAAAAGGAGCACGGCGGCATTTTTGGAGGATCAGGATTTCTTTCGTTTCTTTGGCATTTTTCGAAGCGTAAAGCTGTACGGGAAGCCGGCTGTCCATCTGGAGGATCTATGGATAAAACCGGAGGTGTCGGATAGCGGAGGAGGAAGCCTTTCTCTGGATTTGAAGATTTCCACAGAATTTCCTTTTGAGGGAAAGAAAACTGGCGGTTGGGCGGAGATTTGTCTTACCGATCAGGAAGGAAAGGCATGTGTAAGGGGCAGACTTCCTTTTTCCGAAAGACGGGAACCGTCAGATTGCCAGGAGCTGCGCGTCAGCCTTCCCAGGCAAAGTATAGAGAAGATAAGGCTTTGGGACAATGGGGATCCTTACTTATATCAGTTGACAATAAAATTATATGATGGCAGCGGAACTCTAACGGAAGCAGTGCCTTACCCTGTAGGCTTCAGAAAATTGGAAATCAAAGACAAGGTGATGTATCTGAACCAAAAGCGGCTTGTGATCTGCGGTGTAAACCGTCATGAGTGGAGCGCCCAAAAGGGCAGATCCATCGGTATGGAGGAGATGATTCAGGATATGGATCTTCTTCTTAAAAATAAGATCAATGCCGTGCGGACTTGTCATTATCCGGATCAGATTCCATGGTATTATCTGTGTGATGAAAAGGGAATTTATATGATGGCGGAAACCAATCTGGAGTCTCATGGAAGCTGGCAGAAGCTGGGGCAGGTGGAGCCTTCCTGGAATGTGCCGGGAAGCCTTGCCCAGTGGAAAGAGGCGGTTCTCGACCGGGCGAGGAGTAATTTTGAACTTTTTAAGAATCATGTATCTGTGCTGTTCTGGTCTTTAGGAAACGAATCCTATGCAGGGGAAAATATTAAGGCAATGAATCGTTTCTTCCAGGAGAAGAAGGACGGCAGGCTGGTGCATTATGAAGGGGTATTTCATAACAGGGCTTATGAGGAGTGCATATCGGATGTGGAAAGCCGCATGTATGCAGCGCCGGAACAGGTGAGAGAGTATCTGGAGAATGATCCGAAAAAGTCCTTTATCTTGTGCGAATATATGCATGATATGGGAAATTCCCTGGGCGGAATGGGCTCTTATATGAAGCTGCTGGATGAATTTCCTATGTATCAGGGCGGTTTTATATGGGATTTTATTGACCAGGCGATCGAGGTGGAGGATGAAGTTACGGGACAGAAGGTGCTTCGCTATGGAGGCGATTTTGATGACAGACCTTCTGATTATGAATTTTCAGGAAATGGAATCCTATTTGCCGACCGAAGGGAAAAACCGGCAATGCAGGAAGTGAGGTATTATTATGGAAAATACAGATAAAGAATGCTTTCGGATTATCTATGGAGACTGTACGCTGGGTGTCCGGGGAAATACCGGGGATAAAGATTTTCACTATCTTTTTTCTTATCAGACTGGAGGACCGGAATCATTTTGCATCGATGGAAAAGAATGGCTTTACCGTACGCCTAAGCCCACTTTTTGGAGAGCGCTGACAGATAATGACAGAGGAAGCGGGTTCCACTTGAAATCGGGAAGCTGGCTGAGCGCCGATTTGTTTATGGGCTGTGTGGGAATAGAGGTGATGGTGGATGGCAAGGCAATACCCCTTCCCAAAGCGCCGGAAAATAACCGGTATACCAAGGATGAAAAAGCAGAGGAGGTGTTGTTGGTTTTCACTTATGAAACGATCACAAGTCCCAAAACCAACGTAAAGGTATCTTATCATGTTGATTCCCTGGGGAAAATACAGGTAACCGCAGAGTATCAGGGAAAGCAAGAACTTCCGGAGCTTCCCGTATTCGGTATTCGGTTTGTGATGCCTACAAAGGCAGCAGGGTATCGATATGAAGGACTCAGCGGCGAGACCTATCCGGACAGAAGGGCAGGAGGGGAGCAGGGCGTTTATCAGATAGAGGGACTGCCTGTCACTCCTTACCTGGTGCCTCAGGACTGCGGGATGCATATGGATACCCGGTGGGTAGAGGTCTGCCGCAATAAAGTGCTGGATAACAGCGACAGGGAGGAAAAAGATTTTTGCCTTAAATTTTCCGGAGAAGAACCATTTGCCTTTAGCTGCCTGCCTTATACGGCGCAGGAGTTGGAGAACGCCCTGCATCAGGAGGAGCTTCCGCCTGCAAGGAGAACGGTTTTGTGCATATATGGAGCGGTAAGAGGCGTAGGGGGGATCGACAGCTGGGGGGCGGATGTGGAAGAAGCGTATCGAGTTTATGGAGATAAGGATATGCGGTTTTCCTTTACGATTGAACCATAAGGAAAAATATTAAACTTAAATTGTATTGATTTATCTGAAAGAATTGCCTATAATATAAGTGATTAAAGGAATTTGTCCATCTTTAGGGAGATAAGAAATTTATCTCCCTGTTTTGCTATATTGTGGAGGAAGGTTTACGTAAAGGTGGTGGATATATATTATGGACGTGTTGAGGGATATACAGTTAAAGACTATGCTGACGGAGTTATCTGGCATGCTGCAGGTAGTATATGGAAGCAAATTGAAGTCTGTAATTTTATATGGTTCTGTTGCGCGTGGAACGGCAACCAGCGAATCAGATATAGATATTATGGTACTTGTAGATGTTACCGACCGGGAACTGCGGAATTATGAGGACAGATTGGGGGATGTATCAACGGATATTTCTATAAAATATTTAAAGGTTCTGTCAATTGTAGATGTTAGCTATCAGGAGTACATGGACTGGCAGAAAATATCCCCTTTTTACAGAAATGTTTCAGAGGAAGGAGTGATTCTGTATGCAGCCTGATGTAAAAGCGCTCTCACAATACCGCATGAACCGAGCCAAGGAAGATTTGGAGGCGGCTGTCAGCAATCACGAAGCAGGATTTTATAAAGTTGCGATAAATAGGTCATATTACGCGATTTTTCATGCGATACGTGCGGTAAATATATTGGATGGATTTGATGCTTCCAAGCATAGTTCTGTAATTGCACATTTTAATCAGTTTTATGTGCATGAAGGGAAGTTTGATCGAAATACTTATAAGCTGATAGACAGTGCATACCGCATTAGAGAAAAATGTGATTATTCGGATTTTTTTATGGCATCAAAAGAAGATTCAGAAAACCAGATTTTCAATGCAAGGGAATTTATTGCAAGAGTAGAAAAATTTTTGAAGCAATAAGTGAAATTTAGCAAGAGAAGCGAAAGGACAGATGTATAAAGTATTTTAAGGGAGGGAAGGTATCATGCTGAAGGACATTATTTTTATGGAAAAACCGGAGGAAGAGGCGTTAAAGGAAAGGCTGAAGGCGGCAAGAGAAAAGCTTTTCAGCCAGCAGATGCAGATTAAGGAGCATAAGCTCCCGGTTTTGGTGCTCGTTGAGGGATGGGGAACAGCTGGCAAGGGAAGCGCCATAGGGCAGGTGATTCAGAATATTGATCCCAGATTTTTCAAGGTGGCGACTATGGATCAGCCTACCGAGGAGGAGAGCAGAAAGCCCTTTCTTTGCAGATATTTTACCAAGCTGCCTGAAGCGGGGAAGTTTATGCTGTTGGATTCCGGCTGGATGGACGAGGTAACCAGAAAGCGTCTCCACGGAGAGATGGATAAAAAGACCTATGAGCAGAGGATCGGCAGCATCAGAAGATTTGAGCGGCAGCTTACGGACAACGGTTATCTGGTGATGAAATTTTTCTTCCAGATCAGCGAGAAAGAGCAGAAAAAACGAATTGAAGAGCTTAAAGGGGATATTGATACCAGCTGGCGGGTCAGTGAAAACGATAAATGGCAGAATAAGCACTATAAAAAATGTGAAGAAGTATTTGGGCAGTATATGGAAGATACCAACTCGCCTTCCGCTCCCTGGTATATCATAGATTCCAAATCCAAAAAGTGGGCGGAGCTGCAGGTACTGGAAACCCTGACTCAGGGAATTGAGATTGCCATGCAGAACCGGAATCTTGCAGTGCCGCTTTTGCAGAACGTATTTCCTCTTCAAAAAATGCCGAAGCTTGCCGAGGTGCCCTTGGATAAGTTTATGGAAGAGCAGGAGTATAAGGATGAACTGGAGAAGCTTCAGAAGCATTTAGGAGAACTGCATAACCGCCTTTACAGAAAACAGGTGCCTGTGATAATTGCCTATGAAGGCTGGGATGCAGCGGGAAAGGGCGGCAACATCAAACGAATTACAGGCGCTCTGGATCCAAGAGGCTACGAGGTACATCCAATTGCCAGCCCGGAGCCTCACGAAAAAGCGAGGCATTATCTTTGGCGGTTCTGGACCAGGCTGCCTAAAACAGGGCATATTGCTATTTTTGACAGAAGCTGGTACGGACGTGTGATGGTAGAGCGGCTGGAGGACTTTTGCAGTGAAAACGACTGGAAAAGAGCATACAATGAAATTAACGAGTTTGAGAAGGAGCTTCATGACTGGGGTGCAGTGATTATCAAGTTCTGGGTACAAATTGACAAGGACACCCAGCTTGCCCGCTTTACAGACCGTCAGAATACGCCCGGAAAGCAGTGGAAGATTACCGATGAGGACTGGCGCAACCGGGAGAAATGGGACGCCTACGAGACGGCGGTAAACGAAATGATTGAAAAGACCAGTACCGCTTATGCGCCCTGGTATATTTTAGAGTCAGTGGATAAAAAATACGCAAGAATTAAGGCGCTTAAGATTGTGATAAAAGAGCTGGAGAAGGTTCTGGGATAGGCAATTATCCTGACCAGTCAGAATAAACTAAAAGATTTAAAGATATAAATGGAATGGACGCTTCGGAAGGAATCCTGCTTTCGAAGCGTTTTTGCTGTAAAATCTTAAAATATGCCTTGAAAATGATTTTTAATGGATTTATCCTTTATCCAAGGATATCCTTAGAACATTTAAAGGAGAAAAAATGACATGATTCAAGAAAAAATAGAAACGTTTGAAAAGGTAGTAATGCGTGATTATGGAAATATTGCAGGTATCGTTGTATTAAAAGATGGTGAGACATTATACGAACATTATTTTAATGAATGTACCGCAAATAGTCGAATTCATGTATATTCGGTAACGAAAAGTATCATTTCCATATTGATAGGAATTGCCATGGACAAAGGCTATATCAAAGATCTTGACCAAAAAGTATTGGATTTTTTCCCTGAATATAAAATCAAAAAAAGAGAGAAAACAATACAAAATATTACATTAAGAAATTTATTAACAATGACCGCGCCATATAAATATAAGTTTAATCCCTATATAAAGTATTTTACAAGCGATAACTGGGTAAAATTCTCACTGGATTTATTGGGTGGCAGGGGACAAATTGGCAAATTTAGATATGCGCCCCTGATAGGTCCGGATATTATGTCCGGTATTCTTGGTAGGGCAACGGGACAATCTGTCATAAGTTTTGCGCAAGAAAATCTGTTTGCTCCATTGGGTATCGTCGTTGAAAAGAATATTATTTTTCATAGCAAAGAAGAACAGCTTGCTTTTAATCAAGCTACGAATATTAGCGGCTGGGTAGCTGACCCTATGGGGGTAAATACGGCAGGCTGGGGGCTTACGCTCTCTCCCATAGATATGGCGAAACTAGGTCAATTATATTTAAATCATGGGATATGGAACGGTAAACAAATTGTGTCAGAAAAATGGATAAACGAAAGTACAAAGGAGCACAGTCGATGGGAAGGGCAAAATTTGTCGTACGGATATTTGTGGTGGATTGATAAGGATGGCTTTGCAGCCATGGGGGATGGAGGAAATACCATTTATGTCAACACGAAAAAAAACATGGTGGTTGCAATCGCTTCTCTGTTTAGACCAAAAGTCAAGGATAGAATGGAATTTATCCTAAAGTATATTGAACCGCTATTTGATAATTGAGTATCATGAATTCTAACTATAACCCTGGTATTGGGAATGATTTAATCAGAAAAAGAGTTTGACAGAGAATGACTGCTGTGATAGTCTTTTATTAGAAAGACTATTATAGTAGTCATTTTGCGATTAGACGGGAAAGGATAAGGGTATGGAAATAAAATTATTTGATTCAGAGAGAAGGGTAATGGAAGTACTTTGGCGGGAAGGAGCGATACCGGCAGGGCAGGTAGTTAAAATTTTAAAAGGTGAGATCGGGTGGAACAGAAACACCACCTACACCGTTATTAAAAAATGTGTGGATAAGGGAGCGATCAGGAGGGAAGAACCGGGGTTTGTGTGCGTTCCATTACTTTCCAGACAGGAAGTGCAGGAATATGAGACAGAGGAGCTGATCGACAAAATGTTTGACGGTTCAAAAGAAAAATTTTTCGCAGCTTTTCTGGATGGTAAAAAGTTGTCCAAAAAGGAAGTGGAGCAGTTAAAAAAGCTGATAGACGATTTGGCTTAAACAGAGACGAAAGGAAGGCGGTCAAATGATTTTGATTAAAATGAGCGCGGCGGCGGGAATTTTGATTCTGTTACTTATTTTATTCCGCGCCTTGTTTTTACATCGTCTGCCTAAGGCAGTGATGGTTATACTTTGGGAAATTGCAATTCTACGTCTGCTGCTGCCCTTTTTTGTATCAATGCCTATTCCGGAGCCGCTGGCAGATATAAGAGATCTGCTAACCCATGAGGAGAAATACGAGGTGGTAGTAGGAGTGTTTGCAGAAGGGGATGTGGTTGTAACGACTGATCAGCCTATAGAGGATACCGATTATGCATATCAGGCGGCGGATTTTGGCAAAATTGTGTTTTTCCTTTATTTATTGGGAACCGGTATGATGCTGTTTGGTTCTCTGTATCTTTACCTCAGAGACAGCCGGCTGTTTAAGGAAAGTCTGCCTATGCCGGAGCAGGAGAAAAGGCGGCTGGTCGGTCAGGCGGCAACCAATGAGAAAGATCTGAAACGGTTGATGAAAATAAAATTCCGTATTTCCGATCGCACGGCAACGCCTGTCACTTATGGCTTGCTGCATCCGGCAGTGGTGTTTCCCAAAGGCTTGCGCCTGAAGGAGGAAAAGGAAATTGCGTTTTGCCTTCAGCATGAGCTGGCGCATATCAGAAATTACGATAATCTGAAAAAACTGGCGGCGCATCTTGCCTTGTGTATCCATTGGTTTAACCCCTTTGCATGGGCGATGTATTTTCTGTTTAACAGAGATATGGAACTTTTATGTGATGAAAGAGTGGTACGCAGGAACAGGGGAAGCAGGCAGGATTATGCGTTAACCCTTCTTGCCATGGCGGAGAACAGAAGGCTGGGTTTTCAGACAGGAATGGGATTTGGAAAAAGTGCGGTAAAGGAAAGGATCATAGCAGTTATGACCTGTCAAAAAACAACTGCGAGGGTGATATTGGCGGCGATATTGGCAGTGGCGGGCGCTCTGACGGTATTTGTAGGCAATGATCAGGCATATGCACAATACCGGTTATATGAGGCCACAACAGAACTTCCAGGGGCATATGCTTTGGAAGACAACGTTATTACACAGGTCAACCTTGCATGGCAGGAGGAGCAGACGGCAAGTGCAGCTACGCCTGGCACTTTCACGGAATATGCGGCGGACGCCGTAGAACAGGAGACGGCTGTGGCGGAAGAAGCGGCAACGCTCACAGAGAGTACAGAGAATATGGTTACAGGGCTGGCGCAGGAATTTGCCCAATATGGGTTGAGCGTGGAGATCACAGAGGATGATTATCAGCTTTATTATCAGGAGGAACCTGTTTTCTTCTTTGCAGATAACCAATTGCGGTCGGAACAGGGATTTTCAGGAAGAGTATGTTCCAGAGAGGCAAGTCCGGAGAACGGCGTGACAGGCGTTGTTACGGAATATGATGAGAATGGCAATTTGACCGGGCTGGTGCATTTATCAGAGGAAGAATCCAGAAAATATGCCAGTCGTTGGCAAGGAGGATGGAAATAAACAACGGGCAGTGTATTTTGCCGACTGTCCTGTAAGAATCAACGCCGCCACGCTTTGCGAGCCGGCGGATCGGAATATTAATATAAGGGGCTGCCAAGAATGACAGCCCCTTATTTGACTTATATCAAGATATACATAAATTTTGGATGTATTGTCCTGAGACAAAAGCCAGTGTTATTCAGCCATGAAAGACTGTTCAGCCAATACGTTATCGTCAGGATCTGTATAACGGATAGTAACGGTGCATGCGCCTTCCTGCCCAATTGCTGCATCAAACTGCTGAGCAGATGCCTGGAAGGTACTTGCCAATGAATCCAGCGCTGTGCTAAGCTGATCCTCTATACCGTCAGAAAGCATAGAACTGTCTTCAATCTTAAAAATGAGTGTAAAATTATTTCCTTTAACATCAGAAGATAAGGACATACCATCCTGTGCCATAGCTGCAAACTGCTGATCTAACGCTTCTTTTGTGGCAGGATCACTAAATAATTCCTCTAAAGTTCCGGAAGCGGCTGTATCTGCTTCTGTATCTTCTGCGGGGGTTTCCACATCGGCATCCTCTGCAGGAGTTTCGGTTTCCGGTTCAGCTTCGTCTTCTACTGCTTCTACGGGAGCAGGATCTTCTGTGTTAGCAGCTTCTTTTCCGCCACAGGCAGTTAAAGATAACATAAGTGCTGTAATTGCTGCACATGCTGCAAATTTTAAGGTTTTCCTTTTCATAACTTTTCCTCCTATTGCTCTTTACGAGTTTATGTGCTTCATCACACAACTCAGCATTTTACATAAGAAGAAGGGCATTGTCAAGAGTCGGTGAAATTTTTGTGAAACTTTTATGAAATTTTTGTGTCGCAGTTCGAATTCACGTCAAGATTTCCATGAAATTGATTGACAAGATATGACTACTGTGATAGTCTAGTACCAGATAGACTATTGCAGTAGTCATATTGTGCGAAATGCAATACATTTTGGAAATAGAAGGGAGTACGGGAAAATGAAAAAGAAACAAGCCCGAAAAACAGTTTGCCTACTTTTATCCGCTATTATGATGTTGACGGGGGGATGCGCAGGCAACAGCACAAAGAAGGAAAATTTCCAGGACAAATCGGAAGAAACCCAGATGGGAAGATATGTGGAGGCGGAAAGAGATCTGTCGGAAGTATTGAAAAACGTCAGCGGTATGAAAAGATTTTCTGACGGAAGCATTAGGATCGTTGATAAGACGTCTGGAATACAGGTATCTAAGGACAACAGCGATACATGGGAAAAAGAAAGCAACGGGTGGCTGGATGACAAGCTGGAAGCTGCCTATCTTATGGACGTGCAGATCCGTGAGGACGGAACCATCGGGGTCATTTATGAAGACTATGAAAAGGATTCTGCAAAAGAGGACTCTGAGGAGGACTCGGCGTTTAACTTGTCGCCGGATTGCGCGCTGATTGCCCCGGACGGCAGGGTGACGCCGATTCAATTGTCCGTCTCAGAGGAAGAGATGTATGCTAACAGAATCTGGCTGTCGGATCAGGGGAGAATTTTTATTACCACTCTGGGAGATGTGATTTATGAAGTCAGTGAGGACGGCAGCAGTAAACCTTTTCTTACCTTAGAGGGAAGACCTGGGCAGATTCAGTTTGGCGGAAATCTGATGTTGATAGATGGATATGATTTAAAAACGCCCCTTCTTTATGATCTGGAAAAGGAAGAATATGTGGAGGAGGAAGGGCTGGAGGAATTTGTAAGCAGCCAATATGGAGAAGACCGCAATTTTAATGGAGGAAGTTGGTATGATCTGCTATATTTTTTCGGGGAGGATGGGACGCTTTATCTTGCAGGAGAAAAAGGTTTGCACCGCCATGTAATAGGAGAAAAGGAGACGGAGCAGTTGATCGACGGAAGTCTCTCCCGGCTGGGCAGTCCCCAATACGGAATCAAGGGCATGACGCTTCTGGGGGACGGTGCGTTTTTGGCGGTGTTCAACAATGGGAAGCTGGTGAAATTCACCTTTGATCCCAATGTAAGCGCTTATCCCAGTGAAAAACTGAAAGTGTACAGTCTTACGGAAAGCTACAGTCTCCGGACGGCGATTTCCATTTATCAGGTTATGAACCCGGATGTGTTTGTGGAATACGAGATAAGGATGGAGGAGGATGACGGCATTACCAGAGAAGATGCGCTGAAAAAGCTGAATACGGAAATCCTGGCAGGAAAAGGTCCCGACCTTTTATTGCTGGACGGTCTGCCCATGGATTCTTATGTGGAAAAAGGGCTGCTTCTTAAGCTGGACGATCTTCTGGAAACCTTGTCCAAAGAGGAAGAACTGTATGACAATCTTTTCCTGGCCTTTTCGGGGAAAGAAGGAAAGGAAAAAGGAATTTACGCGGTTCCCGGGAATGTGTGCTTTCCTCTTATGCTGGGCAGAGAAAAATATGTTTCTCAAATGACGGACCTTACAGCGGTTGCGGACATGGCGGAGCAACTGCGCGGAGACAATCCCGGCGAGGATCTTTTGGGAATCTGTTCGGCAAAGGGAATTATGAAGGTCTTTTCTATGGCAAGCGAACCGGCATGGGTTGGTCAGCAGGGGGAAATAGACAGAGAGGCGGTGTCGGAATTCCTGACTCAGATGAAAAGGATTTATCAGGCACAGATGAACGGAATTTCATCTAAAAGTATAGACAGATATGAGTCCAGTACAGATTGGTACGGGGAAATCTATGGAGAAGACTGGGTATATGAGACTTCTATTTATGGGATAAATACCCTTGACTATGTAGGTGGTTATACCCGGTTTATGGCAGGAATTACCACTTATCCATATGGATATTTTGACATTACCTCGGCGGCTAAGGCGGAAGGCTTTGAGGACACGCTGCTGCTGCCCCTGGCGGGACAAAGGGAGGGGATTTTCATACCGGATTCCATCCTGGGAATCAATGCGGGAACTGACAGGAAGGAATTGGCGGAGGACTTTGTGAAGGTATTTCTGGGAGAAGAAGTACAATGTGCTTTGGGAGGCTTTGCAGTGAACAAGGGAGCATTTGAAAAGCTTCTTCTTCCTGAAGAGGAGTATTTGGGCGAAAATAATTTATACGGCTCAATGGCAATGATAGATGAGGACGGCATAGAAGTGGATTTGGATGTGTACTATCCCGAGGATGAGGAGCTTGCCGATTTAAGGAGATGGATGGAATCGGCGGATACGCCTCTGCTGGCAGATCTGACTCTGGAAAAAACTGTTTTTGACGAAGGGGAGGCATATCTGGAAGGGGAACAGGAGCTGGAAGAGACCCTTGACGCCATTTGGAGTAAGCTTGCCATTTATATGTCGGAGTAACCCTTTATGCTGAAAAAAAGAAAAAAGTTTTTTTGTCTGTTTGTGCTGCCAGGACTTGCAGGAATTATGGTCTTTGTGCTTGTTCCGTTTGGAGATGTGGTGCAAAGATCCTTTACCGGAGGGGTAACAGGGGAGTTCTGCGGATTTGAAAATTATCGGATGATCTTTCAAAATCAGGCGTTTCGGATGGCGGTAAAAAATACGTTTCTGTTTACACTGGCGTGCCTTCCTCTTCTGGTTATGGTCAGCCTGGCGGCGGCGCTTCTGCTGAATATGCTGAAGCATAAGGGATGGCTGAAAGCCATTTATCTGCTTCCCCTTGCCATGCCCACGGCAACCATTGTCCTGGTATGGAAGATGACCTTTTACAGGCGGGGTTTTTTTAACATGCTTCTGTCCCGTCTGGGAGAATGGCTGGGGTTGTGGGGGCAGGTTTCAAAGGACTATCTTGGTTCGTCGTCGGCATTTTGGGTGCTTGTGGGAACCTATCTGTGGAAAAATATGGGATATACGGTGCTTTTGTGGCTTGCCGGGCTTTCGGGTATTCCCACGGCGCTTCTGGAGGCGGCAAAAACTGATGGTGCGGGAAAGTGGCAGCGCTTGTGGTATATGATTCTTCCAAATCTGAAAGGAAGCCTGTACACAATTGTGGTTTTATCCTTTTTAAACTCCTTTAAGATTTATCGGGAGGCATATCTTACGGCAGGTGCTTATCCGGATGAAAGCATTTATCTTTTACAGCATCTGTTCAATAACTGGTTTGTAAATCTGGAGTTGGATAAAATGGCGGCAGCGGCAGTGTGTACGGGAGGTTTTTTGATGGTGATTATGATGGTTTTACAAAGGCTGTGGGATCGAAATGAAAGTTAAAAAGATAGATTTACGGAAAGCGGGCATATGGGTGCAAAAGGGCTTAGCGGTGACGTTGCTTTCACTTCCGGCGGCGCTGATCCTTTTGCCCCTGCTGATTCTGTTATCGGGGGCGCTTATGGACAGCTGGGAGCTGGGGGGATATTTGGGCAGTGTGTTTACAGAGGGGGAGGAATGGATCAGCTGGAAGTGGATGCCGGATTATCCCTCCTTTGAGAATTATAAAAAGCTGCTGTTTGAAACGCCTCAATTCTTTGTGCTGTTCTGGAATTCCATCAAACTGACGGGATGTATTCTTGCCGGACAGCTTCTGGCGGCGGTACCGGCGGCATGGGGCTTTGCCATGTATCCGGTAAAAGGAAGCAAATGGCTGTTTTCCCTATATGTGGTGCTGATGCTCATGCCGTTTCAGGTAACCATGCTCTCAAGCTATCTGGTGTTGAATCAACTTTCTCTTTTAAACACCCACGGAGCCATTATCTTACCTGCGATGTTTTCAACCTTTCCCGTGTTCATTATATACGGGGGTTTTCGGAGCATTCCGCCCCAGATGCTGGAGGCGGCGAGAATAGACGGAGCCGGAGAAATAACCATATTAATAAGGTTGGGACTGCCCCTGGGAAAAGGAGGGCTGCTCTCTGCAATGGTGCTGGGATTTTTGGAATATTGGAATTTGATGGAGCAGCCTATGGCGTTTTTGGAGGAGAAAGCTTTGTGGCCGTTGTCATTGTACCTGCCGGAAATAACCTGGGGACAAGCGGGATTTGCTTTTTGCGCCAGTGTGATTACGCTGGTTCCGGCGGTGTTTGTATTTGTGTTGGGGCAGGATTATCTGGAACAGGGCATTATTTATGCAGGGCTGAAAGAGTAAAGGGGAGGCTCCGGAATGGAGATTAGAATGAGAGAAAATAGAAAAAAGGCGATAGCGGGTTTTGCTGGTTTTCTTGCTTTTATGGCAGTCTGTACGCTGGTTGCAAAAAGCGTTTATGCGTACCGCCTGCCAATGGTAAGCACTTGTCAGCCGGAATCAAAATACATAGAGCATAAGGTGGAGGCGGAAGGAATCGTGATCCCGGGAGGGGAAAAGACGGTTACTTATCAGCCGGGAGTTCGGATCGCTTCGGTTTTGGTTCATGTAGGGGATCGGGTGGAGGAAGGCGGGGAGCTGTTTCGAATCGATTTGGAGGATTTAGAGGAGATCATGGAGGAAAAGAAAAATGAGATTTCCCAGCTTTCCCTTCAAATCGATGCTATTTTGGAAAATCAGGAAATTGCGCGTCAGAAGAAGGAACTGGAGCTGGCACGGGCGCGGGAGGACTATGACATTACGGCAAGGCTTCAGGACACACAGATTGGCAGGGCAATGGAAAGCTATGTCCAGGCGGAGGAAGATCTGGGAGAGGAGGGAGATCAGGAGGAACTGCGCAGCGCGCTGCAAAGCGCGGCATACGGGGAAGCGGATGCCAGAGCGGAGCGGGACGAGGCGGTGAAACAGGCGGGAAGAAAGGTAGAGGATCTTCTTTTGCCTGAGGAGATTTCTGCGGAGCTGGACAGATTAAATCTGGAAAAATCCCAGCATTCCGCAAAGCTTGGGGAATATCAGAAGATCCTTGAGGATCAGGGAATTGTGACAGCTCCCTTCGGAGGGGTTGTCACGGAGATTTTAGCGGGACCGGGGGAGAGAGTGCCGGACACGGCGGTATTGCTTTTGTCAGACGATACCCTGCCCTGCCAGCTGAAAGTATTGCTGGATCAGGAGCAGAAAAAGTATATTGGTCTGGGCGATCAGGTTTCCATAAAAATGGAAAGAAAAAGCAGGGAGCTGGAGGAGGAGATCGCTTATCTTGCAGAAAGCAGAAGCGCTCCCGAAAAATACGAGGCATTGATCGATCTTCCGGAAAAAACAGGGACACCGGGGGAGGCAGGAACCATTTCCAAATCCCAGAGGGGAGAAAAATATAAATGCTGCCTTCCTATGGAAGCGATTCACACAGAAAATGACAGAAGCTACGTATATGTGATGAAGGAGCGGGAAGGCATTCTGGGAGAGGAATATTATATAGAAGAGATGAATGTAAAGGTAATAGATAAAAACGATCATTGGGCGGCAATAGAGGAAGGGAGACTGGAGAAGGAAAGCCGGATTATTCTTTCCTCCACAGGAGAAATGAAAAGAGGGGATACGGTTCGCTGGGAAGGTGGGAACGCAAAATAATGTCAATGCGTCAATAAGGGAGTGATTGCAAACTCCCTTATTTTATTTTATAATGAAGTCTAAAAGCACCAGGAAATCTAAATTGCAGGAGGAAAGTCATATGATATCAGTACTAGAAGGCGGCGCCTATCTGATAAAGGGCACAGAGGTCATTCCCGATGGACCGGAGGCACTGTCCCAGATAAAAGCAAAAACCGGAAAGGAAACCACCAGGGAGGAAGCCGGACAGCAGACCATTGCATACAACATTTTAAAGGAACATAACACATCGGACAGCATGGAAAAGCTGAAAATCAAGTTTGACAAGCTGACCTCTCACGATATTACCTTTGTGGGCATTATTCAGACAGCACGTGCCTCGGGATTGGAGAAGTTTCCTGTTCCCTACGTGCTCACCAACTGTCATAACTCTCTGTGCGCAGTGGGCGGAACCATAAACGAGGATGATCACATGTTTGGATTGACCTGCGCAAAAAAGTATGGCGGCGTTTATGTGCCTCCTCACCAGGCGGTCATTCACCAGTTTGCAAGAGAAATGCTTGCAGGGGGCGGAAAGATGATCTTAGGCTCTGATTCCCATACCCGTTACGGAGCGTTGGGAACGATGGCAATGGGTGAAGGCGGTCCCGAGCTGGTAAAGCAGCTTTTGAATCAAACCTATGACATTAATATGCCCGGCGTGGTAGGGGTTTACCTCACAGGGGAGCCGGTAAAAGGAGTAGGTCCCCAGGACGTGGCGCTTGCCATTATCGGAGAAGTTTTTGCAAACGGCTATGTGAAGAATAAGGTAATGGAATTTGTAGGTCCCGGCGTAGGAACCTTAAGCGCTGATTTCCGAATCGGCATCGACGTTATGACCACAGAGACTACCTGCCTTTCTTCGATCTGGCGGACGGACGATATCATTCAGGAATTTTATGAGATACATGGACGGAAGGAAGAGTATAAGGAATTAAATCCCGGCGAGGTTACATATTATGACGGGATGATTACCATTGACCTTAGCGCCATAAAGCCCATGATTGCAATGCCCTTCCATCCCAGCAATACATATACCATTGAGGAGCTGAATGCAAATCTGATGGATATTTTGGAGGATGTGGAAAAGAAAGCGGCAGTTTCCTTAGACGGCGCAGTGGACTTTACCCTTAAAAATAAGGTGAAAAACGGAAAGCTGTTGGTAGATCAGGGTATCATCGCAGGCTGTGCAGGAGGCGGTTTTGAGAATATCTGTGCAGCGGCTGACATTATGCGGGGCAGTTATATCGGTTCCGACGGCTTTACCTTAAGCGTGTATCCGGCGTCCATGCCTGTGTACATGGAATTGATCAAAAACGGTTGTGCGGCAGCTCTCCTTGAAACAGGCGCGGTTTTGAAAACGGCGTTCTGTGGTCCCTGCTTCGGCGCCGGAGATACGCCTGCAAATAACGCTTTCAGTATCCGCCACTCCACCAGGAATTTCCCTAACAGGGAAGGCTCCAAGCTGCAGAATGGACAGATTTCTTCTGTGGCGCTTATGGACGCCCGGTCTATTGCAGCAACGGCGGCGAACAAGGGCGTGCTCACAGCGGCAACGGATTTTGACGGAACCATAGGCAAATATCAGTATCATTTTGACGCAAATATTTATGCCAACAGAGTATTTGATTCCAAAGGTGTTGCAGATCCACAGGTGGAGATTCAGTTTGGTCCCAACATCAAGGACTGGCCGGCAATGACGGAGCTGCCGGAAAATCTTGTGCTCCGGGTGGTATCTGAAATTCACGATCCGGTTACCACAACGGACGAGCTGATTCCCTCCGGAGAGACTTCTTCCTACAGGTCAAATCCTCTGGGGCTTGCAGAGTTTACCTTATCCAGAAAGGATCCTGCATACGTAGGTCTGGCAAAGGACATTCAGCTTGCCCAGAAAGCGGTTATGGAAGATAAATGTCCTGTAGAGGTTAAACCGGAGCTGAAGGATATGATGGATGTGATCAAGAAGGATTACCCGGAGGTGGGACGGGGAAATATAGGTTTTGGCTCCACCATTTTTGCAGTAAAGCCTGGCGACGGTTCTGCGAGAGAACAGGCGGCGTCCTGCCAGAAGGTTTTAGGTGGCTGGGCAAACATTGCCAACGAATATGCAACCAAGAGATACCGCTCCAATCTGATTAACTGGGGTATGCTTCCCTTCCTGATTGAGAAGGGAGAACTTCCTTTCCAGAATAAAGATTACCTTTTCTTCCCCGGCATCCGGAAAGCGGTGGAAGAAAAAGCGGATGAAATCAAAGCTTACAAGGTAGGGAAAGAAGGTCTGACCGAGTTTACCTTGAGACTTGGAGAACTGACCGATGAGGAGAGACAGATCATACTGAAAGGCTGCCTGATTAATTATAACAGAGTGTAAAACGAAGAGCTTGCTGCTTTTGCCGGAGGGAACCGGTAAGGGCAACAAGCTTTTATAATAGTTTAGGTTAATCATTTTCCATTGTTGCGAGTATATTATCTACGTACTGTATAATTCCATTGAGGAATACTTGTGCATTTTGTATTTGCACTGCGACCTCTTCTTTTGATATTACATAATAATCATCATAATCCGACTCGCTTCTAGCTTGACTTGAAATGATTCTGTTTAATTTGTCACCATAAAGCTGCTGCGCGGCAGTTTAATAAAACCGAATTTCTTTTTCCAGCAGCTTGTCGCCTTCATATACAAGCTTTAAGGTAAAAAAACGTTCTTCATTGGATAATAGCAGATCAAGAAAGACCGCGTCGCCTTCCCAGGTGGGAAGTTCCGGTACCTTTTCTTTATCAATCCATTCAAGAACGCCCTCATTGCATTCGCAAAGTTCGCCCTCAAAGGCATCCGCCGTAAAAAGACACATTGCCTCGGATTCACATTGGTTGTAGATAAAGGTGATAAGGCTTCTGAACCTGTAGGAGGTCAATGTAAGACCAGTTTCCTCCCGTACCTCCCGGAGCAGGCATTCCTCTGGGCTTTCCCCATCATAGGCATGACCGCCTACGCCGATCCATTTATTGTGGTTTATGTCATTTTCCTTTTTCACACGATGAAGCATCAAATATTTATTGTCTTTTTCAATGTAGCATAGAGTGGTTAATTTCATGTGCTTACCTCCCCGCGAATAAAGTATATCACAGGAAAGCTTATTGCCTCAAGGACTTCCTAGCGAAAACTGTTTTCCGCAACCCCAGGAAGCAGAGTATAAATAGAACAGCCAATCTGCTTTTCAAAGAGCTCTTTTATTTCTAAAATCTTTTTCCATCTGTCTATTGTTGCCGGATGAACGCCGTACCGTATGGTCACATCTACAAATCTCTTTTCCAAAAGGCAGAAACCCGTAGGTGTGGCAAGCGCATCACATAACTGCACCAGGCGGTCATAATCGTCGTAGACAGCATTTGCGACAAACTCTTTCATAAACTGGTAATCCGCATCACTGATATCAAACTTTCCGATGGAAGTATCAATATCCTGTATCATAAACGCATGGGAGATGCAGATTTGTGCCGCCTTTTCCCACCCGCGCTCCATACAGTAGCGATAACCGTCTATCAGATGTCTTTCTGAGCTTATTCCGGCATAACGTCCGATATCATGTAACAGTCCAAAAAGATAAGCCTGTTCGGCAGATAAATCATTACATTCCAGTGCAATATTTTTACAGGCTTCTGCCACATACCGGGAATGGTCCACCCATGCGCCTGGATTGGATTCCGACGCTTCCTTTAATGCCTTTTCCACGTTTTCTTTGTTTAACTCCATTTTAGCTCCTTTCAAAAGGGTGGGGCTGGAAGATAAAATCACCCAGCCCCTTTATGATGAAATATTTGCAGATAAATTAACAATCTCCGGCATAATAAGAAACAATGTTCATATAGTCCCTTGCGCCTGGAATTTCTAAAATAATTCGCAGATAGTTTTTATTTTGGCGGTACTGCCGCCACAAGCTGTTCTGCAGCTTTTCTTCTCCATTGATATTCACTTTTTTACCGTCCGGGCAGAGCATATTTACTTTTCCGGTACAGGCATTGACTGCATTTAAAAAATTTTCCAAGTTCAGAATGTTCAGTTTTATCATCTGAAACCCACCTCCTGTAAATTGCTGATTGACTTTACAGGTATCATTATAATGCAGCTAATGTGAAAAAAATATTTCATTTCCGCCCTTATATATCATAATCCTGCCATTTTTTCCGATATTCTAATGGAGTACAGTGCGCGTACTCCCGAAATACTTTTCCAAAATAGCTGCTGCTCCCCAAACCGCATTCATGACTGATAACCGTAACAGGTTCCTGTCCTTTTGCCAGCATTTGACAAGCTGCCTGCAGACGGTAAGCCCTTATATACTCTGCGGGCGTCATATGCAGACAGTCATGAAATACTCTGAAACAATCCCTTTCGCTTAGATATGCTGCCGCCGCAAGCTCCGAAATGGAAATTTTCTCCTGGTAATGCTCATGAATGTATATCATCATCATCTTTATTTTATCATTGCTTTTGCTATGTTCGCTTTTTTTCTCATCCATGGGGCGGGATAGTTCAAAAAGCATTAACCAAATTTCCGACAGAGCTTCCCGCAGTTTCACTTCATACCCAAATTCATCATTGGAAAAATGAAATGCTTCCATAATAAGCTGTAAGATTTTTTCCTCTGCTTTATTACCCGGAAAAAGGGGAATGATCTCAATCTGCGGAGCAGCGGTAACAGGGGTGATATATTTTTGCTCAATCCGGCTTCCCTGTTCCCCTGCAAGCAGAGAAACATCGAAAATATGAAGTAACTGGATATTCTTCTCTGTCTGTGAAACCGCTTTTGTCATATGAAGTACATTGGAATTTACCATGCCGCCGCTTCCGGCGGGAAATAATAGTTTTCCTCCCGGCGTATGATATTCAAGACTGCCGCTTTCCATATAAAAAAGTTCCACCGCCTTGTGCCAGTGCCAAGGCGTATAACGTCCTATGTGTTGGTCAAGTTCAACCCTGGAAGCGATATAGGGATAATCGCTTGCAAAATCGGGAAGCAATTCTTCCTTACTTCCGGTATGAAATTCAATGCTATAGATATTTTTCATGTCTATTCACCTGTACATCTGTCATTCTGCGCCAAATTTATGAGTTAAATATACTGGAATAACCGGATCATTGTCAATCAATATACTTAACAATAATAATTTTGTGATATGAATTGTAATTTCAACATATTTAACATATAATAAAAATGTGATTATGATACACATAAAATTAAATAAAAATGTGAAGGATGGCATTTATGGAACGATTGATTTTAAATAAGCTGGTGGATTGGAAGGATTCGCCCTATCGCAAGCCGCTGATCTTAAAGGGCGTACGTCAGGTGGGTAAGACCTGGATTCTGAAAGAATTTGGCAGACGTTATTATGAAAATACAGCTTACTTTAACTTCGATGAGAACGAAGAATATAAGCAGTTTTTTGAGACCACAAAGGATGTAGATCGCATTTTGCAGAATCTAATGTTGGCAAGCGGTCAGAAAATTGTGCCAGAAAAGACGCTCATTATCTTTGACGAGGTGCAGGATTGTCCTAAGGTCATCAATTCCATGAAGTATTTTTGCGAGAATGCACCTCAGTATCATATTGCATGTGCAGGTTTTCTGCTGGGAATTGCCTTGGCAAAACCATCCTCTTTTCCGGTGGGCAAGGTCAACTTCATGCAAATTGATCCAATGACCTTCACAGAATTCCTGCTTGCCAACGGCGACGAAAATTTGGCCAAGTATCTGGAGAACGTGGATACCATTGAGCCGATTCCTGATGCCTTTTTCNNTGTTACAGGCGGTATGCCGGAACCTGTGCTTATGTGGACGGAAGCACGGGACGTTTCTGCTATGCAGGAAGCCCTGTCCGGGATCATCGGCGCTTATGAGCGTGATTTTGCCAAGCACCCCCATAGCAGCGAATTCCCGAAGATTTCTATGATATGGAAGTCCATACCATCCCAACTGGCAAGG
>DKYT01000020.1:204385-204619 GCA_002492465.1 Lachnospiraceae bacterium UBA7093 | reverse complement strand
CTCATGTGGACGGAAGCACGAGACGTTTCTGCTATGCAGGAAGCCTTGTCCGGGATCATCGGTGCTTATGAGCGTGACTTTGCCAAGCACCCCAATATCAGCGAGTTCCCAAAGATCTCTATGATATGGAAGTCCATACCGTCCCAACTGGCAAGGGAGAATAAGAAATTTATCTACAAGGTGGTTAAAGAGGGGGCACGAGCCCGGGAATATGAGGATGCTTTGCAGTGGCTG
>DKYT01000020.1:56410-204049 GCA_002492465.1 Lachnospiraceae bacterium UBA7093 | reverse complement strand
AAATCTACCGCAGCACCGCTCCCGACCTGCCGGTAGCTGCCTATGATGATCTGTCAGCATTTAAGATTTATCTGGTGGATGTGGGTGTGCTCCGCCGCTTGGCACAGCTGGCTCCTACCGCCTTTGGAGAAGGTAACCGTTTGTTCACCGAGTTCAAGGGCGCACTGACTGAGAACTTTGTGTTACAGACCTTAATCACGCAGTTTGAAGTGGTTCCCCGGTACTGGAGTCAGAATAATCCGCCCTATGAGGTAGATTTCCTTATCCAGCGGGAGAATGATATTTTCCCTGTAGAGGTCAAGTCCGAGACTAACACCACCAGCAAGAGCCTAAAAAAATTCAAGGAGCTGTTCCCGAATCAAGTCAAGCTCCGTGTGCGGTTCTCGCTAGACAATTTGAAGTTGGACGATGATGTGTTGAACATTCCACTGTTTATGGCTGATCAGACGGATCGGCTGATTGGATTGGCATTGGAGCAGCGACACGTTGACACACATAACTAACTCCACGGAGAATCGAAAACTTTATGAGCAATAAGGGTATCCATACAATGCTTATGAGGGACGCCGCCGCTGTTACAGTCAAAGATTTCTTCCGTGCAGGTATGGAACATCCAGTCATGGTAATGACGAAATAATTCTCCTGAATACCACAGAGAACTCATTTCTTCAATCCCTGTGCTATCCGGTGCGGGGGTGATAAAAGGTTTTTGGACGAACACATTTAAGGCGTTTACTCCCCCACTTGAGGTATGTGATTTCAGATTGTCGCAAAATTCCTTCCTTGCTGTTTCAGGAAGGAGATGAAGTACGCCGCTGCTGAATATAATATCATATTCCTGATCAGGGCGGTAATCGAGAATATCAGCCTTAAAAAAATGAACGTTGACCTGATTATACTCGGCAAGTTTTTTTGCCTTGTCGATTCCCGGTTGGGAAATGTCAAAGGCAGTTACAGAATAGCCGCATTTGGCAAAGAAAACCGCGTCTTTTCCTTCCCCGCAGCCAATGTCCAGCACGCGGTACGGTTTGACAGGCGGAAGGATCTTCATGATATCATAGCAAATGCCGTTTGGCATAAGCCCCCAATAATATTCGTCGGTATTGTACCGCTTGTCATAATCTGCCGCGATACCCTTATGACCAAGCAGCCCGTCAACAGTCGTGCCCAGCGCTGATGCCAGCTTTGGAAGTATCTCTATATCAGGATATGCCGTGCCCGTTTCCTTTAGTTAAAGATATTGTTGGGTAAAAAAAGATGTGTCAGTCGATTTTGCCTATAAAGCAATAGAAAATCTCTACTTCCTGCTCCCGTCCTCGCCCTTAACCGCTTCATGCACAAGGATTTTTTCAATCAGCGTATTCAGAAGTTCGGCGGTCAGCTCTGTGGGGTTGACGTACTGCTTCATCAGCCCTACTCACTTTTCAGCGTCAACGGCGGTCTGCGCAGCGGCTTCCATTGCTTCGTGAAGCTGCTGGATTTTCTCGTCCAGCTCCTTTTTGTAGAATTGACCGAGAAATCCTCTTGAAATCCCTTGCTTTATTTCGCTTAAACGAATATAATTATATCAGTTTTCCAAATCCAAAATACAGGTTCGAGGTGCTGCAAGTGAATGGGTATATAACAGTTCAGGAAACTGCTGAAAAATGGGGCGTAACGCCGCGTCAAGTTCAAATTCTTTGTAAAGAGAACAGAATTGTTGGCGCTATGCGTATGAGCCGGATTTGGATTATTCCTGAGAATGCTCAAAAACCGACCAATACCAAACGAACTTCAAATAAGACGGGAGGAAAAAAGTTTGCTGCAACGCACTCTGTATAAAAAACAAAATATTGACTTGTCCTCCGCGCCTTGGACAATGCATGAGTTCTTTGCCGGAAGCGGTTTAGTCGCCTACGGCTTAAAAGGTATGTTTGCGCCAATTTGGGCTAACGATATTAGCGAACAGAAAGCGGCTGTATATGAAGCTAATTTTGGTTGCGAACATTTTGAACTTGGCGATATAAAAGATGTGAATGGCAGAGATTTACCTTTCGCTCATTTATCTTGGGCCAGTTTTCCATGTCAGGATTTATCTTTGGCTGGTTCTTTAGGCGGTATTCACGCATCCAGAAGCGGATTGGTGTGGGAATGGCTACGTGTGTTGGATGAGATGGAAGAAAAACCACGAATATTGGCTTTAGAGAATGTAACCGGCTTGCTTTCCACAAATGGCGGCGATAATTATCGGGTTCTCCATATGGCGCTTGTGAAGCGTGGTTACGACTGTGGAGCTATCGTTTTAAACGCTTCTCACTTTGTTCCGCAGTCAAGACCGAGGGTTTTTGTTATTGCTGTGCAACATGGATATGCAATCCCGGCGTATCTGACTGGAGATGCCCCTTGTTGGCTACATAATAAAGCCGCCTCTGATTTAGGTCGGTCTTTACCCGGATGGATTTGGTGGCAAGCGGAGAAACCTCCGCGCCGTCATAGCACATTAAAAGATATTATTGAAGAAAAAGCAAAATTTGATAAAGATACTGTTCTGCCGCTTGTTCCGGAACGGCACCAGATCAAGCTAAATGAGCATGACACGGTTTATGCTACGGGCTATCGCCGAACACGTCATGGAGAGCAGCAGCTAGAATTGCGCTTCGATGGTATTGCCGGTTGTTTACGAACGCCAGAAGGCGGAAGTAGCAAACAGTATTTAGTTGTGAAAAAAAATGATGAGATTCATGCTCGCCTATTAACTGTTCGTGAAGCTGCTCGATTGATGGGTGCGCCGGATAGTTTTGTTCTCCCCGGTAGTTACAACGATGGTTATAAAGCGATGGGAGACGCTGTCGCAATGCCGGTAGCTCAATTCATAGGAGAAAATTTCCTAACAAAACTTGCGGAGGTCGTATACGATGATTAGTACAGAAGAAAGATTAAAAGCATTTCAAGAGGAAAATAATATCTATACGAAAGGACCGCTGTCGCTAGTAGTTCAATTTACTCGACTTGTTCAGAACAAGGATTTTCCCTTAAATCCAGACGATTTTCAAACAAGCAGTAAAGGACAGGTTGCTGGGCTTGGCGGCGGTAATCTCAAAAAAATATTAAAAGAGCATGGCATTACACAACAATTATCCACAGAAGGCGGGCGCACCAGTCGCGGAAGTATGGGGTTAATGATAAAGTACGTTGATTTTCTCAATGCATGGAACGAAGAAGAAACCGTTGATTTTTTAATCGTGGAAGAATTTTGGGCGGAACAAGTTAGAGAATATTTCAGAAATCAGCCGTTTGTTTTGACCGCCGATACTTCCAAAACTATTGGAGCAAACTTAGACGAACTATTTGAACAGGCTAAGAAACGTCAGAAACAAAATCCGGGAACGCAGTATTTGGGAACGGTTTTGCAGCACTTAGTAGCCGCAAAATTATGTCTTATTATGCCTGAAAATGCATTTGAGATTCATGGCGCATCCGTTGCGGACGCACCGACTGAACGAAGCGGTGATTTTGTTATAAACAATACGATTATCCATTGTACAACGATGCCTGGCGCTTTGCTGATTGAAAAATGCAAGGCGAACTTGCGCGGCGGATGCCATCCTGTCATCATTACAATTTTTGAGCGTGTACATACAGCATTAAATCTTGCGGAAGATGCGGGTCTTGCCGGGCGCGTTGAGGTTTGGGATATTCAGCAATTCCTTTCGTCTAATGTATATGAGCATAGCCTTTTTGATGAAAGCAAGAGAAATTCTACGCTTTCAGACATTATTGGTCGTTATAATAAAATTGTTCTTGAGGCTGAAACTGATCCGAGTCTTCGTATTGAGTTTGAAGCGAGATGATTTATCATGGCGGATATTTTTGATAATGAAAAACGCTCTGAAATCATGCGAAAAGTTAAATCAAAAAAGAACAAATCAACAGAGCTTCGGTTAATCGAGGTATTTAAGGAGAATGGTATAACTGGTTGGAAACGCAATTATCCGGTCAAAGGACATCCCGATTTTGTGTTTCTAAAAGAAAAAGTTGCAGTATTCGTAGACGGTTGCTTTTGGCACGGTCATGATTGCCGAAATACACGCCCGGCAGAAAATAAGGAATACTGGCAAAAGAAACGCGAACGTAATATGAAGCACGATAAAGATGTGACTGCCATGTTTGAGGCACGCGGATGGAAAGTTCTGCGTATTTGGGAATGTGAATTAAAAAAGAGAAACGAAGCTATATTAGTCGAAAAAATTCAGTCAATATTGAGTCGTTCTTCTGAAAGGACACAACGATGACAATTAAAGCTGTTGATTTATTTTGCGGCGTAGGCGGGCTTACCTATGGTTTGCAAAAAGCGGGAATTCCAGTTGTAGCAGGAATTGATATTGATGATTCTTGCGAATACGCTTATACTCACAACAACAACTGCACATTTATTCATAAAAGCGTTGAAAATGTCACAGGAAAAGAAATACGCGCCCTTTTGCGAGGCGCTGACGTTAAAATACTTGTCGGATGTGCGCCATGTCAACCTTTTTCAAGCCATCAAAAAGATAAGCAAAACCGTTCTAAACATAAAGACTGGAAATTACTATACCAATTTGGGCGGTTGGTGGAAGAAACTCGTCCCCACATAGTATCAATGGAGAATGTGCCAGAATTAGAAAAAGAAAAAGTTTTTAAAGATTTTGTTTCTACGTTAGAAGGCTTGAATTATATTGTAAATTATCAAGTTGTAAATGTCGCAAATTATGGCGTACCGCAACGGAGAAAAAGGTTGATTTTACTTGCGTCGCGTCGCAAAGAAATAAAACTTATTGATGCAACACATCAAAAACATCTGACAGTCAGAGACGCTATTGGTAGCTTACCGAGAATTTCCGATGGGGAGGCAAATGAAAACGATAGGCTTCATATTTCGCCAGCACTCTCTCCTATCAATTTGGAACGAATACAACATTCCGTTCCCGGCGGTACATGGCGCGATTGGCCTGAACGTTTAGTATTAAACTGCCATAAAAAAGAAGGCGGAAAAACTTATGCATCAGTATATGGTAGAATGAAGTGGGATGATTTGTCTCCTACTATCACCACACAATTTATCGGTTATGGAACCGGGCGTTTTGGACATCCAGAACAGGACAGGGCGATTACTTTACGGGAAGGCGCTATTTTACAGTCTTTTCCTCCTGATTATCAATTTACGCCTAGCGATGTTGAAGTTCCGATAAGGAAAATTGCACGCCATATAGGAAATGCTGTTCCGCCTCGTTTAGGCGAAGTGATTGGAGAAAGTATAATTAGAAGTTTACCTAAAAAGAGACAAAAGAAAGCGACGACTGCAAATGAAAGAGAAAGAATACAAACTTAATATAGATCCCCGTATTTTGGAATTATTAGGTCCAAGCCTGTATACAAACATTTATTATGTGCTAGCTGAATTAATTGCTAATGCTTACGATGCAGATGCTCACAATGTATATATTATTGCTAACAAGGATGATATTACCGTTGAAGATGACGGCAAAGGAATGTCATATGCTGACGGTGATATCAAAAAATACCTCAATGTTGCCGCAGTTTCTAGAAATACCGATGCCGAATCTCTAACCCCTATGAAACGGAAGAAAATGGGGCGTAAAGGCGTAGGAAAACTAGCTGCCCTATCAGTTTCTGAGAATGTTCTTATAAAGACAATTTCAAATGGAGAAAAATCAGGGTTTATATTATCTCGTCATATAAACGACAATAATTTACTTGTGCCGCTCACTGACGAGCAAATTTCTTTCGAAAGAGTATCTGGCAACGGTACTTCTGTCGTTATGCAGAACCCGCAGTACAAACTTCATAGTACATTAAAGGCAATTAAACGGAATTTACTTAAGATATTCCCGTTAGTAAATGAGAAGTTTAAAATTCACCTAATTCGGGGAACAGAAGAGGAAACCATTGAGAACTTTGATAAGGAAATGATTTCAGAACTCTCTACTCTAATCACTTTAGGGGATGAGTTTACATATCTTAACGATTTTTTCCAGACGCCATATGGAAATGAAATGGCAGAACTTTGCAAAAATAAACCTTTAGCAACAATGCCTATTAGTATGGATGACAAATCTGGTGTTGAACATACATATAACGTACAAATCAAAGGATGGATAGGAACTTATACATCAACTCGCGGCAGAAAAGTAGAGTTAACGGATTTTCCTGATAATTTTATTTCTCTGTATGCCAACCAAAAAATGGGCGAATTTAATATACTTCCTGTTGTTGGACAAAACAAATTGAATGAAGTCTATGTCGTAGGTCAACTTCATGTTGATATTTTTGAACTGACAGAGTTGCCCGATATGGCTCTAAGCAATCGTCAAGGATATAAAACGGATGATCCTCGCTATCAGGCGGTACTAGATTATGTTAGAAAAACTTTATTGCCTGATATCTTGAAAATGCGAGATTTGTTTGTGTCTTTGGGCAAAAAGAAAAAAGAAGAAAAAAAGCTAGAACAGCAACGTCAAAACGAAGCTTCATTTAAAAGGTCGGTAGATACTTTCAGAAAAAACACCGCCAAGAAAGCAACTAAAAAAATTTCTTCTCGTTTAGGCATTAGTACAGAGCAAGCTGATGAAGTAGAGGCAATACTTTCTGATGAAATAAACACCAACAGCCCGGATATGGGGATTAAAAGCATTATTGATTCTCAAAAGAAGAAATTGCTAATTAGTCAGACATATCGAGACAAGGATTTGGCGGATATTATTTACAATATGTTAGTATTTAACAACGTTCCGCCCGAAGACATAATTTATACAAACTGTGATGATGAAGTATCACGAATCCCAGAAGGCGACGTAGGAAAAAGTGGGATATACGACTATTTGCGTGATTTCTTTGTTGATAGTTACTCTACGCAAAAGATTTATGTTATTTTCGTTACAAGTCATAATACGAAAAGTTCATGGGGTGCATTGATGGAAGTTGGCGCAGCATGGATAACTCAAGTTGAGCATAAAATATTTAACATTTACGATTTTCGTCCCGAACATCCTTTAGACGATGAACAACAATGGCATTCAAGCTCTAGAGATGATGATGGTAATCTTTATATGTCAAAATTGAGCGTAGACATTTTTGCTCAAAAAATCGAATATATATGCGATAAATTGGGCTATAAAAAAAGAACCCGACAGGAAAACAAGGATCATTTGTCAACTTTGGTAAAGGTTACACCTCGTTAAATATGAAAGCACGCCCCAATTTTACTAATCAGTAATTGGGGCATATTTTTAATATTATATAAGCGTGGCGTTGTTATGTCTGATGCAGTATCTTTAACTATGGGAAACTCCTTTTTCCCATTTTGATACAGCCTGAAACGATATATTGAGGGACTTGGCAAGCTGGTTTTGTGTTGTATTTATCATAATATACGAAATGAACTGCCGCAATAACCCAGGAATAGAAAAAGGGGCAGAAATTCATCTGTCAGTTGAAGTTACACTGTTGACAAAATAGTAACAAGTTACTATACTTAACATAAGTAACTTGTTACTACAATAGGGAGGAAGAGAATTTGAAAATGGATCAGCTTTTTGAAGCATATAATTGCGACACAGAACATAGAGTGCAGGCAATTTTTTCCAGTATATTTGTGTTGCAAAACCGGATGCAGACAGCGGGAGAAAAATTTCAGACACAGATATCCATGAAGCAATGGTTATTACTTGCAATGACAGAATGCTGCCCGGAGCCTAAAACACTGACAAACGTAGGGGATCTGATGGGCTGTTCCAGACAGAATGTGAAAAAGCTTGCCCTGGCGCTGGAAAAGAAGGGCTTTGTGCATTTGTGTCCGGGGCGCGGTCATTCTATTCATATTGAGCTGACAAATAAGGCACATCAATATGACGAAGAAATGGGGGAACGGCATTTGCAGTTTTTAAAACTGCTGTTTGCAGATTTTAGCGAGAAGGAAATTGCGCAGTTGTTTTGTCTTTATGGAAAACTGTATGCGGGAATGGAACAGGTAGAAAAGTATGCAGGCGAATTAGGCGGATGAAGAAAGGAAGAAAAATGGTGACAGTAATAGGTATAGCGCTTATTTTAGCCGGCGTATTATGGCTGTGGTTTCATATTTCCTTTTCGCCCATAAAAAGGCAGTTCCAAAATGATATCGTTTTCCTTTCGGAAAAGAACCGGCTGGCAGATGCCAATGAGATTTTTATGGAAGAAGATTTCTCACACTTACCGGCGGCAATTCAAAAATACCTTAAAAATTGCGGATATATTGGCACACCTAAAATGTCGTATTTGAAAATGGAATACCGGAAGGTTGATTTCAGGCAAGGCAGAAAGGGTCCGGCATTGACAATTGATTACACACAGTACAATTTTGTAAACGAGCCTTGCAGAATGGCGTTGATTGACAGTAAAATGCTGGGAATCCCCTTTGAAGGCTATGACTATTATCAAAATGGAACCGGCGGCATGAAAGGCATGATTGGAAAAGTCTTTACGCTTTTTGACCAGACAGGAGCGGAAATGGATAAGGCATGTCTGGTTACCTTTCTTGCAGAGAGCCTGTTTGCCCCTGCCATTTTAGCGCAGAACTATATCACCTTTGAGGAGATAAGTGATTTGGAGACAAGGGCAAAGATTACCTGGGGAGGACAAAGTGCGGAGGGTATTTTTACTTTTAACAGGGATTACGAGATGATTTCTTTCACCACAAATGACAGAGCTGTGACAGGGACAGACGGCAGCATGGAATATGTTCCGTGGTCGGCGCTTTGCGGCGATTATCAGTTCTTTCCAAATCATATAAAATATCCTTCAAGCTTTCAGGCTGTATGGAATTATCCCGACGGAGATTTTGTTTACTTTGACGGCACTGTGAGCCAGGTGTCCTATGGATATAACCAATAGAGTAAATTTTGGATGCAGCCGCTTTTTGATTATACGGCATTCAATTTATCCATTACCCCCGCAATGAAAACCCCAGCCGCAAGAAAGAACACATTCACAAGCCCCTGCGGGTCAAAAAGAGAAAGGCTCCCAAAAGGAACGATCATAACCGTGGCAGCAATAATAATCCCCAGGATTCCGTGAAATGCCTCAGAATAATAAGCCTCAAACAAGGAATTCACAGCCTTTGAAAGACAGACAATGGTAATAATACCGCCAATTCCTCCGGGAATTAGTACCTCCGGCGCCATATGTCCGATCCCCTCTACAAAAGGGGCATACAGCCCCAGAGGCATCAACAGAGCGGAAAAACTCATCCCCGGCGCAATAATACTCAGGGCAAGAGAAAAACCGCAGAACAAGTACCACGTAAATCCCGGCGTAATGGGCACAGACGCCATACGCAGCCATATCAGCAGGGCAAAAATCACCGACATAGAGACAAACATAGAGACAAAAGATTTTACAGACCTTCCCTGAAGTCCCGCCTCCTTCCACAGAGAAGGAAGCATGCCGGCGATCAACCCCACAAAAAGGCAAATGGAAGGATCCGGATGCTCATTTAAAAAATAAGCAAGCAAATTGGCAATCCCCATAAATCCTATTACATACCCTACAATATAAGGAAGCAGCCGGGGCACATGACTTTTAAAACGGGCAAGAGGATTGGCAAGAAATTCCATCAAAGGCTTATACACTCCAAACACAACGCTCAAAACCCCGCCGCTAATCCCCGGCAGCACAGCACCCAGCCCAATCACAGCCCCTTGAAAAACATGAAACACACACCGCAACATGGAAACAGAAATATTCCTCATAATCTTTCATTCCTTATTTCAACCCTATACCTAAAGATATGACATCCATTTCTGATTTATATTTCCCAATTTCAAATTCCATTTCCTCATCCTCCAAAATTTTCATCCTCCCCTAAACTAATTGAAGCCCCTGCCGATAAATATATTGCAGGCATTACCGGCCATAATACCTGCAAAATATCGTTGATTAAGTCGCCACGGATGGTATACCTTAGGGAAACGGACAGCCCTTTTGTATATCATTTTTGTTTTTTTCGATCAAGGAGGGGAGAATCAAACAAGGGACGAAAAGAAGGAGGAAGAATGCGAGTAAATTCCAGCGCAATTGGAATGGAGTCCAACAGAAGATACTCTTCCTTTACGGGAAGGGTGACGAGAGTTACGATCAGTAACAGCAGACAAAAGCTCAGGGACGGAACCGGATTTTTGTCTGGAAATGCACTGAATTCCGGCGTGGACGGGGGAGAAAAGCAGAAAGCTCAGAAGGAAGGCACAGGGAATGCCTTAAAGGCAACCTTTGACGAAATGCGTTCCAGAAAAGCAGCTCTTACATCCGGAAACATACGCAGTGCAGATGCCGCAAGCGCGCATGAGCAGTTTATGGAGATCAGGCAGCAGTGCCTTAATTTCCTGATGGCAATACTTTTCCCGGAGAGAAGGCGGAGCATGAACTGGGGAGAAGAAACGGGCGAAAGTACAGCTTCCACCCAGGAAGCGCTGCAGTCCGAGGCGGGTGTAGGTACGAAAACCTTTACCTTCAGCACCCAGTATTACCATGAGGAAACGGAGACCACCGGATTTTCAACTACCGGAACAGTTAAATGTGCAGACGGCAGAGAAATTAATTTTAATCTGAATCTGGAGATGAGCCGCAGCTTTCAGGAGTATTATGAAGAAAGCGTAAGCTATACCCAGAAGTCTATGTGCGATCCACTGGTGATCAACCTGAATGGGAACATAGCGGATCTTTCAGATCAGACTTTCCTGTTTGACCTGGACGGCGACGGACAGGAGGAGGAAATCAACCGTCTTGCCGCAGGCAGCGGTTTCCTTGCCCTTGATAAGAACGGAGACGGGATTATCAATGACGGTTCGGAGCTTTTCGGAACCAAATCAGGCAATGGTTTTGAAGATCTCGCCGCCTATGATACGGATCATAACGGTTTCATAGACGAAGGAGACGAGATCTGGAACAAGTTAAAAATCTGGGTTACGGATGAAAATGGCAATCAGCAGCTTTGTTCTCTTGCAGAAAAAGGAGTTGGCGCCATCTGTCTGAAAAATGCATCTACCAATTATGCCATTAAGGATGAGGACAATCAGACAAAAGGAATGATCCGTAAAACAGGCGTTTTCCTGTATGAAAATGGAACGGTAGGAAGCGTGCAGCACGTGGATATGGCGATCCATAACCAACAGGAACAGGTAAGATTAAAGCAGAGCAGATATGCTCAGTGGGCTTACGACATGGCAATGTAACAAGTGATATAAAAGGTATAAAGAAGACATTCTCCCGCATAAAATAGGCTGGAGGTGTCTTATGAAAAAACTTAGAGTCTTTCCAACTGTCAAAATAAAAGGAATCGTACCGGGTATCTTTTCCAGGCATCTCGGTACGGTTCTTTTATTTTTGCTGTTTATTCCTTATCTGGTTACTTTTTTCTTTGGCAATTTAAAGGAGGGGCGCTATGTTCTTCCCCTGGCTGAACTGGAAGAAGAACAGGGAGAAGGAAGCCTTTATGTGAGTAATACTACGGCTGTAGGGACGGAAAGAATTCCCTTTGAACACTATGTGGCGGATAAACTCGCCAGAAGCATTGACAACGGCTACGAGATGGAGGCGCTGAAGGCACAGGCAGTGCTTTTGCGCTCCGGGCTTTTGGCGGCGGCATGGGAAGGCGATTATGGGACTTCTGTGAGAGAAATCAGGGTGGAGGATGAGAGCTACGGGGAAGTTGCTGTTTCTGAACGGATTTATGAAGCGGTGGCATTGACGGCAGGCGTTTACCTTGCCAGTGAAGATCATCCTGTTAAGGGCTCTTACTTTGCCCTGAGCAACGGCGCTACCAGAAATGGGGAAGAACTGCTTTTGACGGAGTTTCCTTATTTAAAAAGCGTACCCTGCAACAGAGATCTTTTTTCTCCGGCATATGGAACAAGGGTTATTTATGAAGAAGGGGTATTTGCAAGACTTTGGGAGCAGACCCTGGAGGTACAGATGACAGAGGAGGAAATTTTGGAAAAGCAAAAGGCGTCTGTGGAGGAGAACGTGGATCATATAAAGCTTTACAGGGACAGCGCAGGCTATGTACTGTACCTGGAATGGAAAGGGAAATTTGTGTCCGGCGAACAGTTTCGGGAAACCTTTCGCATTCCCTCTGCCAGTCTGCATTTGTCAAAGGAGGAAAAAGGAATTGTAATCACCTCAGAGGGGATTGGGCATGGGCTTGGCATGAGCCAGTATGGGGCAAATGAAATGGCAAAGGATGGGGAAGACTATGTGGAAATTTTAAATTACTTTTTTCAAAATGTAACATTTAGAAAAATTGAATAAAGAAGGAAAAAGGGGCAAAACTAA
Organism: Lachnospiraceae bacterium UBA7093; assembly: GCA_002492465.1. Classification (GTDB taxonomy): domain Bacteria; phylum Bacillota; class Clostridia; order Lachnospirales; family Lachnospiraceae; genus Suilimivivens. The sequence continues at coordinate 191,710 of DKYT01000020.1, read as the reverse complement.
CCATAAGAACATCCTGTATATGGCAGGAAACAAGAGGAATGCAAGAGGAATGGAGGAAAAGATGAGAAGAAGTAGAAGAAGAGGCTATGTAAAGGAAAGAATTCTTATGGTTGCCTCAGCCGTATTGGTTTTGGGTTCTCTGACCGCTACGGGACTGTGGCTGGGGAGAGAGCGGGACAATCAGGATGAGGGATATGTGGTAGACTTAAGTGCCATTGAAAATAATACGGCGGAAGGACTTGCCGATGGAACAGGGACAAGCATTGCGGAGAATGTAACCCAGGATGCGGTTCCCGCAGACGATCTTGATTATGATCCCTATTATCAGGAGACAAACTCTCAGAGGGTAGAAAATCCCGATCAGTCGGAAAGCGAAAGCATGTCCGAGGGAACGGAACAAAGCGGCGGCGAAAAGAAACAGGAGGAGAAGAAGGGAGAGCCGGTGGCGGAAATACCGGAGGAAAATACTACGGCGTTGTCCACGGCAATGCAGCCGGCGCTTACTTTCAGCGATTCGGATTCTCTGGTGTGGCCTATTGTGGGCAATATATTGGTAAATTACAGCATGGACAAGACCGTTTATTTTCCCACCCTTCAGCAATACAAGTACAATCCGGCGATTATCATTCAGGCAAGCGAAGGGGATCTGATTACGTCTGTGTCGGCGGGAAAGGTCACATCCGTATTTAAGGATCCTCAGATCGGAAACGGAATTACCATGGAGCTGGGAGGCGGCTATGAAGCTACCTATGGACAGCTTGCCAATATTCTCGTATCCGAGGGAAGTTATGTGGCGGCTGGCGATGTGATCGCAGAGGTGGCGGCGCCCACCAAATATTACAGCGTGGAGGGGACGAACGTCTACTTTAAACTGACAAAAGACGGCGAGCCAGTGAATCCGCTGTCCAAATTAAGTTAGAAGTAAAGAGGTCGGAAAGATGTTATATATTATCGGCGGTAGAATATTGACCATGGCGGGAAAAAGCTGGGACAAAGGATATATATGCATTGAAGACGGCAAGATCAGGGAATTGGGGCCAATGAAAAACGGAGCCCCTTTTCCTTTGCCGGAAGGAGAAAAGGTGCAGGTGATTAACGCCCTGGGCTGCCTGGTTATGCCGGGGCTTATAGAGGCACACTGTCATATGGGTATTACCGAGGAAAAGAAGGGAATGGAGGGAGACGACTGTAATGAGACGGTGAATCCTATTACTCCTTATCTTCGTGCCATAGATGCCATCAATCCCATCGACGCGGCATTTCAGGACGCTGTCCGTGCCGGGATTACCTCGGCTATGATCGGACCGGGCAGCGCAAACGTGGTGGGAGGAACCTTCTCCCTTGTGAAAACCTGGGGAAGAAGCATCGACGAGATGGCGGTGCTCACACCAGCAGCAATGAAGATTGCGTTTGGGGAAAACCCTAAGGTGAATTATTCAGGACAGGGAAAGTCTCCCGCCACCAGGATGGCAATTGCGGCAATGCTCAGAGAGGAACTTTTTAAGGCGCAGCGCTATTATGAGAAGAAGTGTGCCGGTATGAAGCGGGAGGAAGAGGATTTTCGATATGAATGCTGGATGCCGGTGTTTGAGGGAAAAATTCCCTTGAAGGCCCATGTGCACCGTGCCGATGACATTCAGACGGCAATTCGCATTGCCAAGGAGTTTCATCTGGATATGACCCTGGATCACTGCAGCGAAGGGCATTTGATTGCGGAGCAGGTGAAAAATTCCGGCTTTCCGGCGATCATAGGTCCCGATCTGTCAAGCCGCAGCAAAATAGAAGTACAGAATATGGCGTTTAAGACGGTTGGCATATTGAACAGGGAGGGCGTGAAAACGGCGATCACTACGGATCATCCGGTATCTTTAATCCAATCCCTTCCCATATGTGCAGGTCTTGCCATCAAATCGGGAATGGATGAGATGGAAGCACTGAAGGCGATTACGATTTATCCCGCGGAAATATGCAGGGTATCCCACAGGGTGGGATCCCTTGAGGTAGGAAAGGATGCGGACATTGCAATTTATGACGATCTGCCCATCAGGGTGCTGTCGCGGACCAGATGCACCCTGATAGAAGGGAAAATTGTTTACGCAGACGAAACCTTTCCTTTACCGGCAGGTGAAAAAAATGTATAATAGACGCGAGCGGCGTGATAATGTGCAGGAGGGATGGAATTGCGCAGGATAAAGAAAACAGCGGCGTTCCTTCTTTCCTTATGCCTGATGGGATGTGCCGTCGGGCAAGGGGAAGGCGTCCAAAGTTCTGAAAATACATTTACCAGCATGGAGGCGGAGCCGGATCTTGCTTATGAAGTTCCGGTAGATTCGCCTAATATTTTTGTAAATCAGCTGGGATACATAACGGACAGTACAAAGGTTGCGGTTTTCTATGCCCAGGAGCTGCCGGGAACATTTCGGGTGATTCAAAAGGACACCGGCGAGTGTGTGTTTACGGGGTACCTGGAGGAAAAGGGGGATGCCGGAGGGGCACAGGAGTGTGCCGGATACGGGGATTTTTCGGAGGTTCAGGCGCCGGGCGTTTACTATATAGAAGCGCCCATGATCGGCAGATCCTATTCCTTTAGGATTGGCGACGATCTGTATGACCAGGTTTTTATGGAGGCATGCAAGCAATATTATTATAATCGATGTGGTATGACCCTTTCCAGCGAGTATGCAGGAGAAATGGCACATAACGCCTGCCATACCGGGAAAGCGCTTTTGCGGGAAGACAGTTCTGTGAGCATTGACGTAAGCGGCGGCTGGCATCAGGATGAAAGAGGCTCGAAGATGGTGGAGCCTGCTGCGAAAAGCATTGCCATGATGTTGCTTGCATACGAATTATATGGCGATTCCTTTACAGATTATATGGGGATACCGGAAAGTGAGAATGGTATACCGGACCTTCTGGACGAGATCCGGTATGAGGTGGAATGGCTTTTGAAAATGCAGGATCCGGCGACAGGAGCGGTTTATTCCGGCGTCACCATCTATGAGCAGGGGGCGGGAAGATCCGGCGCTTACGTGGAACCGGCGGATTTAGAGACGGCAAGAGCCTTCGCTATGGTGCTTGCCAAGTTCAGCTATCTTTATCAGCACTACGACACGGCATATGCCACCGAATGCCTGAAGGCGGCGGACCGTGCCTGGAAGTATGCCAGGCTAAATGAAAATAAAGATGAAAAGGCAAGCGGATGGAAATTTGCGGCGGCGGCGGAGTTGTACCGTGCTTCCGGACTGCAGAGCTGTCATTGGTATATTACCGATTATCTGACAGAGGAGAAGTTTGAGGAGAATATGGATGAAGTCATTTTTCTGGGCTGTGTCACATATATTTCCACAAAACAGCCGGTAAAGCTTGTGCTTTGCGAAAATATTTCAAAAGCGCTGATGGATAAAGGCGAGGAAATATCAGAGCAGGCAAGGAATTCCGCTTTTATGACGGCAGGGAATACGCAGCAGGAGATGCTTTTAAACATGATGTACCTGACCATGATTGATCATATGATTTCCAACCATGAGTACGAGAATATGATCGAGAACCATCTCCATTATTTTATGGGACGGAATGAAAAGGCGGTCTGCTATATAGATGATGTAGGCGAAAACAATTATAAGTCGATAGATGAAAGCGCCGGTATTATGAAACAGTTTGACGCGGACAGCAGGCTGATTTTTATGCTCAGCGAGATCGTGGGCAACTACAGAGACTGATGTCTGCAATGAGAAAGAAAGCATTTTTTGCAAGGCAGGGGGCAGTATATTCTCTTTTGGGGAAAGAGGTATAGCTGTAAAGTGGAGAAAGGGAAAAGCAGGAGGAAGAGTGAAAATATGAAGATCGTTGTACTTGCAGGAGGGATCAGCACAGAGAGGGACGTTTCTTTAAGTTCGGGAACTATGATCTACCGTGCCCTCAAAAAGAAAGGGCACAGGGCGGTTCTGTTGGACGTTTATCTGGGATATGAACCGAATCTGAGAGAAGAGGATATAGAAAAGCTTTTTGAAGAGGAAAAAGATTGGGCAGGGGAGATCGGAACGATCACGGAAGAAAACCCGGACATTGAACAGATTAAAAAAATGCGCCCGGACGGCGACAGAAACTTCTTTGGACCGGGCGTCCTTGCCATATGTCAGGCAGCCGACGTGGTATTTATGGCGCTGCATGGAGAGAATGGAGAAAACGGAAAGATACAGGCATGCTTTGACCTGCTGGGGATCCGCTACACGGGAACGGATTACGTAAGCTCCGCTCTTGCCATGGATAAGGGGATTTCAAAGGAATTGTTTATTTATCACGGTATTCCGGTTCCCCTTGGCATACGCCTGAAACAGGGAGAAAAGCAGGAAGAGAAGGTGGTCTTTCCCTGTATTGTGAAAGCATGCTGCGGCGGTTCAAGCGTAGGGGTAAGCATTGCCCGGACCAGGGGGGAGTATGAGGGCGCGCTGGAGGAGGCATTCCGCTATGACAAGGAAGTGATTGTGGAACAATATATTGAAGGAAGAGAATTTTCGGTAGGGGTGATGGACGGCAGGGCGCTGCCTGTGATTGAGATCGCGCCTCTTCAGGGCTTTTATGATTATAAAAATAAGTATCAGGCAGGATCTACCATTGAAACCTGTCCGGCGCAGCTTTCGGCGGAAAAGACCAAGGAGATGCAAGGCTATGCGGAGAAGGCTTTTACGGCATTGCGGCTTAAAAATTATGCCAGAATGGATTTTATGATGAATGCCCAGGAAGAGATTTTCTGTCTGGAGGCGAATACCCTTCCCGGTATGACGCCCACCTCGCTTCTTCCTCAGGAGGCGGCGGCGCTGGGGATGGATTTCGGGGAGCTGTGCCAGCGTATACTTGCCCTGGCATTATCCGGGGAGCCGGGAGAAGATCGGAAATAGGAAACCGTGCCCGGCGCAGGGCGCAGAAATGAGGACGAGATGAAAAATATGACTCTTGCCGCTATTGCCAAGGCATGCGTAGGCGTTTTGCATGAGCCGGAAGGGCAAACAGCGGACATAAATACGCAGGAAGCTTCCTGCGTGGTGATCGATTCCCGTAAAATGGAAAAAGGCGGCGTTTTTATTGCCACCAAGGGAGAAAGAGTGGACGGTCACGATTTTATACCGGATGTCGCCGCCAGGGGAGCACTGGGAGTTATATGCCAGCAGAAACCGGAAAACTGCTCCGTTCCCTATATTCTGGTGAAGGATTCCTTTCAGGCACTGAAGGATCTGGCTGCGTTTTACAGGAAGCAGCTTTCAGTCCGGGTGGTGGGAATCACAGGCAGCGTGGGAAAGACCAGCACCAAGGAATTTATTGCCTCAGTGCTTTCCCAAAAGTATCGGGTTTTAAAGACGTTGGGAAATTTCAACAACGAGGTGGGACTGCCTCTTACAGTGCTTTCTATCAGGCAGGAGCATCAAATCGCAGTTCTTGAGATGGGGATCAGCGATTTCGGAGAAATGCATCGGCTGAGCGAGATTGCAAGACCGGATATCTGCGTTATTACCAACATCGGACAATGCCATCTGGAAAATCTGGGAACAAGAGAGGGGATTCTGAAGGCGAAATCGGAAATCTTCGATTTCATGAACCCGGAGGGCTGGGTATTTGTAAACGGCGATGATGATCTTCTCTGTAAACTTACCAAAAAAGGCATACACGAACCGATCCGTTTTGGAATGAATCCGGCAAATGAAATTTTTGCTTCCAATGTAAAAAGCAAGGGACTTCTGGGGACGGAAGCAGTGATACATGGAAATTTGTCTGTATTTCCTGTGGATATTCCCCTGCCTGGCGCCCATATGGTGCGCAATGCCCTTGCCGCCGCAGGCGTAGGGATGCAGCTTGGCGTTGATCTTCCGAAGATAAAGGCGGGAATTGCCGGGGTACAAACCGTAGGGGGAAGGAGCAATGTGCTTTCATTGCCGGACTATACCCTGATAGACGACTGCTATAATGCAAACCCCGGCTCCATGAAAGCGGCGGTGGATCTGCTCGCCATGGCGTCCGGCAGAAAAATGGCAATATTGGGAGACATGTTTGAACTGGGAGAAAAAGCAAAAGAGCTTCACGGCGAGGTGGGCGCCTATGCAGTGGAAAAAGGCATCGACGTGTTGATCTGCACCGGCGCTCTGTCGGAGCAAATGTACCGGGAAGGGGTGAAAAGGGCGGAAAAACTTTCCAGCTGTGAGAAAATGGAAATCCATTATTTTGAAACCAGGGAAGCTATGCTGGAAGCCCTTCCGGCAATTCTCCAAAAGGGAGATACAATCCTGGTAAAAGCGTCTCATGGTATGAAATTTGAAAAAGTGGTTGAAAAGATAAAAGAGGCGGGTTAAAACCCTGCCTCTTCCTTTATTCTGAAATAAGTATCCTGAATGATTTTCTGAGTATATGCGCCTACCTTTTTCTGCTCCTCTTTAGGCAGATCTTTTATATAGAAGGGCTTGCCATACTCTAAAATTACATGCGCTTTTTTGATTTTGGGAAGATGATCCTCAAAAATATCCGCCGAATTATAAATGGTCATGGGAACAATAGGGCATCCGGTTTTGGAAGCGATTTTAAAGCTTCCCTCATGGAATTCCATAAAGGTGTGATTAACTCTGTTTCTGGTGCCTTCGGGGAAAACGCAGATAGAAATACTGGATTTCACCTTGTCAATTGCGGTTAAAATAATTTTCAAACCCTGTTTTACATCATTTCTGTCTAAAAACAGACAGTGAAGGTTTTTCATCCAGTTGACCAGAAGAGGCCATTTCAGCATTTCCTTTTTGGCAATATATCCGGTAGGTCTCGGTACCCGCACGTAGGTAATGATAATGTCAAAATAGCTGCGGTGATTTCCGATATACAAAACGGGTTCGTCCTTGGGAACGTTTTCCAGTCCCCGTACCTTTACATCTGCGCCGGCGAGAAAGAGAACCACCCGAAAAGCCCAGTTTACAATGGCGAGGGAGCTTTTGTTCTTCAAATCCATATTATATTTTCCAATGATCCACTCTGCGATCAGCAGGGGAATGCTGCAAATAAGGAACAACACTACAAAAACGGCAACCAATATCAGTCTGATCATTTCTATCTCTTCCTTTACGTATTTAAAACAGTTTCAGTATAATGGATAGCGTGCTTTTTCGCAATCTTTTTTGTCACTTTGCAATGGAAACAGTTGCAAAAAATTCCCCCGAAGGATAAAATGATAGTATCACTATCATTTTATCAGAAAGGCGGTATGTATGAAAAAACTATCTACGGGGAAAATATGGTTATTTGCAGTGGGACAGCTGGGATGGTCTATGATGTCCGGTCTGATCTCTAACTGGCTGGTCTACTTTTATCAGCCGGATGTGGCGGCACAGGAGGCAGGGCAGACCATCTTTGTGCCCCAGGGAGCTGTAATCCTGGGAATTTTTACGGTGGTGGGAGGCATTACCGCCATGGGGCGTATTTTTGATGCGGTGACGGATCCCTGGATCGCATCTCTTTCAGATAAATGCGGGTCTAAAATGGGCAGACGGATTCCTTTTTTGAAATGGGCGTCTCTTCCCCTGGCGCTGACCACAGTGTTGGTATTTTGCGCGCCGGTGGGGCAGACAAGCATGGTGAACGTAATCTGGCTGTTTGTATTTGTAATGGCGTATTATCTTTCCATTACAGCTTATTGTACCCCCTATAACGCATTGATACCGGAACTGGGGCATAACCGTGAGGAACGGCTGAATATCTCCACGGCGATTTCCCTTACCTTTATTGTAGGTACCGCTTTTGCTTATGTGGCGCCGGTGATCTGGGGCAGTTTAGAAGGGAGTATGGGGCGGGTCGCTGCCATGCGCCTTACCTTTGCCATGATGGCGGCAGTGGCTTTTGTGTGTATGTTGGTTCCGGTTTTCACCATCAGGGAAAAGGAGTACGTGCAGGCAAAGCCTTCTCAGGATAATGCTTTATCTTCCCTGGTGAAAACCTTTCGGAATCCGGATTTTAGAATTTTTGTAGGTTCCGATATCTTCTACTGGGTGGCGTTGACCATGTTCCAGACAGGGCTGCCGTTTTTTGTAACTTCTCTTTTAAAGCTGGAGGAGAGCATGTCCACTTTATATTTTGTTGCGATGACTGCCCTTTCCCTGGTTTTTTATGCGCCGGTAAACTTTCTTACCAGAAAGATGGGGAAAAAGAAATTGGTGCTCACCGCTTTTTTCCTTTTTGCAGGGGCATTTCTTTACACGGCGTTTATCGGGCTTATACCGGGAATTCCGGCTGTGGCGCAGGGTTTTGTCCTGGTAGCGGCAGCGGCGTTCCCCATGGCGGTATTTGGCATTCTGCCCCAGGCGATGGTGGCGGATGTGTCCCAGTACGATGCAAAGAGAACGGGAGAAAACAGGGAGGGCATGTTTTATGCGGCTCGGACCTTTGCCTTTAAATTGGGACAAAGCGTTTCCATGCTGATCTTTACGGCGCTTGCCACCATTGGAGCAGGAAGCGGTCTGGGGTACCGTGTTGTGGCGGCAGTGGCTTCCGTGCTGGCACTGGCAGGGGGTATGATATTGTTGTTCTACAATGAACGGAGGATCAATGAGAACTGAAAGCATAGAAGAAAAAAAGGCAAATACCTCCCCTAAGCAGAAAATGCGTAGAAAGAAGCTGATTGAGAGCGCGCTCCGGTGCTTTGGTGAGAAAGGCATTGAAAAGACTGCACTTTCCGATATTGCCCTTTGCGCCCAAACAGGGGAGGCGACCTTATACCGGTACTTTGTCAATAAAGAAAATCTGGCGCTGGAATGCGGCGTTTATTTTTGGGAACTGGCGGCATCCTATTATGAGGAGCTGGCAGCGCAAAAGGAGTACCAACAAAAAAGCGGAATACAGCAGGTGGAGGCGCTTCTTCTGACCACGGAACAGATATTTGAAGAACACCGGGAGAAGATGAAATTTCTCCATGATCTGGACGTTTTTATGGTGTCTCATAAGGTGGAGGCAAAAAAACAGGCGGAATATGAAAAACAGGTGGAAAGCCTTATGCCGCTGCTCTGCGACGCCATTGAAAAGGGCAAGGGAGACGGTACGGTTGCCATCAGGGCGGACACTTGGGAACTTTATTATACACTGACGCATACGGTTTTAAGTCTGCTGCAGAAACTGGCAGGGATGGGGCACATACTCTCAGGGGACGAGAGGGTGGATGAAAAACGCCGTATTGCTCTTTTGCGGCAGATGTTATTAGAGGGATTGAAACATGGATCATAAATGGAAGATACTGGATGAGACGCTTTTTGAGGAGCAGATGAAAGGGATTGTGGAACCGGCGCTTGGCGTTATCCGTAAGGAAGGCAGACTTGCGGTTGCGGAGGGAGAATTATACTATGAGCTGTACCCCCAGAAGGAAAGGGCGCCGGTGGTTGTAATTTGCCATGGCTTCAGCGAATCGGCGGAAAAATACAGAGAATTTATCTATTACTTACATCAGGCAGGTTATCAGGCTGCTATCTTGGATCAGCGGGGACACGGAAAGTCCTTCCGTCAGGGGGAGAATCCGGAGGTGGTGCATGTGGAGGACTTTGAGGATTATGTGAGGGATCTCCATGCCTTTGTGGAACAGGCGGTGAAAGGGTTTGCCGACGGAATGCCTCTGTATCTTTATGCCCACTCCATGGGCGGCTGTGTGGGCGCAAGGTATCTGGAAAGCTATGCTGGGGATTTTCAAAAGGCAGTGTTGAATGCGCCTATGCTTGCCATCCGCATGGGCGGGTGCCCCGTGCTGGCGGCAAAGGCGATCTGTGATGTGGCAAAGCTCATGGGGAGGGGAAAAAAACGTCTTTTTACCCAGGGGAAATTTGACCCGGATGAGCCTTTTTCCGTAAGCTGTGCAGATTCTCAGGCGCGGCATGCCTATTATCAGGGAATACGCCGGCAAAACCGCTGTTATCAAACCAGTTCTGCAAGCTACTCCTGGGGAAGGGGTGCTATCAGGGCAGGTGAGAAAGCCATAAAAAGAAAAAATGCGGCGTTGGTAGACATACCGGTTCTTTTGTGTCAGGCAGGAAGGGACGGGCAGGTGAAGTCCGTTCCCCAGAAAAAATTCATCAGAAGAGTCAAAGAAGGCAGGATGGAGCGTTATCCTCATACAAAGCATGAGATTTACAGGGCGGACAACGCCGTATTGGAGTCATATATGGAAAAAATTGTGGAATTTTACGGGGATCTTTGATAAAATAGCAGAGTAAATGCGTGTATACAGATGCCGCAGATGGAAAGGATAATCAGAATGGATAAAATTGCAGTTCTAATCCCCTGCTACAATGAGGAGAAAACCATCGCAAAGGTGATAGAAGATACCCGTAAGGCTTTTCCGGAGGCGGTGATTTATGTATATAATAACAATTCTACAGACCGCACCGCGGAGATTGCAAAGGAGCATGGAGCTGTGGTTCGCCATGAATATATGCAGGGCAAAGGGAATGTGATTCGGCGAATGTTCCGTGAGATCGAGGCACAGTGTTATATCATGGTGGACGGGGACGACACCTATCCCATGGAATTTGCACCGGAGATGGTGGACAAGGTTCTGAATCATAACGCGGATATGGTGGTGGGAGACCGTCTGTCCTCTACTTATTTTGAGGAGAACAAACGACCTTTCCATAATATGGGAAATTCTCTGGTACGCGCCAGCATTAACCATTTATTTGGCTGCCAGATCAAGGATATTATGACAGGCTTCAGAGCCTTCAGCTATGGGTTTGTAAAAACATTTCCCGTTTTGTCCAAGGGATTTGAAATTGAAACGGAGATGACCATACATGCCGTTTACAATCATATGCAGATCGACAATGTGATTGTGGAGTACAGAGACAGACCGGAGGGAAGCGAGTCCAAGCTTAACACCTATTCGGACGGATTTAAGGTGCTGGGAACCATCTTCAGGCTGTACAGAGATTATAAACCCTTTGGCTTTTTCAGTTATCTGGCGCTTTTCCTGACGATTATCGCCGTTGTATTCTTTATTCCGGTACTTCTGGAGTTTATGAAAACAGGGCTGGTGCTGAAGTTCCCCACGCTGATCGTGTGCGGCTTTGTAATCATGGCGGCGATCCAGTCTTTCTTTGCGGGGCTGATTCTGTCCAATATGGCTATGAAAAACCGAAGAGACTTTGAATACCGCTTTTCGATGGTCTGCCAGAAGGAAAGGCAAAAGAGAGAAAAGGATGGAGAGGAAGAACATTGAAAAAACTGGTTTCACGATGGTATCTGTTCCTTGTAATTGGTTTTATTTTGTTTGCGGGGCTGGTTTTCATAATCTGCGGCGAGGACAGCATCATTGCCGTTCATGATAATCTGGATCTGTTTACACCCCAGTTTCAAATGATGAAAGATACGGGGACCTTCTGGAAGCATGGGGTGGATGTGCCCTTCCTGGGAGGAATCAGCAGAGATAATCTGCCCTCGGAATTTTCTCTTTATACCATGCTCTATATGATTTTACCGGCGTATCCCGCATATATTGCCGGTTATCTTATAAAGATCATTGTCGCCCTATGCTCATCCATACTTCTTGCAAAGGATCTCTATGGAGAAAAATATCAGCACTATAAACCTCTTGTGTGGGTGCTGGGGCTGGGCTATGGCATTCTGAATGTATTTCCGGCGTTTGGGATTCCCTTTGCCTCCATTCCGCTGGTGATCTATCTTCTTCGCAAAATAAATAAAGAACCCTCCTTCAAGTGGTACGGCGCGCTTTTCCTTTATCCCGTTCTCTCCTATTTTTCCTATTTTGGTTTATTCATACTGGCGTATATGGCGGTAGTGTTTCTTTGGATGTGGATCAGGAAGAAACGGTTTCCGGGAAGGATGTTCCTTGCCATCTGCGTTTTGTCGGCAGGCTGCATTGCCTGTGAATACAGGCTTTTTGGCACCATGCTGCTGGGAGACGAGGTGACCATACGCAGCACTATGGAAGCGGGCAGCTTTACGGCGGGAGAGATTTTTAAGACCATTGGAGAAGTGTTTACAAAGGGAATGTTCCATGCGGAGAGCGTCCACACCTATTTGGTGCTTCCGGTTTGCATGGTCTATTTTGTGATTTTAAATGCCGGATATATAAGAAGGAAAAACCTGAAAGGATGCTTTCAGGATACCTATAACCTGTTGCTGTTGGTTTTGGTTTTCAACAGCGTTATCTATGGAATTTATTACTGGGAACCCTTTCGGAAAGTGGTGGAAACCCTTTGTCCCCCTCTCACCGGATGGCAGTTTAACAGAACCGTATTTTTCAATCCCTTTCTGTGGTATGCCGCTTTCTTTCTTGCGTTGAAGCAGTTGTATGAGTCGTCGGGAAAATGGAAAAGAGGGCTGGCGAACGTACTTGCAGTGGCGGGAGTGCTGTTGATCGTGTTTTCAGGCACACGGTATAACGATCTTTACGCCACCTGCTTTGATCAGGCATACCGGGCGGCAAAGGGCAGGGAGACAGACCGCCTTACCTTCCATGAATATTATTCTCCGGAGCTGTTCGAGAAGGCAAAAAGAGAAACAGGATATCAGGGAGAATGGGCGGCGGCGTATGGGTTTTATCCGGCTGTGCTGGAGTACAACGGCATTGCCACCCTGGACGGTTATTTAGGCTATTACAGCCAGAGCTACAAGGAAGCTTTCCGTAAAATCATTGCCCCGGCGCTGGACCGGGTGGAGGAAAGCAGAGCCTATTTTGACACCTGGGGTGCCCGTGCCTACCTGTATTCAGGTACAGACCTGTCCATTGTAAGCGCCTACCGCAATGCCGATGTGACGGATCAAAATATCTATATGGACGTCGATGCCTTTAAAGCCCTTGGCGGAGAATATCTTTTCTCCAGAATCCAACTGACCAACGCAGAGGAAACTGGGCTTATCCTGGCGGGAACCTATACCGATGCGTCGTCACCCTACACCCTGTACGTGTATCGTGCAATGTAGTCAGCTATTTTTACATCTACGCCAGGCGTGCCCTGACAAAAGCAACTATAATCCTAGTATATTGTTAAAAGTGTAGAAAAAGCCACGCTTACCTATGGCGGCTGGACAATTGCGAGGAATAAAAAAGATATTTGTGCGAACGACTTTTGCACCATGGAGATGAGACCAAACGCCGGCACGCTTTGCGAGCCGGCTTATTGGACTCAAAAAAGCAGAAGCCACTGCTTCTGCTTTTTCGTATTAAGAGGCTCATCGGAATGCCCGGTGCAATGGAGCAAGCGCGAATTCTTTTTTATTCCTCGCAATTGTCCAGTCGCCATAGGTAAGCGTGGCTTTTTAATTGATAGCCTCTCCCGCTTTATACTTTGCAACCGCCGTCTGAATCCGCTCGTTGGGATCCAGCAGGTCGCTGATAGAAGCGTCGTGGTTCAAGGTATCGATCAGGTAAGCAATGTACTTGCTCATGTCACAGTCAATGTACCATTCACGTTCAAGCAGCTCCGGAGTCTGGTAGATCAGATTTGTGGTCAAAACCCTGTCGATAATCCCGTTCTCATAAGCTTTGTCAAACCGTTCCAGCCCGTTGGTGAAAAGACCGAAGGTTGCACAGATGAAGATCTTGCGTGCTTTCCGTTCCTTTAAGGCGGTAGCAACCTCCAAAACGCTTTCGCCTGAGGAGATCATATCGTCTATGATGATCATATCCTTTCCTTCCACCGAGGAACCTAAAAATTCATGGGCAACGATGGGATTGCGCCCGTTTACAATGCGGGTATAATCTCTTCTCTTGTAGAACATACCCATATCAAGACCAAGCACATTCGCCATATAGATGGCGCGTCCCATACCGCCTTCATCGGGGCTGATCACCATAATATGGTTGGAGTCGATCTGAAGATCCGGAACATGCTTTAAAAGTCCTTTAATAAACTGATAAGTAGGCTGAACGGTTTCAAAGCCATGGAGGGGAATTGCGTTCTGTACCCTGGGATCGTGGGCGTCAAAGGTTATAATATTGTCAACGCCCATGTGAACCATTTCCTGAAGGGCAAGGGCGCAGTCAAGAGATTCTCTGGAGGTTCTCTTATGTTGTCTGCTCTCGTAAAGGAAAGGCATGATAACGGTGATGCGCCTTGCTTTTCCGCCTACGGCGGCAATGATTCTTTTCAGATCCTGATAGTGGTCGTCAGGGGACATATGGTTTTCATGTCCGCACAAAGAATAGGTCAGGCTGTAGTTTGCCACATCCACTAAAAGGTAGAGGTCAGTGCCCCGCACAGATTCCAGAATCATGCCCTTTGCCTCTCCGGAGCCGAAACGCGGAACCTTTGCCTTTAGAATGTAGGAATCCCGCTGGTAACCGGCGAAGGCAAGACTGTCCTTGTGTTCGCTTTCACGGACGGTACGCCATTTTACCAGATAGTCGTTTACTTTTTCACCAAGTGCTTTGCAGCCTTCCAGGGGAATAATGCCCAGGGAGCCTACCGGTATTGTTTCCAGATTTCTTGTTTCTTCACGATGTGCCATGAAGGTACCTCACTTTCTGTTTTGCAGTCTTTTTTTTTGCATCCGGATATCGGATCCGGTGAACTTGCATATGGTATATTGGTTGGTTATCCGGGAAAATACCCGGTCCGAATAGCGGTTTCGCAAATCCTCCAGAGACAGGTTGGTGGATATGATCGTGGATTTTTTCCCAAGACAGCGCTGGTTGAGCAGGGAAAAAAACACAGAAACAGCCACATTATTGGTATATTCTGTTCCCAGATCATCAATAATGAGCAGATCGCATCCATATAAATCCTCATGAAAACTGAGAACATCTTCTTTATTTTTGTAGTCGAACATATTTCTGGATAAAGTTTCAAAGAGTCCGGCAGCGCTGAAGTAGATCACGGAATGTCCGCTCTCTATAAGTTCTTTGGCAATACAACCGGATAGAAAAGATTTGCCTGTACCTACTGTACCATAAAAGAGCAGATTATGGTAGTCTGAATCAAAAGTTTCTATAAATTTTCGGCACTCCTTTACGGTGTTCTGGAAGCGGGTAAGATCCTCTCCCTGATAATAATCATAACTAAGGGTATTAAAATTTTCCTGTTTCAGCAGTTCCTGAATGCCTGACTGGGCATAAAGGAGATCAATAACAGCCTGCTTAAAGCAATGGCATTTATTGCCTTCTATATATCCTGTATCCTTACAATGGGGACATTCGTAGACAGGCTCAAGATAGTCTCTGGGATAGCCGGCGCTTATAAGAAGCTGTTCCTTCATAGAGGAAAGGCTGCGGATAGAAGCCTTCAGGTCTTCCAAAGCATGGTCATCGCCTTCCAGAAGCTTTTTGCCCTGGGTTACGGAGATGGCGGCAATGGATTCTGAAAGCTCCCGGTACCCCTCTACCTTTTGATAAACTTCAGCCGTACGTTTTTCTGTGAGATGTCGGTTACGGTTCTGCCTGTCCTCATATTTCCGCATAATGGTTTCATATTGAGCGTTACTTAATGCCACGTTGTGTTCTCCTAATTACTTATGATTTCTTTTTCCAGCGCGTCAAAGTCATAGCTGCTCTGCATAAACTGGTTAAACTGCCCTGCGCCTGTACCGGCAGGTTTGGATGCAAAGGATCTGGTTCTGGCATAAGCTTCATCCAGAGCCTTTATGTCAGATTTATGGTGAACCTGTTTCTGATGCCAGCTGTCAAGGATGCGGTCAGCATATTCAAAACGGTGCTTATCCGTTGCCATGACTGTGCGGTCGCATGCTTCCAGAATAATATCCTTTGTGAAGCCGTATTCCTTAAGCCATTTAGTGGCAAAGGCGGCTTCCCCGCGGGTTGGGGAACCGGATTTGCCCAGAGCCTTCATAATTTCATAAATGGTTTTATCATATTTTGCCGCTACAGCAGCAGCCTGTTTGGGCGTGGTAATGCCCTCCTCAGCCCAGCTGACGGCAACCTTTTCTATGTATCGAAAATCCTTTTTCCCTTTGTCCACACAATATTGAATCAGATAGTCGATTAAATCCTCTGAAAATTTAAGCCTGTCCGTAAAGAAAAGAATGGTTTTTATTTCCGAAGGGCTTAGAGGCTTGCCGATGTATTGCTCCGCCACAAAAAGAATCTGCGAGGTTTCCTCGCTGTTCTTAAATTCCTTCAGTTGATCCAGAGAGTAGACCGGCTTGGAGAAATCAGTCTTTAAGTCAGGCGTTTCCGCCTTGGCGGGGAGTCGGACTACCGGGGCAAGGGACACCGGTTCATTGCCGGAGGTTCTGGAAATATCCAAAAGAGAAATCCCGGACAGATTCTTGTCACTGTCGTATTCCAAGGTGAGAAGCCGCTTTTTTTCCCAGTATCTGAGCGCTCTTATAACGTCTTTTTCGGTATGGTTGAACTGGTCCGCTATGTCGGAGACGCTGGTGGGCAAACCTGCGCTCATCATGCGGAGCAGATACAGATATATTTTTAACTGTGCGTCGTTGGCATCCTTCATGTATTCGTCAATGAATAGATTGGATACAACCGTCACATCGGAACAGTTTTCCTGAGAAATTTTAAAGCGACCCATAGGGCAATCACCTGACCTTATTTTATTTACACGAATTGAAAGCAAATTGAATTATAGCATAAGCTTTCTGAAATTGAAATAGGAAAAAATGCAGAAAGACCAGTATTTTCAAGGATTCCGGC
Source organism: Lachnospiraceae bacterium UBA7093 (assembly GCA_002492465.1). GTDB lineage: Bacteria > Bacillota > Clostridia > Lachnospirales > Lachnospiraceae > Suilimivivens. The sequence goes on along the minus strand of DKYT01000020.1, from coordinate 175,077 downwards.
ATCTTGTGGAAAGTGTGGACAATGTGGATAGAAGGAGAAAAAACGGAGGAAGCCGGGAAAAATGCAATAGAAAGCTGCCCGGCTTCCAAAAAAATATCCACATATTCAGAACAGCCTTTAAAGCTCCAAATATGTGGACAATGTGGACAGTTAACGTTTTAAAAGATTTTCTCCAATGTTTACAACATCTCCTGCGCCCATAGTTATCAACAGATCGCCTGGTGTACAACTTTTTAAAAGAAAATTTTCAATTTCTTCAAAGGAGGGGAAATAGTAACAGGTTTTTCCCAATGCCTCCAGCTCCCTCTGCAAGGTTTTGGAACTAATCCCCAAATTATCGGTTTCCCTTGCAGGATAAATGTCTGCAAGAATAATCTTGTCTGACAGAGACAGGGCAGCGGCAAATTCTTTCATAAAAGTTTTGGTGCGGGTGAAGGTGTGGGGTTGGAATACGCACCACAGTGTTTTGTGGGGATAATTCAACGCCGCATTTAAAGTCGCAGTAATTTCTGTAGGATGATGCGCATAATCATCTATTATGACAGTTCCATTCACGGTGCCTTTATATTCAAAACGGCGGTCGGTACCATGGAAATGGGACAAAGCCTTCTGGACAGAAGGAAAATCAACGGAGAGCAGGTCGGCAAGAGCAATAGAAGCAAGGGCATTGTAGATGTTATGCTCGCCGGGAACGCCAAGGGAAATGCTTTCTCTGGAACCGTTCTTCCTCACCAGTTGAAACTGGGCGCATCCTTTCTCATTATATTGGATCTGCTCCGGATGATAATCATAGGAAGCATCGGAACCAAAGGTTATAATATTGCAGTCAATTCCCTCCAGGATCGTTTCAATTTCAGGAATTTCGCCGTTGATGATAAGGGAACCTTCCCTGGGAAGAAGGGCTGCAAAACGATGAAAGGAATGGAGGATATCGTGGATATCCTTAAAAAAGTCCAAATGATCTTCTTCCACATTCAATATCAATCCTATTTTGGGAAAAAAGCTCAGAAAGCTGTTGGTGTACTCGCATGCTTCGGTGACAAAGTATTTGCCGTGACCAATGCGGATATTTCCATCGATGGTTTTTAAGATACCGCCGATGGAAAGGGTGGGATCGCATCCCGCTTCCAGAAGAATTTCCGAAACCATGGAAGTAGTAGTGGTTTTTCCGTGGGTACCGCTGATGGCAACGGGAATTTCATAGTTTCGCATGAGCTGCCCCAGCAGCTCGGCACGGGTCAGGGATGGAAGCCCCATACTTTTCATTGCCATAAATTCAGGATTGTCAGGATGAATGGCACTGGTGTACACTACAAGGTCGATGCTGTCGTTTAAGTTTTCGGCTTTTTGCCCATAGTAAATATGGGCGCCCTTTTGGGAAAGCAATTCCGTCAGAGAGGATGCTTTTGCATCGGAGCCGGAAACGGTAAAGCCCTTGTCTATAAGGATTTCCGCAAGACCGCTCATGCTGATGCCGCCAATTCCAATAAAGTGTATGTGAATAGGATGTTCGAAATCTAACTGGTACATGAAAAAGCCTCCCTGTGGTTTAATGACATTAGTTTTGACTTAATTATATATAATTACACAATAAAAACCAAGGGCATTTTTGACAAAATATGCGATGATGCCCAATGAATCGTACAAAATATTGTAGCATAAGGGGAAAATGCGATGGATTTTTATGTTAATTTTAGACATAAAAATCAACTGATACTGGAATATTTTTGTAAAAAATATTCACTTTTATGCAGATCTATGATATACTATTCATGAATTCCATGATTGGTACTTGTACTAAAATAATGTATCAAAAAATTACTTGTAAGAGGTGATGACATGATTAAAAAAGAAATGATTGCCATGTTGCTGGCAGGTGGTCAGGGAAGCAGACTGGGGGTGCTTACGTCAAAGGTGGCCAAGCCCGCGGTATCTTTTGGGGGGAAATACCGTATTATTGACTTTCCGTTAAGCAACTGTATTAATTCAGGAGTGGATACAGTTGGTGTCCTGACGCAGTACCAGCCCTTACGACTGAATACCCATATCGGAATCGGTATTCCCTGGGATCTGGACAGAAACATAGGCGGCGTAACAGTCCTCCCACCCTATGAAAAAAGTACAAACAGCGAGTGGTACACCGGTACGGCGAACGCCATTTATCAGAATCTGGATTACATGGAAGGTTTTAATCCGGAATACGTTCTGATTCTTTCCGGGGACCACATATATAAGATGGATTATGAGATCATGCTTGACTTCCATAAGGAAAAGGGCGCCGATGTGACCATTGCCGTTATGCCTGTACCCATGGAAGAAGCAAAGCGCTTTGGAATCATGATCACAGATGAAAACAGAAGAATTACGGATTTTGAAGAAAAACCGGCGAATCCCAGAAGCAATCTCGCCTCCATGGGTATCTACATTTTCAGCTGGAAAACCCTTAAGGAAGCGCTTCTTGCCAATGCGGAACAGCCGGGACTGGATTTTGGAAAACATATCATTCCTTATTGTCATGGCAAGGGCGATCCTCTTTATGCATATGAGTTCAACGGTTATTGGAAGGATGTGGGAACCTTAAATTCTTATTGGGAAGCCAATATGGAGCTGATCGACCTGGTTCCTGAGTTTAACCTGTATGAGGAGTACTGGAAGATCTACACAAGGAGCGAAATTCTCCCGCCTCAGTATATTGCCAATGATTCTGTGGTGGAGAGAAGTATTGTGGGAGAGGGTTCGGATGTCTACGGAAAGGTTTATAACTCCGTAATAGGCTGTGGCGTTACCATTGGCAAAGACACGATCATCAGGGATTCCATCATTATGAACAACACGGTGATCGGCGATGGATGCGAGCTTTATAAGGCGATCGTAGCTGAGAATGCAGTGATTAAGAACGGCGTTAAACTGGGCTATGGCGACGAGGTGCCCAATGAGACGGATCCTCATATTTACAATCATGGTATTGTCACGGTGGGAGAAAAGAGCGTGATACCCGAAGGTATTACCGTAGGCAAAAATTCCTGTATCTTCGGCGTTACATCAAAGGAAGATTACGTGGATAGCTATCTTGCAAGTGGAAAAACATTAATTAAGGCAGGTGATGAACGGTGAGAGCAATTGGTATAGTATTAGCAGGCGGAAACAGTTATAGAATGAAAGAACTCTCACAGAAGAGAGCTGTATGTGCAATGCCCATCGCAGGCAGTTATCGGAGCATTGACTTTGCACTGAGTAATATGTCTAATTCCCACATTCAGAAGGTGGCAGTGTTCACCCAGTATAATGCAAGAAGCCTGAATGAGCATTTGAATTCCTCCAAATGGTGGGATTTCGGGCGTAAGCAGGGAGGCTTATATATATTCACGCCGGCAACCACTGCGGAGAGCAGTTCCTGGTACAGGGGTACGGCTGACGCTATCGCCCAGAACCTGTCGTTCTTAAAAAGCAGCCATGAACCCTATGTGGTGATCGCTTCCGGCGACTGTGTCTACAAGATGGATTACAATAAGGTGCTGGAATATCACATTGCCAAGAAGGCGGACATTACGGTTGTATGTAAGAACATGCCGGCAAATGTGAACGTAGACAGGTACGGAACCATTAAAATGAACGAGGAAAGCCGCATTGAAGAGTTTGAGGAAAAGCCCATTGTGGCAAAGTCCAATACCATTTCCTGCGGTATCTACGTGGTGAGAAGACGTCAGCTCATAGAGATGATCGAAAAATGTGCAGAAGAGGACAGATATGATTTCGTAAAGGATATTCTGATCCGCTACAAGAACATGAAGAGGATTTATGGCTATAAGCTTCAGGACTACTGGAGAAATATCGCTACGGTAGACGATTATTTCAACACCAATATGGATTTCCTGAAACCGGAGATCAGAGATTACTTCTTCAAACAGTATCCGGATATCTATTCAAAGGTAGACGATCTGCCTCCGGCAAAATATAATGTAGGCTCTCAGGTGAGAAACAGCATTATCTCCAGCGGCTGTATTATCAACGGAACTGTAGAGGACTCTGTGATCTTTAAGAAGGCATACATTGGAAACAACTGCTACATTAAAAACTCAATTATTTTAAACGATGTTTATATAGGAGATAACACCCATATAGAGAATTGTATTGTGGAGAGCCGCGATACGATCAGAGCAAATTCATATCATACTGGCAATGATGGCATTAAAATTGTGCTAGAAAGGAATGACAGATACGTAATGTAATGCACTCAGGCAGAGAAACATGATTCGCATTCGATGGGAGGCCAACGTTAATCATAAGAAATTTGGATATTAGTGACTGACTAAGGGGGACGAGAAAATGCAGATAACAGATGTACGAGTGAGAAAAATTACAAAAGAAGGAAAAATGAGGGCAATTGTTTCCATTACAATTGATGAAGAGTTTGTGATTCACGATATTAAAGTGATAGAAGGAGACAAAGGGTTGTTCATCGCAATGCCCAGTAAAAAGGCTACAGATGGTGAATATCGGGATATCGCCCATCCGATTAATTCATCTACAAGAGAAAAAATCCAGACAATCATTTTGGACAGGTACCAGAAAGCATTGCTGGAACCGGATGAGGAATAACCGGAATTGGGCGTGGACGCGCTTTCAAAATCATCTTAAGAAACAAGAAGGAGATCATCGAAGGATGGTCTCTTTTTATTGAAAGTGGTGAAAAATAGGTTGACTATGCGGCAATTATAGGGTTTACTATGAAGGGTGGGAGGGAAGGGGGATTTCCGGAACAGATGGAAAAAAATCTTACATCGGGCAGTGTACTGAAGAATATAGTATATTTTTCACTGCCGTATCTTTTATCATATTTTTTGCAGACCCTTTATGGCTTGGCGGATCTTTTTATCATCGGTCAGTTTGAGGGAGTGGAAAGTACCACGGCTGTTTCCCTGGGGGGACAGGTGATGCATATGCTGACGGTGATGATCGTCGGTCTTGCTATGGGTACTACCGTAAGCGTTGGCCAGGCAATTGGGGCAAATGACCGGAAAAGAGCTTCCGGCACTGTGGGGAATACGGTCACGTTGTTTGCGGGGCTGTCGATTGCGGTTACCGTTTTGCTTCTGATTCTTGTAAAACCTATTGTTTCTGTTATTTCCACACCGGAGGAAGCGGTTTCGGGTACCGTCGCTTACCTGACCATATGCTTTGCAGGCATTCCCTTTATCACAGCATATAATATCATCAGCTCTGTTTTCAGAGGATTGGGAGATTCTAAAAGCCCCATGTATTTTATCGCGGTGGCATGTGGGGCAAATATTGGTTTGGACTATCTGCTGATCGGGAGCTTCCATATGGGAGCGTCTGGGGCGGCATTGGGAACGGTTTTGGCGCAGACAATCAGCGTGGCGGCTTCCCTGGCGGTGATTTTGAAAAAGAAAATGGGAATTTCCCTTATGGGGCAGGATTTGAAACCCCAAAAGGAAATTACAGGAAAAATATTAAAAATCGGCATTCCTGTCGCCTGTCAGGATGGGCTGATTCAGGTTGCCTTTATTATCATTACTATTATTGCAAACAAAAGAGGGCTAAATGATGCTGCGGCGGTAGGGATTGTGGAAAAAGTGATTGGCTTCTTGTTTTTGGTACCTTCTTCCATGCTCTCCACTGTTTCGGTTCTCTGCGCCCAGAATATTGGCGCAGGGAAAAACCAGCGGGCGATACAGACACTGAAATATGCCATTTTGATTGCGGCAGGTTTTGGAATTGCAGTATCTGTCCTGATACAATTTACATCGCAGCCGGTGGTGGGCATGTTTACTTCCGACAAAGCTGTTATTGTATTGGGGGGACAGTATATCCGAGGCTATATTTGGGATTGTATCTTTGCGGGAATTCATTTCTGCTTCAGCGGATATTTTTGTGCCTGCGGCAGGTCGGAGCTTTCTTTCCTGCATAACATCACGGCAATTGTGTTGATGCGCATTCCCGGCGTGTATGTAACATCGAAGCTTTTTGCCCACACCCTGTTTCCTATGGGGCTTGCCACGGCAGGGGGATCCCTGGTTTCGGTGCTGATCTGCCTGGCTGCCTTTGCCTGGTTACAGCGTCGCGGAAAGCAGGGGGATTTTGTAAAGGTATAAGGAGAAAGGAAAGGTTATGTTTATAATAGCAGGACTTGGAAATCCCAAAAAGGAATATGATAATACAAGACATAATATCGGTTTTGAAGCCATCGATGCATTGGCGGATAAATATCATATTTCTGTTATGGATGTTCGAAACAAAGCGGTCACAGGTAAGGGCATGATAAACGGTCAGAAAGTGATTCTGGCAAAGCCCCTGACCTTCATGAATCTAAGCGGAGAGAGTATTCGTCCCCTGGCGGATTACTACAAAATAGATATAGAAACAGAACTGATTGTTATTTCAGACGATATCAGCCTTCCTCCAGGACAGATCCGGGTGAGGAAAAGCGGAAGCGCCGGAGGGCACAACGGACTTAAGAATATTATCAGGCAGCTTGGCAGCGAAGGCTTTCAGAGAATTCGGATAGGAGTGGGCGAAAAGCCCAAAGGATATGATCTTGCCGATTATGTGCTGGGACATTTTTCGGAGGAAGAAAAGCCTCTGATGAAAGAAGGGGTGGAGAAGGCACTGCATGCGGCGGAGCTGATGCTGGCGGGTCATACGGATCAGGCGATGAATGCGTTTAACCGAAAGGTTTCTCCTAAACAGGAAAACCAATCTTAGTAGTGAAAGGAAAGGCTTACATGAGAGCATTAACGGCGCCCCTGGAGGAGATGGGGGAGTTTTTGGAGATAAGGGACCGGCTGCAGAAGGACAGGACGGCGGTGGCGCTGACGGGATGTGTGGAGTCCCAAAAGCTGCACATGACATACGGACTTGGCGGCGGGTTTAAATACAGACTCATGGTTACTTTCAGCGATCTGCGGGTGAAAGAACTGCTGGAAGACTATCGGTTTTATGACAAAAATGTCACATCATATCCGGCGAAGGATCTGATTTTTTATCAGGCGGATATTCACGGAAACCAGTTGGTAACGGAGAGGGTAAAATGCTTAAGGCGAATATTGGAGGGTAAACCGGTAACGGTGGTTACCACCTTCAGCAGTCTGATGGCGCCTCAGATTCCTCTTGAGGTGTGGAAGGAGCATCTTTTAACCATCAACAGCAGGGGGCAGGTAGATGAAAAGAAGCTTGCCCTGCAGCTGGTAGAGATGGGCTATGAGAAAAGCTATCAGGTGGAAATGCCCGGGCAGTTCAGTATCCGGGGCGGTATTGTGGATATTTTTGACCTGACAGAGGAAAATCCTTACCGAATCGAGCTGTGGGGAGATGAGGTAGAATCCATTCGCAGCTTTGATGTGTTAAGCCAGCGTTCCATTGAAAAGCTTTCCGGCATCACCATTTATCCGGCGGGAGAGATGCTGCTTTCCGATGAACGCTTGAAAAAGGGTATGGAAAAGATCGAAAAGGAGGGCAGGAACTTTTCCGAGAAGCTGCGGAAGGAATTTCATACGGAAGAAGCCCACCGGGTTGAAACCCAGATAAAGGAGTTGAAGGAGCAGGTTCTGGAATTCCGAAACCTGGTGAATCTGGATGCTTATGTTCATTATTTTTATGAAAACACGGTGTCCTTTCTGGAAATATTGGACAAAGATAAGACCTGCGTTTTTATAGACGAGCCTGCAAGGGTGAAGGAGCATGCGGAGGCGGTGGAACTGGAATTCCGGGAAAGCATGATACACCGGGTGGAAAAGGGGTATATTCTGCCGGGTCAGATGCAGCTTTTGTATTCCCAGGGGGAGGTAGCGGCGAAGCTGCAGCAGAGAAGGCTGGTTACCCTTGCCTCTTTGGAGTTGAAAAACAACCTGTTTAAACCGGAGAGAAAAGTAGATCTTTCTGTCAAAAGTATTTCTTCCTATAACAATAGCTTCGAGGCGTTGGTACAGGACTTGAAGCGTTACAAAAAAAGAGGCTTCAGGGTACTTCTTTTGTCCGGCTCAAGAACCAGGGCGGAAAGACTTGCCAGGGATCTGAGGGATGAAGAACTGACGGCATTTTATACGGAGGATCCGGACAGAGAGCTTCAGCCGGGAGAGATCATGACTTTTTATGGCAGAGTACGGAAGGGGTTTGAGTATCCCCTGCTTAAGTTTGTGGTCATATCGGAAAGCGATGTTTTTGGCGCCGACAAAAAGAAGAAGAAAAAGAGAAAAACCTATGAAGGGCGCAAGATCAACGACTTTAACGAATTAAAGGTAGGAGATTATGTGGTTCATGAAAATCATGGACTGGGTATTTATAAAGGTATTGAAAAGGTAGAGGTTGAAAAGGTGGTAAAGGATTACATTAAGATCGAGTACCGGGATGGCGGTAATCTTTATGTCCTTGCCACCGGGCTGGATGTGATACAAAAGTACGCCTCCGCCGATGCAAAACGCCCCAAGCTGAACAAGCTTGGAACCCAGGAGTGGAGCAAAACCAAGAGCAGGGTCCGGGAGGCAGCAGGGGAGGTGGCAAAGGATCTGGTGGAGCTGTATGCCGCCCGCCAGCAGAAGAACGGATTTCAGTACGGACCGGACACAGTCTGGCAGAAAGAATTTGAGGAGACATTCCCCTTTGAAGAAACAGAGGATCAGATACTTGCCATCAACGCCACCAAGGAGGATATGGAAAGCACCAAAATTATGGACCGGCTGATCTGCGGAGACGTGGGCTACGGTAAGACGGAGATTGCCATTCGGGCGGCGTTTAAGGCTGTGCAGGAGGGCAAGCAGGTAGTTTATCTGGTGCCCACCACCATTTTGGCGCAGCAGCATTATAACACCTTTATCCAGCGGATGAAGGATTTTCCCGTGCGGGTGGATATGCTGTCCAGATTCAGAACCAACGGAGAGCAGAAAAAAACGGTGGAGGATCTGAGAAAAGGGCTGGTGGATATTGTAATCGGCACCCACAGAGTTTTGTCGGCGGACGTTGTCTACAAGGATCTGGGACTTTTGATCATCGACGAGGAACAGCGCTTTGGGGTTGCTCACAAGGAAAAGATCAAGAAAATGAAGGAGAATGTGGATGTGCTTACCCTGACGGCGACACCCATTCCCAGAACCCTGCATATGAGCCTTGTGGGCATCAGGGATATGAGTGTGTTGGAGGAAGCGCCTGGGGACAGAATGCCCATTCAGACCTATGTGATGGAATACAATGAGGAAATGGTCAGGGAGGCGATCGTGCGGGAACTGTCCAGAAACGGGCAGGTATACTATGTCTATAACAGGGTGAATCAAATTGCGGATGTGGCGGCTTCCATCCAAAGCCTGGTACCGGAGGCGGTGGTTTCCTTTGCCCATGGGCAGATGCAGGAGCGGGAGTTGGAGCGTATTATGTACGATTTTATCAACGGTGAGATCGACGTGCTGGTGTCCACTACCATCATTGAGACAGGGTTGGACATTTCCAATGTAAACACCATGATTATCCATGATTCTGATAACATGGGGCTTTCCCAGCTTTATCAGCTTCGTGGAAGAGTGGGGAGAAGCAACCGCACCGCATATGCCTTTCTTATGTACAAACGGGACAAAATGTTAAGGGAGGTAGCGGAAAAAAGGCTTGCCGCAATTAAGGAGTTTACGGATTTGGGAAGCGGTTTTAAAATTGCCATGCGGGATTTGGAGATCAGAGGAGCGGGGAATCTGTTGGGAGCAAGACAGCACGGACATATGCAGGCAGTGGGATATGACCTGTACTGCAAGATGCTCAACGAAGCGGTGAAAAATTTAAAGGGTGTCAGCGTTGTGGAAGATTTTAACACCACAGTGGATCTGGATGTGGACGCTTTTATTCCTCCTGCCTATATCGTCAATGAAATTCAAAAGCTGGATATTTATAAACGAATCGCCGGTATTGAAAACCAAGTCGAGTGCGACGACATGAAGGAGGAGCTTTTGGACCGCTTCGGGCAGATTCCGCCGGCAGTACAGAATCTGTTCCGGATTTCCATGATCCGAGTCAGGGCGCACAGGCTTTATATTACGGATATCAAGGGCAAAAACGGAGAGATTCTGATTACGTTGAAGAGAGATGCCCGGATTTACGGAGAAAGAATACCGGAGCTTTTGAAGAAGCATGAAAAGCTTTCCTTTAACTATAAGATGGTAAGCTTTTTGTACCGTTATAAAAAAAGCGGTATGGTGGAAAAGGACGCCCAGACCTTGCTGGAACTGACGGAGACGCTGCTTGGGGATATGGAGATTCTGCAAAGGAAATAAAAAAGCCTATACCCAAAAGGAACGAAATAGTGTAGAATAAAAAATGTAGCTGCTTTTTACGAACATCCGGAGGATAGGATAATGGATATTTTTAGTATACTAACGATGGTTGGCGGTCTTGCTTTGTTTCTGTATGGAATGGAAGTGCTGGGCGACGGATTAAAAAAAGCATCCGGAGGTAAACTGGAGATTATTTTGGAGAAGCTTACCTCCAATAAACTTATGGCGATTCTTTTAGGGGCAGGCGTAACCGCCGTGATCCAGTCCTCCTCTGCAACCACCGTTATGGTGGTGGGATTTGTCAATTCGGGTATTATGAAGCTTTCCCAGGCAATAGGGGTTATTTTAGGAGCCAATGTGGGAACTACAGTGACGGCATGGCTTTTAAGCCTTACGGGCGTAGAAGGCTCGGGCATGTTCCTTCAGTTTTTAAAGCCTTCTTCCTTTGCTCCGATTTTAGCTTTTGTGGGCGTTGTGATGCGCAGCATGAGCAAAAGGGAAAAGCAAAAGGTTGCCGCCACCATTATGATCGGCTTTGCAGTACTTATGACAGGAATGGAAACCATGTCAAACGTGGTGAAGCCCCTGGCGGAAAATTCTGATTTTACAAATATACTGCTTATGTTTTCCAATCCGGTGCTGGGTATGTTGATCGGTCTTGTACTGACGGCGATTATCCAGTCATCGTCAGCTTCTGTAGGTATTCTCCAGGCACTTTGCGTTTCAGGTGCCGTTAGTTATTCCACTGCAATTCCCATTATTATGGGACAAAATATCGGAGACTGTGTGGCGGCTCTTCTTTCCAGCGCAGGCGCAGGCAGACAGGCAAAGAGGGCGGCATTGATCGGTCTGTATTATAAGATCATAAAAGCGGTTGCTTTTATGGTGATTTTCTATACTTTGAATGCGGTCGTTCATTTTACCTTTTTAAGTCAGCCGGCAAGTGCTTTGGGGGTCGCAGTGATACATACTGCCTTCAACGTGGTATCGGTTATCCTCATGTACCCTTTTACATGGGTGCTGGAAAAACTGGTATATCTGACACTTCCAGAAACCGAGGCGGAGACTCAGGCGATCAGTGCGGTGAAGAAAGAAATTCAAATTTTGGATCCTCGTTTTTTAAACACGCCGAGAGTTGCCCTGGAGCAGTGTAAAAACGCCGCCGTAGATATGGCGAATTATGCCAGGGATGCCTTATTTACGGCAATCCGTATGCTGGATCGGTTTGATAAAAAGGAAGCGGGCAAGGTGATTGAGCTGGAGGAGCTGGTAGACCATTATGAAGATGAACTTGGCTCTTATTTGATCAAATTAAGCAGTAAGCATCTGACGGCAAAGGACAGCCAGGAGCTTTCCGTGCTGCTCCACTGTATCGGTGATTTTGAAAGAATCTCCGATCACGCCATTAATATTATGGAGTCTGCAAAGGAAATGTACGAGAAGGAAATGTCCTTCTCAAGGAAGGCGGAGGAAGAGCTTGCAATTTTCACCGGAGCAGTGAAGGATATTATCAATACCTCCATTCAGGTATTCTGTGAGGAGGATCTGAAGCTTGCCTGCACGGTGGAGCCTATGGAGGAGGTCATTGATTATCTGAATTCCGAAATCAAGAAACGCCATATTAAGCGCCTTCGCAAAGGAAAATGTACGATAGAGATGGGCTTTGTGCTTTCGGATATTACCACCAACTATGAGAGAGTGTCGGATCATTGCTCGAACATTGCTCTCTGTCTGCTGCAGTTGAACGAAGAAAATTTTGATACCCATGAGTATCAGGACAATCTTACCAGCAAGGACAATGTAGTCTTTGCTGCGGAAGTGAAGAAACTGCGGGAGCAGTATGTGCTTCCCTAAAGGAGTATAGCGCAGGAACAGCATATCACCGGACGGCACAGCGCAGAACGGCAGGACATAAATGGCACAGGGCGGCACAGCGGCTGGGTATGGGCGTATAGAGGTTCAGGTCTGGCTCGAAATTGGATTTCTCTAACGGAATGGAAAGGCTGCTTCAAACTGTACGGGTCGGGGTCTAGCGGCGTCCATGCCGCAGACCCCTGATTCCGCCATCCGTGGCGGAATCTCCCTGGGTATTCTGCCATTCCGTAAGTGAAATGACCAATTTCTCTCAAAAGCCCTGAACCTCTATACGCCCATACCCAGCCGCTGTGCCGCCCTGCCCTGTGCCATTTATGTCCTGCCGTTCTGCGCTGTGCCGTCCGGTGATATGCTGTTCTTGACCCATACCAGTTAAAGTCCGTTTTATGGGACTGCCATAATGTTATTCTGATAATAGGAGAAGGAAATGATCAGAATGACAGGAGGCGGCATGATGAAAGGATATTTTGTAAACAATGGATATATGGGGCTGGTAGAGGGAAGCTATATGCTTTTTGCCAGTGAAGAAGATTATCTGGATTATCTGGAAAAATAAGGATGGAATGAGAAGGAAATGGGAAAGAGAATGGGGCGGAAAGCCCTTAGCAGACCGGCGGATGTGCTTGCACCGGAGCTTTTGGGAAAGCTGCTGTGCAGGAAAACGGATCAGGGAATTCTGAAATTCAGAATCATGGAAACGGAATGTTATATGGGGGAGGAAGATACGGCATGTCATGCCAGCAAGGGTAAGACAGAACGGACGAAGATTCTTTATGAAAAGGGCGGGACGGCATACGTTTATCTCTGCTATGGCATTCACGCCCTTTTTAATGTGGTAAGCGGAAGGGAAGGGCATCCGGAAGCGGTGTTGATCCGGGGCGTTGAGGGGTATAACGGTCCGGGGAAGCTTACCCGTGCCATGGAGATTGACAGAACCTTAAACGGCGAGGATATGACCGTATCCAAAAGGCTGTGGCTGGAAGACGATGGATACAGACCTTCCTATCTTACGGCGAAGCGGGTAGGAATCGATTATGCCACAGAGGAGTACCGGGAGATTCTATGGAGGTTTATTGCGGAGGATGCGCGCTATAAGCCGGTCAGGTAGAGAATCTTTCAGATAAGGGGGAAGGATGAAAATCATATACGGAACAGGAAACAGCGCTAAAATTGCTTATATGCGGAGGGCGCTTAAGAAGCTTCCGCCGGAAATCCCTTCTGTTGAAATTCAGGGTTTATATGAGGCGGCAAGGGAAAGAGGGATTTCCCTTCCCCAGGTGGAGGAGAGGGGCAGTACGCCTCTGGAAAATGCCAGAGAGAAGGCGGAGCAGTACTTTGCTTTGTTTCAAAGTCCTGTATTTTCCTGTGACAGCGGGCTTTATTTGTGGGATCATCGCACAGGTATGCCTTTGCCGGAGGAAGATCAACCGGGGATTCATGTACGGGGGCGGGACATGAAGAGACGCAGCGATGAGGAATTGTTAAGTCATTATATTGGTTTGGTGAAGAAATATGGGCAGATCAGGGCAAGATACAAAAATGCTATCTGCCTGATCTGGGATGAGCATACCAGAGCGGAAAGCGAGGCAGAGGAATTATGGGGAACTCCATTTCTGCTGACGGATGTGCCCCATGTAAGAAGAGTGGAAGGATTTCCTTTGGACAGTATTTCCCTGGATTTGAAGACCCGGGAATATTTTTATGACAGGGAGAAGGATTTACAGGACGATTTAGTATCTCATCAGGGATTTTCCGATTTCTTTTATGACTTTTTGAAAAAAAGATAGAAAATTGCAGCAAAACTTATTCTATGCGCGATGGATTACAACTATTCACAGGAATAGATGTAATTTATACTTAAACTGTAAGTGAAATACGCGAAATAGGAGAGTTCTGTTATGCAGGGATCGGAAGAAAAGAAGGTTGAGCAAATGATTTCACATATGATGCTGGACATGGGCGTACCGGCTCATTTGAAAGGGTACCGTTATGTGAGATCGGCAGTGTTTATGGCTGAGGAGGACATGAAGGTGGTGGGAAGCGTTACAAAGCTTCTTTACCCGGAGATTGCAAAGCAGTATAATACTACTGACGGTAAGGTTGAAAGGGCAATCCGCAATGCCATTGAAATTTCATGGCTGAGAGGGAATAAAAAGACCTTTGAAATCCTGTTTGGATATTGTGTAGAAAGCGGACAGGGCAGACCTACCAACAGCGAATACATAGCGGTGATTGCGGATACCATCAGAATACGGTTAAATACGGAAAGCGCAGAGAGATAAAAGGGTCTTCCAGAGGCTTTCCGGGAAAGCGGAGGAGAAGCTTATGGAAAAGCCTGCAATTTGCGGAGGAACCCCCATTCGGGATAAGAAGATTGCATACGGACATCAGTACATTGACGAGGCGGATATTCAGGCTGTGGTGGAAGTGCTGAAAAGCGATTTTCTTACCTGCGGACCTAAAATAGGGGAATTGGAGAGAAAGCTGTGCCAGATTACCGGCGCAAAGTATGCGGTAGTATGCAGCAACGGAACGGCGGCATTGCATATGGCGTGCCAGGCGGCGGGAATCAAGGAAGGCGATGAGGTAATCACCACGTCCATTACTTTTGCGGCATCGGCAAATTGTGTCCGCTACTGCGGCGGAACGCCGGTTTTTGCAGATATCAATGAGGAGACCTATAACATTGATCCGGCTGAAGTGGAAAAGCTGACCAATGAAAAGACGAAAGCGGTGGTAGCGGTAGATTTCACAGGGCAGTCGGTGGAGCTGGACCGCCTGCTTGCTCATTGCCGTGCCCGAAAACTGGTTCTGATAGAGGACGGCGCCCATGTGATCGGAACCCGCTACAAAGGAAAATGCAACGGCTCCATAGCGGATATGACCACGCTGAGCTTTCATCCTGTGAAGACCGTTACCGGAGGAGAAGGAGGAGCAGTTCTCACAAACAGTGAGGAATATTATAAGCGTCTGCTTTTGTACCGTGCCCACGGTATCACCAGAGATCCGGAGCAAATGGAGCATGAACCGGACGGACCCTGGTATTACGAGCAGATCACTCTGGGGATGAATTATCGAATGACGGATATGCAGGCGGCGCTGATCATCAGTCAGTTAGACAAGCTGCCTGTGTTTTCTGCAAGAAGAAAAGAGATTGTGAAGACTTACAATGAGGCATTTTCCGGACTGCCTCAGATTATTGTGCAGAAAGAAATACCGGAATCGGATACCACCAGGCATCTCTATATTCTCAGGTTGAATCTGTCCAAACTGCGTATAGACAGAAGGCAGTTTTTTGAAGCGCTGAATGCAGAGAACATATGCTGTAATGTGCATTATATTCCAACCTATTATTTCCCTTATTATGAGAGGCTGGGCTACCACAAAGGCTTATGTCCCAAAGCGGAGAAGCTGTATCAGGAGATCATCAGCCTGCCCTTATACTATGCAATGACGGATCAGGATGTACAGGATGTGATCGGCGCAGTGACAAAGATCGCGGAATATTATGGGGTATAAAAATGAAACTGAGTGTAATTGTGCCTGTGTATAATATGGCGGCGGAAGACAAGCTTACCTGGTGTCTGGATTCGCTGGTGAATCAGACCATATCGGATTATGAAATTATTGCGGTGGACGACTGCTCCACAGACGATTCCCTGGAAATTCTCCGGCGGTATGAGAATCGCTATCCGGACCGATTCAGGGTGATCGCATCGCCGGTGAACAGGAAACAGGGGGGCGCTAAAAACCTTGGGCTGGAAGCGGCAAAGGGAGAGTGGATCGGTTTTATTGACAGCGACGACTGGGTGACGCCGGATTTTTACGAAAAGCTGATTAACCGGGGAGAAGAGACCGGAGCGGATCTGGTGGGGTGCGACTATCATCTGACGGGCGAGCACAGCATGAAGATCGGTCAGGTAGTGCACAACAACAGGCAATCCCAGACAGGGGTACTGACAAAAGAAAAATACAGGTCGTTGATTTTGGACAGCGGAAGTCTTGTGGTAAAGGTCTATAAGCGTCATATCATTTACGATTATCCCAATCGTTTCCCGGAGAATATATTTTATGAGGATAATGCCATCAGCAATTCCTGGATGTTAAGAGCAAAGCGGTTTGAATATCTGGAGGAGCCTCTTTATTATTATTATCAGCATGATGCTTCTACGGTTCACACAATTACGCCGAAGCGCTGTGAGGACCGAATGGAGGCGGCACGGGTAATGGTGAGGGAGGCAAAGGAATTTGGCTTCCTGGAGGAATATTATCCTGAGATCGAAAGCAGCTTTACCACCCTGTTTTATGTAAATACCCTGTTTTCCTATATGGCGGGAGTCAAAAAAAGGAAATATGGATTTGTGAAAAACCTTGGCAGAGAGATGCGGGAGACATTTCCCGGCTTTATGGAGAATCAGTATTATCAGGAGAGAGTCCATCAGGAGGAACGCAAACTGATCAGAATGCATATGAAATCTACGCTTTACTTTATGCTGTACTATAAGGCGTTGTGGGGTTACAGAAATTTCCGGAAATCTCTTGCCAGGAAAAACTAGAATAACTGCCAAAAGTGAAAACGTTTTAGAATGGAGATGAAGATGAAAGCAGCAGTCATAGGCGCCAGCGAGGAGGCGCTGCATACAATTCATAAGGCGCATGCCTATGGTCTTACGGTAACGGCTTTGGATGGAAATCCTTATGCGGCGGGACTGGCGGCGGCAGATCTGGGTCAGGTGGTAGATATTTCCGATGAGAATGCGGTGATAGAAGCGCTTAAAAAGGAAAAGCCGGATTTTGTGCTGACGGTTCCTATTGGAAGGTATCTGACCACGATAGGCGCCGTGAACGATGCCCTTGGATTGCCAGGAATCAGTAAGAGAACCGCCGTTTTGTGTACCGATAAGCTTGTCTTCCACCAAAGGCTTGCCGGCTGCGGACTGCGGAACTGCCGCTGCTGTGGGATAACCGGACAGGAAAAGAGGGACTTTGAGATTACATTTCCGGTGATTTTGAAGCCCCGATACGGTTCCGGGAGCAGAGGCATCCATGTGGCGATGAATGGGGAGGAGCTGGAGCAGGCGTTGAAAACAGTACAGGGAGAGGCGTATGTGCTGGAGGAATGTATTGCCGGAGAGGAATACGGAGTAGACGGCGTCGTGACAAAGAAGGGGTTTCAGATGATTTTGCTCCGCAAAAAGGAAAATACGCCTCTGCCGGCAAGGCAGGCGGTAGGTTATTTTTCGGTTTTACCCTCAGAGGAATTCTGGCGTCAGGTACAGGCTTATATGGTCAGGGTGGTGGATTGTCTGGGGCTGGAGGAGTGCCTTCTTCATGCGGACGTGATCAGAGGAAAGGATGGTCCTTTCCTGGTTGAGCTTTCTGCAAGACCTTCGGGACATAATCTTCACAACCTGTTTACGCCCCTGTGTACCGGAGTGGATATGGCGGAGGAGTATATTAAATACAGAATGGGGCTTGCGTTTGAATTCCTCCCCCAATACACCAAAACCATGATGATCCACTATTTTGATATGGAAGGCAGCGTAAGCAGAATTCCGGACCGGAGCAGTGTGGAACGTGCGGTAGAGGGATCTCTTATTGCATGGAACTGTGCCATCAGAGAAGGGGAAACATTACAGCCTGTTTCAGACGGGCATTCTCTTATGGGCAGAGGATATTTTATTATAGAAGGTAAAGAGAATTCTGTTTTAAGAAGCAGTGCGAAGCGTATAAAGGAGCTGTTCTTTTAGAAAAAAGGAGTTTAAAGAAGATAAATTAAGTTAGGATTTAATAAATTGATTTTTAAAACAGATCATAAAAACTACAGATTTTTCAAGGCTTCAGCGATACGCTGTGCGCCTTTTCCGTCAACAAGACTGTTCATAATCGTATGGGCGGTCTTTCTTTCGTTGTAAGAGGAGAGAGAAGAACATGCGTTATTATATATAAACCGTATGATGCTCCGAAGTGTCTCTGACAGCGCTGTGCGCAGGTCTCCTGCATAGGGGATTGCCTTCGCCTCATCAAATGCCTGAGCCGAAATCAACTGATTGTCAGCAAAGGAAAAGCTGACGGAAGGGATTCCAAGGGCGCAAAGCTCGTACAGGGTAGTGCCTGCTGCGGAAACAGCAAGGTCACAATCCTTCATAAGGGAGGCGATATTCGTCAGGTTTTCATAGAGCTTGATATAGGGATTCTCCTCCCCGATCCGGTATAATGCTTCTTTGTCAGTATTGAGTTTCCCGATCACAATGTGAAATCTTAAATTCCGGAAAGAATTTATAAGGGTGGGATCTGAGGAAAATAAAATCTGATTTATAAGCGTCAGTGTAAAATGAAAGGGATCGGTTCCCCCGGTGGAAATCAGGATATCCGATACGTCTTTTCTCACAGGGGCAGAGGCGCACTGGAACTGGGGACGGAGAGGGGTGTAGGCGGCGCCTAAAAGGAGCTGGCCGGCATTTTGGTAGGCAGCCTGGTAGGCAGGCATTTGCGCCGGGGAAATCACATCGTAGTTAACCAGCAGATGAACCGGATAGTCAAAAAGCTGAAGGTCATCCAAATAGACGGTTTTTGCCAGCGGATTTAGAGCAGATAAATAATTTTTGGTTACATAATAAGAGTCAATGAGATAAATAACATGCGTATTTTTATTATGCTTCAAAAGAGAGAGGACTTCGGGCAATTCTTCCTCCAGGGAGTCGAATACCGCTGTGTTTAATCGGATCAGGGGAAAATCCGCCTGCCTGTCTGTGAGACTGCCGAGCAGGGCTTCGCTTTGCTCATCGGACACCAAAAAGCATACCTTCATGCCCTGCTGCACACAGGCGTGGGCAATAGAAACACAGCGTACCAGATGACCGGACGCTATTTCTGAATTCCCGTCTGTGCGGATGTAAATTAATCGATCAGTTCCCATTGAAGCGGTGTTCCTTTCTTTAAGAAAGCTTTTGCCTTTTTCCCCAGCACTTCCTCATAATGCATTGTATGGAGTCCCCGGAGTCCGTTGCCGGGACGGATGGAACGTATATTTTCGGGAGTCAGAGTTTCCCCCGGGGCGATGTCTTTTACCACAAACAGGGAGCGGGAGCCTCCGTGTTCCAGTTCCTGGACAGGGGTCAGGCGGTATTCCTTGCTGCCCAACGCTTTCTCCATGATTCGGATATCCTTTACCATTTGTGCAAACTCCTCCGGCTCCATGGAAAAGGCGCTGTCCGGACCTCCATCGGCGCGGCGCAGGGTAAAATGCTTTTCCACCATTTTAACGCCCAGGGCAACGGATCCGGCGGATACGATGCCGCCCATGGTGTGATCGGAAATGCCCACCAGACAGTCATAGGTTTTGGCAAGGGTAGGAATCACATTTAAGTTCACGTCCTCGTAGGGGGTGGGGTAAGCGGAAACACATTTCAACAGAATAATGTCTTCGTTTCCCTCCTCCCGGCAGGTGGAAAGGGCGCGGGCAATATCCTCCGGGTAAGCAACGCCTGTAGAAAAGATCATGGGCTTGTGCAGCTTTGCAATCTTTCGGATCATGGGAATATCATTGATCTCATAGGAAGCGATCTTGTAGGCGGGCATGTCCAGCTTCTGAAGGAAATCCACAGAAGTAAGGTCAAAGGGGGAGGAAAAGCATTCCAGCCCCAGTTTATTTGCCTCTTCTTTCAACTTAGGCTGCCATTCCCAGGGCGTATACGCCTGCTGATAGAGATCATAAAGGGTAGCGCCGTCCCAGATGGTGCCCTCATGGATTTGAAAATGGGGATCGTCACAGTCGATGGTAATGGTATCCGCAGTGTAGGTCTGGAGCTTTACGGCGTCGGCGCCGGCTTCCTTAGCGGCGTGAAGAAGTTCAATCGCTCTTTTGTAATCCTGATTGTGGTTGGCGGAAAGCTCCGCCACTATGAAAACGGGTGAGGTTTCGCTGATTATGCGGGTTCCGATTTTGATTTCTTTTTTCATTTTTTTATCCTTCTATCCAATGATTTTTTTGCAGGAATTCTTCGTTTGTCCAGGGATCCCTTGCCGTAAAAACAGAACCGTCCTCCCGTTCTATATACACTGCCGGGAAATAGTTTATAAATAGAGGATTCAGGCACATGGTATAGCCGCCGGCAGTATCATAAATAATTTTATCTCCCGGAAGAAGTTCGACCTCGTCGGTTATTTCAAACAGTTTATCATATTCCATACAGGTGGCGCCGCAGATCCACTGGTCAGGAACAGAATTTCTCACGGATGTGTCAGAAATATATTCCATATGATGGGGATAAACATGTCTTGTAACCAGAGGATTCAGGTTGGTCCGGCTGCCGTCTGTGACCACAAATTTCCGCCCCCGGATATCTTTTACATCGATCACCGTCGTTTCAAAGGTGGAAGCCCTGGAAATCAGGGAAACGCCCGGTTCGGCAATGAGAATGGTTTTTTGGGGGTCAAAGTGTGCGGAGAGTTCCCTGCAGATTTCACGGAAATAATCCCGGTAATCGGGCATGTCGTCTCTGCCGCCAAAATAGCCGCCGCCCATATCCACATAGTCAAGGGACAGCTCATATTCCTTTGCAATTTTCACTGCCATTTTTGCCAGGGCGCCAAAAACCTGTACGCTTCGGGACTGGGTGGAGGAATGCAGATGAAGACCCGATACCCACACATTAGACAGGGAAGAAAGACGGCGGATGGCAGTTTCCAGGACGCCGTTTTCATAGCAATAGCCGAATCTGCCGCCTTCCAAAGGGAAGCTTTCCTTAGAAGACATAGCTTCCTGGGGGCACAGAGAGGCAAGGTCACAGTTTACCCGCAGACCGATTCTGAAATGTCTGTTAGGGTAAAGCGTGCTTAGCTCCTCCATCCATTGAAGCTCGTAATTGGAATCTAAATTAATGTATCCTCCTGCAAGCAGAACGGTTTCAAACACTTTTTTATCCTTAATGGGACCGTTATAAATGATCTGCTTGCTGGAAAATCCAAGCCTCAGGGCAAGATCATATTCTGTCCTGGATACTACCTCGGCATAAAAACCCTGCTCTTTCAGATAGGTAAGGAGCCATGGCAGGGAATTGGTTTTGACGGAGTATGCGGCAATGTAATTGCCCCAGTTCCTTGACAGGGCTTCCTTTAACAGTTCGATATCATAGCGTAAGTCCTTTTCTTTGATGCGAAAGAAAGGGGTTTGTAATTGTTTCATTTGTTCCTCCATTCCAAATAGATTTTCCAATTGCCTTTATCTGTGCAGCAGCTGATATTTCATTTCCGCAAGAGCCCAGTCCTCCGGCGTATCGATATCCTGCACCTCAAGCTCTTCCAGAACCAGCGGAAGAAGCTTTTCTACGTCTGTGGTTCCCGCCTTGAAAAAGGCGTCTGTACGGCAGGCGTAAAACTGACCGCAGTCATGATAGATCCTGGGTAGATCCTGGCTGCGCGCCGTGGCATACTGGGGAAACTCACGTTCCACAAATCCTCTGTGGTTGATCACAAGCCCCCGCTGGGGAGGATAGGAGAAAGGAACCACAGGCATAACGGAATCGGCTTTGTCAAGAAGCTCCATGGCGCTGCGAATCCGCTGGGCGCTTAAAAAAGGCGCCGTAGGATAAATACAGCAGAAGGCATCAAACTGCCGTCCCTTTTCCTGATATGCCTTAAGCACCTCCATAATCACATCGTCGGTGGAGGCATAATCCCCCGCATTTTCCACAGAGCGGAAAAAGGGAACCTGAGCGCCGGCATTTCTTGCCACCTCTGCAATCTCCCTATCATCGGTGGACACCATCACTTCCTCAAAGATCCCGGATTCCAGCGCCGCCTCTATAGAGTAACACAAAATAGGTTTTCCGCAAAATTCCTTAATATTCTTTCGGGGAATCCGCTTACTGCCTCCCCGTGCCGTAATAATCGCAAGATTTTTCTGATTCATATAGTTCTCCTGGGAAAATTTAAAACGCCGCTGTAGGCACGCCGCAGGGGGCGAAAGCTGGAGGCTAAGGGCGGTATGAACCGGCTCCCCAAAGGGGCAATGAGTTTAAACCCTTATGGAAAGCGGTTAGCAGGGCTTAGCATCCCTTTCCACACCCAGCAAGACGCGGACAGGAGGTCCGCGGAAGGCGTGACTTGGTCATGGATGACCAACCACGCCGGTTGCGTCAGCTTATCAATTACGTTCCAAGGGATGTTTAGCCCTTCTTACCGCTGTACATAGGGTGCAAACCCATTGCCCCTTTGGGGAGCCGGTTCATACCGCCCTTAGCCTCCAGCTTTCGCTCACAACGGCGTGCCTACAGCGGCGTTTCAAATTCTTAAGATTTCTTAATACTACCGATTATACACCATTATGCGTTGCAATCAAATAAAAATCTATGATAATATAAGCAGGGAATTATGGGTATACCATAAGGATAAGGAGCTTTGGAAGGGTTGAAGGAAAAGTCAAAGTCAAAGAAAAGAATCTATATTTGCCATACCTATTATCATGTTTACGTTGCTTGTCTGAAAGAGTTGAACCTTCCGGTGAAGGGGGAAGGTCCGGTGAGAGGACAGGCATCTTTGATGCTCAGCACAATGTCTACGAACTTTGGCAATTTGAAGGAACGGGCTGAAAAGTCCGGACTTTTTGAGGAAGTGATGTTGTATGAGGAGAAGGAGGAGAGCTTTTTCCCGGAGCTGGCAAAGTATCATAAGGACAGAGGGAATATTGTGATCAATATGCTTTGCAGGATCCGGTACACGAAGCTGCTGGGAAGGCTGCAGGCGCCTTTTGTGCCGGTAGATCTGCGCCAATATGGAGAAATTTATGTCTTTTGTGATTCCGATCCCATAGGGTATTATCTCAGTGCCGCCAGGATTTATTACCATGCCCTGGAGGATGGGCTTGACTGTATTCGCTATTATGATACGGCGCGCTATGATAACCGGGGACATTTCAAACTGAAAGCATGGATGGCGGCAAGGAACCTGATTTTTATCCAAAATGGGTATTCTAAATATTGCCTTGATATGGAAGTCAACGATATTTCTGTGCTGCATTACCCCTGCCCTAAATATATTGAAAAATCCCGGCGGGAGCTTGTGAAAAATTTAGGGGAACAGGAAAGAGAGATTTTGGTATCGATTTTTATAGAAAACAGAGAAAAATTGGAGGAAACCCTTGCCATGGGAACCGGGCATGAGCACAAGGTTTTGGTTTTGACGGAGCCTTTATGCGACCTGGAAACCAGAGAAAGAATTTTTAGGGATATTATAGAAGAATATGGCGTAGTGGAAGGAAAGAGGGCGCAGATCATAATCAAACCTCATCCCAGAGACGTGCTGGACTACCGGGCGCTTTTTCCGGAGCATGTGGTGCTGGAAGGGAAATTCCCTATGGAGGTGATGAACCAGATAAAGGGACTTGTGCTGGATCGGGTAGTTACGGTTTTTACGGTGCCGGACGGAATTTCTTTTGTGAAGGAGAAGGTTTTTTTGGGGGAAGACTTTATGGATCGGTATGAGGCGCCGGAAATTCACAGGCAGAACGAGCAGATCTATTAAATCCATTCCAAAGCCGCTTTATTTGATTTGTGACGGGAGCTATGGTAAAATATAATGATATTTTTATAATCATACAATAAGTCTGGAAGAAAAATTATGAAGAAAATACTGAAAAAGTTAATGGTGCTGATGGACCGGCGGCAAAAGAGAATTATGGTGCTTCTGGTTATGATGATGCTCATAGGCGCGGTGTTGGAAACGGCGGGAGTGGGACTGGTAATCCCCGTCATGCAGATGGTGCTGGACGAGCATGCAGTGGAAAACAGCGAGTATCTGCAGGTGATCTGCGATATTCTGCACATTGCCCGGGACGACAGTAAAACCCTGATTGTGGTCACAATGCTGGCGTTGATTATGGTGTTTGTGGTGAAAAATATTTTTCTGTTTTTCCAGCAGAAGGCACAGCTTAAGTTTGTTTATACCAATCAGTTTGCTACCTCCAGAAGAATGATGATCAATTTTATGCAGCGTCCTTATGAGTATTACCTGAACGCCGATACTTCTGTTATTCAAAGAAGCATTACCTCCGACGTAAACAATATGTATGGGTTGATTTTGTCTCTGCTGCAGCTTTTCAGCGAAGCGGTGGTTTTTGCCTGTCTGGTGATGGTCAGCCTGGTGTCGGATATCTGGATGACGGTGACGGTGACGGTGGTGCTGGTGGCGGCGCTGGTTATAATCAAATGGATCTTAAAGCCCATTATGAAAAAGGCGGGAGAGGAAAATCAGGATTATTACAGCGGATTGTATAAATGGATCGATCAGTCGGTAATGGGGATCAAGGAGATCAAGATTGCCAACAGGGAAAGTTATTTTATCAACGAATACGCCAAGTGCGGCGCAGGGTACGTGAATGCAGTGCAGCGATATAATCTGTACAATGCCACGCCCAGGCTGCTCATCGAGACCCTTGCCATAGCGGGGATGATATTTTATATGATGTTCCAGCTTCTCCAGGGAACGGCGGTGAAGGATATTATGCCCCAGGTAATGGCGCTGGGAGTAGCGGCAATGCGGCTGATTCCCTGTGCAAACAGAATCAACAACCATTTAACCTCTATCTCTTATTTTGAACCTTTCTTTATGGGGGTAAGCGATAATCTGAAAGAGGAAATCCGGGACGAATCCATTGATTACGATGAAGCAACTTATCAGAAAAAAGTAGAAGTGGAAAAACTGAAAATTGAAGATAAGATTCAGCTTAAGAATATTGTGTTCAAATATCCCAATACGGAAGTCCTTATTTTTGACCATGCGGACATGGAGATACCGGTGGGACAGTCGGTGGGCATTGTAGGAACCTCCGGCGCAGGCAAAACAACGGTGGTGGATATTTTGCTGGGGCTTTTACAGATTCAGGAAGGACAGATTCTTGCCGACGGAGTGGAAGTGAGGGAACACTATCGGTCCTGGCTTAAAAATATAGGTTACATTCCCCAGAGTATTTTCATGATCGATTCCACCATCCGCAAAAATGTTGCATTTGGTTATGCAGAGGAAGAGATTGACGATGAGAAGGTGTGGCGCGCCTTGAAGGAGGCACAGCTGGACGAATTTGTAAAGGGGCTTCCGGAGGGGCTTGACACCAGTATCGGTGAAAGAGGAATCCGTATTTCCGGCGGACAGAGACAGAGAATTGGTATTGCCAGAGCACTTTTTGAAGACCCGGAGGTACTTGTTCTGGATGAGGCGACCTCTGCTCTGGACAATGAAACGGAGGCGGCGATCATGGATTCTATTAACAGGCTCCATGGCAGAAAGACGCTGATCATCATTGCCCATCGGCTGCAGACCATTGAAAAATGCGATATGGTTTATCGAATCGAGAAGGGAAAGGCGTTCAGGGAGCGGTAAGGAAAAGATTCCTGAGGGGAAAGGAGAGAAAAATTGGCGGATAAGAAGCGCATGGCAAACTATGAGTTGTTGAGAATACTGGCGATGGTCATGGTGGTTGTGATGCATTTTCTGACCTGGTCCGATTCTCTTCCCGCAATGGATATGCCTTTAACCGGTTCCAGAGTTTTAGGCGCCCTGATGGAGTCCTTCTGTCTTGTGGCGGTGAATGTGTATGTGCTGATCAGCGGTTATTTTGGGGTGAACAGCTCCTTTAAACCCACCAGGGCAGTATCCCTTTTATGCCAGGTATGGTTTTACACACTGCTTATTTTGGCAGTATTTACAGCGGCGGGAATTCCCACGGCGCTTTCCGGACATGGAATCTATGGGCTGATTCAGTATCTTTTCCCCATAGAAACAGAGCATTATTGGTTTATCACTGCGTATTTTATGCTTTATCTGCTGACCCCTGTATTGCATCAGGGCGTGAGGCATATGTCCCGCAGACAGCTGCAGATTGCCATAGGCTGTCTGTTGATTTTGTTCAGCGGAATTAAGAGTATCAGCCCTGTGGTTTTTGTTTTTGACAGGTACGGTTATGACCTTCCCTGGTTTATCTGTGTCTATTTGGTGGCGGCATATTTGAGGCTGTACGGCTCTGACTTTTTTGAGAAAAAGGGATGGCTTGTGTATGTGGGAAGCTGCCTTGCAGGTTTTGGGCTTCACTTGACCATGTGGTTTTTGGGGCAGAGATGGGATTGCTTTCACTATTATTTTACGGTGCCCTTCCACTATAATTTTATCTTTTGCCTGACCGGCGCCATAGGGCTTTTTTATGGATTTTCCCATGTGCAGATCAGAGAGGGAAGGCTTGCCGGAGCCATTCGGAAAATGGGGAGCCTGAGCCTGGGGATCTACCTGCTTCACGAGCATATAGATCTGCGCGCCTTATGGTATGGCTGGATACAGAGACTGATCAATCCTATGGAAAAAGAGGGAATAGGATTTTTTCTGGGGGAACTGTTTTTAAGCGTTGGGATTCTTTTTGCGGCAGGTATGATCATAGACTGGTTAAGAAGCAGGCTGTTTTTAGCTGTTACAAGAAAGCTGAGTAAAACGAAGTTGTATTTAAAGGCAAAAGAGCTGGATCATGCCTTTGAAGGAAAATAGAGGAAAGGAGGGCGCAGAATGGCTGAAAGCAAAAGAAAGTTTTTACAGCGGTTTTTATTTCCGCTGATCTTATTTCTGTTCCCACTGATAAAACTGAATCAGGGGATCGATCTCACCGATATGGGTTACAGCCTTGGAAATTACCGCTTTTTTGGACAGATAGAGGGCGTATGGACGCTGCTCACCTTTCTCTCTAATGTGGTTGGCTCCCTTTTTACAAAGCTTCCTATGGGGGATACCATGCTGGGGGTTAAGCTGTATGCCTCCCTGGTGGTCAGTGTGCTGGCACTTTTGGGATACCGTTTCTTTCGCACCAAGATGCCCTGCTGGCTTGCCTTTGCAGGGGAGCTTGCGGCAATTGGCTTTTGCTGGTGCCCTACCGTGATCTTATATAATTATCTTACATACCTGTTGCTGCTTGTGGGAGCAATTTTGGTATTTCGGGGCGTTGCCGGGAGCAGACCGGGATGTCTGGTTCTTGCGGGGATGGCGCTGGGTTGTAATGGGCTGGTGCGCTTTCCGGGCAATGTGTTGGAGGTTTCTTTGATCCTTGCGGTCTGGTATTACGGTGGGTTGAAAAGAAAGCCTATGCGGCAGATCCTTAAGGAGACGGGACTATGCATAGCGGGCTATGGGGTTTCCTTCGGGGCGGTGCTGGGAGTGATCCTGGCTCTTTACGGGGGAGGCGCTTTTGGGGAGATGATCACAGGGGTTTTTGGAATGGCGGGAAGCGCTTCCGATTATACTCTGGGCGAAATGTTGTTTGCAATCTTGGATGCTTACCTCCATGGGTTTCAGTGGATGATCTACATGCTGCTGTGTATTCTTCCGGGCATTCCCTTTCTCATTATCAAGGAAGGGCGTTTTGTACGGACCAGAAAGATCCTTTATTGTATTTGCATCCCGGTTCTGTTTTTTGTACTGGGGAAATGGGGAATGTATAATTTTAAATATTACCAGAAGGAAGCGGCACTGCAGTGGGGAGCGGTGTTCCTGCTGGTAGGTCTTGGCGTTTATGGTTGGATGCTTTTTACAGGACGGCTGGATGCGGAATGGCGCCTGATCGGGTGCATAGGGCTGATTGTAACTTTGATTACGCCGCTTGGCAGCAACAATCACATCTGGCCGGTGCTGAATAATCTGTTTTTTACCGCGCCTGTTGTTTTTTGGATGATTTATCGTTTTGCCAGATGGGGAAGGGACTTTCTGGATGTTACTGGGAAGGTACCTCTATTCCCTGCAAAGGCAATGCTGTCGGGGATATTGATCGCCTTTTTCGTCCAGGCAGTGGGAATTGGCTTTGGTTATGTGTTCCTGGACGGAGAAGGGGGAGAAAAGCGATCCTACAAGGTAAATGAAAATCAGGTGCTGAGGGGAATGCGCACCAACGAGATGAATGCGGAGACGCTGGAAGAGATTTCTGTTTTTATGGTGGAAAATAAAGAAAAATATGGGGATAAGAAGCTGGTGCTTTATGGAAATATTCCGGGGCTTGCCTATTATCTTGATATGCCGCCGGCGATCTACACCACCTGGGCGGATTTGAATACCAATTCCCAGGAGCAGCTTCAGGCGGATTTGGATGGGATCACAGCAGCCCTGGGGAAGGAAGAAGGGGAAAGACCGCTGGTAATTCTCACGCCGGAGGTTGCAGCGCATATTTCTGATCTTCCCAGCAAGGATTTTTGGGGAGCCCAGGAGGCAAAGCTCTATACCATCTGGCGTTTTATGGAGCAAAACGCGTACAGCCAGGTGTTTGCCAACGAAGCGTTTGTGGTATTTGAATAAAAGCAAAAGGAGAACGAAGTATGATTCGGTTTAATGTCCCCCCTTACACGGGGAAGGAGATGGAGAATATCAGAAAAGCCGTAGAAAATATGCACATCTGCGGAGATGGGGAGTTTACCCGAAAATGCAGCGAATATTTGGAGAAAATAACAGGGACAAAGAAAAGCCTTCTTACCACTTCCTGCACCCATGCTCTGGAGATGGCGGCTCTTTTATGTCATGTAAAAGAGGGGGATGAGGTGATTCTTCCCTCCTATACTTTTGTATCCACAGCCGATGCCTTTGTGCTGAGAGGAGCAAAGGCGGTTTTTGTGGATATCCGACCGGACACGATGAACATCGACGAGACGTTGATCGAGGATGCAATCACAGAAAAAACAAAGGCGATTGCGGTGGTTCATTATGCGGGGATCGCCTGCGAGATGGACAAGATCATGGAGATTGCGAACAGACATCATCTGATGGTGGTGGAGGATGCGGCGCAGGCGATTATGTGCACCTATCACGGAAAACCGTTAGGGACGATTGGTGATTTCGGATGCTTCAGCTTTCACGAGACAAAGAACTTCAGTATGGGAGAGGGCGGCGCGCTCCTGATCCGGGATGAGGAATACATTGAGGAGGCGGAGATCCTGCGGGAAAAGGGAACTGACAGGAGCCGGTTTTTCCGGGGGCAGGTGGACAAGTACCGGTGGCAGAATTACGGTTCCTCCTATCTTCCCAGCGACATGAATGCGGCATATCTTTACACACAATTTGAAATGGCGGAGGAGATTAACAAAACCAGGGTGGCAAGGTGGAATCAGTATTACGAGGCGCTTCTGCCTTTGCAGGAGGCTGGCAGGATTGAACTTCCCACAGTGCCTGAGGGCTGTGTTCACAACGGTCATATGTTTTATATTAAGACCAAGGATCTGGAGGAACGCACCCGGCTGATTCAATTCTTAAAGGAAAATGATATTCTTGCGGTATTCCACTATGTGCCCCTTCATTCTGCGCCGGCAGGAGTTAAGTTTGGCAGATTCCATGGAGAGGACAGATACACCACCAGAGAAAGTGAAAGACTGCTCCGCCTTCCTATGTTCTATCAGCTGACCCAGGAGCAGACAGCGTACATTGCAGGAAAAGTAAAGGAATTTTATGGGTATTAAAGATTGGATGAAACGGAAGGAAAACTGGATTATTTCTCTTGGGGCGCTTGCCGGGTTGATGATTTTCACAGGCTGCAGGTTCGATTATTTTTATGATCTAAACGATGATGTGCTGATGAAGGATATCTTGGCGGGAGCTTATACGGGAATGCCGGAGGGGCATAACATCCAAATGCTTTGGCTTATAAGCGCGCTGATCAGCGTTTTTTACAAAATAGCAGGTTCGGAGCCCTGGTATGGAATTTTTCTGTGCTTCTGTCATTTTGGATGTTTTTTTGCCATCTTGGGGCGTAGCGTTTCCCTTTTTCAAACGGTCAGGGGCAAGCTGACAGTGGCGGCGATCGAGTCCCTGGTGTTTGGCGGGATGTTTTTGGATCATCTGGTATTTGCCCAATATACGGTAACCTGCACCCTCCTTGCAGGGACGGCAGCGTTTTTATTTTTTACAACGGATATGGAACTGGATGGAAAAACCTTTGTAAAAAGGAATATTCCGTCGGCGCTTCTGGTATCCATTGCCTATTTAATCCGATCGGAAATGCTGCTTTTGGTACTTCCCATGATCTGTGTTGCAGGGGTGGTAAAATGGGGAGGGGAGAGCAGGATTTTTACCAGGGAGCATGCCTTTAAATATTTTGGGGTAATGGGAATGATCCTTGGGGGGATTTTGGCAGGATGGCTTACCAATGCCCTTGCTTACGGTACGGCGGAATGGAAAACCTTTACCGCGTTTTTTAACAACAGGACGGAGTTGTACGATTTTCAGGAGATACCTGCCTATGAGGATCATCGGGCATTTTATGAAAGCATCGGTCTTACGGAAAAAGAGAAGATACTTTTGGATAATTATAACTTCGGCATGGACGAAGAGATCAATGAGGATATGGTGGGAAGGATCGCAGAGTATGCAGGGGAAAACCGAAGCATCCGGAAGCCTTTTTGGGAGAAGCTTCCTGAAAAGTGCCGGGATTACCTGTACCGGTTTACCAGCGGGAGGAACCGTGCCGGGAGTGATTATCCCTGGAATTACATGGTGATACTGGGATATATGGCAGTGTTTTTGACGGCGATTCCCAGAAAGCACAGAGGAGGGCAGATCCAGCCAAAGTGTGCCCAAAGCTATGGAAAAAACAGCCTGGGGGCGGTGCTTTCACTGGCGCTTTTGTTTGCCGTGCGTACCGGGTTGTGGATGTTTATTCTGATGCGGGAGCGCGCGCCGGAGCGGATCACCCATTCCCTTTATCTGATGGAATTTTTGATTCTTGCCGCTATGCTTTTGGCCCAGTGGCGTGGAATTTGTACTATGAGCGTCAGAAAGGGCTGTGCCGTGCTTGTGGCGGCAGGTTTTGGGCTTATGGCTGCGCTGATTTTCCCTGACAGCCTGCAGCAGGTTTCGGAGAAGCAGGTACAAAGGGAAGAGGTCAATGAGATATTTGGAGAGCTTTACCAATATTTTGGCGAACAGGAGCACAGGGGAAATTTTTATTTGATAGATGTGTATTCCTCTGTTTCTTACCAGGGCATTCCCTATTCGGAAAAGATGTTTTATCATGTGGACAACTCCCTGGATAATTATGATATTATGGGAGGCTGGGCATGTAAAAGTCCTTTGCAGAGGAAAAAATTCCGTGCCTTCCACATGGAAACCATGGAGCAGGCGTTAAGGGAGAGAGAGGATGTTTACTTTGTCTGTATGACAGGGGAAGATTGGTCATGGCTGCCCGCTTATTATGAAGATCACGGGACGCCGGTGGAAGTAAGGCTGGTAGATACGGTGGCAGGAATTTTTGAAATATATGCAGTGACTGGAAAATAGCGGAGACGGAAGACGGTCTTTTGCGTTGGAATGGAGATTCATATGGAAAGGGAGAGAGAAATAATCAATTTCATAGAGGGGCAGGACATCGATTTGCGCCTTATGGAGGAGACGGACACAGATCGGATTATTGCCTGGCGCAATCAGGAATTTGTCAGGCAAAATTTCATTTATCAGGCTCCCTTTACCAGGGAGGGGCATTTCCATTGGATCGAAACCATGATTAAAACCGGTAAAGCGGTGCAGTTTATGATCGTTAGAAAAAGCGACAAAAAACCCATAGGAAGCGTTTACATCAGGGATATTGACAGAATCCATAACAAAGGAGAATATGGTATTTTTATAGGGGAAAAAGAGGCGTTGGGAAAGGGCTATGGCACCCAGGCGGCACAGCTGATGATCGATTATGCTTTTCGGCAGGAGAGACTGCATAAACTGACCCTCCGGGTTCTTGCGGAAAACGGACAGGCAAGGAGAAGCTATGAAAAGGCGGGTTTTGTGGAGGAAGCCTGTTTAAGAGACGAGGTTTACCTGAACGGGCAGTATAAGGATGTTATTTTCATGGCGGTTATAAATGATAAAAAGCAGGAGGTGTCCCAATGAAAAAATTGGTCAGCTTCGTGATTCCCTGCTATCGCTCTCAGGCAACCCTGCCTGATGTGGTAGAAGAGATCCAGGAAACAATGGATAAAGTAAAAAAATATGATTATGAGATCATACTGGTAAACGATTGTTCTCCGGATCAAACTTTTGATACCATCAAGAGGCTGTGTGAGGAAAAGGAGCATATCACAGGAATTGATCTTGCCAGGAATTTCGGACAGCACAGCGCGCTGATGGCAGGTTTTCATTATGTAAAAGGAGATATTGTCATTTGTCTGGACGACGACGGACAGACGCCCGCAAACGAGGCGGGCAAGCTTCTTGAGAAGCTGGAAGAGGGCGCCGACGTGGTGTATGCCAAGTATCAGCATAAACATCACTCCGGTTTTCGCAACTGGGGAAGCCATGTGAATGAGCTGATGACAAGAGTAATGCTGGGCAAGCCAAAGGAATTGTATCTTTCCAGCTATTTTGCAGCACGTAGGTTTGTGGTGGAGGAAATGATACGCTATGAATATGCCTATCCCTATGTGATCGGTCTGGTGCTGCGTACCACTAGGAATATTGTAAACGTGGAGGTGGAGCACAGAGACAGACAGGCGGGAACCTCCGGGTATACCATGGGAAAGCTGCTGAGCCTGTGGTTTAACGGGTTTACGGCATTCAGCGTAAAGCCTCTTCGTATTGCTACCGTAACAGGGGCAGGCTGCGCTTTTGTGGGATTTTTGTATGGCATTTATACCATTATTAAAAAGCTGTTTTTAAATCCTCCGGGATTGGTTACAGGATTCAGCGCATTGATGTCGGTGTTGGTGTTTATGGGCGGAATGTTGATGCTTATGATGGGGCTGGTGGGAGAATATATGGGCAGAATGTATATTTCCATGAACAATTCGCCCCAGTTTGTAATACGGGAAATGACAGGGGAGAGAACAAAAGAACATGAGGAGCGGTAAAAAGGGCATAACTGCATACCTGAAGGAATCCGCGGCCGCGCGTTTTTTGGCGGCGGCGCTGTTTGCTTTTGCAGGAGTTCTGGCGCTGCCCTGGATGTTTGCGCCGGATGGCAGCAGCCTTGGCTATACAAACAGCGTTTTTTCCCTGCTGTTGTTTTTGGCATTTTTCTGGCTTTGGAACAGGATCCTTAGAACCGGGTTTGAAGGCGGACGCCGCAGATGGACGCTGCCCCTTTGTCTGGGGGCGGGTTTTTCTTTTGCAATGGTTTTCGGGGCGCAGCTGGACCAAAGGGGACGGGTGCCCTTTCAGAATCCGGGGATGTGGCTTTGTCTTCTGATTTTGGGGGTTCTGGTCACGCTTTTGATTCGGTATTTTTGGGATCGGCTTTATGATTGGCTGATGGGAAGAAAAGAAAAGTGTTTCGGCATGGAGGAAAGAATCCGGGAAGCGGCAGGAAGCAAGGGACATGGCAGCTTTTTTCTGACGGTAGGGATAATTTTTCTCTGTTATCTGCCGGTATTTCTTGCCGTTTATCCCGGTTTTTTTGTATATGATGCCCAGGATGAATATCTTCAGGTGGTGACCCGCAGCTTTTCCACCCACCATCCCCTGATGCATGTGCTTCTTTTGGGAGGTATGATTCATGCTGTTTACAAAATAACAGGTTCCTACAACCTGGGAATCGCCTGCTATACGCTGTTTCAGATGGCGGTGATGGCAGGGATTTTCGGATGGTTTTTGGAAAAGATGAAAAAAAGAGGAATGGCAGGGTGGTGCAGGATTTTATGTGCCTTGTATTTTGGGCTGTGTCCGGTACTGGTGATGTTTTCTCTTTGCTCTGCAAAGGACGGTCTTTTTACGGGAATGCTGCTGATGATGACAGTGCTTTTGCAGGAATTGTGTGCCGATGCTGAGAAGTTCTTTCAGAGGAAAGGAGAACCGTTCCTGCTGGCGGCTTCCTCCCTTGGCATGATGCTTTTAAGGCACAACGGGTTTTATGGCTTCCTTGTTTTTATTCCTCTGGCTGTTCTCTACTTGAAAGGGAAAAGAAAGAAGGTTTTTCTTTATTTTGTCCTGATTGGGGCAGTATATATGTTGATGAACGGAGGATTGACCCGGCTGCTTCAGGCGGACGCTTCGGAAAACCAGGAAATGCTTACAGTGCCGATTTCTCAGCTGGCAAGGGTATATGGGGATGAAAAGGAAGCGCTCTCAGAAGAAGAGAAGGAGCTTCTCTTCCGATATCTGCCTCAGGAAGCGCTGGAGCGGTATACCCCCAAGGTTACAGACGGTGTGAAGATTGATTTTAACAATGCCGCCTTCCAGGAGGATCCCGCCGGATTTTTCAAATTATGGTTTCAATGGGGCGCAAAGCATCCCTTTACTTATTTGAATGCATGGTTTATGACCTCCTACGGCTTTTGGTATCCGGATACGGTGATCGACGTTTACCGGGGGAATTCGGTGTTTACCTTTACCTATGGGGACAGTTCCTACTTTGGCTATGAGGTGGAGGAGCCCGGCGTGCGGGAAAGTAAGCTGCCGTGGCTGAACGAGTGCTACCGAAAGTTGTCTTTGGAGATTACACAGCAGAAAATACCGGTAGTATCCATGGTCTTTTCCCCAGGATTTCTGTTCTGGATTACTGCATTCTTTCTGGGATTTCTCTGGTATGGGCGCTGGGGAAGGAAGGCGTTCCCTTTTGTGCTGCCGTTTTTGATCTGGCTTACGGTTATTTTAGGTCCTACGTATCTGGTGCGTTATGTGGTTTTCCTGTGGGCGCAGCTGCCCCTTTTGCTGTGGGAAGTGTTTGGAGCAGGGGAAATGCCGGAGCAGGGTGCAAAGGGAGAGGCGCAGATTTGATAATTTAAGGCAACTGTGATATACTACCCATGCATAAAATGGAAACCGCTGGAAATCTTCTGCGGCTGTGAAAGGTAATTATGAAAAAGATTGTATATAAAAGTCAGGCAATTCAAAGCGTTATATTAATCATAGGGGTATGTCTTTTGGCTTCTCTTTGGCCTTTCAGAATCTGGCAGGAAACCGTGACCTCCTCTGTGGCACCTGCTACAGGCACAGTAACCGGTGCCATTGACAACGAGAAGACGCTTCTGCAGGAAATGGTGGCGCAGTATGATCATATGGACACCATAGAGGTTTATCTGGATGAAAACAGCGTAGGGGAAAGTTTTTATCTCCGTATTCTGGATGAAGCATGGCAGATGGTATGCGAAGAAAGAGTGGAAATTGACAGGGAAAAGCTGCCCGGCTTTCAGTCTGCGACAATCGATATCGATATGGAAGTGGGGAAGATGTATTATGTGATTCTCCAGGGAGACGAGTCGGAAATCTTTGCTGGCTGCGAAGCGGTATCGCCGGGGGAACAGCCTTACCTGGGAACCATGTACTATGCCGACGATCAGCAGGATGGTGCGGCGCTTGTGGCAAACTACCATTACAGTATGCCTCTTCGGAAAACCAGGGTGCTTGCCCTGGGAGGACTGATCCTGGCGGTAACGGCGCTTTTGCTTTTTGCCCTTCGGCTTTGGTATCGAAAGAAAGAGGACAGGCTGATCACGGTAGAAAGGGTTTTTCGCTTTGTTATGAATCCGGTGGTGGCGGCAGGAACGGTTTTTTGCCTGGTTACCATTCTGATGGGTGCCTGGGGAAGGTATACGCTGGATAATACGGTATATTTCATCAGTGTGGTTCTGCTGGCGGCAATTTTGTTTTACGGAATCAACCATAACAGGGACGGACAGGAAGGAATACTGACCTTTGACTATATCAAAGAGCATATAGGAGATCTGGTCCAGTCTCTTGCAGTTGCAGGCGCTATTGGAGCCTGCTGCGAATATATGAGCGGCTTATATGATATTCACCATGCGGTTGCGGAACGGAAGGAAATGCTCTGGTTTTCCCTTGCGGTAATCGCCATGTTTAAGTGGAGGGAAATTGTAAATCTGTATAATGTCCTTTATCTGATTGGAGCCGGGGTTTTTGGCGCATATTATTTTAAAACCCATCTCACTGTAGAAATGGACGAGGCGAACGTACAGGTGCTGAAATATACGGTGTGGATCGGTATCCTGCTGGGGTTGATTCTGATTCGGACGCTGGCAGGGCTTTTTCAAAAGAAGCTGGTAAGACCTGCGTATCTTTTTGGCGGGATGGTAGGGGTGTTTTTTGCCGCCCTTATTATTTTCAGAAACGGCAGATGGTGGGGCGTGGCAATGGTGGTTGCCTTTACCCTGTTTTATTTGAATTACGGCATGTGGGAGCACAGAAGCAGGCTGCTTATAAATGTTGCGAGAGGGATTATATTTCAATTTCTTTATGCCACAGGTTATGCCCTGATGCACAGATATTATACCAGTTATGGAAATGTGAGATATACGCATATTTTCCATACGGTGACGATTACCGCCACTTATCTTACCATGGTGGCATGTGCGGCGGCAGTTATTTTGTTTGAAAAGCTGAAAAAAAGCCATAAGCTGAAAGACTGCTGGAAGGAACTGACTCTTATGGGAGTGGTCTGTTCCTACCTGCTGTTTACCATGTCAAGAACCGCCTTTTTCGCCGTAGGCGTTGCGCTTTTGTTTGCCCTTGTGCTGACGGCAGGGGGAAAAGGAAAGGAAAAGCTGGGCTGCTTTGGAAAAAATCTGGGGATGGTGCTGGCGGCAGTTTTGGTGTGCCTGCCGGTGACCTTTACGGCACAGAGAAATATTCCTATTTTAGTAAGCGATCCGGTTCTCTATGAAATCGAGCATTCCATGAATTTCTTTGAGCAGGATATGCGGGGAAGAAATTTTACGACGCCCAATTTTATCCGGGTAGGACGGTTTATGGATGTTTTTGCAGATAAAATTTTCGGCATACCGGATCATACGGTAGACTGGTATGGGGAAATGGCGGAATATGAAAGGCTTCATGGCGATGATGTATACCCGGAGGAGGAATCCGGAGCTGTAGAAACGGGAGAGGAAGCTGCCGGGGAGGAAGAAAATGACTATACCAACGGACGGCTGGATATTTTCAAATCCTATTTGCAGCAGTTGAACCTGACCGGACATGAGGAGATGGGGGCGGTTCTTCAAAACGGCGAGATCGCAACCCATGCCCACAATATTTACCTCCAGGTGGCGTATGACCATGGTATATTTGTGGGAATTCTTTTCATCCTTGTGGGGGCGGGCATTCTGATCAGAAGCTGTTTGTATTATCGCCGGAAGAAGGATAAAATAAAGTATGCGGCTTTGCCTGCAGTAATGGTTGTGGCGGTAGCGGTAGCGGGCATGGTAGAGTGGATTTTCAGCCTCAGCAATCCCTGCACGTTGGTATTGATGCTGACCATCACACCGCTGGTATTTCATGAAGGTTAGAGTTATGAACAAAGAAAATAAGAAGCAAAGACATCCCTTTAATGTGAAATTATTTTACAGAAGAACCTGCCTGATCGTTTACGATATTATCAGTGTGGTCATGGCAAGCTATCTGGCGCTTTTGATGCGTTACAGCTTTGACGTATCTCAGATACCGGATTATTTTTTAGCGCCTATTACCCGGTTTTTACCCATTAATATCTTGATCACACTGGCTGTTTTGTATATTTTTAGAATGTACAGCAGCCTTTGGGCGTTTGCAGGGGAAACGGAGCTACAGAACCTGGTAGTTTCCAGCGTGGTTTCATCGCTGATTCAGGCGGCGGGCATTCAGTTTTTCAGAGTGCCGGGGATGCAGGCTGTGCCCAGCAGCTATTATTTTCTTTATGTTTTCTTGTTGATCAGTTTTATTTTTGTAAGCCGTTTTTCCTACCGGTTTTTCCGCAGTCTGAAGCATAAGCAGCAGAATAAGAAAAACAGTATTTCCGTTATGGTGATCGGCGCCGGCGAAGCGGCGAACCTGATTATTAAGGAGATCGTAAACAGCAATTTTTCCACAATGGTGATCAGGTGCATCATAGATGACGATAAAGGAAAATGGGGAAGATTTATCCAGGGCATTAAGGTGGTAGGAGGAAGGGACAAGATCATCGAATGCGCGGATATTTACGACATCGATGAGATCATTGTGGCGATGCCTTCCATCACCAGACAGGAGATGTCCTCTATTCTGGATATCTGCAAGGAGACAAGCTGTAAACTGCGCTCTCTGCCCGGCATGTATCAGCTGGTGAACGGAGAGGTGAGCGTCAGCAAGCTGCGGGATGTGGAGGTAGAAGACCTTTTGGGAAGGGATCCCATAGAAGTGGATCTGGATTCCATTTTGGGCTATGTAAAGGGAAAAAAGGTGCTGGTAACAGGGGGCGGCGGTTCCATCGGAAGCGAGCTTTGCCGTCAGATCGCCTCTCACAAGCCGGCGCAGCTGATTATTGTGGATATTTATGAGAACAATGCTTACGATGTGCAGCAGGAGCTTCAGATCAAATATCCGGAGCTGCCCTTGGTGGTGCTGATCGCATCGGTGCGCAACACCAACCGGGTAAACTGGATCTTTGAACATTACAAGCCGGATATTGTTTACCACGCGGCAGCCCATAAGCATGTGCCGCTTATGGAAGTAAGTCCCAACGAGGCGGTGAAAAATAATGTATTTGGCACCTGGAAGACGGCGCAGGCGGCGGCGTTTAATGATGTGAAGCGGTTTGTCATGATCTCCACCGATAAAGCGGTGAATCCCACCAATATCATGGGGGCAAGCAAGCGGATTTGCGAGATGATTATTCAGACCTTTAATAAGCATTACGATACGGAATTTGTGGCGGTGCGCTTTGGAAATGTGCTTGGAAGCAACGGCAGTGTGATTCCACTGTTTAAAAAGCAGATCCTGGCGGGAGGACCGGTGACGGTCACCCATCCCGACATTATCCGGTATTTTATGACCATTCCCGAGGCGGTTTCTCTGGTGCTTCAGGCAGGGGCATACGCAAAGGGAGGAGAGATCTTTGTGCTGGATATGGGGAAACCGGTGAAAATTCTGGATCTTGCCAAGAATTTGATCCGTCTTTCCGGCTACCGGGTAGGGGAAGACATTCAAATTGAATTTACCGGTCTTCGACCCGGAGAGAAGCTGTATGAGGAATTGCTGATGGACGAGGAGGGAATGCTGGAGACGGCAAATAAACTGATTTATATTGGGAAACCTATTAATATAGACGAAATGAAGTTTTTTGTGCAGTTGAAAAATTTACAGGAAGCATCTAAAAATGAAAGCACCGATATCAGACCTATGATCAGGGAAATTGTGCCCACATATCATTATCAAGAAGAGAACAGACGGGAGGAATAAAGAAAATGGCGGAGAAAAAGATTTACTTGTCTTCTCCCACCATGCATGGTGAGGAACAGGAATTTGTGAAAGAGGCGTTTGACACCAACTGGGTTGCGCCTCTTGGTCCTAATGTAAATGCTTTTGAGAAGGAGATTGCCGAGTATGTGGGAATTTCTCATGCCTCCGCCCTCAGCGCGGGCACGGCGGCGATCCATCTTGGGCTAAAGCTTTTAGGGGTGGGCGAGGGAGATGTAGTGTTTGTGCCCAGCCTGACCTTCAGCGCTACCTGCAATCCCATTGTGTATGAAAAGGCGACGCCGGTCTTTATCGATTCGGAGAGGGATACCTGGAATATGGATCCTGAGGCATTAAAAAAGGCGTTTGAAAAGTATCCAAATCCCAAAGCGGTGATTGTGGTGCATTTGTACGGTACACCGGCGAAGCTGGATGAAATTCTGGCGATTTGCAGGGAGCATAAGGTTCCTCTTCTGGAAGACGCCGCAGAATCTCTTGGCAGCACCTATAAAGGAAAGCATACGGGGACTTTTGGAGAGATCGGCGTCTATTCCTTTAACGGAAATAAGATCATCACCACCTCGGGAGGCGGGATGCTGGTGTCCCAAAACGAGGAGTATACCAAAAAGGCAACCTTTCTTGCCACCCAGGCAAGAGATCCGGCAAGACATTATCAGCATTCCCAGATCGGATATAATTACCGCATGAGCAACATCACCGCGGGAATCGGGAGAGGGCAGCTGCTTCACATAGAAGAGCATAAAGCGTTGAAAAAGGCGATCTATGAGCAGTACCGGAGGGCGTTTGCGGACATACCGGAGATCACCCTGAATCCCCTGGGAGAGGACGGGGATGCCAACTGCTGGCTTACCTGTATGACCATAGACACGAAATCTCATGTGACGCCGGATATGGTGATGGACGATTTAGGGGAGGAAAATATTGAGACCCGCCCTATCTGGAAGCCTATGCATCTCCAGCCGGTTTTTGAGGCATATGATTTTATTACCGGGGAGTGTCACGGAAAAACGACTGGGAAGGACGGGAGCGTGGCGGCGGATGTTTTTAACAGAGGCTTATGCCTGCCCAGCGACATTAAAAACACGCCGGAGGATATGGAAGAGATTATTGCCATTGTGCGCAAATGCTTTGGAAGGTAAGTTATGTACGGAAAATACGTGAAACGGATGATCGATATTGTTTTATCCCTGGCAGGTATCATTCTGCTTTCTCCCGTTCTGCTGGTTTTGTGGATTCTTGTGCGGGTAAAGCTGGGTTCCCCTGTATTGTTCACCCAGCAAAGACCGGGGAAAAATGAGAAGATTTTTAAACTTTATAAATTTCGTTCCATGACCGACGAGAGGGACGATGAGGGAAACCTTCTGCCGGATGGGGACAGGCTTACTTCTTTTGGGAAAAAACTGCGCAGCACCAGTCTGGACGAACTTCCGGAGCTGTTTAATATTTTAAAGGGGGATATGAGCGTGATCGGTCCAAGACCCCTTCTGATCAAATACCTGCCTCTTTATAACGAGGTTCAAAGGCATCGCCACGACGTGCGGCCGGGGCTGACAGGGCTGGCGCAGATAAATGGGCGCAACGCCATTACCTGGGAAAAAAAATTTGCCTACGATGTGGAATATGTAAACAACCTTTCTTTTAAGCTGGACGCCCGGATCTTTTGGGGGACGGTGCGCGCCGTGGTGAAGAGAGAGGGGATCAGCAGTGAAAATGACGCCACTATGGAAGCGTTTACGGGAACGCCGCCGGAGGGTACGCCCTCCAATGACTGAATTCGAAAAATGGGGAGAGAAAGCATGAATATTTTATTTTGCAGTGTGGGAAGAAGATGCGAGTTGTTGAAGGACTTTCGGAAAACCCTGGGGGAGGAACTTAAGATTGTGGTGACGGATAACAGCCAGGTGGCGCCTGCCATGGCGTTTGCAGACAGGGCATATCTGGTGCCGCTGATCAACGACCCCTCTTACATTCCCATGGTTTTGGAGATTTGTAAAAAGGAAGAAATCCATGCCGTGACCACCTTGATCGATCCGGAGATCATGCTCCTGGCGGAGCACAGGGAGGAATTTGAGGCGCTTGGGGTGACGGTGCTGGCGCCCTATGAGGAGACTGCAAAACTGTGCTTTGATAAATATGAGATGTACCGGTTTCTTGTGGAAAAGGGGATCGATACGGTGAAAACCTACGGTTCCTATGATGCCTTTATGGAGGCTTACGGGAAAGGGGAAATTGCATTCCCTGTGTTTGTAAAGCCTAGAACCGGCAGCGGCAGTGTGGGAGCAAGGAAAATCGAGACCCCGGAGCTTTTGAAGCAGGTGACGGATCAGGACAAGAGTCTGATCATCCAGGAGCTTATGAGGGGAACTGATCTGGATGCGGATGTGTATGTGGACACGATCAGTCATCAGCCGGTAGCAATGTTCTCCAAACGCAAGCTCTCTACAACCATAGGAGGCGCTAATAAAACCATTTCCTTTAAGGATGAGGCGCTTTTTGCCTTTATCAAAAAGGTTTTGTCCCTGATGCGCTTTAACGGTCCCCTGGATATGGATTTCTTTTATCAGAACGGGAAGTATTATCTTTCAGAAATCAATCCGAGGTTTGGAGGGGCATACCTGCATGCCTATGGCGCGGGGGTGGACTTTATTAAGCTGATCAGAGAAAATGTTGCAGGCAGGGAAAATCCGGAGCACATTGGCGACTATGAGGAAGACGTTGTAATGATGATGTACGACAGCGTGGTCATACGAAAGAAAAGTGAAATAGAGGCATCTATTCAATGAAAATTTTGATTCTAAGTAATTACGCCAACGGACTGTATCTGTTTCGGAAA
Organism: Lachnospiraceae bacterium UBA7093; assembly: GCA_002492465.1. Taxonomy (GTDB): domain Bacteria; phylum Bacillota; class Clostridia; order Lachnospirales; family Lachnospiraceae; genus Suilimivivens. The sequence goes on along the minus strand of DKYT01000020.1, from coordinate 132,945 downwards.
GAAATTCTGTTGGCTTTTCTGGAAAAAGGCTGGGAGACGGTGGTAGGGGTTCCCACAGATGAAAACTGCAGAAAGCTGGAAGAATTGGGCGTAAGGGTGGTCTCCACCGAATTTGAGCGGAGGGGAAATAACCCCATTCATGACGGAAAATTGTTTCTCCGCTACAGGGCGCTCCTTGGGCAGGAAAAACCGGACGTGGTGTTGACCTACACCATTAAGCCTAATTTATATGGGGGACTTGCCTGCCGCCTGAAAAAGATTCCTTATCTGGTAAATGTTACGGGGCTTGGCACGGCTTTGGAGCGCCCGGGCATGCTGGCAAAAATTCTGTTGCGGTTTTATAAGCTGTCCTCCGGAAAGGCATCCTGTGTCTTTTTTCAAAATCAGGGAAACAGGCAGTTTATGGAGGAGCGGGGAATCGGTATCAATAGAAGCCGGCTATTGCCCGGTTCCGGCGTGAATTTGGTGGAACACCCTTTTGTGCCTTACCCTTCGGAACAGGATGGAATAAGGTTTCTTGCGGTTTTGCGGGTGATGAAGGATAAGGGCGTGGAGGAATATCTGGCGGCGGCTGAGAAAATTGCAGGCGAATATCCCGGGGTTTCCTTTACCCTGGCAGGAGAATATGAAGAGGAAACCAGAGCGGTTTATGAACCCAGAATAGAAGCCTTATCAAGGGGGAGGGTGATCCGGTATTTGGGACATATTGACAACGTGCCGGAGGTGATGGCAAAGAGCCATGCGATCGTCCATCCCTCCTATCACGAGGGACTTTCCAATGTGCTTTTAGAGGCGGCATCCTGCGGCAGACCGGTATTGGCAAGCAATGTGCCGGGATGCAGGGAAACCCTCAAAGAAAATATAACGGGACTTTTGTTTGAACCTAAGGATACGGACAGCCTTGTGGAAACCATCAGGAATTTTCTGAAAATGACAGAAGAAAAGCGCAGGGAAATGGGACGGCAGGGACGGGAATATGTGGAGCATGCCTTTGACAGAAAAACGGTGATCGACGCATATTTTGAGGAGATTCAGAAAGCGGTTAAGAGCTGACTTTTCAGAATCAGACGCGTCGATATGCTGCTGGACAGAGAAATATACCGGTGCTATAATAAGAAAAGCATTGACACAGGAGGAAAAATCATGAGCTTATACGAGAATATTTTGGAGGGAAAAGATAAAATATCCCTGGTAGGTCTTGGATATGTGGGCATGCCCATAGCGGTGGCATTTGCAAAAAAAGCAAAGGTAATCGGATATGATCTGAACGCAGCCAAAATTGCAATGTATCGGTCAGGAATTGATCCTACAAATGAAGTGGGCAATGAGGTAATCAAGAATACAACCGTGGAATTTACCTCCGATGCCGCCAGGCTGAAAGAGGCGAAGTTTCATATTGTAGCGGTGCCCACTCCTGTAAATGACGACCATACGCCGGATTTAACGCCGGTAGAGGGAGCAAGTAAAATTCTGGGGCAGAATTTAACGAAAGGATCTGTGGTTGTATTTGAATCTACGGTATATCCCGGCGTAACAGAGGACATATGCGTCCCTATTTTGGAAAAGGAGTCGGGCTTAAAATGCGGCGTGGACTTTAAAATCGGTTATTCCCCGGAGCGGATTAACCCCGGAGATAAGGTTCATCGTCTGGAAACCATTGTGAAGATCGTTTCCGGTATGGACGAGGAAACCCTGGACATAGTAGCAAAGGTATATGAGCTGGTGGTAGAAGCAGGGGTTCACCGGGCACAGTCCATTAAAGTGGCGGAGGCTGCAAAGGTCATTGAAAACAGCCAGAGAGATATTAACATAGCGTTTATGAATGAGCTTTCCATTATTTTTAACCGCATGGGGATCGATACCAAGTCGGTGCTGGAAGCGGCAGGAACAAAATGGAACTTTCTGAAGTTTTATCCCGGTCTGGTGGGAGGACACTGCATCGGAGTGGATCCCTACTACCTCACCTACAAGGCGGAGGAACTGGGGTATCATTCTCAGATCATCCTTTCGGGACGGCGTATCAATGATGATATGGGAAGATACGTAGCGGAAAGTCTGGTAAAGAACCTGATCAAATCAGATCTTCATGTGAAGGGGGCAAAGGTGGCGATTCTTGGCTTTACCTTTAAGGAAAATTGTCCGGACACCCGAAATACGAAAGTAATCGATATTTACAAAGAGCTTGGAGAATATGGCATTAAACCCATTGTTGTGGATCCTGCGGCTGATGCCCGGGAGGCGCAGCAGCTCTATGGCATTACCTTTGATACTATGGACGCGGTAAAGGATATGGATGCGGTTATCATAGCGGTGGCGCACAGTCAATTCTTAGAATTTGATAAAAAAACGATAAGTGGTTTCTACAATCCGGCTCATAAAAAGAAGGTATTGGTAGATATTAAGGGTATCTTTAACAGGGAAGAATACGCTTCAGAGGATTTCCTTTACTGGAGACTGTAGAGATAAGGAGAAAAGAGGATGGGCTATCAAGAACTGAAATTTGATGAAAACGCAGTGTTCCTTGTGACGGGCGGGGCAGGCTTTATCGGCTCCAATTTGTGCGAGGCAATTTTAAATATGGGATATCGGGTAAGGTGCCTTGACAATCTTTCCACTGGGAAATATGAAAACATCGAACCCTTAACGGCAAATTCCAGGTTTACCTTTATCAAGGGAGATATCAGGGAACTGGAAACCTGTATGGAGGCAACCAAAGGGGTTGACTTCGTTTTAAACCAGGCGGCATGGGGCAGTGTTCCCAGAAGCATAGAGATGCCGCTGCTTTATGAGGAGATCAATATCCGTGGCACCTTAAATATGATGGAAGCTTCCCGCCAGAACGGCGTAAAGAAATTTGTCTATGCGTCCAGTTCTTCCGTTTACGGCGATCATCCGGTACTGCCTAAAAAGGAGGGAAAAGAGGGAAAGGTGCTTTCTCCCTATGCCCTTACCAAAAAGGTGGACGAGGAGTACGGAAGGCTCTATAAGGTTCTTTATGGTCTTGATACCTATGGTATGAGATATTTTAATGTTTTTGGAAGGCGGCAGGATCCGGAGGGAATGTACGCCGCAGTAATTCCCAAATTTATTAAGCAGCTGATGGATGGAGAAGTGCCCACTATCAACGGAGATGGCAGGCAGTCCAGAGACTTTACCTATATTGACAATGTGATCGAGGCAAATCTGAAGGCATGTCTGGCGCCTTCGGAAGCCGCAGGAGAGGCGTTTAATATCGGCGCAGGAGGAAGGGAATTCCTGATCGATGTGTACTATGATCTTTGTAAGGCGCTTGGGAAAGAGGTGGAACCTCATTTCGGTCCCAATCGTGCCGGGGACATTCGGGATTCCAATGCGGATATCAGCAAGGCAAGAGAACTGCTGGGCTATGATCCGGAATATGATTTTGAAAAGGGAATTAATCTGGCGATCGACTGGTATAAGGAAAATCTGTAGGAAGCCAACCGGTCGCCTGAAAAACAATTTCACAGAGAGATTGAGCGAGGGCTGTATGAAAATAGCAGTGAGACTTGACGACATTACACCTGATATGGACTGGGAGCGCTTTTTGAAATTCAAGGCGCTCTTAGATCAATATCAGGTGAAACCGCTTATAGGGGTAATACCGGATAACCGGGATGAAAATATTATGAGAAAAACTGACCTTCCCCGGGAAGGGCAGGGAATCCATATACCGGAAAATTTTTGGGAGTATGTGAAAGGGCTGGAAAAAGAAGGCTGGGTGATTGCCATGCACGGTTTCCGGCATGTGTATGCCACAAAAAAGGGAGGGCTTTTTCCGCTGAATTCTTTTTCCGAATTTGCAGGGGTTTCTTATCCGGAGCAGAAGAAAATGCTTTCACAGGGAAGAAAGCTTTTAAGGGAAAAAGGCATTGAGACGGACATTTTTATGGCGCCGGCACATTCCTATGACCGAAATACCTTAAAGGCGCTGGGAGAAACAGGGTTTACAGCGCTGACAGACGGATTCGGGGACAAGCCTTATCGCTGGCAGGGGCTTACATTCTACCCTATTTCTTTTCAATTAAGCCGCTCTCTTGAGAAAAAGGACGGTTATTCCACTATGGTGGTTCATACGGGAACCTTGTCCGCTCAGGATTTCAAGAATTACCAGAGGTATTTTGAGAAAGACAGCGTTCAATGGATTTCCTATCGGGAATATATGGCGCAGGAAGCGGCGGAGAGAGGATTTGGGGCAAGGTGGAAGGAGTATTTTATGGCAAAGGGAAAGCATTTGCTTGTAAGTCTTCGCAGCCCCTCAAATTGAGTCGTTTACAGGAGGAAAAGGAAATGGCAGAGCCGATTCGCGTACTCCATGTGCTGGGAAACACACAGCTGGGGGGTGCAGAGAGCAGGGTTATGGATTTATACCGCCATCTGGACAGAGAGCGGGTGCAATTTGATTTCCTTGTGCACACAGACCAGGAAGGCTATTTTGATCAGGAGATTGCAGATTTGGGAGGGCGGATATTCCGCGTTCCCCGGTTTCGGTTTTATAATTACTTTGCTTACCGGAAAGCCCTCGTATCCTTTTTTCAGAAGAATCACCAATTCAGGGTAGTTCAGGGACATATGACCAGCACAGCCGCAGTCTACTTACCCATTGCTAAGGAAGCCGGCGTTCCGGTGACTGTGGCGCATGCCAGAAGCGCCGGCGTGGATCGTGGTTTAAAAGGGGTGCTGACCCGGTGGATGCGGAGAAATCTTTCGGGAAAGGCGGATTATCTTTTTACCTGCTCCAGACTTGCCGCTGTTTCTGTTTTTGGGGAACATGCCGTTAAAGAAGGGAAAACCATTTTCATACCCAACGCCATTGACTGTCCGCTTTTTTCCTACAATGCCCTTAAGCGGGAGGAAATGAGGGAAAAACTCGGGGTGAAGAATCAGTATGTGATCGGGCATGTGGGAAGATTTCATTATGCGAAAAATCATGAGTATGTATTGCGGGTGTTTGCCGCTTTGTGCAGAATGGAAAAGGAAAGATCCTTTGTTCTGCTGCTTTTGGGCGAGGGAAGCGGTATGGACAGGGCAAGGGAGCTGGCGGCGGAGCTTGGTATTGAGACGAAAGTGCGCTTTTTGGGAAATTGCCGCAACGTTTGGGATTATTACCAGGCGATGGACTACTTTTTATATCCATCCCGCTATGAGGGGCTGCCGGGAACGATTGTGGAGGCGCAGACAGCGGGGCTTAGATGTCTGATGTCCGATACCATATGCGAGGAAGTGGCAGTCACAGGGCTGGTTACCGCTATGAATATTCAGGAACCGCCGGAAAAATGGGCGGATTATATCAAATGCACTGCCGGTTATGAACGCAGAAGCTATGAGCAGGAGATGAAGAGCGCCGGGTTTGACGTCAGCACCCAGGCTGAAACAATGATGTCCTTTTACGAGACAGGAGAATGGAAATGAAAAAAAAGTTGATGCTCATATCCCCCATGCTTCATCAGGGAGGATTCGAGAGAGTCTGTATTACAACGGCAAGGCTGATGGAACCGTATTTTGATGTAACGATCGTTATTTTTAATTCCGCTGATATTGCATATGATGTGAAGGGACTGCATATTATCGATATTCAGATGGGTGTAAAAAAAGGAACCCTGCGGAAACTTTGGAATATTGTCAGACGTTCCCGAAAAGTCAGACAGCTGAAAAAGCAGATAAAACCGGACATTGCATACAGCTTTGGTCCCACCGCGAATATGGTAAACGCTTTTTCCAAAACGGGAAAGGAGAAAGTCTGGCTGGGGCTTCGGAATTATACAGACGTAGAAGAAAGATTAAAAATCAGGCTGTTTACCAGGCGGGCAGATTTGATCATCTGCTGCTCCAGAACAATTGAAAAAGAAATTAAAGATAAATTTAATTTTTATAAAACGACTGTTTTGTACAATCTCTATGATGTAAAGGCGATTCAGGAAAAGGCAAAGCAGCAGGAACCCAGGCTGCCCTGGGGAGACTATGACGAAGAGGGAAGAAGAATCCGCTGTATGGTGTCCATGGGCAGGGATGACGATATGAAGGGGTTCTGGCATATGCTGAAGGTGTTCTCTCTGGTTCATGAAAAAATGCCCCAGACCCGCTTAATCTTAATGGGCGCCGGAAGCTTTTCCTATTATAAGAAACTGGCGGAGGAACTTGGAATAACAGATGCAATTTATTTTGCGGGTATGCAAAGAGAGCCCTATCAGTATTTGAAAAAGGGAGAGATCTATCTTCTCACTTCTTATAACGAGGGATTTCCTAACGCACTGGTAGAAGGAATGAGTCTCGGGCTTGCGGCGGTGAGCACCAACTGTATGACAGGTCCCGGGGAGATTCTGCTGGCGGATGGAAATATGTCTTTTCCGGAAAAAGAGGCGCAGGAGTCAGCGATTTACGGAGAGTATGGCATTTTGGTACCGGTTATGTCCAAAGAGAGGGATCTTGACCCGGGGCATATTCTTCCGGAAGAAAGAAATATGGCGGAAATTGTACGGAGCCTGCTGGAAGATGAAGGGAAGCTTAAGGCGTATCAGAATAAGGCGATGGAACGGGCGCAGTGTTTTACGTATGAGAAATATGTGGAAAAGTTTTTGGAGCTTGCCAATGAGAAGGGGAAAGCTTGTGATAACCCGCCAAATGTGATAGAATGAACAAATTAAGCATATCTTGCCGGGAAATGGGACTGACAGTGAGGAATCGAAATTATGCGTAAAATTCTATTTCATTTAAATTGTTTTGAACAGGGAGGCGCCGAGCGTGTGGTATCCAATCTTGCCAACCGGTTTGTAAGGCAGGACTATGAGATCATCGCCGCCACAGAATGGCAGGGCGAGGTTGAATTCCGGCTGGATGAGCGGGTGAAAAGAATTCACGTAGGGCTTAAAAAAGAAGATGAAGGGAAAAACCGTATTTTCAAAATTTTTCTGAGATTTCGATATTTAAGGGAGCTGATCAGGAAAGAGCGCCCGGATGTGATCATTTCCTTTACCCGCAGACCCAATTACCGCGCTCTTATTTCGGCAATGGGAACGGGGGTTCCGGTGATTACGGCAGTCCGGCAGGATCCGAAATCCTATTACAATTCCCTGGCGGATAAATTGCTGATTCCCCTGTTATATCCTTTGGCGGCAGGGTGTGTTTTTCAGACAAAAGAGCAGGGAACTTATTTCCCGGTATCCTTACAAAAGAGGTCAAGGATTATTCTGAATCCGGTTAATCATAAATACCTGAATGTGCCAAAGCCGGAAAAAAGAGAAAAAACGGTGGTGCAGTCGGGAAGACTGGTTGGTTTTAAGAATCAGGCGATGCTTTTTAACGCCTTTGTAAAGGTTCATGAGAAACATCCGGATTACTGTTTGAAGCTTTACGGCGGAGATTCTTTGGACGGGACAAAGGAACAGCTGGAGAAGATTATAAAAGAGAACAAGGCGGAGGCGTACATCAGGCTGATGGGACCGAGCGACAGCCTTGAGAAAGAACTGCCGTCTGCCAGCGTATATGCCTTTTCCTCTGATTATGAGGGAATGCCCAACGCACTGCTGGAGGCGATGTGCCTGGGGCTGCCTGTGGCGGCGACAGATTGTCCCTGCGGCGGTCCCAGAACGCTGATAGAGGATGGAGAAAATGGTATTCTTCTGCCGGTGGGGGATGAAAAAGCCATGACGTCGGCAATCAACAGGCTGATTGAGGACCGGGAGTTTGCAGAACGCCTGGGGGATAAGGCTCGAAAAATCGGCGTAAGACTCCATGAGGATGCAGTGCTGGAACAGTGGAAAGACTATGTGGAAGAGGTAATAAAACGGACAAAGGGGTAGCTTATGTGTGGAATATGCGGGTTTGTTTCAAAACAGAATATTACCTTGGAACAGCTTAAAAAAATGAATGATACCATGCGTCATCGGGGGCCGGACGACAGTGGGGAAGAAATTTTTTCCATGAAGGACGGTTATCAGATGGGGATGGCACAGAGAAGGCTGTCAATTATGGATCTGTCGCCCCTGGGGCACCAGCCGATGCATTCTTTTGACAAGCGCATCAGCGTTGTGTTTAATGGGGAAATCTATAATTTTTTGGAGCTTCGCAGAGAACTTACAGATTATCCTTTTTGCTCCTCCTGCGATACGGAGGTGATTATTGCCGCTTACTTAAAATGGGGAATAGAGTGCGTCCGGAGGTTTAACGGCATGTTTGCCATCTGTCTTTACGACAGAGAAAAGGATGAGATTTATCTGATCAGGGACCGGATCGGAAAGAAGCCACTGTATTATGAAATAGACGGAGGAAATCTTATTTTTGCTTCAGAGATGAAGCCTCTTATGGTGCGGGAAGGATTTCACAGGGAAATCCGCAGGGAAGTATTGTCCAGATTCCTGTTTCAGCAATACATTAACGCGCCTGAGAGTATTTTTGAGAATGTGTACAAGCTGGAGCCGGGAAGCATTTTGAAATTTCATTACGGAGAAATCCAAATCCGGAAATATTGGGATATCAAAGAAGTATATCATAAAATGCAGGAAAATCCGGTTACAGATTATGAGCAGGCAAAGGAAGAACTGAAAGCGCTTTTGAAAAAAGCGGTGGCTTCCCGGATGATTGCCGACGTTCCTTTAGGAGCATTTTTGAGCGGGGGATACGACTCTTCGCTGATGACGGCAATGGCACAGGAACATGCAAAAGAGCCGGTTAAAACCTTTTCCATAGGTTTTAGCGAAGCGCGCTATAACGAAGCCGCATATGCCGCAAAAGTGGCGGATTATCTGGGCACGAAGCATACCGAATTATACATCGATGAAAAGGAAATGTTTGATCTGGTGGAAAGCATTCCCCTGTATTACGACGAGCCTTTTGCGGATTCTTCTCAGATTCCCACCATGCTGGTTTCCAGGCTGGCGAGGGAGGATGTGACGGTGGCGCTCTCCGGGGACGGAGGGGATGAGTTTTTCTGCGGCTATAATATTTATGAAAATGTTCATCAGGCGCAGATGCTGGATCTGCTGGGAGGAATGGTTCACGGGGTGTGTTCTTTGCCGGGGCTTAGGCGGATGAGAATGGAAGAGAGGCTTCCCTTTCGGGTGAGGGTGATTGCAGGTAACAGGAACAAAGAGACCAAAACCCAGTTTGGCGCCGGCAATTATGTGGTGCGCGCTCATAAAATGGCGCCGGAAAAGGGGCTTCCCTGTCATTATCCTGTGGAAAGCGCATATCAGGTATCAGATTGGCAGATCCGCCGGATGCTGCTGGATATGGATACTTACCTTCCGGGCGATATTCTGTGTAAGGTGGACCGCGCCTCCATGAAATACTCCCTGGAGGCAAGATGTCCTATTTTGGATAAAGATGTGATGGAGTATTCCTTCCGCATGTCCCATAAATTGAAGTATGAAAAGGGAAATAAAAAGCGTATTTTGAAGGATATTGCATATGAATATATTCCTAAGGAACTGTTGGATCGTCCCAAGGTGGGATTTGGAGTACCCCTTGACAAGTGGCTCCGGGGTCCTCTGAAGGAACAGCTTATGGATATGTGCAGCAGGGATTATTTAAGAAAGCAGGGAATATTTGACGCTGATTTTGTGGCGGATATGATAGAGGATTATGTGCGTACGGGGGACGGAGGACCTGCAACCGGTGCGAACTATTCCAAGCTGACATGGTCCTTTTTTACCTTTCAGCAATGGTACCGTGCCTATTTTTAGCAGGAACCGGTAATAAAGAAGAGGATGTGGGAAAGGCATGGGGACAACAATGGAAAAACAGATGCACATTGCCATGTTGATTGGCTCTCTGACACGGGGAGGCGCAGAGCGGGTATTGGTCAATCTCGCCGACTATTTTGCGGAAAAGGGATATCCGGTAACCATGGTAACCCAATACCGGAAAGAGAATGAATATCCCTTAAACAGGAAAGTAAAAAGAGTGATCTCAGACATTACCCAGGAAGAAACTACGAAAAGCAGGGTTGTAAATTTCATCCGTCGTTTCCGTAAGCTGAGAAACATCTGGAAGTCGGAAAAACCTGATGTGATCCTCTCTTTTATTGGGAAAAATAACATGATGGCAATTTTGACCTCCGGGTTTTTGAAGATTCCCGTTGCTGTTTCCGTGAGAGCGGAGCCTACGCTGGAGTACTACACTCCGTGGATGCGTTTTATGGCAAGGCACTTATTTGCAAGGGCTGCGGGGGTTATTCTTCAGACCCGTCAGTGCTTTGCCTTTTTTCCTGAAAAGGTGCGTAAGAAGGCGGTTATCCTGAGAAATCCGGTGAGCCCTTCGTTTTTTCGGGAAAGATATCCGGGAGAGCGGGAGAAGAGCATTGTAGCAGTGGGCAGAATAGACGAAAATAAGAATCACGAAATGCTGATCAGAGCCTTTGCAGGAATTGCCCGGGAATTTCCGGAGTATAAGCTGATTATATATGGCGAGGGAGAATGCCGGGACAGACTCATAAAGATGGCGGAGGAATTGGGATATAGCGATAGAATTCTGTTGCCGGGAAGTGTGGAGCATGTGGCGGAGGCTATTTACAAAACACGTGTTTTTGTACTCTCATCCAATACAGAAGGGGTTCCTAATACTTTGATCGAAGCGATGCTGATGGGGCTCACCGTAGTCTCCACAGACTGTCCCTGCGGCGGTCCTGGAGAGCTGATTGAGGATGGAGTCAACGGAGTTTTGGTTCCTGTGGGTGACGTTCCTTTTATGACGGAAAAATTGCGGTACTTAATAAAAAACTTGCAGACAGCGGATGAGATGGGAATTGCGGCAACGGGGACGGCTGATATTTTTCAACCTGAAAAAGTCTATGGCTCATGGGAAAACTATCTTCTTTCTTTATGTAAAAACCGCTGAATAAGGGGAAGAAGAGCATTTCGGGAGGACAGCGTAATGTGCGGAATAGCAGGGTTTTGTAATTTCAAAGGCGACAAGAAAAGCATGATTGAAAAAATGAATGAAAAAATGTTCCACAGAGGACCTGACGCAGGAGGAACTTATTTTTCAGAAGACGGACAGGTCACCTTTGGGCACCGCAGGCTCTCCATTGTGGATTTGTCGGAAAATGGCGCTCAACCAATGAGATCTCATAGCGGACGTTATGTAATAACGTATAATGGAGAAATTTATAACTACAAAACGATAGCAAGAAAGCTGCTGGATGAGAAGAAGGTGGATGCTTTCAGAGGAACCTCAGATACGGAGGTTTTGCTGGAGGCATTTGAGGCATACGGGGTGAAGGAGGCAATTTCCCTTTGCAAAGGAATGTTTGCAATTGCGTTGTATGATCAAAAGGAGCAGACATTATACCTTCTTCGTGACAGAATAGGCGAGAAGCCTTTATACTATGGACAGGTGGGCGAGTGCTTTGTTTTTGCCTCTGAGCTTGGCGCGATTACCATGGTAGAGGGATTCAGAAACCCTATCAATACGGCGGTTCTTGATTTATATTTTGTGCATGGGTATATCCCTGCGCCTTATTCTGTTTATGAAGATATTTACAAACTGGAAGCGGGAACAATACTAAAAATTAAATTGCCATTTAATAATTTAAACGATGCAGAAGTGGAATCGTACTGGTCTGTTAAGGCAGTGGCAAAAAAGGGACAGCAGAATCTTTTTCAGGGATCTGCTGTGGAGGCAGCGGATGAGCTGGAACGCCTTTTAAAAGAATCCATATCGGAACAAATGGTTGCCGATGTGCCTGTTGGGGCTTTCCTGTCGGCGGGAATCGACTCCAGCACAGTGGTGGCTCTGATGCAGTCCCTGCACAAAGGCAGAGTAAAGAGCTTCACCATCGGTATGGAAGAAAAGGGATATAATGAAGCTGTCTATGCGAAAGAAATTGCGAAACATCTGGGCACAGATCATACAGAGCTTTATATTACAGAGGAGGATGCCAAAGGGGTGATTCCCAGGCTGGCGGATATGTTTGGGGAGCCTTTTGCGGATTCCTCACAGATTCCCACTTACCTGGTAAGCAAAATGACCAGAGAACATGTAACCGTATCCTTGAGTGGGGATGGCGGGGATGAGCTGTTTTGCGGATATACCTCTTATGCATCGGTGGAGCGTATCTGGAATAAAATGAAGCATGTTCCCTACTTGATCAGAAAGCCCTGCAGCCAGCTGGTGATTCACAGTCCTCTTGCAGCAAAGCCTATTTATCGGATAAAAGGAAAGCTGTTAGGCGCCCGGGGACCCTCTGATTTATATATTTCCTCTTATGAGACCGACCCTCTTACCAGGCGGATTAATCTGGACAAAAAAGAATGCAGCTACAAATACAGCGAATATGATCCTGCCTATTTAGAAGAAACCAATCACAATATTATGCTGATGGATATGTTGATGTATCATCCTGATGATATTCTGGTAAAGGTGGACAGAGCCGCCATGGCGGTTTCGCTGGAGACAAGGGTTCCTATGCTGGATAAAGACGTGGTGGAGTTTGCCTGGACGCTGCCCATTGATTATGAGCGGGAAGGAACCGCGGGAAAAAAGGTTTTGCGGGATGTGCTTTACCGCTATGTTCCCAGGGAAATGATGGAACGGCCTAAAAAGGGTTTCAGCATTCCCATTGAAAAGTGGCTGCTTCAGAAGGAGCTGCGGGAGTGGGCGGAAAGTCTGATCGACAGAAAAACCCTAAAGGAGCAGGGAATTTTGGATCCGGATGTGGTCTGGAAGATCTGGAGAGACTTTACGGACCGTGGGGAGTGGAGAATTCAGATCTGGTATATTCTGATGTTCCAGGAATGGATGTGCAGACGGAAGATATAAAAGCCAAAAGCGTTTTGCGGTGCTAATAGCTTTTGCGGTGCTAATAGCGGTGCTATTGATAAATGCTTTCATAGTCATAGTTCAGGAAAAATTCTCTTTCCGCCTGGAGCTTTTCCAGATAATTCTCCTTTGTGACGCGCCCGGTGTCTTCGGAGATCCATTTCAGGATCAGAGAATTGACCTGGGCGTTATAATGAGCGTCATCGCAATAATAATCCAGGTTGCAGATAATGTCATACTGGTCAAAGAAATTGTATAATTTTACGTTGGGGCATTCCAGAAGCAGCTCTGTTGCCCTTTGCTCCGCCTGCAGTTCTTTGGATATGGTGCCGTTAAGGTTTCGTGCATCCCAGTAGCAGATACTGTAAGGCGGGTAAAAAATATAAAAAGTAACGTCCGGGTATTTGTTTACCACCCGAAGGATGTTTGACGCAATGGTATCGGTGACAGTTTTTGCTTCTTCTTCCCCAAAGGACGTGGTAACGTTTAAGTCCACTTCATCTCTGTGATATGTGGCAAGAATGGGAACCAGACCGGTTTCCCGTTCCCAGGAGGAGTACTCGTCCATGGTGGTGGAAGCTTCTCCTGAAAGGGTCATGCTGATATTGGGCAGCACCCCGTGATACAGAATAGATTTGTTAAACAGGTAGGACACGTCGTTAAAGGGATTATTGTCATAAAGATAGGTGGGATAGGATTCGTATTGCTGCCATTGACCATCCCGGAGAAGCCCGTTGTAATCCAGGGTCCAGAGAACAACCTTCACATTCGGATTTCTGGTAAGGGTTCGGTCCAGATTTTCGGCAAGCTCCTTATAACCTGCGCCGGGGAAAGGTTCCTTGACGGAGCGGGTACCAAAGTATGCGTCCATTTCGCTGGTTTTAAAATTCTGAGACATGGAGGTGCCTGTGATGACGGCGTCATAGTCGAAGTGTCTGGAAATGCCGTCGTTGATATACCGCTCTTCATGGAGTCTGTAGGATAAAAAGGAATAGGGCTTGTGATAATGAAAATAGGGATCTACAAAAAACACGGAAAACCCAAAGAAAAGCAGTGCCAATGTTAAAATTGCGATGCATTTCAGAAACCATTTTTTAGCTTCCTTCTGTTCCATATCTTACCTCCTTCTCTCATTTCTCATTCCGGATCTATTAAAAGTTAAAGTATAGGAATTCACTTATTTCTGACAGGGATACAATGCTCCAGAGCAGAAGTATGACCACTGTCAAAAGCCTGCGGTTGGTAAATTTCATTTGTGCCGCTTTTTCCTGGGTATTTTTCAGGGTGAAGCAGCAGGACAGAGTTATGAGGGTAAAGGCGGTAACCGGCATCCAGGGATAACGGGTCATGATGCCGCCCAGTCCTGCCCTGTATAGAAAGCTCATTTCCACCAGATCCATGAATTTATCTGTGACAGGCTGGTAGACAGGACCCAAACCGCCATGCAGCAGCTGCCCCCACAGCAGCCCGGCGTCGGTTAAGGAATTCGCCCGAAAGAGACTCCATGCAAAGGTGACCAGCAAAAAGGTAATGCCTGTTTTCAAAAAACGCGGCACCTTTTGGCTGGGAATAGGGAGGAGCCGCTCCGCCACGGAAAGAGCGCCGTGCAGTGCACCCCAGAGAATGAAGGTCCAGTTGGCGCCATGCCACAGACCGCTTACCAGAAAAACAATCAACACGTTCAGGCAGTTTCTTGCTTTTGAGCACCTGTTTCCGCCTAAGGGGATATAGACATACCGGGTAAAAAATCTTGTCAGAGTCATGTGCCATCTGTCCCAGAAATCAGAAATGGACTGTGCTTTATAGGGGGAGTTGAAATTGAAGGGAAGCTCTATGCCCAGCATATAGCTCATGCCGTACGCCATATCGCAATAACCGCTGAAATCAAAATAAATTTGGAGGGAATAGCAGACCATTACAAGAATCGCGCTGGGCGTATTCAACTCTGTGATAGCGCCGTAGCCGACGGTTACCACCTTGGAAAAGGTATCTGCAATCAGCACCTTTTTGGCAAGACCCAGAGAAAAAGCATAAATGCCCCTGCTCAGATTTTCAAAGCGCAGCTTTCGGCGGTCCAGATCCCGGAACTGGGGAATCAGTTCGCTGTGATAGACGATAGGTCCCGCGATCAATTGGGGAAAGAAGGAAATGTAAGCCGCATATTCCAGAAAACTGTAGCTTTCGCATTCGCCTTTGTAAGAATCGATGGCATAGGACAGCTGCTGGAAGGTGAAAAAGCTGATGCCCAGGGGCAGAATCAGTCTTAATAAAGGAAGATTTAACGAAAGTACGGAATTCAGGTTTTCAATAAAGAAATCAAAGTATTTAAAGTAAAACAGAATACCAATGTTCACAAAAAGAGAGATACCCAGAAAAACCTGTTTAAAATGCCTTTTGGAAGCGTGTACCATACAGGAGGACAGAAAATAATTTGCCAGAATGCTGATCACTAAAATTGCCAGATAATAAATATTGTTATAGCCGTAAAACCACAGGGACATGGCAGTCAGAAAGGCAAGGGCGGATTTGTACATTCCGGCACGATTGAACCCATAATATCCGATTAAGGTTAATGGAAAAAACAGAAATATAAAAATGTAGGAATTAAATAGCATGGTGAATCTCCTAATGCCCCTGTGTCTTTGTGCCCCAGACAATAATACAGTTTTTTTCCTTGGTTAAAGGTTCCTCAGGGATGACGGCGGATCCGGGAATTTTTTCCAAAAGAGCGTCAAGACTATAACCGTCCAGCGTATCGCAGGAAAGAGAATTCCAAGTAATGTAGCCTGCTTTAGACTTTAAGATGACTTTATGCAGATAAATATCCTGAATGTCCCGAACCAACTCTGAAAAAGCATAATTACTCATGACAAAATCGTAAGACTCGTCTACTTCGATACGTGTTCCATCTACAAATTTAGTTTTTCCAATAATGCTTTTTCCAAACTTACCAAGGTATTTTTTTGCCAAACCAAGAACCTCGGGGAGATCGAACAGGGAGTAGCTCTCCAGATTCTTTAGATAACTTGCCATGATCCGGCATTCCCCTGCGTAGCCAATGCCGATCTCGGCAATAGACCGGATCTGCCGGGTGTCAAATAAAAGTTCAATATCCTGAAGTACTTTAACATAACGCAGAGTGGTGGGTGAAAAAACCAGAGCGCGCCCATTGATGGTATAAGGGAAAGTTACAGGATTGCCGTACAGGTCATTTTCGTGAAAATGATCCCATTCTTCATCAGAGAAGGGAAGCGCTTCCCTTTGACTGATAATGTCCAGATATGCCTGTCCCTGGGACTGGGAGACGTGTTCTAAAATGTCATTGTACGTGGAATTCCTTCTAAAACCCTGAAAGAAACGTTCATTTTTGGATGCCATATAACACACTACGGGATAAGAATTGTCGTCCGATATACTTGTCTTGCGTCCCTGGGATGCCAGCTTATGTCTGTAATATTTATAAAGAATCCGATCCATGTAATGGGTATATACTTTTCGCATCTTTTTGAGCGTCTGAGTCATAAAGGGCGGTCTCCTTTTGCTATAAAATTAACTTTTGAAACATCTTAGCATACTTTTGTAACCCCTGCAATATACAATATTTCTTGTGGGAGGAATGAAAGTATGTTAAAATTAATAAATTAACAAAGTAGGAAATAAGAGGTATAACCATGAACATAATCAGAATGTCCGGAGGTTTAGGAAATCAGATGTTTCAGTATGCTTTGTACTTGAAACTCCGTTCATTGGGAAAAGAAGTGAAATTTGACGATATCAATGAATATCGGAGCGAAAGCACTCGTCCCATTATGCTCGCCCTGTTTGGCATCGATTATCCAAGGGCAACATGGGATGAAATTGTGGTTTTTACAGATGGTTCCATGGATCCGTTGAAGCGGATCAGAAGAAAACTTTTTGGCAGAAGAGCCATCGAATATTATGAGGAGGGATTTTACGACCCCAGAGTACTTCAGTTTGAGTCTATGTATTTGCGGGGCAATTTTCAGAGTGAGAAATACTTTGCAGATATAGCGGATGAGGTAAGGAAGTTGTATCATTTTCCCTCTTTAGAGGATATGCATTTACCGGAGGATCTTTATGGAAGTACCAGAACATGTTTGGATGCCATAGAAGCTACCCATTCCATAGGACTCCATATGTACCGCAGCGATTCACGCCGGGAGGCGGAGCTGTACGAGGGAATTTGTACGGAAAAATACTATGAAGGCGCAGTACACTTTTTGCAGGAGAAATGTCCGGAAGCCACTTTCTTTATTTTCAGCAACGAGCCTAAATGGGTAAAGAAATGGGCGGAAAATTTAATTGGAAGCCAGATCCGAGAAGATATGAGCAGGGAAGAAATACAAGCGCTGGAAAAGCGTTTTGTGATGGTAGAAGCAAATACAGAATATACCGGCTATTTGGATATGCTGCTGATGAGCAAGTGCAAACATAATATTATATCGAATTCCAGTTTCAGCTGGTGGGCAGCATGGATCAATCACAATCCGGACAAGCTTGTAGTTGCGCCAAGCCGGTGGATGAATGGCAAGGAAAGCAACGATGTCTATTTCAGCGGCATGACGCTGGTGGATGCTCAAGGCAAGGTGAGCGGTGTGGCAAAATAGAAGAATGAGGAAGCATTTTCGATTATGGATATTATCAGAATGACAGGAGGTCTGGGTAACCAGATGTTCCAGTATGCATTGTATTTGAAGCTTTGCGCCATGGGGAGGGAAGTAAAATTTGACGATGTCTCCGAGTACCGGCTGGAAAATGCCAGACCTATTATGCTTTGGGTATTCGATATTTCTTATCCCAGGGCAAGCGACAGGGAGATCAATGAAATAACCGATGGCTTTTTAAAGTTGTCCCATCGCATCAGAAGGAAGCTGTTTGGAAGAAGAACCCTGGAGTATCATGAAAAGGATTGTAATTTTGACAGATTGGTGTTGGAGAAGGATCCCGCCTACCTGACTGGCTATTTTCAAAGTGAAAAATATTTTAAGGATATTGAAGAACAGGTACGGAAGGCGTTTGTCTTTTCGAGCCTTATTTGGGAAGGGCTGGACGAGGGAGTTAAAGAGAAAATGGAAAGGCATCTGGAGAGGATTCAAAGTTCTTTGTCCATATCTATTCATGTGCGCAGGGGAGATTATCTTACCACCAGCCAGGTGTTTGGGGGGATTTGCACAGAGGCTTATTACCAAAGCGCGGTAAAGAGGATGCTGGAGGACTATCCGGAGGCTCTTTTTTTTGTTTTTAGCAACGATATTGAATGGGTGAAGGCATGGATTTCGAGGCTTTGCAGGGAAACAGAATCTTTGGATGAGAGCAGGTTTGTAGTTATAGAAGGCACTACAGAAAACACTGGCTATCTGGACATGCTGTTGATGAGTCGTTGCAAGCATCACATTCTTGCCAATTCCAGCTTTAGCTGGTGGGGGGCATGGCTGAATCCTTCGAAGGATAAACAGATGATTTCTCCCTCAGTATGGTTCAATAATCAGGACAGCAGGGATATTTATACAGAAACGATGATTCAGATTTCTCCGAAGGGTGAGTTGATAAAAAATGAAACGAAATGACCCATTGATTTCAGTTATTGTAACTGCGTATAATATTGAGAAGTACCTTCCAAGATGTGTGGACAGCTTGTTGGCGCAGACCTACCAATCCATAGAGGTTATTTTGGTAGACGACGGCTCTGATGATGGTACGTCCCGTCTGTGTGACGAGTATGCGGAAAGATATACTTCTGTTTTGGTAATCCATCGAAAAAACGGAGGTCCTTCAGCAGCGCGGAACGCAGGCTTGGAGCTTGCAAAGGGGAAATATATCGGTTATGTGGACGGAGATGACTGGATAGAGAAGGACATGTACGAGAAGATGTTGAATGCATGTCTGAATACCGGGGCGCAGATCGCTATATGCGCATATAGGCAAGTGGGAGAAGGCGCAGAGGAGATTTGTCCTACTGGTAAAGTTCTGGAACTTGACAGGGAGCAGACGTTGGACTTATATATCAACGGGCATCCCCAGTATCACATCTACCATTCTGTATGGAGTAAGCTTTTCGAGAAAAATGTGATTCAGGATATCCGATTTCCGGAGGGGCGGAAATCGGAGGATATTATGTATACGACGTGGGCGCTTACGAAAGCTTCCAAGTGCGTATTTTTAGATACTCCTTATTATAATTACACGGTGGACCGAAAAGAGAGTATTATGAACAGCCGTCTCCATGAGAGACGTTTTCAGGATGAGATCCCCTTTTGGAAGGAGCAGGCTTCTTATCTTAAGGCAATTGGAATGGAAGAATTGGCGAAGCAGGCTTCTTACCAGTTTTATCGTAAGATGCTGTTTTACTATGTGGATTTCAGGGACAGGGGGATGAAAGCTTCCGGAAGGGAATTGATGACTTTCCTGAAAAACGAGGAAAAAGAAATTAAAGGGATTTATGAGAATACTTATGTTGCCCGGGGAGACAGAGTCAGAATGAAACTCGCCTTATGTTCGCCGGGCATTTACTATGGAATTGCAAAGCTTTATGATAAATTGATCATACCTTTGCGGCAGCGCAGAGTCACGTGAGGAAAGGCTTGTATTGTCGTAAAATTTGCCTGCAAAAGTATTGTATGGTATAATTTTACACCAATAAGACAGTTTACAAGGAAAAAGGAGATTCATGAAGAAGGTAAATTTATTTCATAAAATTGGCTATATACTGGATAAAAAACAAAAGCTCCAGTTGTTTATACTAGGCGTCATGATTTTTATTGGCGGCATTTTGGAAACTCTTGGGGTCAGTGCGATGATTCCGGTAGTAACGGCTTTTTTGACGCCTGAGGAGCTGCAGAAATATGTTGAACGGTACAAGATTCTTCAAAATGTTTGCGACCTTCTGCATATTCAGGAGGTGGGACAGCTGACCAACGCTTTATTGATTGGTCTGATGGTGGTCTATGTGATCAAAAATCTATATATTCTATTTTTAACTTATAAACAGAATTCTTTTATTACGCAAAATAGAAATCAAATGATTAGCAGGGTTATGGCTGAATTTTTAAACAGACCTTATGAGAAATATTTGGGAGCTGACATTCCAACGGTGTTCCGCATTACAGACAGTGATATTCCTCAAACCTATTCCTTGATCTTGGCGCTGCTTCAGCTGGCAAGCGAAGTGGTAGTAACTTTTTTGATTTTTATGGTACTGCTTTGGCAGAATGCGGCAATGGCTTTGTTTATTATTGGGGTATTTGGCATTTTGACTTTATTCATTATGAAAGTGCTGAAACCTGTGCTGAACAGGATTGGAGCAAAAAACCAGGCGCTTCAGTCCAGGATTGCCAAGTGGAGGATTCAGGCAACTTATGGGCTTAAGGATGTAAAGGTTTTAAACCGGGAAGAATTTTTTGTGCGGAATTATTATGAGACGGGCAAAGTAGGCGCTACGGTGGCAAGAAACTATGCGGTTCTAAATAATACACCTAGGCTTCTGATCGAAACGGTTTTTATAGTCAGCGTTCTTTCTTTTGTGGCGGTTTATATTGGAAGGGACGGCAATGCGGAGGATATCCTAAAAAGCATTATGACTTTTGGCGTGGCGGCAATCAGAGTGTTACCCAGTGTGAACAGGATTAATACCTATATTACAGAGATCGCATATACACAGCCCTGCCTGGATTATGTATACGAAAATCTGCAAGAGGGTATGAAAACTGACGCCATGCTTGCGGAGAGAAAAGCAAATTCTCAGATAGAAAAATTGAAACTGGAAGATAAAATTGAGTTGAATCATATTAGTTTCCATTATCCGGATTCCGACAAGGCAATTTTCAAGGATGCCCATATGGTGGTGCCTAAAGGAAAATCAGTGGGTATTATAGGTGCCTCCGGTGCAGGAAAATCCACCATTGTGGATGTGCTTCTGGGGCTTTTGCATGCCCAGGAAGGAGAGATTACCTGCGACGGTGTGAATATTTTTAAGAATTATGAATCTTGGCTTGCCCAAGTAGGCTATATTCCTCAGTCTATTTATCTTATTGATGAATCTATTCGAGACAATATTGCCTTTGGTATTGACAGCGATAAGATTGATGATAAGCGCATATGGGAGGTTCTGGAGGAGGCACAGTTGAAGGAATTTATAGAGGAATTGCCTGAGGGGCTTGACACTACCATTGGGGACAGGGGAGTACGCCTTTCAGGCGGGCAGAGACAGCGTATTGGCATTGCCCGGGCGCTCTACAACGATCCGGAAATTCTGGTCTTTGACGAGGCAACCTCCGCTCTTGACAACGACACGGAGGCAGCGGTGATGGAGGCAGTGAACAGCTTCCACGGGAAAAAGACCATGATCATCATAGCCCACAGATTAAATACCATTGAAAAGTGCGATATTATATATAAGGTGATGGATGGAAAGTTGATGGAGACCAGCCTGTAAAAAGGGAGGATATAAATGATCGGAATGGAGTTATTAAAAGGGCAGGGACTGGGAAATCAGTTATTTTGCTATGTTACCACAAGATGCATTGCTCTGGACAATCAGTTGGCTTTCAGCATTTTGGGAAGAGAAATTATGGCAAACAACATGCATAATGACCGGGGCTTGTATTTTATGGATCTGGATTATGGTGTTCCATCTGTGAAAGAGGATTACAAAAAGGTCTATCATGAAAGGGAAGACCGTATTTATATAGGAAATTCACGGCATGATATGGAGCATGGCTGTTATATTGCCGGAGTGGATGAAAAGCTCCAAAAGGTGGAAGACGGTACGCTCATCTATGGAAATATGCAGGATGAATCTTATTTTATTTCACATACAGATCAGATCAAGCAATGGCTTAAGATAAAACCGGAATACGATTCCTATGAATACAGCAGAGAAAATTTGTGCATTATCAATATGCGCGGAGGCGAGTATACAGGGAATCCAGAGCTGTTTATTGATAAAAAGTACTGGATACACGGAATGAAGCAAATGAAAAAGATACGTCCAGACATGGACTTTATGATCGTTACGGATGATGTGGAGGCGGCGGGAAAAATTCTGCCGGGAATTCCAGCGCATCATTTTGATGTTGGAAAAGATTATGTAACGTTGAAGAATGCTTATTATCTGTTGCTTTCCAATTCCTCTTTTGCATGTCTGCCAGCGCATACCAGCGAAACCCTGAAATTTGCCATTGCTCCTAAATATTGGGCACGCCATAACGTGTCTGACGGATATTGGGCATCGGAGCAGAATATATACAGTTTATTTCATTACATGGATCGCAAAGGAAGGCTTTTTAACGCCCGGGAATGCAGGGAAGAGCTGGCGGAATATAAGAAGAAATCCGCCAAGTATGCCAGAAGGAACCAAAAACCCGGGAAAGTAAGGTTATTCTTTCAGAATATAAGAAAAAGCCTGATTTATGGATGGTTTTATCTGAAAAAAATTCGAAGGGCTTTGATTCGAAGGATTCGAAAACACAGTGAGGTCAGATATGAATAAAAGCAGGCATCAGCCCGAGCAAAAATTAAAACTTCCCAACGTGACGCTTGCCGCCATGACAAGCGTAAAGGTATACGAGACCATTAAAGCGCTGGAATACAGTATGCAGGGGATTGCCTTTGGAGAGGTAGTGCTGATTACCCACAGAAAGCCTCTGATGCTTCCGGATTCTATTACCTATAAGCATACTTCAAAGCTGACGGATATTGACTGTTTTAATTATAAAATGGTTTATGAGCTGGGAGATTATATTGATACGGATTATGTGCTGTTGATCCACTACGACGGATTCGTGGTTCATCCTGAAAAGTGGCGGGAGGAATTTCTTGCGTACGATTACATTGGTTCCCCATGGCCCATCCCGAAACCGGGAACGCAGCATTGTTATCACGACATTTACGGGAATCTTTGCAGAGTGGGCAACAGTGTTTCTCTGCGTAGCAAGCGTCTGCTGGATTTTCCAAGGCAGGCAGGACTTGTGTGGGAAAAGGATGAGGACGGATTTTACAATGAGGACGCTTTTCTTTGCTGTATGAATAAACACAGAATCGAAGAGGCGGGGATGAAGATCGCGCCGGTGGAGGTGGCGAAATACTTCGGGCATGAGCACCCTGTGCCGGAAACCCTGGATGTGGATGCGCCCTTTGTCTTTCATAAGTGGTGGGGACGGAATGAAAAGTACCCCAGATTTGAAAACCCCTGGAGCAGGAGATGGCGGAGGGTGAAAGCGACCGTCAGACCATTTCTCTTCTGGAGACGGTGATTTGCGGGAGAAGATGCTTCTTTTAGAAGATTAGGAGAAAAAGCAGATGGTATATGATTGTATTCCCTTTTTTAATGAGCTTGATATTTTAAAGCTGCGGTTGAATATTCTAAATCCCATTGTGGATAGATTTATAATAGAAGAGGCGACAGTGACCTTTTCAGGGGAGCCCAAGGAACTGTGTTTTGAGAAAAATAAAGAGATGTTTCAGGAGTTCCTGCACAAGATTGAGTATATTGTAGTGGATGATTCCCCTGTGGACGTTACTACCCATGTGAGGGATAACTTTCAGAAAAATGCCCTGGAAAGAGGGCTTAAGAACGCTGCCCCGGAGGATGTGATTATTTTAAGCGATGTAGATGAGATACCGAATCCGGAGACACTGAAAAAGATCATTACGGAATTTGACCCGGACAAGATCTATCATCTTGCCCAGAGGATGTTCTATTGCTTTATTAATATGGAAGAAGTGTCGGGAAGCCTTCTTTCCATTACAGGGGAGTTCCCGGGAGTGTCAAGGAAAATGTGGCTGGGCACCAAGATATTCAGTATTAAGAGTATTCCCCAAAATGGAATTATTAAACTGCGGGAAGCATCTACCACAGCCCCGGAGGCAGTAAGAGTGGCGGAGGGCGGCTGGCATTTCGGTTACATGGGCAGCAGGCAGGAGCGGGACGTCTCCAAGCGGATCGGCACCAAGGTGGTGGCGGCGGCGCATCAGGAATACAACAATCAGGATATCCTGGCGGAGGCAAGGGACAGGCTGATTCTTGGACAGGATATGTTTGGAAGAGAGGCAAGGTTTGAGCGGGTGGAGGTGGATGAAAGCTATCCCCGGTATCTGCTGGATCATATAGAGGAATACCGGTATCTGATTATGCCGCCGGTAAGCAGGTGGCGGCGGATCTACACAGGAATTTCCATGAAGGTGAAACGGTTTTTCAGAAAAGCAGTGAGAAAAATCCGGCGCACATTGGGGAAATAGCATCTTTTTCGAGGTAGTAAGATGAATCAGAAAAATAAAGTGGTAGAGGTTTACGGACTATGGTTTGCAGATCTGGTAACAATAGGAATATCCTTTGTGCTGGCAACCTATATCCGGTTCGGAAATTTCCGTGATATGGAGGATAAGGAGATACACTTTCAGGTGTGTCTGCTTCTTTTGCTTTTCTGTACCATTTATACCTTCTTTATTGCCTGGAACAGGAATTTTGTAAAAAGGGGCATTAAGAAGGAGGTTTATGAGATCGTCAAGTACAACGCCGTTATGATTTTGGTGGTACAGACGGTTATGACCTTTCTAAAGTGGGCGGATCCTTTCTCCCGTCTCGTGACGGTTTACTTTACCATCATTAATGTGCTGCTGACGATTTTGGTTCATCTGGTAATCAAAAAGGGGATGCGCCTCCATTACCGGTCGGATCTGTCCAGAATCAAGGTGCTGGTCATCACCCAGAGGGCGATGGCGGAGGATGTGGTCAGCCATTTGAAAGAGAATCTGGATCTGAATTTCCAGATTGTACAGATCGCCTGTCCCGAGTGCAGGGAGCGGGAGGAAACCCAGGGAATTCCCATTATGCCTATGGAAGAAGGGTTTATGGAGGATGTAACCTATATGGCGCTGGACGAGGTGTTCATTTATGCGCCGGAGCTGAGCCAAAAGCAGATTCAGGTAATGATCAACGGCTTTGATGAGATGGGGGTGGACTGCCACTATTGTCTGGAACTTCCGGGCACCCACTCGGAGCGGAGCAAGATGGACAACTTCGGCAGCTATTCCGTGATCACATATACCAGATTTCAGAGCAGCTACAAGCGGCTGCTGATCAAGCGGGTGATGGATATTGTGGGAGGACTGGTGGGAATGGCGATCACGCTGGTGTTTTTTCCCTTTATCGCCATTGCCATCAAGCTGGATTCCCCGGGACCGGTGTTATTCTCCCAGACCAGAATCGGACGCAACGGGCGCAGGTTTAAGATCTATAAGTTCCGCTCTATGTACCTGGATGCAGAGGAGCGGAAAAAGGAGCTGGAGCAGGAGAATGAAATGCGGGGGCTGATGTTTAAGATGGAGAACGATCCCCGTATTACAAAGGTAGGAAAGTTTATCCGGAAGACCAGCATCGACGAACTGCCTCAGTTTTATAATGTGGTGAAAGGCGATATGAGCCTGGTGGGAACCAGACCGCCTACCGCAGATGAGTTTGAAAAATACAACCAGTATTATAGAAGACGGATTAGCATGACGCCGGGGCTTACAGGCTTGTGGCAGGTGAGCGGGCGCAGCGAGATCGAGAATTTTGACGATGTGGTGAAATATGATCTGGAATACATCGACGGCTGGTCCCTTACTCTGGATGTAAAGATCCTTCTCCGTACCATTTGGGTTGTGATCGCAGGGCGGGGATCGAAATAAAGGATTGGGAGGAAGAAAACCTCAGTGAAGGAGCGGGAAAAAATAAAAGTACTTATGCTGGGACCGGACAGACGTGTCCACGGGGGCATATCGGCTGTGGTGAATAACTTTTACGACGCCGGTCTGGATGAGAAAATCTCCCTTGCCTATATCGGAACCATGGTGGACGGGAGCAAGCTGCGAAAGCTCTTGAAGGCTGTGGGAGCCTTCGGGATGTTTCTGGTGAAAGCGCCGGGGTATCAGATCATTCATGTGAACATGGCGTCCGACAGCAGCTACCGCAGAAAGGCTGTTTTTATCAAAACGGCAAAGCTTTTGGGAAAGAAAATCGTAATTCATCAGCACGGCGGTGATTTTGAGAGTTTTTATTATAAAGAGCAGGATGAACGGGGAAGGGCGAAGATCGACAGAGTTCTTTCCATGGGCGACGCGTTTCTGGTGCTTGCCCCTTATTGGCAAAACTTTTTTTCGCATATGGTGCCCAGGGAAAGGATTACCCTTCTGCCCAATACAATCCTGCTGCCAAAGCAGGGAGAAAAGGAATATGGGCAGCACAGGCTGTTGTTTTTGGGAAGATTATGCAGAAATAAAGGAATCGAAGAATTGCTGAAGGCACTGTCTTCTTTAAGACAGGAGTATCCGGACATCCGCCTGTATCTGGGAGGGATCTGGGAGGATCAGGAGCTGAAGCAGGAGGCGGAGCGCCGGGGGGATTTTGTCACCTGGCTGGGCTGGGTGAAAGGAAAAGAAAAAGAAAAATACTTGCAGTTATGCGATATCTTTGTGCTGCCCTCCTACTTTGAGGGACAGCCTGTATCGGTTTTGGAGGCTATGGGAGCCGGGTGCGCCGTTGTGGCGTCCCAGGTGGGAGGAATCCCCCAGATGATCACAGAGGGAGAAACGGGGGTGCTGGTCGCCCCTAAGGACGCCGGATCCCTGGAGGAAGGCTTGCGCCGGGTGCTTTCAGATGCCGGACTGTGCAGGCACATGGGAGAGCAGGCAAGGAAAAAGGTGGAAAAGGAGTTTTCCATTGAGAGCAGTATGGACAAGCTGCTTGAGATTTACAGGAAGGTTTTGGGACTTTCATGAAAAAAACGGACTCGTTTTACAAGATCAGTATTGTGGTTCCGGTCTATAACACGGAAAAATATTTAAAAAGGTGTGTGGACACCCTTACAGGGCAGACCTATGAGCGGCTGGAAATTCTTCTGGTAGACGACGGTTCCACCGACAAAAGCGGCGCTCTCTGCGAGGAGCTTGCCCTTACCGATTCCAGAATCCGGGTGATCCACAAGGCAAACGGGGGGCTGGTCTCCGCATGGAAAAAGGGTGTGGAGGAGAGCACGGGAGCGTATGTCAGTTTTGTGGACAGCGACGACTGGATAGATCTGAATATGATGGAGGAAATGGCGGAGCAGCTTACAGGCATGCCCGGAGAGATCGTTGCAAGCGATTATGTGATCGAGCGGGAAGAGGGCGGCAGACAGTACAGGTGGCAGCAGCTGCCGCCGGGAGCGTATGACAGGCAGGCGGTGAAAAAGGAAGTGATTCCCAACCTGCTGGGAAGGGAATGGCGGTATGTTACCATATCCCGCTGTATGAAGCTGATTGCAAAGGAATTGATTACGGATAACTGGAATTACAGTGACCCCAAAGTCCGTATGGGGGAAGATATGACCATCATACTTCCGGCGCTGATGGACTGTGAGCGTCTTGTGGTAATGGATCATAAGGCATATTATCACTATCTTTATGTAACGGATTCCATGATTCATAAATATGATCAGGGGCTGTATGAAAGCATTAACCTGCTGCGCAAAATTGTCCGGCGGATCCTTACCGATAAGCTTCAGGGGGAAGAACTTTCAGATATGTTGAAAAAAGCGGATCAGGAGCACATTTTCATGCTGTTTCTTGCCTTGAAAAATGAGGTAAGAGGAAATCCTTCAGGATACAGGAAAAATATCTTGAAAATCTGCAAGGAGGAAGAAATCAGAGACCTATGCCGGAGTACTGCCGTGGAGGTCAGGGAAAGGGCAAACCGGCTGCTTTATCTGGTACTTCGCCATCCCAATGGCGTTACCTTAAGGATGCTTCGTCTTGCCATGTGTCTCTATGACAGAAGATAGGAAGGAAAAACCGGAATGGGTCAATTTATAAATGAAAAACCGTTAATCAGTGTAATTGTTCCGGTTTACAACGGACAGGATTATCTGAGAAAGTGCATTGTGAGCATAGAAGAGCAGACCTATGCTCCTTTGCAGGTGATCATCATCAACGACGGCTCCACTGACAGAACCGGAGAGGTGTGCAGGGAACTGGAAAAGGAATATCAGAATATTCAAACCATAGAGATGAAGGATGAAGGCGTATCGGCGGCAAGAAACGCCGGGCTTGACCGGGCGGAGGGAGATTTTGTAACCTTTGTGGACGCAGACGACAGGCTTCTTCCGGAAACCCTTTGCCGCCTGTATGAATGTATAACAGAGACAGACCGGGATATAGCGGGCTGCGGTTTTTTTACATGGGAAAGGGAAGAAGAACTTGCAGGCAGAGGGGACGAGGGGGAGAAAAAACCCCCTGTGCTTTATACGCCCGAAGCTTTCCTGGAAGAAGGAATCTTAAAGGGAAACAGCCGGTGCTGGAGCAAGCTTTACAGAGCTTCTGCGGTGGGGGAACAGCGGTTCAGACAGGGAATCACTATCGGAGAGGATATGCTGTTTCTGGTAGACCTGCTGTCCCGGATCAGCGGCGTGGCGGAGATTTCCTATCAGGGCTACGGCTATTTCCAAAATCCCGGAGGCGCCATGAACCGGGCGTTTTCTCCCAGGTATATGGACCAAATCACTTGCTGGGAGCTTGCCAGAGATGAAATCTCACGGATGAAGAAAAAGATGCCGGGGGAAAAGCGGGAACAGCTGCAGAGGCAGGCGACGGCAATTTTGCTTACATCCATCATGCTGACCGTAGGAAAGCTTGCTTTTCTTCCGGCAAAGGAAAGAAAAAAACAGAGGGAGTACATTTGCCTGTGTCATGATAAAATAAGAAAGGAAATACAGACGCCGGGCGCCTTTCAGGCTTTATCCCGGGGGTATAGATGGAAGATCAGGCTCTTTCGCGCCATGCCCGGGGTTTATCTGGGGCTTTATCACATTCGTAAGTTTTTTTAAGGAGGCAGCTTTGGAAGAAAAAATCGTGATGTATATGCATGCAGGCAGCAAAAACCATGGCTGTGAGGCAATTGTAAACAGTCTTTGCCGCATGATAAAGGAAAAGGCATTGCTGGTCAGCTACCGGGGATGGGAGGATGAAGCCTATTCCTTAAAGGATCTTTGCAGCATCCTGCAGGAGAAAAAAATAGAAGAAAAAAAGCTTCTTCATATTTGGAATTACCTTTACCGGAAGCTTACAGGGGATGAGGAAAGTCTGATTCGCTACCGCTATGGAGGCGTTTTTCGGGAAAAGAAGCCGCCTCTTGCCATTTCCATCGGTGGGGACAATTACTGCTATGACAATATGTTGAAGGATCTTGGGCTTGCAAATTCCGCCTTCAACCGAAGGGGGACGAAAACGATCCTGCTGGGATGCTCCATAGAGCCGGCGCTTTTGGAAAACCCCAGGATCAGGGCGGATCTGGCAAAGTACCACACCATCATAGCAAGGGAATCCATCACCTACGAGGCGTTGAAAAAGTATTTTGGCGAGGCGGATGCGCCGAAGCTGTTATGCTATCCGGATCCCGCATTTACCCTTCCCAAAAGGGAGCTTCCCCTTCCGGAGGGATTTGAGGAGGGCAATACGGTGGGGATCAATGTCAGCCCCATGGTGCAGCAGGAGGAAAGCTGTCCCGGCATTACGTTGGAAAATTATGTTAACCTGATACAGTTTATCATAGACCATACGGAGTTTCAGATTGCCCTGATCCCTCATGTGGTATGGGAGCAAAATGACGACAGAGCGCCCATCCGGCAGCTCTATGAAAGATTTCAGGAGACGGGAAGGGTGGTCGCGCTGGAGGACGGAAGCTGCGAGGAACTGAAGGGTTATATCGGCAGATGCCGGCTGTTTGTAGGGGCAAGAACCCACGCCACCATAGCCGCCTATTCCTCCCTGGTACCCACTCTGGTGGTGGGATATTCCGTAAAGGCAAGGGGCATTGCCAGAGATCTTTTCGGAAGGGAAGAAAACTATGTGCTGCCGGTTCAGAGTCTGAAGGGACCGGAGGATCTGAAAAAGGGATTTCAATGGCTTATGGAGCAGGAAAACGTCATCAGGGAGCATTTGGAAAAGGTCATGCCCGGCTATCAGGAGCAGGCGCTTTTGACAGGGAAAGAAGTAGACAGATTATGGGAAGAGTTCAGTCAGCCGCAAAAAATATAGCCTTTGGATATATTGGAAATCTGGTAACCCAGCTTCTTGGGTTTGTTTTGCGTACGGTTTTTATTGCGTATTTGGGTAACACACTGACAGGCATCAACGATCTTTATACGGGAATACTGTCGGTTTTATCCATGGCGGAGCTGGGTGTGGGAACGGCGCTGAACTATAGCCTGTACGGTCCGGTGGCAAGGAAGGATTATGAAAAAATCAAATCCTATATGCAGCTTTACAGGAAAGCTTATCGGACGATAGGGCTGGTAATCGCCCTGATTGGGCTTGCGATTTCCCCCTTTTTACCTTATCTGGTAAAACAGCCCGAGGGGGTGACCCTCAGGGATCTGACCCTTTATTATTTCATATTTTTATTCAACACGGTTAGCTCTTATTTCGTGGCATATAAATACAGTCTGGTGAATGCGGAACAGAAAAACTATATTCAAACCAATATCATTACCATCACCAAGATGATTACCGTGGGGCTGCAGATCATTGTAATCATAGCCACCCAAAATTTCTATTTATATTTGCTTACGGCGGCATTTGTAGAGCTGATGCAGAAGCTGTTTGTGAGCCGCTATTTGAACAGGCGGTATCCTTATCTCCTTGACCGGAATGTAGCAAGGCTCTCCAAAGAGGAAACCGGAGAGGTTGTGAAGAAAACCAAGGCGCTGGTGTTCCATAAGGTGGGGGATGTGGCAAGACTGCAGACGGACAGTATGATCATATCCGCCTTTATCAACGTTACGCTGGTGAGCTTTGTGGGAAACTACAATATGGTGCTGACTTCGGTGTCCAATTTTGTAAATATTATTTTTAATTCCGTTCTTTCGGGATTTGGCAATCTGATTGCAACTGAATCCAAAGAAAAGCAGTACAGTATCTTTAAGGTATATCGTTTTTTTGCCTGCTGGATCTACGGGTTTTCCGGGGTGGGCTTTTTTCTGCTGCTGACGCCCTTTATTATGCTCTGGCAGGGAAGGGAAAGTGTGCTTGGGGTAAGCGTGATCGCCTGTATTTTGATTGATTATTATTTAAAAGGTGATAGAATTGTATTATCAAACTTTAAAACGGCAGCAGGGGTATTTGAACAGGATAAATATCTTGCCCTGATCCAGGGAGCGGTGAACCTGGTAATCTCCATTGCACTGGTGCAGAAGATCGGGCTTGTGGGCGTTTACGTGGGAACGGTGATATCGGGGCTGATCGCCAATATCACAAAACCCTTCATCATTTACAAGGTATGCTTTGACAAAAGTGTAAAAGCGTATTTTCTGGATTCGGTCAGGTATTTGGCGGCGCTTGGGGGTATTCTTGTGATTTTAACGGGGGTGAAAAAGGCGGTAATGCCAGAGGTAACTATGGTGTCATTTGCGGTGATGTTTTTGATTACCTGCGTTGTGTTTAATGGAATTTTTCTGCTGCTCTTTGGGAAAACCCAGGAGTTTTCATACTTATGGGGGCTTGTAGAGAAGAAACTAAGGCGAAAAGGGAAGTAAAGGGAGGACGGCTATGCTGGAAATGGTAAAAAATGCGGAGAAGCAGCTGCTCTGCTATCCAAAACGGAATTTGGGATATCGCTTGAAAAGAGGTCTCAGGATCATAACAGGACGGAAGGTAGAGCCGCCGGATAAGATCAACTGGCATACCGGGCTGCTGGCGAAAAGCCTTGCCGACTACTACATGGAAAACAGAAATACGGAGGAGGCAAGAATTATTTTAAACTGCCTTCGGAAATACTATGACAGATGGATACGCCGGGGATGCAAAATGTATTATCTGGACGACGCCTTCAGCGGCATGGCGCTGATCGATCTTCACCAGATTACAGGAGAGGAAAAATATAAACAGGCGGCGGACGCTATGGTCAAGTATCTTTTTGCCCATGAAACGGATAGGGGAGGGGCGATGCCCTATCGTCCGGGGCAGAAAAACGGTTACGTTTTTGCAGACGGTATTGGGATGGTCTGCCCATTTTTGTGTAAATACGGAAGCGTCTACGGAGACATGAACGCGGTGGGTCTTGGGGTGGCGCAGATGCAGAATTTCATAGAACATGGAATGGATGAGAAAACAGGACTGCCTTATCACGGTTACGAATATGAAAGCGGCGTGAAATACGGTATTATCGGCTGGGGCAGGGCGGTAGGCTGGCTGATGATCGGTATGGCGGAAAGTCTTGCCTACATAGAACCTGACAGACCAAGCTATGAGACTTTAAAACAGGCGTACAGGCGTATTGTGGACAAGGTAGAAGCCTATCAGCTGGAGAGCGGGCTTTACGCCTGGCAGCTGGAGGCGAAGGAAGGACCGGTGGACACCTCTGCAACGGCAATGATTCTGTATGCCATTGCAAGATCTCTGAATACCAAGGTGCTCATCGGAATCCACAGATCCAGAATGGTTCGGGGACGGGAGGCATTATGGAGCCTGGTAAAGGAGGGCAGGATAGAGAACTGCCTTGCCGAATGTCAGGGATTTGCCATGTATCCTCAGGTTTACGGCGCTTATCCCTGGTCCCTGGGACCTGCATTGTCATTGTTTGTGATGACAAAAGAAGGAGAAAGTTAGAATGCAAAAGACAATCATAGTGATGCCCGTCGCCAATGAGGAGAAGACCATGGAGCAGGTATTGGAGGATATTTTAAAACTGCCCTATGAGCCTTTGTACCTGTATGTGATCATGGACAGCTATTCTAAGGACGGAACTGCCGATATTGTAAAGAGCTATGAACAAAAGACAGGGGGGAAGATCCGGTATATCTTTCACGAGAAATCTTACGGCGTGATCAGCTGTTATCTGGAGGGCTACAGGAGAGCTTTGCTGGACGGCGCAGAATGGATTATTGAGATGGACGGAGGGGGAAGCCATTTGCCTGGGGAGGTGCCGCAGTTTATAGAAAAACTGGAACAGGGCTATGAGTGTGTATGGGGTTCCCGGTTTATAGAAGGAGGGGACATCAGCAACCATCCCCTGTACCGGAGATTTTTAAGCAGCGGGGGAACCATTCTGGCAAACCTGGTGCTGGGAACCAGACTGAAGGATATGACCAGTGGGTTCGAGGGGTTTCAGAGGCATGTGCTGGAGGAGCTGGAGCTGGATCAGTTCCTGTCCACAGGACATATGTATCAGACAGAAATGCGGTATTACTGCAGGAACCGGAAGGCGGTGGAGGTTCCCATTCATTATAAGGGATCGGAATCCAGCTTCAATGGGAAAGTGGTGACGGAAGCCCTTAAGATCCTGTTTCAATTAAAAAAACATGAAAAAGAAGTGGTAAGGAACGTAAAATGATCATCATACAAGTGGCTGGAGGTTTGGGAAACCAGCTTCAGCAATATGCGCTGTACAGAAAATTTGTATCCATGGGAAAAGAGGCAAGGCTGGATCTCTCCTGGTTTGCCCCTGTAAATCAAAAAGGGGAACGCTTTGCTCCAAGAGAGCTGGAGCTTTCTTATTTTGACCGCCTGGTTTACGAAGAATGTACGCCGGAGGAAAAGACTAGGCTGATCGGGTCAGACGGGCTTTGGGGAAAGCTGAGAAGGAGGCTTTTGCCGGGCAGCGTCCGGTGGTTTCGGGAAACCCAAATGTATCATCCGGAGCTTTTAAAGCTGGAGGATGCTTATGTCAGCGGATATTTTGCCTGTGAAAAATACTATGGGGATATTCTCTACAGCCTGCGGGAAAAAATCCAGTTTCCGGAAAGCGCAAATCCGGAGAACCGGAGGCTGGCGGAGGAAATGGGCAGCTGCGAGTCTGTCAGCGTCCACATACGAAGAGGCGATTATCTGGATCCGGAGAATGCCGCTATGTTTGGAAATATCTGTACGGAGGCATACTACCGGAGTGCTATAGGGCTTTTAAGGGAGCTTTGTGGGAAACCGCATTTTTATCTTTTTTCGGATGATGCAGATTATGCCCGGGGGCATTTTTGTGGAGAGGAATATACGGTGGTAGATGTAAATCATGGAAGGGACAGCTTTTATGATATGCAGCTGATGAGCCGGTGCAAACATAATATCTGCGCCAATTCCACCTTCAGCTTTTGGGGGGCGCGGTTGAATGAGAACGAAAGCAAGACTATGGTGCGACCTACCATTCATAAGAACAGCCAGAGGTTTGTAAAGGAAGAGATGGAAGCGCTTTGGAAGGGGTGGCGGTTTGTCAGCCCGGAGGGAGAATTGAAGTAAGTGGATAAGAGTTTAGATATTGATAAACGAAGTGATTGGGGGAATAGCATGCAAAAAATGAAAGTGAAAACGCTCTTTTTTTGGATTGCACTTACGATTGAATTGCTCATAGTGCTTATAGACAAAAGCGTCCTTGTCAATCCCATAGAAGGCAGGTTGTTTCAAATTACTTTTTTGCTGTTTGCAGTAAAAATTTGTATGACCAAGTATACCAGAAGAGAATGGATCATAATTATTTTGTTTGAAGCGCTTGGAATTGTCTCCTATATGGCAACAGGGAGAAATGAAATTATCAGGATTGTTACAATGATAGCATCCTGTAAGGGTATAAATGAAAAGGCAGTTTTTTCTTATATATTCAGAATAACCTTAGGAGGATGTGCATTACTGGGAACTTTATCTTTAGCAGGGGTTCTTGGAACAACAAAAGTGACGGAAGTTTTCAGAGAAGGAAAGGTGGAAACAAGATATTGTTTTGGCATGGGGCATCCTAATGCGTTTCATTGCATGTTTTTTATGCTTGTATTATTGTTTTTATATCTGTATGGTAAGAATTTAAAGAAGTATTGGTATGGAATACTTTTTTTGGCAAATGTGGGGATATTTTTACTGACAGGTTCCAGAACGGGAATGCTGATAACAGCTTTTGCGGTTGTTTTTGCCACCTTGCTTGTATATGGTACTAAACTTCAAAAGACGGCGTTTATATATGGAATGACGTTAGTAATACTTTTTTCCTGTATAGGCATTGCATTGTTTGCGGCTGCTTTCAGCAAGAGAGTTCCATATCAACCTGTTTTACAGCAAATAGATAAGCTGCTTTCAGGAAGAATTATTAATTTATACTATGGATGCAGTGCTCAGGCAGGAACGCTGCCTACTTGGAGATTGTTTGGGGTGGCTGAAAATGGGTATTACTTTGACATGGGATGGGTAAGGCTTTTTTATTGGTATGGGATTATACCCGGGTGCATTTATGTAGCGGTGCTGGCTTTACTGATATGGGAATTATACAAGAGGAAAGAGTATATGGGGGTTATGGTTCTTGCCTCCTTATTCATATACACGTTGGTAGAGGCACATATTATTTCTGTTTATTTGGCAAGGGATTATACGCTGTTTTTGGTTGGAATGCGCTGGTGCTCCATGTTCCATGCAGACAAGGGAGAAGAAGGATATTTTTGGCAGATAAGGGAGAAAAATAGAAATATATGAAAGTTCTGATTTTGAATCCGATTTTGTATACATCCGAAACAGATCATATTCCTAAAGTATCCTCTATAAAGGACACGATGATTTACACCTTATGTATGGGGTTTGTAAAAAACGGCGACGAACCGGTTTTGGTGGCGGCGGATTGCTATCGCCCGGAGAAAGCGGAAGAGTATCCTTTTCAGATTTTGTGGTTTTCATGTATCTTAACGGCTGTCTGCAAACCGAGATGTCTGCCATTGTTGAAAGGGCTTAGGAAATATCTGCGTCATCATAAAAATGAATATGATTATATCATTAGCAGCGAGGTGTTTTCACTGGTAACACTGGAGGGAGTGATACATGCAAAAGAGAAGCTGATTATCTGGCATGAGCTTGGAGCACATAATAATTTTTTAAGAAAATTACCTTCCAAACTTTGGTATTATATAATAGCAAAGCGATTTTATAAAGAAATTCCGGTGATTCCAAGATCAGAAAAGGCCGCTGATTTTATTGTACAGTTTTGCAATCATGTTTTACCGGTATATATTGATCATAGTGTGGATTTGGAAAAAATCTATTATAGCAGACATAAAGAAAACTATTTTGTCGTAGTGTCGCAATTGATTGAGAGAAAACATATAGATGAAATTATTATGCGTTTTACAGATTTCCGGAAAAGAGTTGACAAGAATTTTAGATTGAAGATTATTGGCGATGGAGAACTCAGAAGTGCGTTAGAAAAACAAGTAAAGGATCTGGATGAGGAAGATAATATTATATTCCTGGGAAAACTAAATCATGAGAAACTAATTCCTGTTTTGGCAAAAGCGACAGCAACGCTTATTAATACCAGCAAAGATAACAGTATGGTGTCAATTGTAGAGAGTATAGCAGCGGGAACCCCTATTATAACAACACCAGTTCCATTTAATGCATCCTATATAAAAAAGGAATCTCTTGGTATAGTAAAAAAAGATTGGAATTTTGAAACATTGGAAGAAGTATGTAATATGAATCAAATATATGTGGATAATTGTATTAAATACCGTGAAAAACTGAGCAATGTATGGGCAGCGAAACAGTTTAATCAAACAGGAGGTTCTTTACAACAGCTATGAAAATCATTTTTGTATTACCGGACATGCCTGGCGGTGGAACAGAGCGTGTTGTAGCGCTTCTTTCTAATGAATTTGTTAAGCGGGGTTATCAAGTAGCAATTCTCCTGTTTGCAGGCAATCAGGTAGCTTACCCATTAGATGAGCATATTGAAATTCATATTTCAGGGCAAGCATCAGGAGGAGATATACGGCTTCGTCTGAAACGCCTCAAAGATATGCGAAACTATTATAAAAAGAACGCAGGGTGCTACATCTTTGCATTTAGTGTAATGGGAGCTGTGTTTTCCGTATTGGCAGCAGTTGGAATCCCGCATCATCTGTTGATATCTGAACGGAACGACCCGTCAAAATATGAGCATCAGAAAATTCGTGATTGGGCTTATGCAAAAGCGGATCGAGTGGTGTTTCAAACGGAGGAAATGAAAAGTTGTTTTGAAGAGAAAATAAGAAAAAAGTCGGTAGTGATTCAAAATCCGGTTGCGGATAACATACCAGATCCGTATGAAGGAAATCGAAAAAAACGAATTGTTTCTGTTGGAAGGTTAGAAAAGCAAAAAAATCATAAATTACTTATAGATGCTTTTGCAAAATTTGTTGAACAATATCCGGATTATGAACTGCATATATTTGGCGTGGGAAAGTTAGAAGATGAATTGAAAGAGAATGCCCGGCAGCTCGGGGTGGATAAATACGTATTTTTCAGAGGGTTTTCAGAGCATGTAAAAGAAGAGATTAGAGACAGCGCTATGTTTGTGCTTTCGTCAGATTATGAAGGTATTTCTAATTCTATGATAGAAGCTTTGGCTATGGGGGTGCCTGTTATTTCCACAGATTGCCCAATAGGAGGTTCACGAAGTTATATTGAAGATAACATAAGTGGGTTATTGGTACCCGTTGGGGATAAGGAGGCGCTTGCAGCAGCGATGGAAAAGATTGCAGGAAACACGAAATTAGCGAGTTATTTGTCTGAAAACAGTGTAAAAATAAAACAGAAATATAGTCTTTCATCTATTGCAGATGAATTTTTAAAGGAAGCCGGGATTCAATGAGATTTTCAGAGTTGGAATATTGTACCATTTTAAATACCAAAATTAATGTAACAAACATGGAAAAAACCATAACGCATATATCCGGTCATCTTGAGCAATTGCGTGGTAAGTATATTTGTGTCTCAAATGTTCATACCACAGTAATGGCATATAAAGATGCGGAGTATAGGAAGGTTCAAAATTGTGCTGCTATGGCTCTTCCCGATGGCAAACCGCTTTCTATTGTCAGCAGGAGAAGAGGATTTATAGATGCCCAAAGAGTACCTGGTCCTGACTTGATGCCTAAGATATTTGAAATTTCCAGGGAGAAAGGCTATCGGCATTATTTTTATGGCAGCAGCGAGAAGACGTTGAAGAATTTAAGAAATAAGCTGGAAAGGAAATATCCATACCTGCAGATTGTAGGAATGTATTCTCCCCCTTTCAGGTCGTTGACGGAAAAAGAAGACGAAGAAATTACGCATCAAATTAATGAGACAAAGCCGGATTTTGTGTGGGTGGCGTTGGGAGCGCCCAAACAAGAAAAGTGGATGTATGAGCATATGGATAAAATCAATGGCATTATGCTTGGGGTGGGGGCAGCCTTCGATTTTGAAGCAGGGACAGTTAAAAGAGCGCCATTATGGATGCAGGAAATGTGTCTGGAATGGTTCTATCGAATATTGCAGGATCCGGTGCGGCTCATTCCCCGGTATTTTAAGACGAATATTTCTTTTCTCTGGAATGTAAGCAGGGAAACAAAAAGAATGAAAAAAGAGAAAAATCAAAAGCCCAAAATTGCAATGATAGGGCATAAACGTATTCCCTCCAGAGAAGGAGGGGTAGAGGTAGTAGTAGAGGAATTGGCTACAAGGCTGGTGAATTGCGGGTATGTGGTAGATGCCTATAATCGTGCCGGATATCATGTGTCAGGCAAGGATTTTGAAAATACCAGTAAAAAGTATTACCAGCATATACGCATTATTGTTGTGCCTACATTGCGCAATGGAAAATTAAATGCGATTATTTACTCTGTGCTTGCCACTTTACGGGCGTTAGTGGGACAGTATGATGTGATACATTACCATGCGGAAGGTCCTTGTACTACATTGTTTATCCCGAAGCTATTTGGCATACGAGTAGTAGCTACTATACATGGATTGGACTGGCAGAGAGCTAAATGGGGAAATTTTGCCGCTAAAGTATTGAAATTTGGAGAAAAAATGGCTGCAAAATATGCAGATGAGGTTATTGTTTTATCAAAAAATGTACAGGAGTATTTTTGGAATACTTATGGGCGCAAGACCCGTTATATTCCCAATGGTATCAATAGACCGGAAATAATGGAGATAAAAGAAATCGGAGAAAAATATGGGTTGAAAAAGGATGAATATATTCTTTTTCTTGCCAGATTAGTTCCAGAAAAAGGGCTTCATTATTTGATTGAAGCTTACGAGCAGC
Source organism: Lachnospiraceae bacterium UBA7093 (assembly GCA_002492465.1). Classification (GTDB taxonomy): domain Bacteria; phylum Bacillota; class Clostridia; order Lachnospirales; family Lachnospiraceae; genus Suilimivivens. Next base: position 94,112 of record DKYT01000020.1, on the reverse strand, counting down.
TTTCCACAGATAAGAAACTGGTTATTGCAGGGGGGAGCAGTCATTCATTAGATTATATAAAGAAAATAAGGGAAATGGTAACACAGGATAACAGAATTATTATGACAGATTTTGTGCAAGGGCGTGTTTTACAGGAACTTTATTCAAATGCATATTTGTTTGTACTACCAAGTGATGTGGAAGGAATGGCATTGAGCCTATTGGAAGCCATGAGCTATGGAAACTGTTGTCTGGTTAGCGATATTCCGGAAAATGTGGAGGTTGTGGAAGATAAAGCGTTGTCTTTTGAAAAAGGTAATGTGGAGGATTTGAGAGAAAAACTAGATAATTTGCTACAGAATCCTGAAATAGTAATAAAATATAAAAATGAAAGCGCTGAGTTTATATGTAATAAGTACAATTGGGATGAAGTTGTCAAGCAAACCATAGAGTTGTACAATAAAAAGAATTAAATGGAAAAGAGAAAAATGAAAATATTGATTGTAAATAAGTTCCTTTACCCTAATGGCGGGTCAGAAACCTATATTTTTGAAATCGGAAAACAACTTCAGAAAATGGGACACGAAGTACAATATTTTGGCATGGAACATGAAGGAAGAATTGTAGGAAATCATGCGGAAAGCTATACTCCGGATATGAATTTTCATGACGGAGGATTGAAAAAGCTGTTATACCCCTTTCGAATAATTTATTCGAAAAAGGCAAGAAATAAAATCAGGGAGGTACTCGATGATTTTACACCTGATATAGTACATCTCAATAATTTTAATTTCCAGATAACGCCTTCCGTTATATATGAAATCAGAAAATGGGGAAAAAAACTGGGAAAGAAGGTTGCAATCGTTTATACAGCGCATGATTATCAATGGGTTTGTCCGAACCATATGATGATGATACCTTCAAATGGTGAACTATGCTTTCAGTGTAAAGGCGCATATTTTGGAAAATGTGTGAAGAATCGATGTATTCATAATTCTCTTATGCGGAGCTTTCTGGGGATGGCAGAAGGGAAATTATATCATTATTTAAAGACTTATGATAAAGTAGACCTGATTATCTGTCCAAGTCAATTTATGAAGGAAAAACTATCATCAAACCCATTACTTGCAAGAAAGCTTATAACATTATATAATTTTTTGGATCAAAAAGAAGATTATAATTATGGAAAGAAAGAATATGTGCTGTATTTTGGGAGATATTCGGAAGAAAAGGGCGTCAAAACACTGATCGAGGTCTGTAAGAGGCTGCCGCATATTCCGTTTGTCTTTGCAGGTAATGGTCCTTTAAAGGATGAGATTGAAGAGTGTCCCAATGCCACACATTTGGGTTTTTTGCAGGGTGAGGAATTAAGAAAAATCATATGTGAAGCAAGGTTTAGCATTGTTCCGTCACAGTGGTATGAGAATTGCCCCTTTTCTGTTATGGAATCACAACAGTATGGAACCCCTATTATTGCATCTGCAATTGGAGGAATACCAGAATTGATGCATGATGGGATAACAGGAGAACTTTTTGAAGCCGGCAATGTGGAACAACTTACGGAAAAAGTAGACAAGTTATGGAAAAACAGAAATTTATGTGATACTTACACACAGAACTGCCATAATATTAGATTTGATACCAGCCTGGAATATTGTAACAAACTGCTTGCTATTTATAGAGATCTAATATAAGAAAGGAAATTTATATGAGCAGACGAAAATTGTATGGAACAGTTATTGTAACTTACCGTTGTAATGCGCATTGCAATATGTGTGATTGCTTCAGGGATCCAAGTAAACCGGAAGAGGAAATTACGCTGGAGGATATAAAGAAGCTTCCTGAGATGGCGTTTACGAACATTACAGGCGGAGAACCATTTGTAAGACAAGATATTCCAGATATTGTACGCGAATTGTATAAAAAGAGCGACAGGATTGTGATTTCTACAAATGGATATTTTACAGAGAGAATCATTGCACTTTGTAAAGAGTTTCCCAAGGTAGGTATAAGAATCAGCATTGAAGGTCTTCAGGAAACAAATGATAAAATACGAGGCATTCCGGATGGATTCAATCGTGGATATAATACGTTGAAAACGCTGGTGGAAATGGGGCATCCTGACGTAGGATTTGGGATGACAGTACAGGACATGAACTGTGAGGATTTGCTCCCACTTTATCATATTGCGAATGACATGAGCATGGAATTTGCTACGGCTACTCTTCATAATTCTTTTTATTTTAGAAAGACAGACAATAAAATAGACAATAAATTAAAAGTAGCGGAAAATTTTGAAAAATTGATTAATGAGTTGTTAAGAAGCAATTCCCCTAAAAAATGGTTTAGAGCTTATTTTAATCATGGATTGATCAATTATATTTATGGCAATAAGCGCCTTCTTCCATGTGATATGTCAAGGAATGCATTTTTTATTGATCCCTTTTGTGATGTGATTCCCTGTAATGGTATGGCACAAAAAGCAGTTATGGGAAATTTGCGGGAGCAGTCATGGGAAGAACTCTGGAATTCTGAGGAAGCGCAAAAGGTTCGTGAATGTACCAAGAAATGTGATAGAAATTGCTGGATGATTGGCAGCGCATCGCCAGCTATGCATAAATATATCTGGATACCAGGATGGTGGGTTATAAAACATAAATTCTTAAAAGGAGGAAAATATTGTTTGAAGGAAAATAAATTTATAGAGAAAGATTGAGAATCCTTTACGATATTATATACAATTGACATAAGGAGATGCGGGGGAAGTTCTATGGGGAGATTTCAAAATAAGTTGGAACAGTTAAAGTTTGCCCAATACTGTTTTAAAAAAGGAAGCGATTCTCGTTTTATAAAAAGTGTAAAGCAAATGGCAGACCAAAATAATCTGGTATTTGTTGAATCTTATGGCGATAAGGAAAATACAGACGTAATTTATTTTATAGATATGGAAGAGTCACGCTCAGGTTTCTTTGCGGATCACAATCGTCTACTTGCTATGTTATACTTTGCTGATAAATATAGCATGAAGCCAGTGGTAAGGTTTCATCCAAACTATTGCTATGCAGAAAAACATCCAGTAAACGGTACAGAAAATCCGTTTGAATATTATTTTGAACAGCCAGCAGGTATTTCGCTGGATGAGATTTTGTCATATCGGCAGGTATTTAGAAGTAAAAAGGAAAATAGTTATGAGGTTAATGGGCTATGTGAAAATCCAAATGGGTATACCAGAAGTGAAATTTATCTAAATGAAATGGCAAAAGTGACAGCAAAATATATTCACCGCAATGCAATTGTAAAGGAGAAAATGGATAAAGATATACAGAATTTGATTGGCAATAAACGTATGCTGGGCGTACATGTCAGAGGAACAGATTTTAAACAGAATTTCAACGGACATCCCGTAAATGTCAATATGAATGAATATTTGGAAAGTGCGGCTGGGGTGTTTCAGGAGGAAAGCTATGACGGGATTTTCCTTGCTACAGACGATGAAGATGCGATTGAGAAATTCAGGCAGCATTTTAAAGATAAGGTATGCTTCTATCAGGATGTGATCAGAAGCAAAGGCGATGATACGGTTATGCATAGTACTGTAAACAGAGAGAATCATCATTATCTGTTAGGCTATGAAGTCCTGCGTGATATGTATACGCTGGCAGCATGTGATGGTCTGGTAGCAGGCTTATCACAAGTCAGCTATGCAGCAAGAATTCAGAAGAAAAGTACTGGGAAAGAATATCGAAATTTAGTGATTTTGAATAAAGGCATTAATTATCATAAGAAGAAAAACTGCCTTTAAAGTTTTGAAAGGGATAATCTGGGGAAATACGGCAATGAACATGAAAAGATTTATAAAAGATATTCTTGCACAGATTGACTATTCTTTTTATAGAATGGGGCTGAAAAAATGTTATATTAAGGTACATACTATGGATGAAACGATTGAGGAATTGATCCATGGTGATAAAAGTATGGTAAGATTCGGGGATGGCGAGATTTCTATGATTCGTGGAAGAAGCCTTCAATTGCAGCAAGTAAAACCTGAAATTATGGAAGGACTGAAACGACTGCTTTCATATGAACATGAAGGTTTGATAGTGGCTATTCCTGAAATTTTTGATGATTTATCGCTTTACCGAAAAGAAAGCCGGCAGTTTTGGAAAGACCATCTGTTCTTCAGTCGAAAGGTTTATGAGAAATATTGTAATTGCGATAAAACATATTATAATGCTTATGTATCAAGATTTTATTATGCATTTGACGACAAAAGTTTGTGTGATGATTGGGCAGCGAAAATCCGGCGCATATGGAAGGACAAGAATGTAGTAGTAGTAGAAGGTGAAAGAACGCATAATGGAGTTGGCAATGACTTGCTGGATATGGCAAAATCGGTAGTAAGAATAATAGGTCCGTCCAGTAATGCCTATGAATATTTGGATGATATTATGGATGAATGCAGGAATTATCCTAAGGACAGTCTGTTTTTGGTGTCTTTGGGGATAGCGGCAAAATTTTTAACAGAAAAGCTTTTTTTGGAAGGATACAGGGTACTGGATATTGGAAATCTGGATATGGAGTATGAGTGGTACATACACCATTCTGAAAAGAAAGAGCCAATTTTTAAACATTCTGTTACTGGTGTGGAAGAAAATGAAAAAGCGGGATATCAGCAATATTTGGGACAAGTTCAGAAAAGGATAGGATTATGAAAGTTATATATATGTCGCATAGATATCATACGAACCAAACGACTATTATGAAAGGATGGAAAGAAAACGGACATGAAATACGGTTCTTAAGTCAATATACTGGTAAAATAGAAGATTATACCTACGTGACCCCTATTGTTGTGGGATATTCTAAATTGTTTTTGGCTTTTGACTATGTATACACACACTTTTTAAGGAGGAAGGATCCGTTTGCTATAGATATGCGGCTAAAATATGGAATTCCTCCTATCTTTAAATTAGCAAGGTATGTGAAGGAATTTAAGCCGGAACTTGCAATTATACGCGAAAGGTCCATATACACCATTTGTATGAATGCAATCTGCAGACATTATAAAATCCCCACGATTCTATATAATTTAAGTCCGGTGTGGGATAAACCCAAAAAAATGGATTTGGCACATAAGATAGTATGGAAGCTTACTCCAGAATTTAGAATAACGCCTACGAATCTGATCGGAATTGATTATAGCGGTTTAGTAAAAGATGAAAAAGGATATTGGGCGCCCTTTTTGATGGAGCCGCAGCTGTCGCCGGAAGAAAAAACGTATTTTGCAAATGACAGAATTAATGTTTTTTGCATTGGAAAGTATCAGGAACGTAAAAACCATCAAATGATGATAGAGGTGATAGAAGCGTTATCGTATAGATATAATCTACATTTGACAATAGCAGGAGAGATTTCAAATCATTTTCATCAGGAATATTTTGATAAAGTTTCGGCTTACGTAAACGAGCATGGATTGCAGGATAAAGTAACGTTTTTAGTGAATTTGAACAGAGGGCAGGTATTTGCCGAATACAGGAAAGCAGACGTATATGTAGTGCCAAGTACAGGAGAACCGGCCTCTATTACTGTAATAGAAGCTATGGCGCATTCTATACCGGCGATCAGCGGAAGTGATAACGGAACTGCCAGTTATATAGATTATGGAAAAACAGGTTATGTTTTCGAAGATGGAAATCAGGATGATTTAAAAGACAAGCTGGAAAAGGTGATTAGAAGCAGAGATACAATCCGGGAAATGGGAGCGGCAGGGTACCATCATGTAGAGGAGAATTTCCAGTTTAAAAACTACTATGCCCCTATTGTTGAAATATTAAATTTACAGAGGGAAAATAAATGAAGGAATATCTATATTATATAGCTATAGGTTTACTTTTTTTTTCAAAGGGAATTGGACTGTACGATGGTACAACGGCGTTTAAAATATTTTTAGTGCCGGCGCTTATTTGCCTTGTATTGAAAATCCTTATGACTTCCTATCGAAAAACCGAATATTTAATGATTGCAGTATTACTGGCGATTGGAGGAGGAACCTATCTGATTTCCGGGGAGAAAGGTTTGCTTATATACATTCTTCTGATTTTGGGAATGAAAGAGATCCCCGTTAAAAAAATTTTCGCAGTAGGGTTGGCGGCTTGGGGAGCGGCATTTAGCAGTCTTACATTAAGTTCCTTGTTTCATTTATATGATACGCCCTTTAAAGTACATGATAAATTGGGGTTAGGGTATATATTCCGCTGGGGACTGGGTTATATTCATCCCAATGTATTACATGTATCCTTTTTAGTATTATTATTTTTTATTATCTATGTTTTTCAGGAACATTTTAACTGGAAATGGTATCTGGCAATGTTTGTGATGAACTGTTATATTTTCCTGTATTCAGTCAGCTATGCAGGGTTCGCTATGGTGTGTATTTACTTATTACTACAAATATATTGGACGAACAGAAAAAAAGTAGGGAAAATTGAGAAAGCTTTCATATATTTTGTGTTTCCCGGTTGTGCGTTCCTTTCTTTGGCAGGTCCATTCTTGTTAAAAGGAAAAGTATATGATATTGTTGATAAAGTATTAAACCACAGACTGATTCTTTCAGAATTTTTTTTGGTACCGGAAAATATCAGTTTGTTTGGAGTGAGAACAGAGGATCTTGTCACGAATAATTTAACCATGGATAATGCATATGTGTTTGCCTTTATTACATATGGTTGTGTTTTATTTTTAGGTATTCTTATTGTTTATGAACTGCTATTATATAATCTTGTCAGGTACAATAAGGGGACAGAGATTGCTATGACCATTACAATACTGGGCTATGGTCTGGTAGAACCGTTTTTGTTTAACACGTCCATTAAAAATTTATCGGTGTTTTTTGTAGGAGCTTATTTATGGAGAGAATTAAATTGGAATCCCGCAGAAAAAAGTAAACTACCGGATAAGATGGTAAAAATATGGAAAAGAGTTATAGGTGCTTTTACCCAAAAACGACTAAAAGTGGTAACCATTAGTTTGCTTGCAGGATGTGTTTGCTGTATTGGTTATTTGAGATTGACCTCATTACCGGAAGGTTATATGGTACAAAGAGTTGAATGCGAAGTGGAAGGCAATACTTATAAAACCTTTTCGCAGGATGATCTAAAGGAGTATTCAAATTTGAAGGTGATTGACTATGTGGATGAAGACACCCCTATGGAGGTTTTTTCTGGCAACATAGGAAGGATCGAGTTATTCAGAGGCGGTGTGTCGGCTTTTATGTTAGGCGCTGTGGGAATAGGAATGCTGAGCATAGGTTTGCAAGCAAGGAAGGATAGATTATGATCAGGCAATTAAACTATATTTTTAACCGCAAAGAAAAAATCCAGATTTTACTCTTATTTATTGCGGCAGTTATCGGAAGCCTTCTGGAATGTCTGGGGGTGGGGATATTCATGCCCTTTGTAAATGTGCTTATGGATACATCTACAATTCAGAATACATGGTATCTGAATTGGTTCTATGAAAAGCTTTATTTCAAATCGGCTGAGGGTTTTCTAACAGCCCTTACAGCGATTATAATTGCCATATTTGTCATAAAAAATTTGTATATGGTTGCCGAAAAGTATGTGATCTATCATTTTTCATGTAATACGCAAAGAAAAATATCAACAAGGCTTCTGAAGGCTTATATGAGCGAACCCTATACTTTTTATCTGAATAAAAATATTTCTGAATTGCAGCGAAGTATGCAGGAGGATGCAACTTTGTTTGCCAATGCGGTTACTCATTTTATGGAGTTAATGATAGAGGTTATAGTCTGTATTGCCCTGGGTATTTCATTATTTAGCATTAGTCAGTCTATGACAGTCATTATTTTGAGCCTTTTGATTGTATGTGCAGGCTTTTTTGTGCTTCTTTCTAAAAAATATGCAAAGGGATTGGGAAAGGATTGTCAAGATTATAAAGCCAAAATTTTTCAATGGATGAATCAGGCAATCTGCGGCATCAAAGAGGTAAAGGTACTAAACAGAGAGGAATATTTTGTAGAGTCCTACCAATCCTATTATAAAAAATACGCAAAGGGATTGAAAATCAGCAAGCTGCTTGCGGTTATTCCTAAATATATTGTGGAAATGGTTTGTATCAGCGGTCTTTTGATTGCGATCATAATTAAAATAAAGTATGGCAGGACGGAGATAATTACTTTTATTCCCCAGCTGTCTGCCTTTGCAGTAGCGGCTTTTCGTTTGATGCCGTCTGTCGGGAGAATTAATGAGCATGTAAATAATATTATGTATGCGTCGCCTTCTATTGAATTGGTTTATCATGATTTAAAGGAGGTAGAGGATTTGCTTGGTGAAAGCAGATCGACCAAAGATGGGGCAAGTACGGCGCCTGATAACTGGAAATTTGAGAAGGAAATTCAGATTAAGAATGTGTGTTATCACTATCCGAATGTGGAAGAAAATGTAATTGAATATGTGGATTTCAAGATTCAGCGAGGACAAACGGTCGCATTGATAGGGGAGTCGGGAGCAGGGAAAACAACCATGGCGGATATTATTTTGGGGTTGTTAACCCCTCAATATGGTAAAATTAAAGCAGACGGTATGGACATCTTCAAGAATATGGCTCTTTGGCATAAAGACATTGGATACATTCCTCAGTCAATTTATCTTTCCGACGATACTATTCGCAATAATATTGCATTTGGAATCTATGAAAAGGAAATTGATAATGATGCAGTGATAGAAGCGTTAAAAAAGGCGCAGCTGTATGAGTTTGTAGAAGGGTTATCAGAAGGAGTTGAAACTTTAGTAGGAGATAGAGGCGTAAGGCTGTCGGGGGGACAAAGACAGAGAATAGGCATTGCAAGAGCACTTTACCATAATCCTGAAATTTTAGTGTTGGATGAAGCGACTTCCGCGCTTGATAATGATACGGAGGCGGCGGTTATGGAAGCGATTGAAAACCTGAAGGGGGAAAAAACAATGATTATCATTGCACACAGGTTAACGACGATTCAAAATGCGGATGTGATTTATGAAATTGTAGATGGTAAAGCAGAACTGAGAACAAAGAAACAGGTGTTCGGCGGGGTTGAGGAAAATTAAGAGCATTTCATTTGGAATGAAAAGGAGAACGGGATCATTGGCTGTACAGTATGGTAAAATAAAAGAATATATACGAGAACACCTCTATCAGATCTGTATAGCTGCATCGATCATACTGATCAGCGTAGTTTGCTTCTGGAATGCAGGCCAGCAAAACAGGCTGCGGAATGTGGCGGATGAGGTTGGCTACTGGGGGATCGCCGCACAGATGGCGGGATATGACTGGGAAGATATTATGTCCAGTCTACCGTACTATTCTTTTGGATATAGTTTCCTCCTTATCCCTATATTTTGGATTCACAGGCTGGGTCTTGGTATGGCGGCATGCTACAAGGTGGCAATTGCCTTAAATGTAGTTATGCTGGATGGTGCATTTTTACTGGCATTGAAGGTGGCTGGAAAGTGGGCGCCTAAAATTAATCAATATTACAGGATATTGTGCGTACTTGCAGTTACCCTTTATCCCAATAATATCAAGCAATCTAATTCCGCCTGGACGGAAGTCTATATTTATTTCCTGTTTTGGGGTATTCTGGCTCTGGCAATAAAGGTGTTTGAGGAAGAAAAAATTTATGATGTGATAAGCCTTGTGCTCATCAGCTTTTATTTGTTTACCGTGCATATGCGGATGATCGCAGTACCGATTGCAGTGATTTTGGTGATTGGTCTATGGTTTTTTGGAAATCGCAGGGTACCAAAGCGCAAGAAAATAAAGGTGGGTTTGGCGGCGGCAGGCATTTTCCTGCTGGCATTAATTGGCGTGCTGGTGGTCATGGCAGTCATTCAAAATAACATTTATAATATTCAGGGATCGGGTGCAGGCGCTGCAAATACACTTGCAAACAGCATTGCAAATATTACTTCTTTCTTTCACTTAGATAGATTTAAGGATTTAATGCTTGGATTCCTGGGAAAATTATATTATCAGGGAATTACTTCTTACTTGTTCTCCTTTGTAGGTATAGGGATTTTATTTAGAAGAGCTTATATAGGGTATAAAAAGAAAAAAGAGAACCCGCAAGGGAAAATAGTTTATACCCAATATTATCTTTCCATCTTGATTTTATTAGCAGCGGTAGGAAGCTTCATGGTTTCAGCCATATTCATGGCGGATTCCTTTGTGGAAGGGATTCCTCAAAGCCCCCGGGCGGATCGGGTTATTTATGGGCGTTACACAGAATTTCTTGTCAGCGTGCTTATGCTGGTTGCCATTTTGTATCTTGGACAGATCAAGAATTATGGAAAACTGATTATGTCCAGCATCATATGTATGGTAATTGTATCTTTAGCAGTGCAGTATCAGTGGGATATTATATCTTTTTACCACGAAATTACAGGCGGGGGCGGGGAGAATATTATTGACCGCTATTTCCTGGAGGATTATCATAACGCTGCATATTATGCAGCCGGAGTTACAATAGGAATTTTTGGCGTTATTTGCCTGATTTGCATGGGAAAAAACAGCATATTCCGCAAAATTGCAAGATCAATTGTGGTTGCGGTCATGCTATTGGCTTTTGTCATAAGCGGGGTTTCCAGCACGGAAACATTGCCGAAATATGTGAAGGATAAGACCATAGGAAGTGTGGTAGGGTTATTACAGTTGATCCCAGAAGCGCCTATTTATTGTATTGGAGTTCCCAATGTAGATATTCAGATTTTACAATGGGAGCTGCCGGAACGCAGTATTCATGTGGTTGGAATCGAACAATTACATGATATAAGAGATGAAGAGGCGGTTGTGATCAGCCCGGTAAACCATGTGATCATTGGGCAGGTGAGCACCTATGAGAAGTTCCTGTATTCTTCCGGAAGTATTGCAGTATACGCAAATCAGAATACTGATACAGGAAAAATATTATGCGAGTCTGTTGCAGAAGCAAGGAGAGAAGTTGACAAGACGGTAGGTGAAGTGGATTTGGCATCGGCGGTAGGCGAATGTGGATATCAGAGGGCAAATGGACAGATCTATTATAACAGAGAATATGATGAAGGTTTTATGACTCATGGAACGGGTTTGAGACTAAACGATGGTGTTTATGAGTTTACGGTAGATCTGGAAATTAAGGACCTTGAGGGAAGTGAAATTGGTTATATTCTCGGGACAAATGCGGAAAAGAGTATAGTTAAATCAACAGATATATTACCAGATAATATAAAGATAGGCGGAAAAATCAGCGTTACATTGGAAGTTGCAGTAGAAAATTATCTTGAGCCCCTTGTACAGGTATATAATTATGGGAAATGTGAAATGAAAGTCACGGGAATAACCTATAAACAAGTGGCGTCAGAAACCCCAAGAAGTGAGGAAGAGTTGGATGAGCTTCGGAGAATTTTAGAAATTATGGCACAGGAACAGCCGGGTCTGCCCTGCACTTATTATATTGACAGCGATGGAAGCGGAGTGAGCGGGGAACCCAATATTATGGCAGGCGAATTCAGCGAATATACCGAGGAAGAATGGAGGATGTACCAATTGCCTACACTTGCGCCTAAGTATCTGGAAAGCAAGGAAAAATGTGCTTTTATTTTTGAAAAGACAGGAGATAAGCGGGAAATGGAGGAAATACTGGAGGGATTTTCCAATCGTTATGAAACCAAACATTTTATTCTTTACATTTCATCGTAAATGTTTATGCAGTCATATATTTTTTTAATATGTATTTTGATAAAATAATTTGAGTATTTGTAAAAAGAAAGAGAGATATAGGAAGTGCTATTTAATTCAGTTGATTTTTTAATTTATTTTCCGGTGGTAACAGGAATATTTCTCATTATTCCAAAGAAATTAAGGTGTATATGGTTACTGATTGCCAGCTATTATTTCTATATGAGCTGGAATCCCAAATACGCTGTTTTGCTTGTTGCTTCAACGGTTATCACCTTTATTAGCGGACTGCTTTTGGAGAAAGCGGAGGTGAAGTGGAAGAAAAACCTGGTAGTTGCAGCATCTTTTGTTAGCAATTTATCTATTTTGGCAATATTTAAGTATGCAAACTTTGCACTGCAGACTCTGAGCCAAGCGGCAAGCAGTTTGGGATTTGGAACGATTGACAGAAGGCTGGATCTGCTTCTGCCCGTAGGCATTTCCTTTTATACCTTTCAAGCACTGAGTTATACAATGGATGTGTACAGGGGAAGTATTAAAGCAGAAAAAAATATTTTAAGATATGCGTTGTTTGTCTCCTTTTTCCCCCAGCTTGTGGCAGGACCAATTGAGAGATCAGGCAATTTGCTGGTTCAGTTTCAGAAGATTCAGGAGATGAAATTATGGGATTTTGGACGTATTCGGGACGGCTTGCTTTTGATGTCGTATGGGATGTTCCAGAAATTGGTAATTGCCGACAGGGCGTCAATCCTTGTCAATCAAGTGTATGGGAACCATGAGAACTATGGTTTTTTGGAGTTAGCGGTTGCCTCCGTTTTGTTTGCATTTCAAATATATTGTGATTTTGACGGATATAGTAATATTGCCCGTGGAGCGGCTCAGGTGATGGGATTTTCCCTGATGAAAAACTTCCGGCAGCCTTATCTTGCCACCAACATAAAGGATTTTTGGAGGCGGTGGCATATTTCCTTAACGTTATGGTTTACAGATTATTTATACATACCTTTGGGAGGGAATCGCAAGGGAAGAGTCTGGAAATACTTTAATATTATGATTGTGTTTATGGTCAGCGGATTATGGCATGGGGCAAGCTGGCATTTTGTTGCGTGGGGGGTTATTCATGGAATCTATCAAATCGTTGAAGATTTTGCAGGGGTGTTAAGAAGAAAGATAGGAAAAAGCACTTTTCAGGTAGTTTCGTTTAGCCAGAAATTAGGAAAGAATATTGTAACATTTGTAATGGTGGATTTGGCGTGGGTATTTTTTGCCGCTGACGGAATGCGCCATGTTTATCATATTTTTCGTCAGATGTTTACAACGTTTCAAACAACGAGCATTTTCGAACTGGGCTTGGATCGGGGGAATTGGTTTATGCTTTGCTTTGGAATAGCAATTCTTATGGTAGTTGATGTGCTTCATGAGAAAGGAGTGGCTATTTTCCCTCTGATCCATCGCCAGACAGTTTGGTTTAGATGGAGCCTTTATTTGGGATTGATATGGTGCACGATTATGTTTGGAATATATGGCATTGGTTATGATACCAGCCAGTTTATTTATTTTCAGTTTTAGAAAGAAAGGATCGTTTGAAATTGATGAAGAAAATTAAGACGGTTATCGCCTGTATAATATTTTTTGCCCTATTTGCAGGGTGTGGAAAGTTTTTTCATTATATTTTGGTAGATGATACGACTTCCTTTACGAGGCTTACTTTTCATGAAATGTATGAGCAGGATAACATCGATGTGTTGTTTGTAGGTTCGTCACATTGCTATAGGGCATTTAATCCGGAAGTTTTTGATAAGGAACTGGGAATGAATACTTTTAATGTAGGTACATCATCTCAGGAGTTGGATGGATCCTATATGATAATTCAGGAAGCGGCAAAGTATAACGATATTAAGCATATTTATCTGGATCTTTACTATAGGATCGGGGTGAGGGGGAGACGTAAAGACAGAGAATATTTAACCATGACATATATTATTTCCGATTATCTGAAGCCATCTCTGACTAAAACACGATATATATTGGATGCATCGTCAAATGAGCATTATATTAACAGCTTTATTTTGGCAAGGAGAAATTGGCAAAAATTTTTCGATGCAGATTATGTGCATAATTTAATTCAAAAAAAGCAATCGGAGGATTACAAAAATTATACAAGCGTATATGCGGATGCGGTTTGGGAAACAGAATGGTATGCGGGAAAAGGGTATGTGGAAAATAGCGAGACAGTAGAAAATTGGCAGTTTTTTTCGGAAGAGGGATGGAACAGCATAAATCTTGAGGAATATTCAGAGGATTGGAAGGAGGAACTTAAGGACATTATTTCTTTCTGTGATAAAAATAGTATTTCTTTGACGTTGCTTTCCGTTCCGATGCCAAATTTCACGACCTCGGCAGTAGGAAATTACGATGAATATGTGGAAATGGTCGAAAACCTCATTGCCGATACGGGTGTAGATGTGGATTACTATGATTTTAATTTATGCAGGGAAGAGTATTTTCCTAATACTTCATCATTGTTTAAAGATGTGGATCATTTGAACTGCTATGGAGGAGAGACTTTTAGCTATCTCCTTGCGGAATTTATAAATGGGGAAATTACAGAAGATGAATTGTTTTATGATTCATTTGAAGAAAAAATGAGGAATCTGGAACCCACGGTATTTGGAATAAGTTACTTTGACGATCAAAGAGAGAATGGAGAAACAAGCAGAAAATGTAAAATTGTTTCAAACGATAACGATCATTTAGAATATGAAATAATTTTGAAACCGAAAGACGGAGATCCGTATGTGGTTCAGGAGTTTTCAAACAACAGGTTTTTTGAACTTAACCCGGACGATAGGGGAGTATGTACGATTACTTATCGGCGGCGGAATCTACAGGATCAGCCAAGGACAATTGAGATTTCTTATTAAGTACATTTTATTTTTTATATTTTGCCATGAATTTTTATGTAGTTTTATGATACATTTTCAATATGTCTCTTAATTCTAGAATTTGCTCATTTATAAGAGTAGGGTTTATCAAATAAAGTGATCTTATATCTAAAAAAGAAATGCAATTGCATAGATAAATGATAGGTGATATAATAAGAAAACGTAAGTGCCAAATTTGTGAATGATCTTGTGAAGGAAATATATTATGAAATTGATCATACAGATTCCATGCTATAATGAGGAAGATAGTTTAGAAGTAACACTTAATGAGCTTCCGAAACATATTGAGGGTATTGATACGATCGAATATTTAATTATAAATGATGGTAGTGATGACGAGACAGAGCGTATAGCACGGGAATGGGGTGTTCATTATGTGGTTCATCATAAACGCAATTTGGGACTTGCCAAGGGATTCCTAAATGGAATTGATCTGGCTCTTCGCCAAGGAGCAGATATTATAGTAAATACAGATGCAGACAACCAGTACAGGGGCGAGGATATAGCCAAACTGGTGAAGCCTATTTTGGAAAAAAAAGCAGATATTGTTGTCGGAGAAAGACCTATTGAAGAGAATACAGAATTCAGTTGGGGAAAAAAGAAATTACAGCGTTTTGGAAGTTGGGTAGTTCGAATGGCATCTAAAACTGATATACCGGATGCACCTAGTGGATTCAGGGCGTATAGCAGACGAGCTGCCATGCGCATTAATGTAAATAATGAGTATACTTACACGTTAGAGACATTGGTGCAGGCAGGTCGAAATAAAATGGCAATTATGTCAGTACCAATCAGGACAAACCCTGAACTTAGAGAATCCAGATTGATGAACAGTACTTGGGGGTATGTTAAAAAATCTGGATTGACTGTTTTGAGAGCACTTTTAATGTATCGTCCTTTGATGGTTTTTTCAATAATTAGTGCAATTTTTTTGGTGGCTGGATTTGTATTAGGAGGTCGCTTCCTTTGGCTGTTTGCAACAGATGGTGGTGGCGGTCATGTACAGTCGCTTATTTTGACTATGTTGCTAATTGTGATAGGAGTACAGTCGTTGATGCTTGGATTCCAGGCGGATGTAATTGCTGCAAACAGAAAGTTGTTAGAAGATATACAGTTTCGAGTTAAAAAGCTGGAAATGGGGCTTTTAGATGCCGATGGAGAAATTAAAGAGAAGAAATCAAATGAGGAGTAAAAATGAAACTTGAATTTTATCGAGGAAAAAGAGTATTGATTACAGGGCATACAGGTTTTAAAGGAACCTGGCTTTGTAAAGTGTTGTCAATGGCGGGTGCTGAAGTTACTGGATATGCAATGTCCCCAATAGCGCTTCCAAACTTGTTTGAATTATCAGGTATGGAGAATAGGATTAAATCAACAATTGGAGATGTTAGAAATTTAAAACAATTAGAAAATATGTTTAGTGAAGTTGCGCCTGAAATTGTGTTTCACCTTGCTGCTCAACCTATCGTACGGGATAGTTATAAAGATCCTGTATACACATATGAGACAAATGTAATGGGGACAGTGAATGTTTTAGAATGTATTCGAAATACAAGTACTGTTAAATCATTTTTAAATATAACAACGGATAAGGTTTATCGAAATAATGAATGGATGTGGGGATATCGTGAAAACGAAGTCCTTGATGGGTATGACCCATATTCAAACAGTAAATCATGTTCAGAACTGGTTACACATGGCTATAAGAATAGCTTTTTTAATGAGGGAAGAGTAGCGATATCAACAGCAAGAGCTGGTAATGTTATTGGCGGCGGTGATTTTTCTAAGGACAGGATTGTTCCAGATTGTGTACGGGCCGTGGAAGAAGGAAGAAAGATAGTAGTACGAAATCCATATTCGATAAGACCATATCAACATGTTTTAGATCCTATTTTTGCATATTTGCTTATTGCCCAAAAGCAATATGAAGAAATTAAGTATGCGGATTCTTATAATGTTGGTCCTGATGAGGCTGATTGTGTGACCACTGGTGAACTTGTTCAGAAATTTTGTGATTTGTGGGGCAGAGATGTTTCTTGGGAGTATATTTCAGATAAGAATGCAGTACATGAAGCAAACTTTTTAAAACTCGATTGCTCAAAAATGAAAACAACCTTTGACTGGAGACCGCGTTGGAATATTGATGAAGCACTTGAAAAAACAATTGAATGGACGAGGACATATTTAGAAAAAGCAAATGTAGAACAAGTAATGGAAAAGCAAATCAATGATTTTATGAGAGGACAGAAAAATGTTTGAAAATTTATCAGAAGAACAAGCCAGAAGACAAATTCTTAGTATGGTTGCAGATTATTGCAAGAAATATCATGAACAAAAAAAGGATTTTAGAGAGGGTGACAGAATCCCGTATGCGGCGAGGGTTTATGATGAGAAAGAGATGGTTAATCTTGTTGATAGTTCTCTTGAATTTTGGCTGACATCCGGAAGATATACGAATGAGTTTGAAAAGAAATTTTCGGAGTATTTAGGTGTGAAGTTTTGCTCAGTTGTTAATTCGGGATCATCAGCAAACCTTCTTGCTTTCATGGCTTTAACATCGCCGTTGCTTGGAGAACGAGCCATAGACCGTGGAGATGAGGTGATTACTGTTGCCGCAGGATTTCCGACGACTGTTGCACCGATGATTCAGTTTGGAGCGGTGCCTGTTTTTGTAGATGTTTCAATACCGCAATATAACATTAACGTTAATAAGCTTGAAGAGGCTATTTCAGAAAAGACGAAAGCTGTTATGATTGCACATACCCTTGGAAATCCTTTTGATCTTGGCAATGTTAAGGCGTTTTGCGATAAACATAATTTATGGCTGATTGAAGACAACTGTGATGCTCTTGGGTCTAAATATATTATGGATGGTAAAGAATATCTGACAGGAACAATTGGAGATATAGGTACATCAAGTTTTTACCCACCACACCATATGACTATGGGAGAGGGCGGTGCTGTTTATACAAACAATTCCCTTCTCCATAAGATTATTCGTTCTTTCAGGGATTGGGGGAGAGATTGTTCTTGTCAATCTGGATGTGACAACATGTGTGGTCATAGGTTTGATAGACAGTATGGAGAACTTCCGCTAGGATATGATCATAAATACGTATATTCTCACTTTGGATATAATTTGAAAATTTCTGATATGCAAGCAGCAATTGGTTGTGCACAACTTGAAAAGTTACCAATGTTTTGTGAAGCCAGAAGAAAGAATTTTGAATATATGCGGCAAGAACTTGTTAGCTTAGGGGCTGATAAGTATTTTATTTTACCGGAGGCATGTGAAAATGCAATTCCTAGTTGGTTTGGATTTTTACTTACCTGCCGAGAAAAAGTAAATAGAAATGAAATTGTTCAGTTTTTGGAGGATAAGCATATACAAACAAGAATGTTATTTGCAGGTAATTTAATAAAACATCCTTGCTTTGATGTGATGCGAAGCAATAATGAAGGATTTCGCGTAGTTGGAGATTTGGTTAATACTGATAGGATTATGAATACCTCATTTTGGATGGGGGTATACCCTGGAATGGACAGAAAGATGATCGATTACATCTGTAAGTCTTTGATGGAAGCTGTTAAAGTACTTGATTAGAGAGGTTGAGGGATGAAAGTAGTATTACTTGCTGGTGGACTGGGAACTAGAATTTCTGAGGAAACGCAATTAAGACCCAAGCCTATGGTAGAGGTGGGAGGCATGCCGATCCTTTGGCATATTATGAAAGAATATTCATATTTTGGATTTAATCAGTTTATTATATGTGCTGGATATAAGCAACATATGATTAAAGAATGGTTTGCTAATTATTTTTTTCATACATGTGATGTCACTTTTGATTTTACACAAGGGGAGCATGTTATAATACACGATAAAAAAACAGAACCATGGAAAGTCACAGTTGTGGATACTGGCTTGAATACTATGACGGGGGGAAGAATTAAGGCAATTCAAAAGTATATAGGCGATGAACCTTTTTTTATGACATATGGTGATGGAGTTTGTGATGTTAATATTGCAGATTTATTAAATTTTCATAGGAAAAATGGTAAGATAGCGACTCTTACTGCCGTACAAATACAACAAAGGTTTGGTCTGCTTGATATACAAGATGGATATGTTAAGGCATTTCGTGAAAAGTCACAGTTGGATACGGATCCAATTAATGCTGGTTATATGGTGCTCGAACCAGAAATTTTTAACTATCTTGGTGGAAAGGAATGTGTATTTGAAAAAGAGCCATTGCAGAGGCTAGCCGATGAGGGGGAATTGGTGTCGTATTTACATACTGGGTTTTGGCAGTGTATGGATACTAAGAAGGAGCATGAAATGTTAGAAAAATTATGGGAGAGTGGAAAAGCACCATGGAAAATTTGGAAATGATATGGATGGCACTTTATGATTAAAAAGATAATAAAGTACTTTAAAAAGTGGGGATGTATTAATACTGTTAAAAACATTTTATATCATGTGAAAACATCAGAAAGGCGCAAATGTTTTGGAGGAGAAAATGCCGAAGATGTAGTTTACATTATACGGAGTATTGATGATAAGTCTCGCTTATATACCGGTCCAATTCATAATTTATTAGCGAATTATTTTTATGTATTGTCGCATATTAAATACGCCAATGAGAGGCAGTGGATTCCAGTAGTTGATCAAATGAATTATCCTGTTTATAATGGAAAAATGGAAAAAATAAATGGAACAATGAATCCATGGGAATATTTTTGGGAGCAGCCAGGTCGAATTGCATTAGATGATGCATATAAAAGCAAAAATGTAGTGTTATCCAAAAGAAGTTGGTTTATGCAATGGAATATGGGATATGATGCACATGAATATTCAGATAAGCAAACGATCAGTATGTTTTATGGGCTTATGAAACAAGCTGAATTAAATAAAAATACTCAAATATATATTAGCAAAAAGGAAAATGGATTATTCCCAAAAGAAAGTAAGATTTTGGGTGTTGCTGTGCGTTATGGAGGTCATTCTACCAATTGTTATTATCATGGTAGTGGGCACCCTATTCAGCCTGCGGTAAATGAGTTAGTGGAATTGGTTAAAAGAAGATATGAAGAATGGAATATGGAGTATATTTTTTTGACTTCTGATGAACAAAGTGCGGTTGAGGATTTTGATAAAATATTTGGGGATAAGCTTATTGTTTTGCCAAGAAAGCGATGCAGGGAGGGGCGCACATATAATAAGCAAAATCCTAATCCCATGTATACGATGGAAAATATTTATCAAACTTCTTTGGATTATTTGACGGAGATGGAACTATTGGCAAAATGCAGTGCATTGATTGGCTCTATTACGAGTGGATTAAGGTATGCCATAATTAGAAACAATATGAAGTATGAACATTGCGAAATTATTGAGCGGGGGTTTTTCGAAAGTGGTTAAAACAGATACATGGGTGGTAATTCAACTATGAAAAAAATATTGATATTAGGTGGAAACGGATTTATTGGACGGAATTTGGTAGAGTACTTTGAAGATTATTCAGACGAATACTCTGTGACTGCTCCTTCCAGTACGCAATTAAACTTGATTGATGAAAAGGCTGTCTTAGCCTTTTTAAAAAAAGAATACTTTGATGTGGTAATTAATGCTGCTATTTGTAATCCAATTCGATTGGAAAGGGGGAAAACGTATAACGAATTAGATAGTAATTTGCGAATGTTTTTTAATCTTTCAAAATGGAGCAAATTATTTGGAAAGATGATTTACTTTGGATCAGGAGCAGAATATGATAAAAGTATGTCAATTTCTAATGTAGATGAAAGTACATTTGATAATGGTATTCCACTATCAGATTATGGGTTTTCCAAGTATATTATTGGCAAAGAAATTGAGAATAGCCCGAATATATTTAATTTGCGCATATTTGGGTTGTTTGGAAAGTATGAAAATTGGCGTACAACATTTATTTCGGGTGCCTGTTGCAAGGCATTGAAGAACTTACCAATTACCATTAGACAGAATGTTTTCTTTGATTATTTGTTTATAGATGATTTTTGCAAAATAGTTAAGTGGTTTGTTGACAATGAACCGCATTACAAGTCATATAATGTAACATCGGGAACACAGCGGGATTTAATCTCTATTGCACATATTGTGAATAAGGTATGTGAAAAGGATGTACCAATTTATATATGCAAAGACGGATTGGCAAATGAATATTCAGCAAGTAACGAGCGACTGCTGAATGAAATTGGAGAGTTTAGATTTATTGGTTTTGAACAGGCTGTTAAGTGTTTAGTAGAATATTACGCAAGCATTTTGGATGAAATTGATATATATTCACTTTTATATCAATAAAGTAAGGAGAATAAGGAAATGAAAGAAATTGGAAAATTTATTCTTATTTTAATAGGAGCAATTACACCTGAAAGATGGCGGAAAGAAGTTAATCACAAAATAAATAAAACTAAGAGAATAATGACAAGTAATTTAGAATTGAGAGTTTTTTGGAAAATTTTGTTTTGGCCAATTGTGCTAGTGGTATCACTGGTATTTGGAGTTTTAAAAACGATTGCAGTGTGGTTAATTCCAAGTGAAAAATATGGAACGATGCTTTTTAGGTTTGAACAGTTTTATACTGATATAGCAAATCGTTATATGAGTTTACCTCTCGCTCTAAAACGAGCATCATTGAGGAAAGAGTTGTTTACAAAGGGGGCGGAACAAAGAAAATCTTTTGGAGATAAAAATCCTGATATTATATTTTACGTGATTCGTCCATATTATTTTTTGGAACCTAATGAATTAATATATCGCAATGTGGCAAATCTTTTAACACAATATTATTATGTGGTGCAAAAATTAAGTTACGCAATGGAAAATAATTGGGTGCCAGTTGTAGATTGGGAAAATTATGGTAAGTTGCCACATGCAGAAGACTATCCAGTGAATGGAACAAAAAATTCTTGGGAATATTATTGGAAGCAACCAAGCAATTACACATTAGAAGAAGTATATCAAAGCAAAAATGTAATTTTATCAACACAGAATATTGGTCAGTATGGATATATACCTAATTGTGCAATGACTCCGCCATTTAATGAGTATGCTTCAGCATTAGTTGATAAATGTACGAAATATACTTGGGCAATTCCGCTAAATGACAATACATTGAAGTATGTTGATGAATTTTACAAGAAATTATTTCCTGCAAACAAACGCGTGCTCGGGGTGGTGGTACGCGGTGCTTCATATGGGCGAACAGGAACACCCTACCATAGTCATCCTATGCAGGTCAGCATGGGTGAATTAAAGGATACGGTACATACATATATGGATGAGTGGGAGATGGATTATATCTTTTTTGTAAATGAAATGCAAGAATTGGTTGATACTATGAAGGAGGAGTTTGAAGATAAGCTTATTGTTCTTCCCAGAATGAGAGATACGTTTGAACGTCCTGCTGATGGGATTACAAAAAATCCTATGTATTATGAAGGAAATAAATATCAGACGAATCTTGACTATATTACAGAAGTTGCACTTCTCTCTAGGTGTACATCTCTCATTGGTTCAATGTCAAGCGGCATGAGAACAGCGCTTATATTGAATGAAGGTAAGTTTGAAGATGTCTATGTTTTTGAAAAAGGATTATGGTAGAAGCCTGAGGTATAAAATGAAATTTGGATTGATAGATTTTGATTTAACTGTAGAATGGTATTGGAAAAATTCTTGGAATAACAAAGCATTATTAAATATTGGAGATGCTGCAGAATATCTGGTTGTGGAACAGCTTTATCAAGAAATGGGGATAACTGAAATTGATATTGTCAGGTTAAGTATAAAGGATCTAACAGCTTATCGTGGAGAAAGTTTGATTGTAGCTATGAATATAGCCTTGGATAGTTATGTGGGATATAATGATATATTGGAGAATTTATCTCCAGATATCATTCCTGTTTTCCTTGGTATGTGCTTTGCTGATACGAATATGAATGAAAAACAATTAAGATGTCTTAAAACCTATGAGCCAGTCGGATGCCGAGATGAACGTTCATATGTTTATTTAAAGACAAATGGAATTGATTGTTATTTAAATGGTTGTACCGCTTCTGTAATAGATATTCCAGAAGAAGGTAGTTTGCAGGATAAAGAGGGAAAAATACTTTTTATTGATGTTCCTTACAAAGTAGCAGATTATATACCAAAGTCATTAAAGAAAAACATAGCCTTTTTATCCCAGGAAATGTATTGTCGTAAAGAAGAACTACCAAAAGAGTTTGTACCGTCCCAATGGGCAAAAGGGGTAATGGCGGCATATAAAAACAATGTGAAGCTAATAGTCACTTCCAGGTTTCATGGGGCAGTGTTAGCGTTATCACAAAATATTCCAGCAATTATAACATTGGAAAAATATACTTTTCGCTTTAGTTGGATACAAAATTATTTTCCAATTTATACAGAAGAAAATTTTAGAGAGATAGATTGGAATGTAAATCAAATTGATTTTAAAGATGTTAAAAGCTTGATAAAAAAAATTGCAATTAATCGTATAAAAGATGTAGCAGAAAAATATCAAGATATATTAACAATAACTGATTTGCAAAAAAATAATAAGCACTATGCTCAAAACAGTTCAAATCAAGTGCTCTATTATGAAGATGCATTGGAGGAAATAAGAAAGAAATGGAATAAAAATAAAAATATTACCTATGCTTTTTGGGGAATAAATGATAATGCAGATCATTTGTTTAAGTATATTTCAGAGGAGTTTCCAAATGCCAAACTTGTGGAAATATATGATATGTTTAAGACGATAAAATATAAAGGACTTGTCTCAAAACATCCTGATGAATTACGGAATAGGATAAAAGAGAATGATTTCTATGTCGTTATAACGGCATACCTTGCGGCACGCGTAGCATCTGATATATGTGAGAGCATTGGATTTAGGGACAGTAATATAATAATGTGCAAAAGGAAATTCGTTTCTCAAGATAACTTAAATTGTAACGATTAATGATGTAGGGGGAAAAATATGAAAAAAAGGGTTGCAGATGTAATAGCAGATTTTTTAGTTGAAAATAATATACAAGAAGTGTTCTCTCTGGTCGGAGGCGGTTCCATGTTTCTTAATGACGCATTTGGACATGATGAACGTTTACATGTAATTTATAATCAGCATGAGCAAGCGTGTTCGATGGCTGCAGAAGGTTATGTAAGAGCGTCAGGGAAAATGGCTGTTGTTTGCGTTACAACGGGACCGGGAGGAACAAATGCAATTACTGGTGTGCTTGGTGCTTTTCAAGACAATTATCCAATACTCGTTATATCAGGGCAGGTTAGATATCCTACAACAGCTGATAGTACAGGACTGCCACTAAGGTTTATGGGTGAGCAGGAGCATAATATTGTTGAGACAGTAAAATGTTTGACGAAATATGTGTCTATGGTTAAAAATGCGTATGATGTAATATATGAATTGGAAAAAGCTGTTTATCTTGCTAATTCCGGAAGAAAAGGTCCGTGCTGGATAGATATACCGTTAGACATACAGGGGAAAGAAATTGAAGTAAAGGATTTACGCCATTATAAAGCTGCAGCGGAAAGAGGAGAATGGGACAGAAAGCGTTTCCTTGATGAGATTAAATCTTCAGAAAGACCAGTAATCCTTGCTGGATCAGCAATAAGGAGTACGGGATATGTTGAAAAGTTTCGCCTTTTGGCTAAAAAAATGAACGTACCAGTGGTTGCTGCTACCTATAATGGAGATCTGTTTGCAAATAGTGATGAAATATATTATGGTGGATTTGGTATAATAGGAGGAAGAGCGGGAAATTTTATAATGCAAAATGCTGATTTGATTATCGGCATGGGATGTCGTATGACGTATAGGCAGATAGGGTTTAATTATGAACAATTTTCGCCAAAATCGAGGCGAATGATAATTGACGTTGATGAAAATGAATTAAAAAAACCAACATTGAGAATTGATATTCCGATTTGTATAGACATAAAAAATGTTATAGATGATTTGCTCAGTATAGATGAGTTTGATTTTGGAAATAAGGATATATGGCTTAAATATTGTAATATGTTACGTGATAAATTTCCAATATATCAAGACAAATTTAATGAAAGTAATTTTGTAAATCCTTATTATTTTACTAAATGCCTTCAAACCGTGTTAAAAGAAGATGCAATAATTGTGCTTGGCAATAGTACGATAGCGGCTCACGTATTACAGTTGGGCATTGAAAAGCCAGAACAAAGAATTATAAATAATATGAATTGTGGGTCTATGGGATATGATCTTCCTGCTGCTATTGGAGTTGCTGTTGCCACAAATGATGTGACCACGCTTGTTACCGGTGATGGCAGTATTATGTTAAACATTCAGGAGTTGATGACCATAAAACATTATAAACTCCCCGTTAAAATATTTATAAGTTGTAACGGTGGATATAGAGGAATTGTTCGTTCTCAATCAAATATGTTTAACGGAAATTATGTGGGCTGTACAGAGGAAACAGGAGTTGAAATGCCTGATTTTGAAAAGGTGGCAGCGGCATTTGAAATACCATATATTAAAATTATGGGGCATAGTGATCTGATGGAGAAGATAAGAGAAGTATATTCTTTAAATGGGGCTGTAATTTGCGAATGGCCACAGGATCCCGATCAAGTGATTGAACCTCGAGTAATGAATAGAAAATTAGATGATGGGAGTATTGTATCTTCAGATATAGATGATGTTGCCCCATTTTTAGAGAGAGATGTTTATGAAAGTATGAGATACCAAAATTGGTATGAGCGAAATAGGTAAAATTATGAAGGTACTTGCAATTATTCCAGCATGTGAAGGATCATCAAGTCTTCCAAATAAAAATCTTCGGATTATTAATGGAAAACCTATGATTTATTATGCGATTAACAATGCTAAAAAATCAAAATATGTTACGGATATTGTTGTAACAACGAATTCTAATGAGATAATAACTATTGCAAAACAAATGGGCGTTAATGTTAGAAGACGAAATGCCAATTTATGTAATACACAGGTTGCAATTGATGAAGTAGTTTATGATGTTAAGGAGGAATATGATTTTTTCAATTATGATTACATCGTAACAATGCAGTCAATTTCTCCGACCTTAAAAGTTGAAACACTAGATCATGCGATTGAACAGAGCATAAACCAAAATTGTGATACAATGATTTCTGTAGCAAATAAAGCAAGTTTTTATTGGTTTATTTCAGGAAATAAAGAACTAGTTCCATTGCAAAGTGAGCGAAAAAACAAGCATCAGCTTCCTCCATTTTACATGGAAACGGGAGCCTTTCTTATAAGCAAACCTCAATTTATTACAAAATATTCAAGAATTGGGGAAAAATGTGAGTTGTTTGAATTGAGTAGTGATGAGTCAATTGATGTTTTTACTTTTGGAGATTTAAAACAGGCTGAAAACATACTCTGTAGAAAGTCAGTTGCTTTTTTTGTTAATGGTAGCAATCAACAAGGCTTAGGTCATATTTATCGTGTATTTCAATTGGCAGATGAATTTTTTACGAAACCAGATATTTATTTTGATATAAATCAAACAAAGGTGGAGATGTTTGGTCAAACGACACATAATTTAATTCCGGTCAATGGTATAACGGAACTTATGAATGTAATTGGTGAAAAACAATATGATATTTTTATCAATGATATTCTTTCGACAACTGTTGAATATATGACGGAACTGAAACAGAGATTGCCGTACGCCAAAATTATAAATTTTGAGGATTTAGGGGAGGGAGCGAAGCAAGCAGATATTGTTTTTAACGCTCTTTACGAAAAAAGTATTTTCCCCAATGTAAAATTTGGACCAGAGTATTTTGTGGCATCAAAGTTGTTTTTATTATATGAACCAATATTAATTAAAGAAAAAGTATGTGATGTTTTGGTGGCATTTGGTGGAGCTGACCCGCAAAATTATACAGACCGGATTTTAAAAATTGTGAAAAAAGAAAAGTATCGTTGCCTGAAATTTCACATCATAATAGGAAGGGCAAAAGCAAATTTTGAGGAATTACTTTTATATAGACAGGATAATGTTGAAATAAAATATAATATTGATAACATGCCGGAGGTAATGAGCCAGTGTGATATTGCAATTACCTCACGAGGACGTACTGGATTTGAACTTGCTATGCTAGGGATTCCTACAATTTCTATAGCACAAAATGAGCGTGAAGAAAAGCATGATTTTATGTGCGAGAATAATGGGTTTAACTATTTAGGAAGAGAACCATCAAATAATATGATGGAAGCAGCGTTAGATAAGCTCGCTAATGCAACTATGGCGGAACGTAAAAAAATACAAATGAAAATGATAAGCAAAGATCTCTATAATGGGCGAAGACATATTATGAATTTAATTGATAATTTATGATTATTTTATAAAATTGTATAGTTATAAAATAGCAATTGGTATATATATCCGAAAAGCTTTAGCTCTACAAATCCACAAGTTATAGTGAACAGTTAATAGAAGATATATGATGTTGTTATCAGAAATCAAGAAAAGTAAATTCCTGATAATAAATAGAAGCCATCATAGTTGCTCACGAATATATACAGTTGTAAAAGTGCTTCACCTATCTGAGGAGGTGATGGGTAAAAATTCAGGTAAAGCTATGATACTGTGCCATGAAAACATTTGGATGTATTATAAATACAAATTTGAAAGAAAGGAAAAGTATATGTTTAAGCTTCTATAAACATTATACAGGAGAAAATATGAATAAACCGTATGTAATTGCAGAGGCAGGAGTAAATTTTTATGATACTGCAAAAGTTCGTGATGTTACACCTTTGGAGGAGGCTCTTTACTATGTAGAGAAGGCTAAGGAAGCGGGAATAAATGCTATTAAATTTCAGTCATATAAAGCAGGAACAATTGCTTCAAAAATGTCACCAGCATATTGGGATATTACAAAAGAAACTACTAAAACACAATATGAACTTTTTAAAAAATTTGATTTTTTTGGAGAAAAGGAATACGGTATGCTGTGTGAGCACTGCCATAAGATGGGTATTGATTTTATGTCGACTCCATTCGATTATGCATCAGCAGATTATTTGAATGATATGGTTGATGTTTATAAAATATCTTCTTCTGATTTGAGTAATATTCCTTTTGTTGAGCATATTGCAAAAAAAGGAAAACCAATATATTTATCAGTAGGAGCATCTTATTTATCGGAAGTGGAAGCAGCAGTTAGGGCTATTAAAGAGGCAGGGAATAATGATATAGCGCTTCTCCATTGTGTATTATCTTATCCTTGTAAAAATGAAGATGCAAATTTAAATATCATTACCACATTAAAGAGAGTATTTCCGGATTTAAAAATTGGGTATAGTGATCACACATTACCAGATGACACTATGACCATTTTAACAACAGCATATTTATTGGGAGCGGAGATTATAGAAAAACATTTTACATTAGATAAATCGTTGCCAGGTAATGATCATTATCATGCGGGTGATCCGGAAGACTTTAAAAAAGCGGTGAAGAATTTTCAATTAATTAATACAATTTTAGGTCAGAGTGAGAAGACAGTATTGCCCTGTGAAATGATTCCTCGAAGGGAAGCACGGCGTTCCTTAGTGCTTACTCGTGATATGAAAGCTGGAGAGGTTTTATCGCAGGCAGATTTGATTGCAAAACGTCCAGGTACTGGGATATCACCGGCATCTTTAGATATTGTTTTAGGCAGAAAGTTGCTGATCGACTGTCCGGAGGACACCATTCTTACTTGGGATATGATATAGCATGTAAATAACCATTAATAAGCATGATATATGAGGAGAAGTTTATTATGGACAAGCATATATTTGCAAAAGAAGAACGAAATTATGAACTTGATTTTTTAAAACTAGTATTTGCAGTTATTGTATTTTCTGCTCATACGATATATCTTGTTCCTAAGGGAGCTGATATCCCGAAAACCCCTGTTTTTTCTGGGGGGGGGGTATATCAGTGTTCAATTCTTTTTTTCGGTATCAGGCTTATTAATGGTTGATAGTTATATGAGAAAATGGCAATCGGATGAAAGAATGAATCACGGTGAACTTGCATTTCGTTTGGTGTTAAGAAAATATAAACAGATAGCAGCAAAGTATTTTGTTGCACTAATGATTGCCTTATTTACTTATATTTTAGTATATGGAGATGCAGCGAAGACTATTGTTAAAGCTATTCCTGAAATACTAATGTTGGAAGAAAGTGGAGTGTACCATATGTTGGCAAACGGACCAACATGGTATTTGTCAGCCATGATGATAGGTATGCTTTTTCTGGGGTATATATTGGTAAGAAATAATGATTTTTATATCCATGTGTTTGCACCGTTAACGGCAATCATGACATTAGGTTATTTATATAATGTATATCCCAAGATAGAACACAATTTCAATGGAGTGTTCTTGGAAACGGTCACCAGGTCGATTTGTGGTCTATGCTTTGGAGCTGTTGCTTGGAAGATTGGCAAGTATTTAGAAAAGAACATAATGAATCATTTGCAAAAAATAGCAATTACCTTTGTGGAAATTGTAATGTATTTGACAATTTTTGTTTCATTGTTTCTTTGGGGGGATGACAGTGAAGTATTGCATTCGATATTATTGGTGATCCCGCTTGCATTAGCAATATCTTTTAGTAAAAGCAGTTATGTCTGGACTTTTTTTAATAATAAAATCTTTAAACTTGCGGCACCATTAAGTCTTGCAATTTATTTAAATCATGATGCCGCTAAACGTATAGTAGTAGTGTTCTTTTCGAGCATGTCCTATTTCCATAGGATATTAGCTATGATTATTGTTACTGCAGCAATGATTGTGATATATTTTGGAATACTGAGACTAATGAATAAATTGTGGAGTAGTAAGTTGAGGAGACTCTGGTTCAACTTCAGGGAATAAAGAATGGTAAGTATAGAAAAAGTAGTAGAGATCATGGTAAATATTATTATGCTTTGTGCACCATCGGTAATTGCTTGCTTAATACATTATTTCTTACGGCAAGAAGAGATGAGCTTTCGAAGAAAGTCTTTTTTTTATATTGTATATGTAGTTTTGATTAACATGTGCGTATTAGCCGTTTCAGCGATAAGAGGTGTGATAGGTTTACAATTTATTGGAATGACTTTAAGCTATAAGATAAAGTACATTGGTCTTGGAAGTGTTTTTGGGTTTATAGTGCCTTTTCCCGTTTGTATATTACTTGAAAAGCAAGTGTCAATTGAAGAAATGGGTAATTATATTAAACGCCTTTTGAGAGACCTAAAAAGTTATTTTGCATATGCAATAAAATCTGCAAAAGCAGATCTACATGCTGAAGTTGCCAATTCTTATTTGAGTTGGTTATGGTGGTTAATTGAGCCAATATGCATGATGATAATTTATACTTTTATTTTTGGTTTGGTATTTCAGGCTTCTGAACCATATTTTCCAATTTTTGTTTTTATTGGAATAACAATGTGGAATTTTTTTCAAAGAAGTGTTTCTGGAAGTGTTAATATAGTTAAAAGTAATAAAGGTATTATAACAAAAATATATATGCCTAAATATATTTTACTACTTTCGAGAATGTTTGTATATGGCTTTAAAATGATGGTATCATTTGGAATTGTTGTTGCAATGATGCTTTTATATCATGTTAAAATTTCAATTTATGTATTATACGCGGTACCTATATTAGTAGTTCTGTTTATGTTTACTTTTGGAATTAGTTGTATTATGATGCATTATGGCGTATATGTTAGTGATTTAGCATATATTGTGGGGATAGTTTTAACCATGTTAATGTATCTTACAGGTGTTTTTTATTCACTTGGCAAGAAAATTCCTGCCCCATTTGGTACTATTATGGAAGAAGCTAATCCAGTAGCATTTTTAATAAGAGGGATGCGAGATGCTCTTTTGTATGGAGAAAAATCTAGTGGAACGTTGCTTCTGGCATGGGGAGGCATTTCTTTGATTTTAATCATAGTTGGGACATATAATATTTATAATAATGAAAATGCATATGTTAAGGTGATTTAATGGGTAGAGAAATAAGAGAGAACGCAATTGAAGTGAAGGACGTAAGTATAAATTATAGGATATTGAACAATACTACTATACGTGGCTCTTTTTTTAAGAAAAAAAATAGAAGTGAAATATTCCAGGCTGTTAAACATATGTCATTTGAAGTAGAAAAGGGTGGGATTTTAGGTATTATTGGAAAAAATGGAAGTGGAAAATCTACGTTATTACGGTCTATAGCGGGCGTTTTTTCACCCAACGAAGGAGTGATAGATTTAAAAAATCATTCGGTATCATTAATGGCTCTAGGTGTGGGGTTTAAAGATACACTTAGCGGAAGAGAAAATATTTTGCTTTCTGGAATGTTACTTGGATTTCGAGAGGATGAAATCCAAGAAAAGATGCAAGAAATAATTAATTTTGCAGAAATAGGTGATTTTATTGATCGACCAGTAAGAACGTATTCGAGTGGTATGCATTCAAAACTGGCGTTTGCTATTACTGCAATGTTAGAGACAGATATCATGCTTATAGATGAGGTACTAAGTGTTGGAGATGAGCGGTTTAAGAAGAAGAGCTTAGCCAAAATGAAAGAGTTGATTACCGATAAGAACAGAACAGTAATAATTGTGTCGCATAATATGGATACGTTACAAGAACTATGCAACAAAGTTATGTGGATGCATGATGGAGAAAAAAGAGAAATTGGAGAGCCAGAAGAAGTTTTGGAACATTATGCTAGATTTATGGAGAGATAAGGGGGTAACTTGAGGTGGGTAAAAAAAGAAATACTGTAGTGGATATTGCAAAATTAGCATTCGCGGTAGCAATTGTTTTGTTTCATGGAAATCTTTTAGTGCAGGGGACTTATAATTGGGAAACAGACTTAATTATTATGCCTAGTGGATATATGGCTGTAGAGTTCTTTTTTATTGTCTCAGGATACCTAATGGCTGCAAAGTCAATAGCGATGAGAAATGTGTTTGAGGGGGGGGTAGGAAGTGAGACGCTTTTTTTTATAAAAAGAAAATTTAGCGTTATGTTTCCCTATTTCTTTTTTAGCTGGGTTATTGGTTTTATTGTCCAACATATGCCACCTAAGACTCATTGGAATGATATTTTGGGAGATGCAGTTTTTTCTGTATTTGTATTATTACAAATAAATATTAGTGGTTTAGATGGATATACGGTAAGCGGTGTATTATGGTATTTATCAGCAATGTATATGGCTATTTTGATGATCTATCCGTTTTTGAGTACACATAGAAATTTATTTACACGTGTAATTGCTCCATTATTAGCAATTTTTATATATGGGTATATTTCTAAGACAAGGGGAAATTTAAGCGCAGGGACGGTTTGGCGTGGATTTATATACATAGGGATGTTGCGTTCCATAGCGGGAATATCTTTAGGGTGCGTATGTTATGAAGTTGCTTCAAAGCTTAAAGAATTAAGCTTGACAAAAGCCAGCAAAGTTTTACTAACATTTTTCGAGTTGGCGGGATACATTTTTTCGTTGGTAATGATGTCGTTTTTAAAATTAACTAGATGTGACTTTGTTATGGTATTATTGTTTGCTGTTTCAGTTACAATCTCTTTTAGCGGTCAAAGTTTTTCAGGATCTTTTTTTAAAAGAGAGCATCATTGGATGGCACTATTGAGTGAATCTCTTTATCTTGCCCATGGCATAGTAGTTGGGGTAGTAAAAGAAATATTTGCTTCATTTGATCGATGGCAGAGACTCCCTTGGTATTTGTTTTTTTCACTGCTCGGAGGAATAATTGTAATGTTGGGAGGAAATGTGATTAAAGAAGTGTGGGTGAAGCAAAAACATAGACTTAAGGCGCTGTTTTTGACTTCTACAGAATTATGAATGAAAAATTGGGGAAGGCTCTACTAAGAATTGAATGATATTTTGGAATATGGGACGATTTTGCTTATAAATTAGAAGGATAAAGGAATGTATGCTTAATAATCAAGAGATTGGGAGCGAAAAAGCAAATAGAATATGGTTATCTATTATTATACCTGCATATGAGGTTGAGAAGTATATAGCACAGTGTATAGATAGTATTGTCAGGCAGGAAGCATCTGGAAAATGTGGTATAGAAGTAATTGTAATAGATGATGGTTCACCGGACAATTCTGGAGAGATAGCGGATACGTATAAAAATATGTATCCTTTTGTAAAGGTAATCCATAAACAAAATGCAGGAGTAGCTGCTGCTAGAAATACGGGTATTGAAGAAGCCACAGGAGAGTGGCTTTACTTTGTGGATTCGGATGATTGGCTGGCGGAAGGGGCAATAGAAAAGCTGTACGATAAATGCAGGGAGTGCGGGGATTCTGACATTATTTTGTTAGATGCATATAGAAATTGTTTGCAGAAGGAAGTGCCCTGGGAACATTTTATAAGAAATGCTTTTTGGGATGATGAGAAATCCCTTAGAAATCTGCAAATTGGTGTGTTGTACTATCCTATGTTAGATATGAAGACGAGTATTCCATTAGCGGCGCCCTGGGACAAAGTATTTAAACGCAGTTTTTTATTGGAGCATCAGATTTTATTCCGAGAAAATTTAAAGGTTTTGGATGATATGATCTTTTGCATGGAAGCCTTTGGGGAAGCAGGTAAGATATCTTATAGCAAAGAAAAGGTATATCATTATAGATATGTATCAAATTCTATCACAAATAGTTATAAGCCAGATCGTATCAAACAGGATAAGATAGTATGGGAATACCTTCAAGATTATATGGACAAGCAGATGGTAGAAAAAAGCTGGACGCATGAAGACAGACGGCAATTTGAGCAGGCATATTATAGTAGAATTATCAAGTCCTATAGTATTTGCTGCCGTCTATGTTTTTTTAATCCTAAAAATGAAAAAAAAATATTCAATAAAATTACGTATGCAAAGGATGTCCTGCAATCATATCCATATAGGGAAGCTTTTGAAAAAATTCAGTTCAAGAATCTTGAATGGAAATTAAAAATTGTATCAGTTATGGGGCGGTTTAGATCAGGGATTGGTATATATGTGTTGTATTTGCTGGAGAGTATG
This sequence comes from Lachnospiraceae bacterium UBA7093, assembly GCA_002492465.1. GTDB lineage: Bacteria > Bacillota > Clostridia > Lachnospirales > Lachnospiraceae > Suilimivivens. Next base: position 60,350 of record DKYT01000020.1, on the reverse strand, counting down.
ATTAGGAGACTGCATATACAAGGTGATAAGTATTAATAACATTAAGTATAATCATATAGTCAATCACCCAAAAGTATGGTAAACTAAAATGCGGAATAGTACTTTGGGATGTATTTATAAAGGAAATAATGTTACATGCAGGGAAAGTTTAGATTTGCAGTTAAAGTGTGCATATGTCTTGCGGTTTTTATATTAACAGGTTTTGTACTGCTGGTACTTGCCTATTGCCTTCCAACCGAGAGAATGAGGCGGAATGTGGCAGATTCTACAGAGCAGATTTCATCCGAGGGCTGTTATTTTCAATGGGTCAAGGGATACAAAAATGCTCAAGCAGATACTTATACGGATGCGTCTCTGATTTTGAATGCCATTTATCCGGGATCCGGGCACCTATTGCAGGATGCTATGAATGCTCCCCGGATTTTGTATGGAGATGATGATAATGAAAACTCTGTCATCCTTTTGGCAACTGGGAAAGAAGGAGAGACTCATGAGGTCCATTACGGAAGATATTGGCATGGCAGCCTTATTTTTTTGAAGCCCATGCTTCTTTTGTTTGATTTATCAGATATCAGGATAATTTCCATGATATTGCAGGTGGGACTATTATTTCTGGTGATTGTGGGAATGGTAAAAAGAGAACTGATAAAACCGCTGTTTGGACTGTTTTTATCCGTGGTTCTTCTGAATCCGGTTTCCATGATTATGTGTTTTTGTTTCTCTATTGAGTATATTCTGATGCTTGCGTTCACATCGTATATGCTGTTCTATCATGAGAAGCTGCGCGAAGGATGGGGATATTATTTCTTTTTTCTGATAAACGGTATCTTATTTGTCTATTTTAATGAGCTTTCATTCCCTATGATTGGTTTTGGGATCCCTATGACAGTTTATCTGCTCCTTAGCGAAGAAACTGCCATGACAAAAGTGAAAAAAGAATTTGCCTACGGTGCCATGTGGCTGTTGGGATATGGAACAGTGTGGATTGGGAAATGGATTCTTTCATGGATGATTACGGGATTCAACTACTTTGCAGAAGCGCTGGGACAGGCAAAGCGCTATACCTCAGACCATGCCACATGGGAAATAGAAAATCCTTCCACCTTGGACAGGCTATTAAAAAATATGAATGTTTATTTTAAATGGCCCTATCTGTTACTGTTTATTTTGATGTTGCTGCTGATTTCTTTTTATCTAATACGAGGATATAAGAACATTTCAAGGGACAATATTGTGCAGATGCTACCGTATTTTTTAATGTTACTATTTCCGCCTGCTATATGGGTTATACTCGGAAATGGATATTCTTATGTTCACTATTGGTTTACCCACAGGCTTATTTCCATCAGTGCATTTGCAGGAATTTGCATGATATTGCAGATTACAGAAAAGAAAAAGGACGATTTACTTTATGCAGAAGATCACTTTTCTCGGTAAGATCTGCGGGATGTCAAAGTACTTAAATGAAGAATAGCGTCGGCAAGTGCTTTCGCATTTCCCATTTCGACAAACGTAACATTTTCATCGTTCGAGAACAGCTCATGATTTGCAGGATTATTACCTAGAATCATGGGCTTTTTTATTGCTTGATAAATATATGCTTTACCGGGAATGGTGCGTTGCGCTTTTGCTATGGAAGCATTGAAGTGTCCGGCAAGGCATAAGTCTGAATAGTTGATATATTTTGCTAACTCATCCTGACTAAGCCAATCAATATAGCGGATATTATTTGAGGATGGCTTTGAAACGGCAAATTTCTTACTTTTTATTGGACCAATAAAAAAGAAATATAATTCATTGTGATTTTTTAAAATATTCATTGCCTCCAGGACAGTTTCAATTCCCTGAAGAGGAAGAACGCTTCCAAAATAAAGAATTACAAATTTATTATTAAGATAAGAAGGTCTTGTAAGATTCATAGGATGGTAAATAGAGGTATCGGCTTCCAAATAAAGGGTATGGATTTTCTCTAAGGGAACATGAAATTCCTCCATAAAATACTGTCCATGTGTATTGGTGTCGCAGATAACGGTATCCGCATAAAGAAGCGTATTCTGGTCTAAATGATGAAGAAGCTTGCCTAATAAGCCATTTGGATGCAGTTTCTTTCGGTCACAGCATAAGGTATCAAAAACAGAAATAAAAAAATCTATTACTATTTTAACGTTAGTTTTTCGAAACTTGTGCCAAAATAAAGGGAGCACCAATTGCGGTGCAAAGCCAATTAGGATAATCTCATAATTACAGAAAGAAATGGAGAACAGCTTACGATATACGTGGAACAGCCTCGCCAGGTAACCTCTATGAGAAGAACCAATGACTGCATATTGACTGGCATATTTTTTTATTAAATTAAGCTCTTGTGTGTTGCGAATGTATGAGAGATTTTTTGTAGTAATAAATAAAACTTTTTTCCCCTGTAGTATGGATACTAGAAAATCAGATGCTTGAGTTTGTATCATTTTTTATCCTCTTAAAAATATGCTCGATTGAGTTCACAAGTTTTTCTATGAGTTTATCCTCTGGTTTACCTAAGAGGAACTCTAATATAAAACCTAAGGTAATGCATATAATGAAAATCACAAAAACAGTTCCCACTAATAGACAGAAGCCAAGAAGAAAATTATTTATATTTGGTGTATTTCCTTTAATTATTTTATGAAAAACACTTACTAAGGAATTTTCCAGAGCAAAAACGGCAAACATGTTTCCTGTAAGTTTGTTAATATGTCTGGAAGAAAAATTCATATCTTTAAAAAAGTAAAACAGAAGAATTGCTATTGCTATATTTGTAATACTATTATCCCGGCAAAAAGTATGAGTGACAGGACCAATATTGATGGGGTACAGCATTGAAATTGCATTCAAAATCCATAAAGCAAAAAAGCATAAAATATTTTTAGAGTTGTTGGAGGGTTCATTTCTATATAGTCGAATATATCTTCCAATCATATATAGTAAAATCATTTGAATAAGACCTTTACCGGAATCCTGCATAATCTCAAAGTAGAATATTGTAGGAAACACGCTGAAAATTAATAAAGAAAGTCCTATGATTTTTTTAAACTCTTCTTTCTTAAGAGTATCTATAAATTTATTAATATAACCACTGAACAGGAATACGCACATATAACAGGAGTAAAACCAATATTTTCTGCTTATGAAAGGCAGAAAAGACTTTACTAACTGCTCTAAAAGCACGGCTCCCTGCATTTCCTCCGGAAATACAAGGAGTAAGATGCAGGTTTCCAGAAGGGAATAGGTTATCATCATAACTTCAAATTTCAGAAGTTTTTTCCATGAAAATTTCATGCCAAAGTATCCGGATATCAGGCAAAAGCAAGCAGGACCTATGTTGCTTATTCCGACCATGACAGCGTTTAAGACGGGTACTGCATTTCCGGACAGCCCAAAATCAGATAAGGTTCCGCCTGGGCTTAAATGAATCAGTATAATCAGGCACATTGCCAAAATCCGAAAAAGTTCAAAATTAGATTTTCTGTTAAGTGCTTTCATGACGCTTTTTGAATATCCTTTCTATTTGAGTCGGAATGATTGCCAGACAGCTTGTTAATATAAAAACCATAATTGGACTTAAGATTCGGACTGCAACATTATTTGCAATTCCTAAAAAGCTATAAAGCTGACGCAAACTTTTAATTACCATAATTTGTAATATATAAATCCAGACTCCATATTGATCAGCAAAATTCCCTAAGAAGATTATGAAAGAATTTTGACATTCCCCCGTGTATTGTAAGGCAAGTATGAAAGCAAGAGCAACTACAAAAATCGTCGATAAATACAATCCGCTTGCTGGCATGTAGATTACTTCTATTAGGTTAAACAGTATGCAGAGAAAAAATAAACAAAGTGATGTTTTTTTCTTTATATATTGCAAAATCCATTCTTCCTTTGCATGAATGAAATATGCAAGGCA